>JAHFBF010000006.1 GCA_023250195.1 Candidatus Melainabacteria bacterium | reverse complement strand
CCACATGCACCTCATATTCTTTGGACTTGTTTTGTTATAACAGCTCTTGCATTTCCTTCGTTTATCCCCTTTATTTTTGGACTTATACCTAGCAAACTAAGTAAAAGAAAAACTAGCTCTTTGCATACTCTTGTTTTTGATTTTTTAATTGGTCTTGAACAAAGCCTTATTCTGCTTTCATTACTTATGCACCATGCCTTGCTCATGCTTGATTCTATATTTCGTACTTTATACAGACTCTTTATAAGCAAACATAAGCTCCTTGAATGGATTACTGTTGCAAAGCAAACAAATAACACTAATCTTTTATTAAGTTATTTTTTTAAAAGACATGCAAGAGCAATATCTTTTGCAATTGTTCTTGGTATGTTGCTTTTATTCTTTAAAAATGACCGTGTAATAATACTTGCTGCTCCTTTTATCTTTTTATGGATAATATCACCTGTTATTGCATTCTTTATAAGTTTGCCACCAAAGACTGATCCTGTAAAACCTTTAACTGAGGAAGGAATAAAGACATTTCGTTTAATTGCACGTCGTACCTGGAGATTTTTTACTGCCTTTGTAACTAAAGAAGATAATTTACTGCCACCAGATAATTTCCAGGAAGATCCACAGCCAATTGTTGCACATCGTAGTTCACCAACTAATTTTGGACTTTATCTTCTTTCCACTGTAGCAGCAAAAGATTTTGGTTGGATAGGCCTTGAAGAAATGGTAGAAAGACTTGAATCCACATTGATGGCATTAAAGAGTCTTCCACGTTATAGAGGACACTTTTATAACTGGTATGATTTACAAAAAAAACTGCCATTGGATCCACAGTATATTTCTTCCGTAGACAGTGGAAATCTCGCAGGACATCTGCTTGTTATCGCTCAAGCATGTGAGGAAATGTTGCAGAGCCCTTTACCAACTCTAAAGAGAATTGAAGGAATCCAGGATACGCTTTGCCTTCTAAAAGAATCACTACTTAATATCCACGACAATAAACGTACCTTTATAGTTAATCTAGATCAGTTACTGTATGCTGTCTATGATCTTGAAAACTTTTTAAAAGATTTTCCACAAACACCTTTTGAATATGTTTCAAGGTGGGAAGCATTACAAACCAGTGCAGACATCCTGGTAGATATTGCAAAAACTTTTGCACAGGAGCGTGGAAAATCTGATAGTAGTGAAGTATTGTCCTGGTCTCTTCAAATTTGTTCAGATATTAAGAGTCACATACGCGACTATGTACAAATATTGCCATGGACTAGATTATTTAATAAAAATGATTTGCCACTTGATCTCACAGATGAAGAAAAAAAACAGCTTGAGCTCTTGGATAGTCAAGAAACTTTAAAACTTCCACTTACTGATTTATATTCCCACTATGAAAAAATTACAAGAAATTTAACAGATCTTCGAAAGAACTATCCTAATAATATCCATTTTTCAAAGACAAAAGATTATATTGATGCTGTGATTTATGCAATTGAAAAATCATCACATGCTTGTAAATTAGTGATCGAAAGACTATCAGTAATTTCTGAAATTGTATACAAATTATTCACTGAAATGGATTTTAGGTTTCTTTTTGATTCTAATCGTAATCTTTTTTCTATAGGTTTTAATGTTGCCGACGGTTGCCTTGATACATCTTATTACGATATGCTTGCTTCAGAAGCAAGGCTTACAAGCTTTATTGCAATTGCTAAAGGTGATGCCCCCACTTCACATTGGTTTTGTTTAAACCGTACATTGACTCCTGTTGACGGTAGAACTGCACTTATCTCCTGGTCAGGTTCAATGTTTGAATATCTAATGCCCTCGCTGGTTATGTATACTCCTCGGGAAAGCTTGTTAGATAGAACATGTCGTCTGATTGTAAAAAAACAGATTAGATATGGAGCTCAACGTCATGTGCCCTGGGGAATATCAGAGTCAGCATATAACGTCAGGGACAAAGCTCTTGCTTATCAATACTCAAGTTTCGGAGTACCCGCACTTGGTTTAAAAAGAGGACTTGAAGAGGATCTGGTAGTTTCCCCATATTCAACAGCCCTTGCAGCAATGTATTATCCAAGATTAGCAGAAGAAAATTTCAAGAGGCTTGAAGGAATGGGTACACTTGGACCTTATGGTTTTTATGAAGCTTTAGATTTCACCACTACAAGATTACCTGAAAATAAACAGGTAGCAATAGTCCAAGCATATATGGCTCACCACCAGGGAATGACATTAGTCGCTCTTACAAATGTAATTTTTGATGGCATTATGCGCCATCGCTTTCACGAAGTTTCAATGGTAAGAGCTGCTGAACTTTTACTTCAGGAGAGAACACCACGTAATGTTGCTGTAGCACATCAAAGAACGGAACACTTACAAACTAGCAATGTAAAAGATGTTGCTCAGTCTGCACTCAGACATTTTGATTTACCTAATCTTCCTATACCTTCAACACACCTTCTATCAAACGGACATTACACAGTTATGATTACTTCAGCCGGTTCTGGATATAGTCGTTGGAATGACCTTTCAATTACTCGCTGGCGAGAAGATGTTACATGTGATATGTGGGGAAGTTATATTTTTTTATATGATACTGAAAGTAAAGATTTGTGGTCCAGTGGGTACCAGCCAACTGGTATTAAACCAGATCATTATGAAGCAACTTTTGCTGAAGACAGAGCAAGAATAGTTAGGCAAGACGGTGACATAATAACTGATTTAGAGATTATAGTATCTCCAGAAGATAATGCAGAAATCAGACGTGTTTCACTTAGAAACATAGGAATGCAAAGTAAGGAAATAGAAATTACTTCTTATAGTGAAATTGTTTTAGCTACTCAAGGTTCTGATGTAATGCATCCTGCTTTTTCAAATCTTTTTATACAAACTGAATATATCCCGGAATTAACTAGTTTGATTGCAGCAAGGCGACCACGTTCTTCAACAGAGACACCTGTCTGGATGGCTCATGTTATAGCAGTAGAAGGAGATACAAATGCTGGCATTGAATATGAAACTGACAGAGCCAATTTTCTTGGACGTGGATGCTCAATCAGAAAAGCTGTTTCAGTAGTAGAAGGACAACCTTTGTCTAATACGGTAGGAGCAGTACTTGATCCAATAGTAAGTTTACGTACCCGTGTTCATATTCCACCTGGTGCTACAAAACATATTTGTTTTTCAACAATAGTTTCACATTCACGTGAAGAAATTATTGCTCTTGCGGACAAATACCATGACCCTGCAACATTTGAACGTACCTCTACATTGGCATGGACACATGCACAAGTTCAGTTACACTATCTTGGCATTGATAGTATGGAAGCAAATTTCTTTCAGCATCTTGCAAATCGTATTATTTATTCAAATCCTTCAATGCGGCCTCCAAGTAAAATCCTTAAACAAAATTCTTTAAGTGTTTCTGGATTATGGACTCACCAAATCTCTGGTGATTATCCTATTCTTGTAGTTCATATAGATAATGCAGATGATCAGGCAGTCATTAAACAGCTTTTACGTGCCTATGAATACTGGCAAATGAAAAGGCTTGATGTTGATTTGGTTATTATTAATGAAAAAGCCACATCTTATATTCAGGATCTTCAGGTCCTTCTTGAAGCTATGGTAAGAACGAGCGTTAAAATGCCAGGAAGTCATATGCAAGAATGTGGTGGCAGTATTTTTGTTTTGAGAGCTGACTTGCTTACTCAACAAGAAAAAGAACTTTTGCAGACTGCAGCCAGATCGGTTATGTCCTGTAAAGAAGGAAGTCTTGCAGAACAAATAATGCGTATGAAGCGTAGTACTGATAAGCCCGTTTATCAGCTAAAACATCGTACCAGTGCTCCTGTAAAAAAAGATTGGTCAGTAGCTCACCCAACACTTGAATTCTTTAATGGACTTGGTGGTTTTGCTGATAATGGACATGAGTATGTAATAATTCTTGGAAAATCACAATATACTCCGATGCCTTGGATTAATGTAATTGCTAATAATGAAATAGGGTTTTTGGTTTCTGAATCCGGTTCGGGTTATACATGGACTTTAAATAGTAGAGAAAATCAGATTACCCCATGGTCTAATGATCCAGTATGTGATCCAAGCTCTGAAGTGTTTTATATATGCGATGAAGAAACAGGTGAGTTATGGACTCCTACAGCTTTGCCAATTCGTTTTGACAATGCAACTTATATTGCACGACATGGTCAAGGTTATAGTAGTTTTGAACATTTTTTAAATGGCATAGAAAGCAAACTCACCCAATATGTTAGTTGGGATGATCCAATTAAAATTTCACATCTTACTTTAGAAAACAAGTCCGGAAGAGTAAGAAATCTTTCAGTAACTTCTTATATAGAGTGGGCTCTTGGTTCTTCACGCAGCACCAATGCACCATTTATCATTACTGAAATTGATGAAGAAACCAGTGCAATGTTTGCCTATAATCCCTGGAATGCAGATTTTGGCAAAAGAATTGCCTTTGCTGATTTTTGTAAAAAACAAAGCTCTTGGACAGCTGACAGAACAGAATTTATAGGACGTAATGGGACTCTTGAACAGCCTGCTGTTCTGGTATATGGACATGAGCTTAGCGGTAATGTTGGTGCAGGGCTCGATCCATGTTGTGCACAGAAAGTAGTTGTAGAAATTCCTCCTAATGGAAAAGTAGAATTGTTTTTTTTCCTTGGACAGGTAAGCGATAGAGAAACTGCCCGCAAATTAATAAAGAAATATAGATCAATTAATGTTGATTCTGTACTTAAAAATGTAAAAGAAAATTGGGAAAGTATTCTTTGTAAAGTCCAGGTCAAGACCCCCGATCGTAAAACAGATTTAATGTTAAACAGATGGCTTTTATATCAAACTCTGGTTTGTCGCTATTGGGCACGTACAGCTTTTTATCAGGCTGGGGGTGCATATGGTTTTCGCGATCAACTTCAAGATGTAATGGCTCTTGTTCTTTCACAACCTTCTATTACAAGAGCACATATTTTAAACGCTGCGAGTCACCAGTTCCTAGAAGGCGATGTCCAACACTGGTGGCATCCTCCATCCGACAAAGGTGTACGTACAAGGTGTTCAGATGATAGTTTATGGCTTCCTTATGTTGTTTGCTGTTATTTAAGGATTACAGGTGATTACAAAATACTTGATGAGACTATTCAATTTTTAGAGGGACGAATACTCTTGCCTGAAGAAGAAAGTTCTTATTATGAACCAAAACATTCTGAGCAAAGTGCTACTCTTTTTGAACATTGTAAGAGGATATTAGATAGAAGTCTTAAAACTGGTGTACATGGGCTACCACTAATTGGCAGCTGTGATTGGAATGATGGAATGAACCGGGTAGGGCATGGTGGCCTAGGCGAAAGTGTTTGGCTCGGCTGGTTTCTTTATGCAACACTAATACAATTTTCCTCTGTAGCCAAAGCTCGAAATGAAAATGATTGTGTAGATCGATGGCTTAAACATTCTAGTGATTTAAAAAATGCTCTTGAAAAAGAAGCTTGGGATGGTGCTTGGTACAAGCGGGCATATTTTGATGATGGGACACCGCTTGGTTCTGCATCAAATGCTGAATGCAGAATTGATTCAATTGCTCAGTCATGGAGCGTTATTTCAAAAGCCGCTTCTATTGAGCGAGCTTCTAAAGCTATGGAATCGGTTGAGAAATACTTAATTAGACCAGGTGATAATCTCATCCTTCTTTTTACTCCACCGTTTGACAAAACCTCTCTTGATCCGGGTTACATAAAAGGTTATTTGCCTGGTATCCGTGAAAACGGTAGCCAGTATACACACGCTGCGATCTGGAATGTAATTGCTTTTGCAATGTTAGGAAATGGGAACAAAGCTTATGAACTTTTTAGTATGCTAAATCCAATAAACCATGCAGGTACACGAGCTGGTGTGCATAGATATAAAGTTGAACCTTATGTTATTGCAGCAGATGTTTATTCTGAGCCACCTCATGTAGGAAGGGGAGGATGGACATGGTATACAGGCTCAGCCGGATGGATGTATAGTGCAGGAATAGAGTTAATTTTAGGACTGCAAGTTGAGGGAAACATTCTATATCTTAATCCCTGTATCCCAAACTATTGGGAAAATTTTACAGTTAATTACCAGCATGGAAAAACACAGTATGAAATCTTTGTTGAAAATCCTAATTCAATTTCAAATGGTGTAAAAACAATTGAGCTGGATGGCAAGTTTATAATGTCAGTAAAAGATGGTATTCCATTAATTGATGATAGAAAAGTCCACGCAGTGAGAGTTATCCTTGGGTAAAAATAAATAGTGCTAAGTGAGTGAGGTAATAAACTATTCTGGTGGTGGTGGCAATTTAGGGATATTAATGCACCCTTCATGCTCTTGTATTGCTATCTTAACTTTGTTGACCGTATTCCAGGACACATTCAGCTAGCACAACCCCTATAGCAAATCCTGCCAGTTGCTACTTGCCAATTGAAAAGGTTAAAATATCTATTAAAGAGGTGTAAGTTAAGCAGCTCTCAAAAATATATTAGCGTGGGAAACATCGTTAACTAGGTCCAGATTTCAGATTGGGCTTAGCTTTGCTGACAAATCTGACATTGTAGGATTAAGCTATTTCAAAACAATGTAGCTTTATAAACTACTTTTTATAACTAAATCTATTCTCCAATACCAGCCATAGCAGCAGCCATTGCTTCAGCATCAAAAAGTATCATTAGAGCTTCTTGTTTTGCCTTAAGTGCATTATTAATTTTAAGAGTAATGGCTGCATCTTTTTCCGAGTCCCTCTTAGGTGGGAGTGGAGAAAGAGTCATAACTACAAACTTGTCAGCATTAATTGCTTTTCCAAGTTTGTCACTTGCCTGATGAGCCATTCCTTTGCCTATCATTGTTTTATCTGGATCCCTTATATCATCCTGAAGCATGCTTAGTTCCATAGCAGCCTCGTCTGCTGCATTAGCTGCTCCATTATAATCAGGTGGTTCTTTTTCAATAAATTGTATAATTGAAACTTCTCTCATATAATTAGCTGACACTTCCTGTGTTCCCTCTGAGATATCATTTAATGCTGCCACATGTCCCCAGCCACATTTTTCTGGATCTGGATCAGGCTGTCCTCGTAATGTTCCATGATAATGACCAAGCGGACCAGGACAATTCATTCCCTCACCAACTCCTATTCCACCAATGTGCCCATCTGCATTAGTTATTTGATTCCCCGCCATTGCATCAACAATGACCATTCCAGTAGTAGCATCTGTTGTTGAACCTAATTGTGTCCCAGCACCTGGCCCATCTACAATAACAAAAGTCGTCATGGTTGCTGGTAGGGCTGCACCTCCTGAGGTCTGGTACAAATTATTGTAATTAATGTTTGAACTTGAAGCACTAATGCTTATAGATACACTGACTATAATTAAAAATAAAATTCCAAATAAAATTCTTTGCATTGTTTAACCCTCTAATTCCTACTGTTTAGTTCTTAGCTAGCAATATTTACGGTAACCAGAAAAGTATAGCTTAACAAGCTGTCTAACAGTATTTGATTATTGATCAAAATGTTAATGAATAAGAGATTATCCAATGTTCTTCCAAAAAGTTCTAAAATAGTCCCAGCTCATGGGGTCGTGATAAAGTAAATCCTGCCAGTGCTACTTGCTAGTTGGAAAGACTAAAATATGTGTTCAGGAGGTATAAATTAAGCAGCCCTCAGTAATGTATTGGCGTGGCGAATTTTGTCTACTAGGTCTCCAAAATTTTAGAAGTTAGAGAATTAGAGTTGCATAGAATAAAAAAAATTAGACGCAAACTGGGTTTTCGGCTAGAGAAAGTTTAGAACTCTTATATGCAATAACATCACAAAAGAAACATTGAGATTTTTCATCGACATGACCGCTTGCATCTTGATACCACCCTACCATTTCCGACAACTTCGCTGATACATGTTAACCCTCTGCAACAGAAACGCCCCTGAGCTATTGAGCACTCCTTGCCTCTGAAAATACAGGAGGAAGCTAGTCTTTGGCAAGTAGTTGCACTGGAACCATTGCAGGCAATACAACCAGCTGCACAAGCTCGTGTAGGAACACACCGGAGCCCCGATTTACAGTCAGATTCAACTCTGCAGAAGTCACCAATACCTTCACTAGAACCAGCAATAGTAGGGTTTGTATTACCATCACAATTAGCAGCACATACTGTCGGACCTACTCCGGGAATAGGAGCAAGACTTTGGGCAAATAAATGAAGAGGTAATAAGAATAAGAAAAACAATAACAAGATAAAAAATGATCTAGTTAAAAAGTAAATGTTATTTTTCATTTTATTACCACAGATAAATAAGAATCTAAATATATCTTACAAAGATCTCAATACCTAAAGTATATGTACCATCACACCATAGAAAGGTATATAAGGAGATTAAATCCTTAAGAAATAAAAAACCTATTGTAAGTAGCAGAGAATTGCTAATTAAAAAAAGGGAAAGATAACATCAAGAGGTATCCCTTTAGAATTAAATTATAATTTTTGAAATGCCAACTCTAACTCCAGATGAAATAGGTTTAAGCCACTTTCAAAACTGTAATAGCGTGGCGAACTTTGTCCACTAGGTCTCCAGTCATTTAAAACAAAGATTTAGCCAGTAATTCTCAACTTTAATTTTGACTACTATTTTAGGTTTGCCACTTTTTTTTCAATTAACAAAATCTGACCCTGTGCTTGCCCTGCTCATTTCATTAAGGAAGAACTAAGTCTCCAAGATTTTCCTCTTATGACAAATTAAATCTAACGCTTTGAGATCAAGCACCTTTCTTGAACATATAAGACTTCTCATTTCATATACAAATCTAATACCATAACTAAGAAGATTTAGCTTTTAGTTAGGATTTTATCCAACGACTTTTTTTAAATTTATTCCTGCTTGTTCAATAACTCTATATATTTCCTCTAAACTGGCAAAGTGACTAAGAGTCTCAAAATTATTTTTAGGTTTTCTTATTCCTAGCATACTTAGTTGCTCTATGATTAATTGTCTAATCTTATTAGAAACCCAATTAGCAGAAGAATTAACACCTATTACTCTCCTTTCATGATTTATTGTTGGACCTCCAGACATGCCAGGCTCCGTTCTACATGTAGAACTTGCCAATCCACTTGTTTTTGACAGTGTATAATTGGTCGCAGAAGCTAACCCGAAATAAGCTTTTAAAACATCAAATCTTGTACTTCCTTCTACTGGACTGCCTCTTAAAATTCTTTTTATCATTTCAAAGAATATATTAGAAGCTCTTCTTTTTACATCTTCTATATCATGTTCTGGTAAAAGCCGTTCTCCTGTAGAAAATAAAAGCACCCCTCTTTCACTATCTTTATTAATTACTCTAACTATATATCCTATAGAGCACACCTGTTCTCCCAAATCATTTTCTGATATTAGGATTGGTTTTAAACCCTGTGGAGGATTTTTTATTTTTACCACTGCTACGTCTGAAGTTTCATCATTAGCAACTACTGTCCCTTCAAAACACGTAAACATTTCAATAGTATGAGTATTAAAATCTGAATCTATTTCTAAGGAATGGTCTGTTGGGATTTTAATTAATAATTTATTACTTTCTCTAACCACATGTGCTGCAGTAAGAACATAACCATCTTCAGTAATTATTGCTCCACTGCCTAAGCCTTGTTTATTATTTCTTTCATTTTTAATACGCACAATAGCAGCCATAGTTTTTAATACTTCACTCTCTACTGTAGTCCTATTAAAACGGGATGCATCGGTACTTGCATAAACAAGGTTTATACCAAGTGTGCTGCTTGTAAAGCCTTGAAGAGTAGTAACATTAGGCAAGCTATGTGTAATTATTCTTATGGGTTCCATAAGTAGATAATATAAAATTATCTACTTAGAGTAAATAAATAAAGATTAAATTTCCTTTAATTTAACTGGATTGTTGTAAAAACTATAGATTATGTACCATAAACACCTTAATATGTAGTGAGTAGCACTGTGGGATAGAGTAATTAAGCAACCCTCAAAACTGTATTAGCGTGGCGAACTTTGGACACTAGGACTCCAAATTCATTTTACATACTAAATACAGGTACGATAACAATAATTCAGGGTATAATGATACTATCATTTGATACTATCATATTATGTACCCACCTTATAAAATAACAAATAAATCAATATCATTAATAGCTGATATTTCAAAATTGCTAGGAAAACTAGAAGGACTAATCTCTATTGTTCCTACTCCACAACTAAGAAAGCAAAATAAAATTAAAACTATTTATGGGACATTATCAATTGAAGGTAATACTTTATCTATTGAACAAATAACAGCCATAATTGAAAACAAAAGAGTCATGGGTCCTAAAAAAGATATTTTAGAAGTAAACAATGCAATTAAAGCTTATGAAGATTTAGCTAAATATAGCTCAAGCTCTTTAGATTCACTATGCAAAGCTCATAAAACATTTATGCAAGATTTAATTGATAATGCAGGACTAGTTAGGTCAAGCAATGTAGGAATCTTAAAAGGAAGTAAGGTTTCACATGTTGCTCCTCAACCCAAAATGTTACCAAAGCTTCTAAAGAATCTTTTTGATTATTTAAAAAGTAATAAGGATGAGCATCCATTAATAAAAAGTTCAGTCTTTCACTATGAATTTGAATTTATTCATCCGTTTTTAGATGGAAACGGAAGACTTGGAAGATTTTGGCAGACTTTAATTCTCTATAAATATAACCCTGTATTCCAATATATTCCTATTGAGTCAATTATAAAAGAAAACCAACAAGCATATTACTTGGCTTTGGAGCAATCTGACAAGCAAGGAGAATCAACTAAATTTATAGAATTTATGCTAGCAATTATTCATAATTCACTCAGCAGATATTACTCTGAATTTAAACCAGAGCCAGTAAGTATTGAACAAAGGGTAAGTAAAGCTAAAGAGCACTTTAAAAATAAGATGTTTAGCAGAAAGAGTTACATTGATTTATTTAAAAACATCTCAACAGCCACAGCTAGTAGAGATTTAAAATACTGCGCAGATAAAAAACTAGTAGAAAAGCTTGGAGATAAAAGGTTAACCTCTTATAGATTTAAATAGACTTTCCCAATAAACCAAATCTATCCCAAGCACATTCAACTAGCATCTAGCACAGCCCCTATAGTAATTCTGCCAGTTGCTACTTGCTAGTTGAAAAGGTTAAAATATAAATACATGGGGTATAAATTAAGCAGCTATTAATAATGTAATAGCGTGGGAAACATCGTTAACTAGGTCTCCAGTCATTTAAAACAAAGATTTAGCTAGTAATTCTTCAATATTTTTTTGACTACCATTTTAGGTTCGCCACTTTTTTCAATAAACAAAATCTGACGCTGTGCAATCAAGCAGCTTCCAACAATGTATTAGTGTGGCGAACTTCGTTAACTAGGTCCCAGATTTTAAGCCTGACTTGAGTTTCATTGATTATTGAAGAACAACTTTTTTAAATTACCTATTTTTATTCTATAGACTTTTTTATCCCTTTTATCATTCCATTAAAAACCAAATTATGTAAAGGTTTTATCAAATACCAATATAAGATCCCTTCTATTCCGTTTGGAAAAAATGTTGCTGTTTGAGTAAGTTTACAAGAAATGTCATTTATTTTATTTATATCAAATTCAAGAAAAGCTTTCCCGGGTAATTTCATTTCAGCAAAAAGTAATAATCTTTTATTGGGTGCAACTTCAACAACACGCCAAAAATCTAAAATATCACCAACTCTTAAATTCCCGGGATCTTTTCTTCCGCGTTTAAGACCAGTACCACCAAAAATTATGTCTAGGAGTCCTCTGATTTTCCACAGCCAGTTACCATAGTAATATCCATTCTCTCCGCCTATTTTTATTATTGGTTTCCATATTTCTTCTGGTGTAGCATTTACTGTTACTTCTCTTTTATCTTTATAGACTGTTCCACCTGCCCATTTTTCATCTCCTTCAATATTCAATTCAGGATGTTCGATAATCCCTGTATCTGTCCAGCTGCTTTCAATTTTAAGTTTTTCTGTATTTTCAATTGCTATTTTAATTGCTTCTCTACAAGTTAAAAGCTTCTGAGGAATAAGTTCTTTAATCTTATTTTCTCTACATACTACAGGGTTTCTTAATCCGTCAGCTAAAGGCATTGCAATATAAGATGGAATAGGAGTAATAAGATGTATCCAGTAAGAACTTAATTTAGGTGTAAAAACTGGTACTGGAACTATTAGTCTTTTTCCTAAACCTGCTTCTTCTGCATAAGTTTCCATTAGCTCTTTATAAGTCAGTATATCTGGTCCACCTATATCAAATGACTTTCCTTTGGTTGCTTCGTTTTCCAAGCAACCAATTAAATAATTCAAAACATTTCTTATTGCAATTGGTTGATTTTTAACATGAACCCACTTTGGTGTAATCATTATAGGTAGCCTATCTACCAAATATCTAAGTATTTCAAAAGAAGCACTACCAGAACCAATAATCATAGCTGCACGCAAAATAGTAGTAGGCACTTTACCTAATTTGAGAATCTCTGCAACCTCTATTCTAGATTTTAAATGTTTACTTAAATTATTACCTTCTTCCCCCAAACCACCCAAATAAATAATTCGTTCTAATCCTGCTGCTTCAGCTACTGAAGCCATGTTTTTTGCAGCTATACGATCTGAATGAGCAAAATCTTTATTTAGTGCGTTCATAGAATGCACTAAATAATAAGCAACTGAACAGCCCAATGTTGCTTTAACTAAAGAGTCTTTATCAAAAACATTTAGTACAACAATTTCAACATTTGGATTATTTACCCAGGAACGACTCTTCAGTTTTTCTAAAGACCTAGAAGCTGCTCTAACCGTATATCCTTTTTCTAATAATTTAGGCACCAAGCGACCACCAACATACCCCGTTGCTCCTGTAACTAAAATAGGTTTACTTAAATTTTTCTTCATCAATTAATACAGACTAAAGTAAGAGCAAGAAGTTTTACTAATAGCTTTTTAAACACACTAATAGTTACATATATATTAAAAGTCAATGGTAAAGTAAATTTATCCATGCAATATATAGTGAGTAGCACTAGGGGTTAACTAAGCAGCTTTCAGTGGTATATTTACATTAACAAGGTGGGAAAATAAACAAAATCTCTCAGTGCAAATCTAATTCATAGCTGACATTTCGCCCTTTACCAGTAAGTCGTTTTATAGCTTTCATTGTTAATAGTTCAGTTAAATCTCTTGTTGCAGTAGCCTTTGAACATTTAGTAATAGAAATATATTTTCTGGCAGTGATTCCTCCTTTAAATCCAAGAGGGCCTTCTTCTAGCATTCGGTTAATGACTTTCTTTTGTCTTTGGTTAAATTCATTTTTAAACTTGTCAAAAAATCTTGACTTTTCAAGTATAAATGTTAATTGTGACTTTGTTCTAACAGTTGAAGCGTTGATCATTTCTAAAAAATATTTAATCCACTCAGTAATTTCATTTGATTTTTGTGCATTTTTTAGGTTTAAATAATAACTTTTTTTATTGGCTTCAATTTCCTGAGATAGACTAATTAAAATAGGATGTCCTAAGCTTTGAGCTAAAGCTTTTTCTGAAATTGCCCGTCCGATACGACCATTGCCATCTTCAAAAGGATGAATGGATTCAAAATACAAATGAGCAATAGCTGATCTTACAGGAGTTGCTTTAATTTCATGTTCTCTGCCTGATGCTGTTTGGTTAAACCATTGAATAAACTGTTTCATTTCTATCTCAATATTCTTTGATGGAGGAGCTATAAAATGGATTTTTTCTTTGCCAAGAGACCCAGAAATTACCTGCATTGGTTCTTTATGTGTACGATATTTACCTATGTCCATTTTGCTAGATCCGATTTGTCCTTGAAATAACATCAAGTGCCATTCATTTAACATTTTCTTTGAAAGTGGCTTATTGAAAGTTTGATAAACATCTATCATTACCTTACTAATACCCTCTGCTTTTAAATCTTTAATTTGTTTTATTTTTGTATTTAATCCAAAGTGATTTCTAATTGAGGAAAGTACATCTTCCCTACTAACAACCTCTCCTTCAATTGCTGAAGTTTTAACTGCCTCAGAAACCATAAAATGTATTATTGTTTCTTGTTTAACATCTTCAGGTAAAGCTGTAATGTTACCGGCAAATAGACTAATGTTTTTTAAACAGTCATATGCTAATTCATTAACTTCCGATATGTTATATCGAAAACTAGTCCAGTCATTAAGTTGCCAATTATATTTCATGAGTCATATAAAATCACTAATCGGCTCAATTATACCACTTTTTTGAGCCGATTAAATTAGCTAATTGGCTCAAAAAACAGCAACTAGCACAATCCCTATAGCAAATCCTGCCAGTTGCTACTTGCCAGTTGAAAAGATTAAAATATCTATTAAAGAGGCATAAATTAAGCAGCTCTCAATAATGTAATAGCGTGGGAAACATCGTTAACTAATGCTGCCTATGTGCATTCATAAATGCTTTTAGAACGGCATTCATTTTTGTTTGATATTTTTCTCCTTGAGATCTGAACCATTCCAATATATCAGTATCTAATCTAAATGAAATAGCAGTTTTAGTTTTAGGCATTTCTAAATCAGCTTTTTTAAAAAAGCTTTCACTTAATTCTGGAATATCCGAATAATCTATGTCCTCATCTCTGATTGATTTTATTTCTTTAGCTCTTTTCTTTGAGATACTCATAATACAGTGTCCTTTCTTTTTTGTTTGCAATTCTTGCTGATATTATTCTTGTTTTTCCTTTTCTATCTGTATGAATTACTACAGCAACTGCTATTTTATGTTCAAGTTCCCCTATGCTAATTTCCCTAGTTTCTCTATATTCTTTTCGTCTATCTTCAATAGTGAGTACATGTCCATAAAATATGGTTTTTGCTTCATCAAAACTAATTCCATGTTTTTGTAGATTTGCTTCACTTTTATTTTTGTCCCATTCAAATTTCATTTGTTGTATACACAATTTGTATATATTATACCAACACTTAGTTAAGGTTAAACTATTGCTTTTTAAGCTGCTTTTGATGAATAATGAGCATTCACAAAGTGGGAAACATCGTTCCTGCCTCGCCCACCTTTGGTGGGCGGGAACTAGGTCTCCATTTGTAATTATTAAATCCTATTTGCTTCTTGTGATAATGTTTTAAGCTGCTAATGAGAGTCGTCTACTAGTATTTATGTAACTAACCTTCTTGTTTACATCTTCTATGCTAAGAATTCTTCTAAAGATTTCATGAATACCTTCAGAATCATAAAAATTCGAGAAATTCGTATGCCCAGCACCTTTTATTTTTTTGAACATCACATTTAATCCAGCATCTTTTGCCGCCCTAAATAATGAAACCCCATGATTATAAGGAATAACCTCATCAGCTGTTCCATGAAGAATGATTACATTCTTAGCTTTTACATTACGCATATTGCTTCTTGAATTGAGATCCGATCCTGCAAGCGGAGTTAACGAGTCTGTAAGAACATCAGGTAATATTGATGACATAATATCACCAGCAATATCATCCATTGAAGTAAATGAAGATTGGACAAATAGTGTATTAAGTGGTCTCCTTGTAGCAAGTGCTGTTGCAACCCCGCCACCAAGTGAAACCCCATAAGCAGATATATCATTTTCTGCAAACCCCTTGCTTTTTAGATAATCATACATTGCAGCTGCATCATCTACCAAACCATTTAATGTAGGAGTCCCTGAACTTTCTCCACATCCTCTGTAATCAACCACCAAAATGTTTACATTAACTTGTTTTTGTAATTCAGCAAGTTGTCTTATGGCATTGCTTGAATTATGTCCTCTTCCATTTAAAAAGATTATAGTCTTTTTAGTTTCTAAAGGCGCTTGCAATAAATGTCCTCTTAATACACCATCACCACTTGGTATTTCTACTTTTTCATGAGGAATATTTAACTCACACGGAGTACATCCAACATGATTATTTGGAGCTATTAAAAATGTTCTCTGTAGCCTTTCAATTGGACTTTCAATACCTAGTAACTTACATACATTGTTTACCAAGCTCACAAAACCTGATACAAAATAAGAAATTAAAGCTCCAAGAAATGTTTTCTTGTTATTTCCTCTGCCTGGTTCACATCTAATATCACTTACATCATCACCATGTATAACTTCACGTCTACTGGCGTGACAACTTGTAGAACAGACTTCTGGTGAAGTACTTAACATTGAAGAGCTGGTTACCATAAAAATCTTAAATATAAGAATTACTACCTATTAATTTAAGACTAATAATAAAAGATTAAGATATGATTATTTAACAAGCACTAATCAATATTAATTGTATAGATTTATAAGATTGTATACACTTAGTTTTTGTTTTTTCCCCAATTAAATCTGACTCTGAGGAATTAACCAGCTCTCAAAAACGTATTAGCGTGGCATACTTTGTCCACTAGGTCTCCAGATTCTTTTCCGAGAAAGCAAATCTGACGCTGTAGAACTTAAGTTGCCTTATAAATTAGAGCAAGTTTATAAAGTAGTTGAGGCTGAATTTAAGATCATTGTTAATAGTTCTTAAGCAATCAAAAGCTAACTTTTTTGTAAAAGTTTACTTTTACAATTTCAGCAGCAATTATATGAACAATAACTATGGCACCTAAAATTAAGATAAAACTATTTGGAACAGGTGTGAAACTAAAAAGAGAAGCTAGTGGTCGGAAGGTGTAACAAATAACTAATAATGAGATAGCAAATATAAAAGCACCTAAAAGATATTTACTGGGTTTACTTTTAAAGAAAAATCTCCTAGTTCTTATAATAAGAGCTATTGTTGATGCACAAATTACAGACTCTAGGAACCATCCTGTCCTAAATGTGCCAGGTGTTGTGTGAAATAAAAAATAGAGTATACCAAAAGTTAGGTAATCAAAGACTGAACTTAAAAGACCAAATACAATCATAAAATTTATAATAAATTTTATATTCCATCTTTTTGGTAAGTCAACTAACTCTGTATCCACATTATCAGTCGCAATTGCAAGCGATGGTAAATCACTCAGAAGATTTTCAAGTAGTACTTGCTTAGGTAACAATGGCAAAAAAGGAAGCAGCAAGGATGCTCCAGCCATGCTAAACATATCCCCAAAGTTTGCACTTGTAGAAACAAAAATATACTTTAGTGTATTTGCAAAAGTTTTCCTTCCTTCTTTTATACCAGCAATAACTACTTCAAGATCTTTATCTAGAAGCACAATATCAGCAGCTTCTTTTGCAACATCTACAGCAGTATCAACTGATATGCCCACATCAGCAGAATGCAATGCAGTAGCATCATTTATTCCATCTCCCATATAACCAACTACATTGCCAACTTTTTTCAGAGCAAGAACTATTTTTTCTTTTTGATTTGGTTCAATTTCTGCAAATATATCTATTTCTTGTACTAATTTTTCTAGCTCCAAGTCACTGATATGCTTTATTTCATCTCCACTTAAAATCCTTGGATTTAATAAGCTAATTTGTTCACAAATACTTTGTGCAATTAGTTTATTGTCACCAGTAATTACTTTAAGTTTAACTCCAACTTTTTGCAAATTATTTATTGTTTCTAATATCTTTTCTTTTGGCGGATCATAAAAAGTTAGAAATCCTAGAAACACCATATCTGATTCATGTTCTTTGGTTACGTGTACTTCTTTATCAAGTCTTCTATATGCAACCCCTAAGGTTCTAAATCCTTTTAAGCTTAGTTCTTTGTACATCTTATCTATTTTTTCTTTTAGAGGTTCTAAGTCCACTATTTCATCAGATGAAATCTCTGCTTTTGTGCAAGCAGCTAAAATATTTTTGACGGCTCCTTTAGTTATTAACAGGTAGCCAACTCCTTCTGAGAGTAATACACTTAAGCACTTTCTATTAAAATCATATGGCAGCTCATCAATCTTTTTATATGCTCCAATATCAAAACTTAAATCTTTCCGCACTGCTTCATCTATTGGATTTATGTAACCTTTTTCAAAGGAAGAATTTAAATAAGCAAACATTCCGACCTTTTCACTTTTGTTGTTTTCAATGCCAAGTGTTGAATTTAGTTTTACCTTGCCTTCTGTTAGAGTTCCAGTTTTATCAGAACAAAGTACATTCATTGAACCAAGATTTTCAATTGAAGAAAGTCTCTTTACAATAACTTTTTGTTTTGCCATAGCTTTAGCACCATGAGAGAGATTTATGCTAATTATTGCTGGAAGTAACTGTGGAGTAATACCTACTGCAATAGCAAGCGAAAACAAAATAGAATCAAGTATTGGACGGTGTACATAAATATTAAACAAAAGGATAATGGACACTGTTACAAGCATTATTTTCATTAGCAGATAGCCAAATTGTTTTATTCCATGTTCAAATTCAGTTTCAACTGATCCTTGTTCAAGTTCTTCACTGATTTTTCCAAATTCTGTCTCCTTCCCTATTTTTACTGCCACTGCTTTTGCTGTCCCACTTATAACACTTGTCCCCATAAAGATTGAGTTTGTGCGTTTTGAAATTGGAATATCACTTGATAGTAGAGCAATATTTTTTTCAACAGGATATGTTTCACCAGTAAAAGCTGTCTCATTTACAAAGAAATCTTTTGTTTCGATAAGAAGAGAATCCGCTGGTATTAAGCTTCCCGCAGAAAGTAAAATTATGTCTCCAGGAACAACTTTATCTGAGTCTATTATCGTGGTGTTTCCATCTCTTATAACATTTATTTTTATTCTGACTATAGACAGTAATTTATCTACGGCATTGGAAGCGCTGTACTCTTGAAAAAAACTAAGTACTCCACTAAGAAAGATTATGATTAAGATAATTGAGCTGTCTGTAAAATCACGAAGAAATAAAGACAAAACAGCTGCAAAAATAAGAATTAGAATAATAGGATTTTTGAATTGATTTAAAAATATAACCAGAGCATTGGTTTCTTTTCGTTTACTTAGGAACTTATTCTCTAGGCTTTCTAATCTTTTATTTGCTTCTGTTTGTGAAAGTCCATTATGTGTAGAGCTAAGATATTTGAATAAATCTTCAGAATTAATACTCCAAAAGTTTTCAGTGTGATTATACATATACCTACTTAGTACTCTACTATAGACAGCTTGTTATATGGGTGACAATGTAAGGTTTAAAATCTGAGATAATAGTTACTGTATGAAAGCATCAAAGGAACTTATCATTAAATCTGGTAAAAAATTTAGACTTTCTGACTATGATCCTGAATATACTGCAAAATTCAAAGATAAAGAAGCTGCAGAAAATATTTTAAAGAAAAACATATCTTCTCTTTCTGAGCTTCAGTATCGCCTCAAAGCTGAAAATAAAAGAACTCTTCTTATCATATTGCAAGGAATGGATGCCAGCGGTAAAGATGGAACAATAAGGCATGTAATGTCTGGAAGTAATCCACAGGATTGTAAAGTTACCTCTTTTAAAATCCCATCACAAGAAGAATATCAGCATGATTTTCTTTGGCGTATTCATAAAGCAATTCCACCTAAAGGAGAAATAGGCATTTTTAATCGCTCACACTATGAAGATATACTTGCCGCCAGGGTACATAAAATTATTCCACAATCTGTATGGTCTCTTAGATATGAACAAATTAATAACTTTGAAGAAATGCTTGTTGAGAACAATATAACAATCTTGAAGTTTTTCCTCTATATCAGTAAAAGTGAACAAAAGAAACGCTTAGAAGAAAGGCTTGAGGATCCTAGGAAAAACTGGAAACTTTCAGAAGAAGATTTTAAAGAAAGAAAGTATTGGAATGATTATATAGAAGCTTATGAAGATGCTTTAAGTTTATGCAGTACAAAATCAGCTCCTTGGTTTGTTATACCATCTAATAAAAAGTGGTTTAGAAATCTTACTGTTTCACAAATTATTATAGAAACTTTGAAGGATATGAATATAAAGTTTCCATCCCTGACTTTTAATCTTTCTAGATTTAAAAAGATTATAAATTAAGCCACTTTCAATAACGTATTAGCGTGGCGAACTTTGTCCACTAAGTCTCCACCAAGTTTCACTAACATTTTTTAAGTGAACTTCTAATTGGTTTACCATCTAAAAAATCATGTTCGCTAATTCCGCAGCTACTTAAAAATTGAATTATTCTTTCAACACTAATTACTCCTGCAATATTTCTTAAAGGTCTTTTTAAAACAATTCCAGTCGAATTAACCTTATCTCCAAATATTTCATTTACAACTCTTGTTCCAACTTCATCCATAATTTTTTCCTGCTCTTCTACAGATAAACCATTAAAATCCATTTTAATTTGTTTTAAAAAACTCTCAATAGTAACACCAACCATTTCAGCTGCCGAATTTACTAATTTACTTCCTGAATCAGCTTCTCTTACATGATTAGTAACCATAACATAGTGCCCATTTGAATGGAAAATATCAGGAAAAGGTAAAAGGTCATTTTGATTACTATAACCTATCACTTGTCCATCTGATAACAAACTTCCAAATCCTATAGTGTACACATCCTCTCCAGCAAAAGAAGGATTTGAAGCAATTTTTGTTGTTGAAAATTCTTTATCTCCTTTTAATTCTGGGATTAAAAGCAAGGCAAGATCCGTATCATTTGCAATTTGTATAACCTGTGCTTTAATCCAGTTGGGTGGATTTAATAAAAGAGGACTAACAAAAACCTCATCTTCTCTTCCCTCAACAACATGTTTAACAGTTAAAATGCCCCCATCTGGTGAAATCATTTCAGCGCTACCATATGATTTTTCTGGGATTCGAACAATAAGGGAATCTCTAGACTCAGCACAAAATCTTGCTCTTCCAAAGTTATCTAATACATTGGAAAAATCTGGTGATATTCTTTGTGCTGCTAATGACGGCATATATTTTCTTGCTTTGATGTTATTATTTCTACCTAATTCAATTAAGCCAAATCCCTAATCCAAAAAGCAATAGTTTCTTAACCTCTTAACTGGCTTCAAGCTACTTTTGCTAAAAAATGAGCATTAACCAGGTGGGAAACCTTGTTCACTAGGTCTCCAAATTTTGTAAATAAAACTACTCTCCCATAGCAGCTGCCATAGCTTCAGCATTAATTAAAATCCTACAAGCTTCTTGTTTTATCATAAGTGCCTTATTTATCTTAATCGTAACTGCTGTGTCTACATTCGTATCTCTTTTGGCAGGTGGTGGAGTAAGTGTATCTGCAACAGATTTGTCATCTTTCATTGCTTTGCCTAACTTGTCACTGATTGCTTTGGACTTGCCTGCACCAATATTTGTTTCCATTGGATTTCTAATAATTTTTCTAATCTCGTCTAAGTCAGCTGCCACAGAATGTGCAGAGGATAATGCTTCTTTGTAATCAGGAGGTTCTTTCCCTATGTCTATTAGTATAAGTGATTCAGTTTGAAT
The DNA here is from genome assembly GCA_023250195.1 of Candidatus Melainabacteria bacterium. Classification (GTDB taxonomy): domain Bacteria; phylum Cyanobacteriota; class Vampirovibrionia; order 2-02-FULL-35-15; family 2-02-FULL-35-15; genus 2-02-FULL-35-15. The sequence continues at coordinate 111,674 of JAHFBF010000006.1, read as the reverse complement.
AGCATCTGAGATATCAGTTAGTCTACGTGAAACATTTTTTAATTCTGTAACATGCCCCCAACCACAGGCTTCTGGATTTGGATCAGCTTGACCACCTAATGTTCCGTTGTAATGTCCAAGAGGTCCCGGGCAATTCATTCCTTCACCTGTTCCAATTCCTACTATATGCCCATCAGCCTTTGTTATTGAATTGTTCGTAGGACTAGCAGAAACTATTCCTGTAATAGGATCTGTAGTTGCAATAAATCGAGTACAAGCACCAGGTCCATCTACAATTATATATATAGTTGTTGCATCGGCTGTAGAGCCTGATGACGAACTACTAGTAGGTACAGCACCTGAACAACAAACTGAACTTGACGGTAGATCACAAAGTTTTGGTGCTCCACCCATATTAGTAACATCACCGCATAATGTCGTTGCTTGTCCAAAGCATGCAGATTCACCACTGCCAGTAAATGTAACTTTTTTAGATGAACAATCTACAGTCCAGGAAATTATTAAATCATTTAAGTCATCCCCTAGGGTGTCACCATAAGTGATAAAACCCATCCCAAGTTGAGATAAAGGACAACAAGTTATATTTACACCACCGGAATTACAACCGTTTGGATAGCTAATATTTGTAATTGTCTTAGAAAGTTCTACATCGCAGGGAGAACCTGATGAAGTAACTACTGACCCACTGCTGGAAGAAGTTTGATTTAAAAAATTATTTTGTCCATGAGCTTGTAAATAAATATTGAAGACAGAAAAACCAAAATTAAAAATAGATATCTTCTCATGCTGAAACTATTATAACAAGCTACTAAATAGCAAAAGAGGAAATCTGATATTCTTAATAATTAAGAATATTTTTAAATGAACAAACTCCCACAAATCACTTTACTTTTTTGGATCATGAAAATAGCTGCGACTACCCTGGGCGAAACAGCTGGAGACCTTTTATCTATGACGCTGAATGTAGGCTATGCAGTTAGCTCTATAATTTTGATTGCGATCTTTTTGGTCACTCTTGTGACCCAATTAAGGTCTAAAAAATATCATCCGTTGCTTTATTGGACTGTTATTCTTTCAACCAGTACTGCTGGCACAACAATGTCAGATTTTATGGATCGCACCTTAGGGCTTGGCTACGCTAAAGGCTCTCTTGTTTTAATCACGATATTGTCCGTCATTTTTATATACTGGCATTTTAGTGATCACTCTTTTTCTGTGACAGAGATTAAAACGTTTAAAGTTGAATTGCTTTATTGGACTGCCATTTTATTTTCAAATACCTTGGGCACCGCTTTGGGTGATTTCTTGGCTGATAATTCTGGTCTTGGATTCGAAGGTGGTGCCACATTAATCGGCGGGTTACTGGCACTTACGGCCTTAGCTGTATTTTATACACGGATTTCTAAAACCCTATTGTTTTGGATCGCATTTGTTCTTACTCGTCCGTTTGGAGCGACCATGGGTGATGTTCTTACAAAATCTCCTCAAAAAGGCGGTCTTGGCTTTGGTACTATCGGCTCTTCTTTAGTTCTTGGAGCAATACTTGTAGTTTTGATCCTGTACACAAGCGCAAAACAAAATAAGGATATAAAAATTGCTGAGGTATAAGCACTCCAAGCATATTCGACTAGCACCTAGCATAACCCCTATAGTAAATCCTGCCAGTTGCTACTTGCTAGTTGAAAAAGGTTAAAATATAAGTACACGGAGCATAAATTAAGCAGCTATCAATAATGTAATAGCGTGGCGTACTTTGTCCACTAGGTCTCCACCAAGTTTAATAAGTTGATTTTATTTATAAACACTCTTACTACCAGAATGTCCACCAATATCCAAAAGTAAAATTACTAACTTATTTTCAATTTGCATCCAAATTACTCTGATATCTCCAGTCACAAATGAACTATAAACTTCTCCATATTGTGACAGGAAAACTTTATGAGTTTTTAAAGATTTATATTTAGGATTTGATCTTAATAGTTCAAGCGTTTTTTCAACTGCACTCTGTAATTTCTTATTTTTTTCGGCAAGTTTCTTATACTTCTTTCTAAAGTTACTTGTGGTCTGTAATTCATACATAATTATTAGTCTTCTATTAACTGACTATGTAAGGATTTAGAAAAATTAAGCTTTTTAGTTTTTCCTTCTTTGTATTCTACAAGTCCTTCAGCAATGATTTGTTTTAAGTTATCAATATTAGAATTTTCAAAACCCAATTTACTTACAAAAGATATAACCAGGTTATTATTTACAAAATTAGTTAGTAAAAGTCTCACTATCTCATTAACTGAGCTAAAGCCGACTTCTTTAGCTTTTTTCTTAAGTTTATTATTTAGCTCTTCAGAAATAGGAACTTGTAATTTTAATTGATAAGTCATAAGTTATACCTCTTTTATACCATGATTATACCTTAAAGAGAGTATGTCTAATTAAGGTACTATTAGAATAATTAAGTAACTTTTAATAAAAGGTTAAGATTAACAAGGTGGGAAACTAGGACTTCAAGGGTTTTTAGTCATTAACTGCTTATTTTTCTAGTGCATGCAATGCTCTTATCTTTGTGACCTGATTAACTCCCATATTTATAAGACATACCGCTAATGAATGAAGAGCAAAACCTTTATATAATGCTTTAGCATGTTCATTTTCTGCTTCTTTTTGCAGTTCAGGATTATGTGCCGTACTTTTAAGTACATGATGTATTTTTGCTGGTTCAGGGAAACGTTTAGCTAATTTTTGTAGGAAATTATCATTTTTAGTTATTGGTTCTAAATATTCTTTTTCTACGAGTACTCCTTTATCAACATTATATTTTTTAGCAAGATTTTTATCTGCATTTAATGCAAATAATCCATTTGTAACTCTATGTCCTAACCACCATGATGGTACAAGCGTTACTGCCTTCATTATTCTTTCAGAGAATTCATACCAGCCTTGAGTTGTCGTTAAAAGTCCACACCATTTTGGAAATGCAGTCATCGAAAACAAAAGTTCTAATTTGGGATAAACCCCGTGTGTCATATCAAAATTCTCTCTCATGTGATTTAAAAATTTACCGCTTTTGTTTTTTGGAGTATTATCTATTTTATGAAAGAGAATTGAATTAGTAATTGGAGAAACGAACATAGAGCCTGCTCCACAAATCTTTTGAAATAGATTCATGTTGCCAGCTTCTCCCAGACTTTCACTTTCCGAATCGCTTACATATCCTTTTGTACCAGTAAATCTATCCTCCTGTAAAATATATTTTCTAACTGATCTAATCAATAAACCAAATCCGCCCCACCACAAACCTTCAATTAAGCTTTCACCAATTATAGTTGCTTTTTTTAGTTTATATATTTGACTTCTTTCCTCATCTGAGATTTTTACATTTTTAGAGAACTCTTCTACTTCCAATGCTTCTTTTTCATATTTTTCAACTTGTTTTGTTTTATCAACTCTTTTCATAAGAGAAGCAATAAATCTTTTATCTTCAGGTTCCTCTTCGCTGAGTCTTTTAATACCTTTTAAAATACCTTCATTGCTTCTCAGCTCTTCCGCGGTAAATTTTAAATATTGAATTGTATCTTGCTGCATATGCTTAGGTAATATTTCCTTACCAAGAGTTTTACCTACAATACTTGTAATAACCGGAGAAAGAACTATTGTTATAGTGCCTCCAAATCCCTCTATTGCAGATTCAATTGCTTTTTTCCACCCTCTAAATAAATCTGAAATGAATATTGGCAAATCCCATGCAGTAATATCAAGCATTGTTCTATAAGTTGATTCTCTAGAACAAATAATGCTTGCAAAGTCCCTACACTTAGCCCATGTAATACCTTTGGTGGTAGAAGACATAGGAAAATCTTTATTTATTGCAATTAGTAAAAACATAGAAATAGACAAAGTACTAATCAAAACACAAATCTGCAGTTACATAAAAAAGAATCTTTGAATAAACTTTTCTTTCTTAAATAATTTACTGAAAAGTGCACTTGATATATTTTTGTTTTATAGTGCCTTAGTGGTTATAAGCAGAAAGGCACTTAACATTGTATCAAGCATGTATATAAGTAGGGATTCTTAAAATATTCTAAATATTTGACAAGAGAGAAATAATGACTAAGCAACTCTCAAACCCAGGTTAACACTGGTCATTTAACTTAAATTTAATCTGCTATTTCATCCTACTTATAGCGCTCATATTCATTTTGAAATTATATAAATAGTCAACATTCACCTAATATTATCGTTGTAAGATTTGGATGGTACAAAATGACTGTTGATGGAATACCTAATCATGGGCTCGGTCAAACAAGCAGAACTATTGGCCCTAGAAGAGAAGATGTTTCTTCTACACTACAACCAAAAGGAGTTGAAGGAGAAATTATAGCTGCTATTGCATCTAATCTTCCGCCTTTGAAACCTGAAGACCTTAATACATACTTTGAGCTAATGGCAGAACTTAGAAGTTATGCTCATCATATAAATCAAAGAGACTGGTTTAAAGAAGACCATCGTTTTCAGACAGAAGATATTACAACTGCTCAAAGAACAGATCATACTGTAGAAGAGATAAGAAAATTAATTGAGAGGTTTCCAAATATTAATTATATATATCTTCATGCAATAGTTGATTTTACAAAAGAGCTTTCCTCTGAAGGAAATATTGCTTCAACAATCCTTTTTATCAGTCGATTCAAAAATTATGCACCAACTCCTAGTGTCACACCTAACTCCTTTGTTACAAAAACAGAATTTTTTAAAGCCCTAATTGATCACACAAGCAAGACAGCTCATTCTTCATTTGCTTCTATTACACTCCTCAATGTAGATGGTTCAACAAGAGATGAATTTTGTCATGTGCCTCCACGAACTGACATAGATACACTGTGCAAAAATGCTGAAGAAGTTGATCCCGAGCTCTCGCAAGTAATAAGAAACATCTTTGATGCAGAAAAACCCTTATCTGAATACAATGCAAGACAATTATTTAATGGAAGTGTTGTACTTGTGAATTTACTAAAAAACACAGATACTTGCTTCCTGCTGAATCAAATTTACCGAGCCCAGCAAGCCTTCCTAAAGTAGATACAATGAGCCTACCAGATTTGATAGTTGAATTAAACAAATTAGAACATGCTGCTTTAAATATAAGCAAGCTTCAGCCCTTGCCCTTGCACTCGCAAACAAATCTTCATGAAGCAAAAGAACTTGTGCTACAAGCAGCACAAATATCTCCGGTTTCTGGAAATGCTGTATATTTATTTTTTTGCAAAAACAGGATTACAAATTCCAGCATAGCAGCTGTTAAACATTATCTAGCCTATCCCAAAGAAGACAAACAAGAACAAACAACAAAACCTACAAAAGTTACGGATCAATATGAAGATGCCATTAAACGTGTAGCCGCTAGTCTAAAAGATGCTGAAACAGAATTTATTCTTAAATGCCAAACGTTAGATCCAGAAACATTGGCTGACTGTGTTGATACTCCTATCGAAAAAGTGCTGGTTTTTTTAGACGCAATAAAAGAAACAAGTCCAGAACTTGCTGTAGCAACAGAAACAGTTTCATATAAACAGTCACGTGGAGAATTTTTTGATACCTTAAGTCTCGATAGGGGAGAAGCAGTTGCTCTTATAGTTGCAGGAACCTTTATTGCTGACGTTTTAAAACAACTTTATTCTAAAGACTTATTACAATGCCCTGCTTTAATACAATCAAAAGAACAACCGGAGACCCCGCAGGTAGATGTAAGAAAAATTTCTAGTCAAAGTGAATACTTGGATAAACTTGCAATGCCTGTTCCTTCAAGATGTATTGCAGGAGAAAAATTAGCTCAGGAAATACATGGACAATGTAATTATCAAACACTAAAGAGAGAACAGTTGGAGCAATATGCAACAGAAGTAATTGATAGAGCAGGGCCTAGTCTACATATACCAGGATTCTTAAGACCAAGAATTTATGTAGACGAACAAAGCGGTATCCCTACAGGTTTTGGAGAAGAAATTGGCATGATGATTGGAATGAGAAAACAAGAAGGCAGATTAATCCCTCAGGAAGGTACTGCGCAGGGAATAGTTAAGTTTGAATACTTTGTAGCAAGGGGTGATGAATTATACTGTGAGTTTCCTTTGTATAAACCAGATTGCAAAAATCTAGAAGAATTCCTGGAAAAGACATACCAGAGATCTCTTCTGTATTATCAAAGAATGTTTGAATATGTTTTACCCAAAGAAAAACATATTAGTGCCTATAGTGAAGGTGTTACTGAAAATATCAGAAACGGTAAAATATTTTCAGATTCTCCCTGGCTTAGTCCTTCTCTTCGAAATAAGTTTGCAGATTTCGTAGAGAAAAATCTTCCTGAAGCATGTACTGATGAGTTTGTAAAATCATTAGAAGAATATTTTAGTGATTCTAAGCCTAGCCCAACTGATGCAAAGGTTAATCAAATCCGTCCAAAATTATTTGATTTAATCCTTGATGAACATGGGGTATCATCTCCACATATTGGAGCAAGCGTTAAAGTAGATATCTTGCTTAGAAAATTTCTTGATTTTATAAAAAAAGGTGCATCTATAGCATCTGAAAAAGAAGAGGAATTGTCAAGTACTTTCCAAGAGGCAGCAAGAATAGAAGATAATGAAGCTCTTCAGGATTTTGCCTGCCAATGTGTAAAAAATAACGGTGCAGTTAGTGAGCTTACACAAAAACTTACTTCAGGACTAGATCTTGCAAATAGCTTTGGCATAGCACTTTCAGATGAACGGCTTTTGTTATGTGCTTTTCATCCAACAACAGCAGAAGTAACAAGATTCACACACTTGCATATGACAAAGATACTTGAAAATGAAATAGCAAAGATATCAGCTGATGATCCAGGATCTTCTCTTCTATCACAACTTAAGGATAAACTTTACTACCATGAAATAAGAATAGGATTTTATAAAGATGGCTCTGATTTCCTGAATGCTTACTACCTTTTCAAAGCATATCCCAACTCAAAAGATGCAGCTCAAGAATTAGTCTCAAAAGGAAAGCAATTATTAGCTCTTCTTCCTGAGGCTAATCCACTTAACAGAGTTGTAAACGAACAGGTTAACAAAGCTATGATTTTACTGGATACTAAATCTTAATACCAAGTACAGCAAACTATTTTTTTAAATTAAATACAGCATTAAAAGAAGTATTACACCAGGAATCAGCTGAATTAAAACCTACAACTTTTGTATCTGCGATCTTCCAGCCTTGTTTATAAAATATTCCATGCCATTGATCAATTGGCTGAAACTCAAATGGCATATTCATATCTTCTATTCCAAACATAACAATATTTCTAAGATAATCTCTCATTTTTATAACTTGTAATTGAGAATCATGAGGCAGGGCAGCAAATTCTCTGGAAATTGGACATAAATTTATAGCATCTGTTTTTTCAACACCAAAGATATCTTCAACAATTATCACATTACGCCTGCAAACTCTCATTACTTCTTCCAGAACTTGCGGTAAATCTTGAGGATCTATATGATGCAGAACATACATTAAAACAACAGTATCAAATTGTTCATCTTTACAGTTTGGTAAAACTGATAGATGAGAATCTAATCTATAAAACGGTATTTGCTTTGCTGTTTCACTCCTCCAGTCAATTACGTCACATCCTGCAACTTTAAGCTCTGTTCTATCCTGAACAAACCTGGCAAACCCTCCATCACCAAGTCCCCAATCTAACATTGTGCCTTTCTTTGGTAAATAATCTCTTACTAATTCAAATCTTCTCGGATATTTAGCTTCAGCTTTATATACATCTTGATTTCTATTATATATTCTTACAACATCTGGTCCAAGAAGTCTATGAAAAGACCCACCTCTAAACTCAGCTTTTTCTCCTCTACAATCTGTTATAAATCCTGCTACTCTATTATGAAACTCATTTGCACCAATGCCAGCATTAGTTTGTGCAAAGTTACGTCCATCAACACCAGAGATAAATCTAACAGTAGAATCATCTAGACTTTTTAACAACCCATAAACAGGTTCATCAACCTTTTTAATACTCCTAGGGCCTTGTATACTTCTATGACCGTAAGTAGGTAAACGACTTTGTAAAGTATTTAATATCATAAATATGTCCTATTTTAGAAACACAATAAACCTAGCAAGAAATATAAATAAATCAAAAAAAATAAAAGTTTTTTTAATAATTCCTGGCTCTGGTTAAGAAATCCCAGGTTAAATCCTTAACCCAGATTATCAAGCAGCTTTCAACTCCAAGTTAACAAAAATCAGATGAGTCTCCAAAGTTTTAATGCAAAGCAGCAAATTGTTTTTTTTAATTAGTCCAAGAATAATCACTTGAGTACTTTAAACATTAAGATTTTATTTATTTTTGCACTTTTAGTTTCTACATTAAGGATTTAGGCTTGACTCTTCTAAATAAAATTTCCCATACTCTAAGTAGAGAATATATTTTATGAGCTTAGATCCTCTCAGACCAACTGCTACTAATCCTCTAAACCCTCTAAGCAATGTACTCTTAGAACCTCCAACTCCAGTTGTTACTAATCCTCCAAATGAGACAATAGTTTCAATTCCATTTTCTGCTTCCAGTACAAGAGGTAATAACCCATTAAGTGCAATAAACTCTTCTTCATCTAAAGAACCTGAATTTACCATTGCTGAAATAGCTCATTTACATACGGCTTGCTTAGCCAGATTAAGACGTAAGGAAAAAGAAAGAACATATCTTGAAGAGATATTTCCTAAAAATATCTCTTATGAGAATTTAAATGGACAAAACATTTTAAAAGGTTCTTTATCAAGCGACTACCCACTTAAAATAAAAATTATTGCGAATTCTTCAGATGATTGGATTAATTACACTCCAGCAATTTTAATTTATCTTCAAAACAGAGGGATTTCTCATAGAGCAATAAGCTCCTTAGAAGCACTCGATAAACCACCAGATTACAATGAGTCTGAGGAACAGAAGGTCACTATTACAATAGAACCAAACAGCGATATCCAGCTTAAACAAATCATTGAAGATTTAACAGCGCTAATGAAAGAAATCAATCCTCCATTACCACAAAACACTAGTGGCAGGATTCCTGGTGCTTATATGATAATGCCTTTTATTGGAGTTCAGGATGAAGAATTTGCAAATCCATTTAGCACATTTGATGCGGCAGAACTTCTTGCAAGAATTGAATCAATTTTAATTGAAGCAGAAACAAATGTATTAGAACCATCTTCTATCTCAACTCAAAACTCTGTTGTACAGCCTTTAGCTGCTGACGATAATTTGTTTGCTTCTGAAAAACGACGTTTTAGTAGTAAGGTTTCTCTTATTGAAAAAAATAATTCTGGCTTGCCTGAACAAACTGTTGAAGCTACTATTTTTCAAGAAGGGGATTACTACTATATATTTGTGGGGGAAGAACCCATAGGTTCAATAAGTTTACTCGAAACTAGTGATGGACTTCAAATTGAATACCTAAGAAACTATTGTAAAGATGAACAGAGCAGTGCTGAACTATCCGGAGTAAAACAGTATAAAGGTATTGGTACAGCATTAATGAGAATTGCAATTGATGAGAGTATTAGAAGAGGCTTGGCAGGTCGCATAGTTTTAAAAGCCCGTCCAAGCTCAGTACCTTTTTATCAGGCTCTTGGGTTTGAGAAAGTAGAAGGGACAAGCGACCATATGTTTTTATCTGAAAGAAAAGGAATGTCTTTAGCTAAAAGTAGGAAATTAACCGTAGCCAAGCTTGATACTCCAGAAAAACACTTACCTGACCACGTACAAAGATTTCATGATTTTAATAAAACTGCAATCCTTAAAAATAGGCAACAAGATGTATACTTTTCGGTTCTAGCAGGAAGGAATATAAGAACAAGCATAGCAGGTAACCCCATAAATCCTATGCCTAGGATATTAGGTTACTTAAATGATAACTCAATGGAAGGAGAAAAAGCATATCAATTATTAATATCAGACCTTCAAGCAATATATGATCACTTGGATAAAAAAATAGTAATTCCAAATCATGAAGAGTTGCTTTTTCTGTATACAGAGAAAATGTGGCTAAGACCTAGAGCTAATTGGTATTCAGATTCAGATGATATACCTCTACCTGAAATTTATGCACTTAGAGATTTCTTTCACAAAAAAGAATTTACTGACGCTGATTTAAAACTATTAGACTATATTTCAAGACCTGATTACAGAATTAGAATGAACTCTCTTAGAAACGCTATATATTCTTTACACGAAGTGCTATCTGATAAAAGTGATTCATGTTTAAGGCAACTTATAGATCAAATAAACTTATGGGATCCTTTACATTCATTGCCAGTAAATGGAAGTAATCAAGAACAACGATTATATGGAGTAGGTGGTGATAAATTAGAGCCGAATTTTCAACCGAAAATAAATAATAGACCTGTTAGGTTAGATGATAAACAAATCCCACGAAATCCTAACACCGATGACTTAATAGGGATAGAAGCTACAATTCAAGCCTGTGTTAAAAGAAGAGGCCGGGAAATTATAGACTTAATTTTAAGACAATCAAGAATGTGTGTTCGAATTGAGAGAAGTAGTGTATTAGTGTAGCAAACATAGTTTCCGCCGGAGGACGGATCCGCCTTTGGCGGAAACTAGCTCTCCCACGTTTTAGCTCAAGAAAAGATGTAACTACTTAGATAGAAAATATTCTATTGCTAATTATCAAACTCTTTGGTGTTAAACAAATCGTTTATGTCACATCTTCTAAATGCTTCACAAAGACGAAAATTAGATTTTTTTGTAGATTGAAAGTCAACACCATTTGAGAAGGAACCATTCAACTGAAGATCGCCTACTGAAGTGAGCCTTAATGTTGCTGTTCTTCCTCTTCTATCTTTAACACCTACTTCTACTTCATTCTCAGATATTACATTCTGGCTAATTATAAGAGCTCTTGTAAAAAATCCTGGGTGAACTACAATGCCCTTTATTTCTCCATTCTTTGAACATAATCTAAGATGAATAGTACGGGTACCTTCATGAACTACAACACCATTTACAGTAACTGTTCTATTTACCTTTGCTGACCAAATACCCGAAAATTTATCACTCAATATTACAGAGCTACCACCAGAGCTACTTGAAGTTTGTCCAAGAGCTTTATCATTTTCAAAATTTAGAAAGCTTACAGTAAATAAAAGTGAAAAAACAAGAAAGAAATAAAGATGATTTTTTTTAATTTTCATTGTTTTGGCCTCCTACTAAGATCTTACTTAAACACTAAAAGGCATTCCTCCTGAAGAATTTAATTATTTAGTAAGAATATTATAAACAATTAAATTTATTATTCATAGTACTTAAAAAATGGCTTTACAAAAATTTAAGTATTGTAGTGTTAAACCCATAAAGATTTTTTAATAATTTTGCAAATTAGTTTATCCCCTGAGATAGAGCCCTAGATTATTACTTCTTACTTTTTTCTTTTAGCTAAAACCATATGAAGATTTCTTTATTTTTAAGTCGTTCTCAGGGCTATAAGAATGGCGAATTTTGTTTACTAGTTTCCACAAAATTGAATAAGAGAGCTAATTACTTAAAAGCTAAAAACCTTTGTAGCTTTTATTACAAAACCATCATCAATAATATTTCTATTAATATATTTGCTATTTGGTACTTGATATCCAAATGTTGCACTGAATGAAGGACTGAATTTATAAAGGAATCCTGCTATTAGCAAACCATTAATGTGCCTACCCGAATGCCAATCAAGAAGTATATCAACTCTCTTAGTAAGAGGATGCTGTATTGCTGCTATATAAGAGAATATATCTCTTCCAAATAGCGTGGTAGTACCAATCCGTATACCAGATGAAACTCTTGTTCCTATTCCAGGTAATTGAGTACTAATTAATGCAAAAGAATCTCCACCAACACCATTTCCTCTTAAAGAAACAGGAATAAGATGTCCAAGTGTAAGCTTGGTATTACTATCTTTGTGAAGAGGGATTGCTGTTTTCAAACCAATATTTAAAACTTCATTTGCTACATTATTAGTTCCAACCCCTGAGAAAATAAAGTTAACTTCTGTATTGTATCCAATTCCAAGCCTTGCAATATCTGTAAAAAGACCAAAGCGTTCAGAAAATTGATTTTCATGTTGTAAAAATACTTCTCTTTTCTTCATTACATCTGCAGGAGGCACATTGAATGTTGCGTCCTGAGCTATTACACTGCCAACAAATAAAAAACAGAAAGAAAAAAGTATATTAATTATTATAAATTTTTTCATCGAATTGTGCTTTATAATAGCAACAAAAAAGAATTTTTAATTGCTTCTATTCAATAGCTAAATATTAAAATAAGATTAAAGATTCTCCTGGGGGTGGCAATAGTTCTTCAAATTTAACTCAGCCTTTAATTTACAATTATATTGTTAGCTTTCTCTAAGATTAAAACTCAATGAAAATAGATCCCCCAAAACTCCCCGATAATACAAGAAGAAAACCAATGCAAGTTATTTCTTCTAAAACACCTACATCTACTACTACTTCCCAGGAAACCAGTGCATCATTAGCTGCTGCAGGTAAAACAAGGGTACAAATCTCTCGTAAATTTGGAGAAGGAGCAACGGCATATGATGTTGTTGAAGAACAACGAATCATTAGCGAAGTATTTTGTGCATTAAATCCTACTGAAGCAATTTTTATTGAAACTTGTAGTGATGGCAGGTTCTTTCTTGCAAATGACAGAATCTCTCCAGATACGAAAATGGAAGGAATTATTTTAGAACATAAACTTGACGCTCAAGGGACTGAGGTTCTGACAATAATCAATTATTCAGACCGTCATATTAAAATTGCAAATGTAATTCCCATATCGCCATACAATAGTTTTGAAACTGGTTGGTATGTAACCAGTCCTTCTCTTTTTGATTCATCTGAGATTCATTGGGGTCAGAACTTTGAACATTGTTTTAATATTCCTTTTATATCCTCAAAAACTCCACTTCCTGCAGCAACATTAATTTTGATGAGAAAAAGACACCTTGAATCCAATGATCCAAGATTTTTAAAGATAAAAGTTCCTGATCTAACTAATGCTCAGATACTTGCACTTGTAAAAGAATATGGAAGTATCTCCGATACTTATGGAGGCATACCATGTGCTTATGAAAGTGACCCTGCTGCATTAGATTCAATTCAGCATGAATGTATTACCCCAATGTTTCCAGGTGAGTGTGAATCAGTCAGGATTGATGGTAAAAGAATATTTAAAATTTATAATGGTAAACCTCCTGTTTATGATCGGGGATTTGATGCGCCTGTCTTTGAAAGCGGATTTATTACTCATAAGGAATCTACCTGGGGATATCTTATCCAACCAGAAGTTGACATGACTGCTACTATACAAGAACTATCAGATTTTGAAGACTATCTAAATTCACTTGGATATGAATTCACAGATCCCTCTTTAGGACAGGTAGGTTTTTATGATAATGCACTTACCAAAAAGCGAGAAATTGTTTTAATTGATCCTAGATCAGTTCGGCAATCAGCAAATCCAATAAAACGTGTGTTTGTCTGATATACGAGAAGTAAATATTGAATTATAATAAGAATTTATAGTCGTAGTTCTATTCTTAGATATGAAGACTGGGAAAATTGTGGCTTCTACACCAAAGACTATCAGCACAGATCACTATATTAAAGCTTTTGACGGCTTACGCGGTTTAGCTATTTTATCGGTAATGTTTCATCACTATACTTTCTTCCTCAAGCCTGAAAGTTTTTTGGAAAAGCTGATAATATATTTTTCAAACCTGGGTACTTATGGTGTTGATTCGTTCTTTGTTTTATCAGGTTTTTTAATTACCGGTATCCTGCTTGACAGCAAAGGCAAGGATCATTTTTTCCGAAACTTTTATATGCGAAGAATACTGCGTATTTTCCCTCTTTATTACACTTATCTTATTTTAGCCTTTTTAGTATTTCCCGTTATTCTTGGATTATATTCAAACGTTGAAAACCTATGGCTATGGTTCTTTACATACTGCTCAAATTTTCTTATTGTCCAGACAGGGAACTGGATCCCTTCATATTTAAACCCTACATGGTCACTTGCTATTGAAGAACAATTTTATATAACATGGCCACTATTAGTATTTTTTTTAGATCGTGAAAAGTTTAAAAATTTATGCTTAATAATTATCTGCGGTGCACTATTATGCAGACTTTGGATGTGGTTAGAAGGATACAACTATATATCAATTTACACTTTCACACTATGTCGTATAGATTCAATAGCTTTGGGAGCTTATTTTGCAGCATTAATTAGGGAGCTATCTTACGATTCAAGCGAGGCAACTAAACGTGCCAAGCGAATGACAGCTATTTTATTTGGCGTGTTCCTTCTCTTCTTCAAATGTAATTTAGATCGAAATCAGTTTGATGTTAGTATTTTTGGTTATCTACTGATAGATCTTTTTATGCTGCAGCTTCTTATCCTTGCTCTATATTCACCACCTGCAGATTTTGTTCAGAAGTTTTTCAGCAGTCGGTTTCTAATATTCTTTGGTAAGTATTCATTTGCTATTTATCTATTTCACTATCCAGCCCGTATAATTGTTCAGGATATTTTCACAAAGATAAAAATAAACGAATTCCTTGGAGCTGCTATATATTCACAATTATTATTCTATGGTATTGCTTCAGCATTATCTGTTATCACAGCCCTTATAAGCTGGCATCTATTAGAAAAACCCGCACTGGAATTAAAGAAGTACTTTTATTAATTTGAAGTGATAGATCAGGAAATCCCCCATTAAATCTAATTAAGTAAGAAGTTTCTTACTTATCCTTTTTAAATTTGTTCTTATAATTAAAAGTTTTTGTGCTAGCATATTTTTAATTCAAATATGTTGATTAGAAAAATCCTTGGTGGTTCAATGTTAGCTGTAGCCGCACTTACTGCAGGTACAGTTAATCCTGGATCAGACAGAAATAAACTTGATACTAATCAACCAGTTGCTACAAAAGGTTTAGATGAAAATGAAACAACTGTCGTTAATAGATTAAATACTGCATCTCAATCTGTGTCCGCTGATAAGTATAAGAACCTTATAAAATTTGAAGATGATAAAAATGAAGTCCTGAATGGAAAAATTTGTAGAGCATATTTACCCAAAGACCCGAAAGGCAAGCCACTTTTTATTTTAGTTTTAGGTCATGTTGAAGAGCTGGATTTTTCACCGGATTATTCCGGCATTATGCACCTCTATGAGAAACTAAAAAAGGAAGAAAAAGGAACTGTTCTGTTATTTAGGACAGGGCTTGCTACTGATGAAATTGGAAGTATGTTCTCTTCAAAGTATAAGCCTCAATATGAACCCAAAACTGTATTTAAGCAGACAAAGGAAATTGCTCATGACTTTATAACCAAATATGAGCCAAGCGAACTTAGGCTTGGTGGTTTTAGTTGGGGCAGTGGTACTGTTGCAGAACTTGCAAGTGATGATACTTGGAGAAAAGATGTCCCGGTGATGCGTACAGTTATGATTGATCCAATTGCATTTGGCTCATTTGGATTTGGTATGCCGCTACGAAAAAGACCAGAATTTACAAATTCACCGCAGCATAAAAATTTCCATGTTTATCAAAGAAAGGATGACTTGTCTTTAACTGAGCTGGTTACTAGAATTCAAGGGAACTATCCTATCAAATTAGTAAAAGATCAGGATGGCAAAATGAAAGCAGTTAAAGATGAACGAGTTGGTGATGTAATATGGCGTGTCCCTGATACTTCACACCTTGAAATCGATGATTTACCTGAGGTCAGGCAAAAAGCATATGAATTTTTAACATCCTCCAAATAAGATTTTAAGAGTAATGAGACATTATCTACCATATAAATCTCTTACAATATAAGAAACTAAAATACTGCTAAATTTTTGCGGGGGTGTAAATTTTTCAAGGATAAAGCCGCTTGTCATTCTGAATGAAATGAAGAATCTCATTAGTTGATAGCAGTTTTGTGAGATTCTTCGCTTAGGCTCAGAATGACATCCTCGAATTTCTGACACCCCCAATTTTTGTCATGTTATAATACAAACAATATTTTTAAAATTGTTTTTTAGCTATTTAGGGCTTAAGGGGGTTACTACATGCGTACAGGTCTAGTTACTGGGGTTTTAGCTACAATTTGTGCTCTTCCTCTTACAAATGATATTAATTCTGCTGGCCCTCCTTTGCCAAAAGACACACCACCGGCAAAAAATCTAACTCTAACAGAAAAAGATTTTGATTCAATCCAATTACTGAGAAAAAAAGCTCCAAAACAGGATTATCACCTTCAAGAAATTCAGTGGGCTGAAAAAGTTTATCCTACTGTAAAAGAAGGTTTAACTGCATTGTATAAGGCCGAAGAGGAAGATATTAAAGCTCTTAATAAAGGAACTATAAAAGAATCTGAAAGAAAGGTGAAAATTTGTTTGACTGATTTTCTAAGACTTGGAGAAGAAGGCGACGATATGGACATGGGTCCAAGTCTGCATGTAGTTAAACGCTATGTTCATGTGCAGCCAGATAAAACAGAAAGAGTAATTTATGCAAATGAACGCTGGATGATAGTTCCAGAAACAGGAGCAATCTTACCTCCTGAAATTATTAGAGTTAGAGCACAAGCATTTAAAGGTTCTCTATATGAAGCAGGTGCAGATAAACTTTTTGTTACTGATATGCTCCAACTCATATGGGGAAGAGATGACGATAATTTAAAAGGTGGTTCTATATATCCTCTTCTTGCAAGACAACATTTTTATGGAGAGCGTGGACCAAAAGATACATCAAGCCCAATAAACCAAACTGAGCTTCTTCTAAGCAGTCCTACATCCTGTGTTTCCTGTCATGTAATTTCACCTAAAAACAGTCATGCAAAGCATTTATTTAATGGAGGAGAACCAAAAAGAAAAATTAATTATGGAGCTATAACTCAGGATAGTGATTTTGACGTACCTTATGAAAAACAACCAGGATACACAAAGTACTTAAAATATTTAGATGAAAAAGTTAAAAAAGGAGATATAAAAAAAGAATTTGCAGATTCTGCAGCAAAAAGCTTGAGAAATTCTAGAAATCTAGAAGTACCATATATGATCTGGGCCTTAAATGAAACAAAAAATATTCCCTGGCTTGGAAGTGATATAGAAGTTAGCGGCTATGATGCAGGCAGATACGGTTTTACATATATGGACGGTAAAAAAGAATGGGAAAAGGCTTTTTATAGTCATTACAAAGATCAGTTCTTTTGGCTTGGTCTTTTATGGTCTAGAAATGATTTAGCAGTTATTCCTTAATAGATGGATTATCTCTTATAGTTAATCAAATGGAGAAATCTGTAGTTTTGGAACACTTGAAGAATCAAAGCATGCAAATTGTTCTGTATATCCTACAATCTCAATCTTCAAGCCTTTTGTCTTAAGAAACTCATTAGTCCTGTGAATTACATCTTCAGAAAAATCTTTAAATTTAATTCGACCTTGTGTCCCCTGTCTCCTATATTCATCTAAAACTATTAGTGATGTATAGTATATTTCTTTTAATAACTCAGGTAAATTTAATTTATCTTTATGTCTAGAAGCTTCTTCAAAGATATTCCATAAAACTGCTCTTGCATTGTAATGTCCATCCGCAGCCCCTTCGTCATGAACTTTTTTAAATGCATCTTGATAATTTAATCTTTTAGCTGTTTTAAAAAAGTAGCTTTCATCCAGGGTAACATTTTCGTTGACTTTGACAAGGTTAGATAAATCACAGGTCTGTTCAGTTACTGAGTCTTGATTTATATCAATGAATTCTCCATATTCATCAATTTTTATTTCGTACCTAATATCAAGCCCAACATGTTCTAATTCATGAAATACTCTCCCAATAAAGGTAATTGGATGTTCTGGTGTTACAGCAGAAAATGTAAATGACAGCTCATGAGTTGCATTTGTTTGGGGTTCTTGAGAAACAGTAACTTCAACAGAATCCATAATATAGTTAATTCTCCTGATTAAATAATCTGATAATTCTATGTCACCTATTTTCTCTACACCTCTTCTTTTAAGTTCTGCTTCATTTGAATTACTTGCTAGCAGTAGACAAGCAATGCAATATTTTTTTGCTATATGTTTAGGAAATACATCAGAATTTGCTTTTGCATAATCAATATATAAATTCAACCGATCTGGATTACTAGCTTCTTCCTGTAAATATTCTCTTGCAACAGGAAATAATTCATCCGCTAATTGCATAACTTTTTGTTTTTTATCTGAAAATTTTGTTTTTAACAAAAGTCCAAATACATATAACCTAAGATCTTTTCTGACGTTATCATTTCTAATTATTGAAATTAATTATTTTATCTTCAAATTCATCACTTGCAGCTGTAAGTTTATTTATAACTTGTTCAAACTGTTCAGCTTGTTGATCAGAACAAATAACAGGAACTGTATTATTTATAATTGCAGCAATTTCATCTTCTCGAGAAAGATCTAAATCACTCATTCTGTAAAATTTTATTGTTGGAGTAGTAGTATCAGAAGAAGATGAAGCTCTTTCTCCCGGCTCAACAACACCATCTAGATTTTGACCATCTTCTATAGGACTGACTGTTAAGCCACTGTCAACCAAAGGACTTCCAACAACAGTTTTAAGAACTCTTACTTCCATAGATAAATAATATAACCAGTTTGTGAGATATTGTAGTTTTACATCTTCAAACTTCAAGGCATCTTTAGAAAGATTTAAGCTTTGAGTAAATTAAAAAAAATTAATCTGGGAATTGACCCTTTACATATTGATTTTCCTTGCTTTTATCAGATAAGCTTTTATAATCTAAAAACTTATTTAAGGAGAATATTATGATTACTGCAATAGATAATTTATCTTTTTATGTTCCTGGCCTTGGAAGATTTACCCTTGGTGAGCTGGCTTGGAGACGTGAGCTCATAGCAGCAGAACTCTATGATAGAGAAAAACCAGCTCCACTTCCTACACATACTGAGGGTGATTCTCTTACTAAACCTCTTCCAAGAATCAGTAAATTTGATGAGGTTAAAGCTATTTATGCTTTAAGAGAAGCTGCTGAATCTACAAGAAGTGGAAACCCTGTAACTTTGGGTCAACTCAGAAGTATTAAACAATATACAGGTATTGAAGACGGAGTTTATGATTTCCTAGATATCCCTCTACAATTAACTAGAACAATAGAGGATATGGGACAACAGATTGAAGGGCTTAAGCTAGCTAAAATGCCTGATGAAATGGATGCTGGAGTAAATCCTCTTGAATCTGAGGTATACCCATTCTGCCAGAGATATATTTATTTAAACTTAAAGGCTGATACTATTTTGCAACTTATTGAAGAAAGAGGTGGCCAAGAAGAACTTGTTAAAGCCCAAAGAGGCAGATTAGACAAGTTAGGTAAATTATTTAATGCTGAAGTAGGATCTGCATCATCTAGGCTGGGTGGACCTGACGCTAAGGAGTGCCTAAAAAGAGCAATGGTAGGAATTAACTTAGATAACTTATGGTAGGAATTGACTTAGATAACTTTAGGAACTAATAAAAATTGTTTACCTAAATTGCTAGCAATATTAATACCGTTTGTAGAAATTAATCTAACACTTCCTGTCATTGCGAGCCGAATGAAATGAGGTGTGGCAATCTTCTAACGTTTTGGAGATTCCCACGTCGCGTGCTCCTCGGAATGACATAATATGTTAGTTTAATTTTCATGAATGGTATAAGTACATAGAATGACAAAAAAGCTAGCATAATAGCTTATAAGCGGCCTTGTCCAAACATAAGATCTTTCAGCATTTTAAGCACTGCTCTCTAACTATGTGTAATCTTTTATAACTTAGTTTACATTAAATGTTGCATGTCCGGATTATAATTATTAGCAATTCAACAATTTAACCAAAGACAAAATTTAATAACTTAGGAGTTTGTAATGGTAAATAGTATTGCAGTAGCTCAGCCATCTTTATCTTGTACAGCTTTATGTCGTACAGTGTTAGCAAAACGACTTCCTATAGATCGTCCTAAAAAAGATGGCGAGCCTACAACACCTTCGACTGAAAGTCCCACAATTAACGGTGAGTCTGTTTTAGTTGGTAGAAATGGACAACGTTTTAAGATGGGTCCCCTTCTAGGTAAAGGCGGTATGTCTGAAGTTTATAGTGTTACAGATAGCAGAGGGAGATTGCTTGCTGCAAAAATTCCAAACAGTACAGATGACAAATATCTTCAAAGATTTAGGAGAGAAATTAACTTAATGCGTGAGGCAAGTGATCTTAATGGTGTGATCCATTTAATAGTGGAAGGCGAAAGTAGCACTTTTATAGTCATGGAATATGCAGAAGGGGGATCATTAAAAGACCAAATGGATTTAAATTCTATGACACCAATGCAACAACTTTTAGTATTAGCAGATGTTTGTGGGCATGTTGAAGCATTACACCACCATAAAGATAGAAAGGATAGAACACAGCCTATTATTCATAGGGATTTAAAACCAGCAAATATTTTGTTTCTTTTGAAGCGAAGTGAACCTAAAATTAGTGACTTTGGTCTCGCTGCATTGCAAGCTAATTCAGATCTAAGTAATACACCATCAACGGTTAAAAACGTTCCTGGCAGTATTACTGCAACTGGAGATATCCTTGGTTCACCTGGTTATATGGCCCCTGAACAAGTTGATCCTTCTAAGGTTCCTTTGACTACAGCAACTGACAGATATGCTTTGGGAGTCATGATCTACGAAATTCTTACTGGAGATTTACCAACTCAAATGGAGGGAAGGAGTGTTATGGAGTTTTTAATAGATCTTACACATGGTACTCTAGTAGACATTAGAGAAAAAACTCTTCGTAATGGGCTTCCGCCTCTTCCCAATGACCTTGCAAGAGCAGTAATGGTGTCATTAAACAAGAACCCATCAAACAGAACTGTAAGTCCTGGCTGTTTGCAAAGAGAGATTGAACGTTATGTTGAAAGCAACAGGGTAATATTTTCCAATCCAGCAGCATCTTTATATTCTACTCCCGTAAAATTGAATTAAAGATATTCAGAATCATAAAATAACTAAGTCACTTTTAACCCTATCTCTGAACCGTAAAAGGTTTCTAGCCAAAAGCTCATGAAAGCTGCGTATGCCTGTCTCACGCTTCATGTTAAATCCGGGATCAATACCACTCCTCAGATTACTTTGTACACCTCTACATAATTTCTCGTCTTCAAGCTGAACCTGATTCGCACCACCATTACCATCTTCACCATAGATATATGTGTTGATGAAAGATTCATCTTTATCATCAGCAAAGTAAAAATCAAAGATAACTCTACACTTATCCGGATGATAGATACCATCATCATCAATATAAGGAAGAACAATGTTTGTATCCATTGCATCCTTGTAGATGTTTACCATTACATTTGGAAATATCCACCAGTACATTGCATCACCACCGGTTCGTGCAGAGCTGGCTGAATCATCTGTAGCTTTGGTAGGACTTTGCTGCAAGCTGGAATAGTCAAAGATATGCGTACGATAATTTCCATAGTCCAGAGTTGGAGCAAGTCCGGGATGAGCAATCGGTACGTGATAACCTCCATCAAGGAAATTATCGATATAAACTTTCCAGTTACATGGAACTGTATATTCTACTCGCTTCTTGAACTTTAATGAAGATAAATCTCTATTTGCAGTCTGTTCCATTATAGGCGCGAGAATTGTAGAGAGAGGTGGAGAATCATTATCCTTCGCTGTACGTACAAATACAAGCGGCCCCCATGTTCCAACTTCAAATGGAATAAGACTAAGATCTTCTTTAGTAACTCCCGACATTTTGCCAGGTTCTGGAATACGGCGATTTTCTCCTGTAGATAGATCATATTCCCAACCGTGATATTTACATTGTAAATTTCCATCCTTTAGTTCTAAGATCCCCTGAGGTTCATTGACAAGAGGATAAAGCTGATGGCGGCAGGCATTTGCAAAGGCTTTCAAGTTAGCTTCTTTATCTCGATAAACAAGTGTTCGTTTTTCATTAAACCTTCGCTGGAAGAAAGATAAAGGACCACCTGCCTCATCTGCACGACCAACAGCTACCCAGTTTCGCCCAAACACTTCCTTTAGTTCAGCCTCAGCAATTCTCGGATCAGTATACCAGACAGCAGGAATTTTTCTGGCTTTTTGACTGAGATCAAATCGATTGAGTGTTTGTTCAAATCTTATAAGGTCTTCTGTCGTAAAAGTAGATATTCTTTCAGGAGGTTTTTGAGAAACCATTGGTAATGGCAACCTGCGACTTACAGGATTAGTAATCACAATACCTCCTATTTGTTTGACAACCTTCTCAGAAATTTTTTAACTTATCTTAAATTATAAAGGAATTTAGAGATTATAGGAATCAAACTTTGGATTGATTTTTTTTTGTTACTGTTTAAATAAGCTTATTTAAAATACTTGGTTTTAGATCGTTTTTTTCCTGAGTTTTATGACTTTTAAAGATATTGTGTATAATTAAGTATATATTGAATTAAGGAAATAAAACCATGTCAGCAAATGAAAAACAAAAAAGACAAAAAGATAACCCTAAAGATAAAACAAATGCTGAGAATAAGAAAAAAGGATTTCAGCCTCCACCACCAAAACCTTTTCAGCAATTCTCCAGTCCAAATAAATCCAAGGGTGGAAATCCCGGACAATCATTTAATGCATTTCACAGAAGGTTAGGGAAATAACCAGGAAAGTAATTTTGAAATTTAGCGTTTCAGAGCTTCTTAATTTCTATCGATGCCAGAGGCTTCTTTTTTTAAATAAATACGGTGACAAGAACCTACAGCTTGCTCCAACTGATTTTTTAAAGCGACTGTGGAAGTTTGGACGTACTTATGAGTCAAATGTTGTTGATTTTTTTAAATATGAAAAGCCTAAATATAAAGTCAGTGATTATGAAAAAGGTTTTGAAGAAACACTAAAGCTTATGAAAGCTGGTGTTGAAATAATTTATCAAGGGGTTTTAAAAAATGATGAGTTACAGGGGATTCCTGATTTTTTAATTAAAGCCGAGGGACATTCAAATTTTGGTGATTACTATTATTACCCTGTCGACATAAAAGGTGCATCAACTTCAAAGGAAAGATATTTACTTCAACTTGCAAGTTATTCATATCTGCTTGGAGATATTCAAGGATTTACTCCGTTCTATGGCGGCCTTTTACTTCTGGAGATGGATTTGCAGATAAGATATTTTTATACTCTCATAAAACAGATTGTTTATGGCATCGCTGAAAGCAGAAAAATCTTAAGTAATGCTGAAACTATGCCGGATTTATTTA
Organism: Candidatus Melainabacteria bacterium; assembly: GCA_023250195.1. Lineage (GTDB taxonomy): Bacteria > Cyanobacteriota > Vampirovibrionia > 2-02-FULL-35-15 > 2-02-FULL-35-15 > 2-02-FULL-35-15. Next base: position 88,280 of record JAHFBF010000006.1, on the reverse strand, counting down.
TAGATTCAAACTGCCAGATGTGTCAATGGTATACCTTCTGTCTGCCGGAAGCGAATGAAAGAGAACATCTATCACTTATATATGGTGTAAATAAAAAAATAAAAGAAAAACTTGAAAAAATACCCATTAAAAATTATGAGGAATTATCAGGCTGCACTGAGGAAGATTTTTCTGAGATCGAAGAGCTGGCTGGAGAAAAAGGGAAATCCATAATTATTCAAGCAAAATGTTTAAAAGAAAAAAAGATTTATTTAAAATCAACCCCTAATATAAAAAAAGAAGAGAAAGAACTATTTATAGATTTTGAAAGTGATATGGTTCTTGATGAAAAGGGAACTGAGCTTACAAGAATTGATTATTTAATAGGCCTTTTAAAATGTAGTAGAGATAACAATGAGTATTCTTCTTTATTGGTTGAAACCACAGAAGAACAGCTCCTGGCTGATTTCACTAAGTTTTTAAACGATCATAAAGATTATACTTTTTATCATTATGGGCACTACGAACAATCAATCTTTGAAGATAAGTGGAAAGATCTCCCAAAAGTAAATCTGGTTAACGTTGAAAAAATAATAAAAGATTCAATAGTCCTGCCTGTATCAAGTTATTCTTTAAAACATATCGCTAAAGTACTTGGATTTAAATGGAGAAATAAGGATGCAAATGCAATGCAGTCGATGTGCTGGTACAGCAACTATCTTGAAACAAAAGATAGAAAATATCTGGATTTAAGTATTGAATATAATCAGGATGACTGCCTGGCACTGCATTTTATTACAAATTGGCTTTTAAGTTTAAAAGAGAAGGAAGTCCCTCTTGAAGATTTTATTGATATCAGGGCATTAAATCCTATTTTTTAATTTTTTATAGCCTGATCCATCTTTATCTCTTTCTTTTAAGAAGACAAAAAGAGCAGGTATAAGCGTCATGGAAATATAATTTAATATTTTCGCCTGATCTAAAAAAGTAATGGCATAGACATGACTTAATGAAAGTGCAACAAGGATATTTTTAAACATCCCTTTTTCAAGAAACGGTATTAAAACAATAATGTTTAATAAATACCATGAATGAAATTTTGCAAGTACAAAACCAAAAAATATAAATAAAATCAGTGTGATTTCATAAGCTAAGTCTGTTTTCTTTCTTAAAAGCCTTGTTAAATAAAAGATCACAAAGGCTGAATAAAAAAATGCTTTTAATGTTAGTTGAATATAATTTAGATCACAGCGAATCTCAAACCATTTGCAGAAATATTTTACAAGTGTAAAGATTGTTGCTATTAATGACTTATGCATAAGACCAATGTTGGATAAGAGCTTATCAAAATCATGAATTGAAATGTGGCGAGACAGGGACAAATAATCAATTGAAAAAATAAGTGTAAGCAGTAATCCAGAGCAAAGTCCTAAAAATATATTCAAAAGCACCTGTCCATTTGACTTTTTTTGTAAAAGATAAAAAATAATAAGTGGGATAACTAAAATAGAAACATACTTGATTCCTGCTGCAATAATCAGAGAAAACATTCCCCAGAAATATTTATTTTTATTTTTGCTTTTCAGAATCATATACACTCCAAAGAATATAAACACTCCTGAAATCAGGTCATTATGGCAGTTCCATAATCCCTGAATTAAAATAAGTGGATTCCATGATATTAAATACAAATCCTTTATCTGATTTAATTTCAATACAAATAAGATCAAAAGGAGATAAAAAGTCAGATTTAAAAATTTGAAATTAATGGCAGAAATAAAAAAATTATTACTGCTCAGATAAACAATTGTTTTTGTAAGGAAAATAAAAACTGGTCCATATGTAGCAGGCTGATCCTGCCACATAAAATTACAAAACATCGGATTAAAATGATAATCTTTAATCTTGCTTACAGCTTCAAGATATGGATTCTGATTATAGAGAGACTGCTGTGCCCCTCTTGCAATATAACCGTATAAATCAGCGGAGTGTGATGGAATTGAAATTGTCATTAATACTGAAAAGACAATTCCCCATTTAATTATTTCACTCTGGGTGATTTTATTTGATTGAACAGCTTTGTAACCAATAAAAAATAAAATAATCAGGATTGTTGAAATAACTATAAAAAACAAGTCATCAATTAGTTTATAGGGGATGTTTATATTAATAATTGCTTTATAACCTGCAAGATTATATATACTCTTTGAAATGCTTTTTAAATTGGTTATCTGACTATCATTAAACAGAATCAAATAACTCCTTAAAGGAAAATAATTTTTATTTGAAAAATAAGCTAAAAGAAGATTAAGATGCCCGCAAAACATTGATATAAAGTAAACTATAAAGGTACACCAACCAATAATCTGAAAGCGTTGAGTAGTTGTAAGCTGATGACTAATATTACTTTTCATGTTATTTCACATACTCACTGGGATAGAGAGTGGTACTTACCGTTTGAAGTTTTTAGAATTGAACTTGTAGAACTTATAGATAACCTCTTAAACATTTTAGAACAAAATAAGGATTTTATTTTTCATTTAGACGGTCAGACAATAATTTTACAGGATTATTTGGAGATTAAGCCTTATAAAAAAGAACAAATTAAAAAGTTGATAAAGTCCGGAAATATTTTAATTGGACCATGGTATGTACTCTCTGATCAGTTTTTAACAAGTGGGGAGTCAACAATTAGAAATTTACTTTATGGAGTAAGGGATGCCAAAGATTTTGGAAATGTGATGATGGTGGGTTATTGCCCTGACCAGTTTGGGCAGATAGCACAACTCCCTCAAATATTTAAAGGTTTTAATATTAACTCAGCAATAGTTGGCCGAGGGATACAGGACAGCATTGCTGAGCATAATTGGTTTGGATTAAACGGTGAAAGTATTTTAGCAATCTCTCTTACACACTGGTATAACAACGCTCAAAGGTTTCCAAAGGAAGATACACACAGCTATGTAGACAAGATTTTTGCAACACATACACAAACCACCAGATCTAATCACATTTTGTTAATGAACGGCTGTGATCACTTATCTGCACAGGGTAATCTACCTGAGATTTTAAGTTCTGTAACTCAGAATCAAAAATGGCAGCTAAAACAAAACTGCCTGCCTGAAACAGTAAAAAATATTATAAACAATCCAAACAGCAAAAATTATCCTATCTGTTTTGGTGAGCTTCGTTCTGACAATAATAAATATATTCTTGCTGGTACTTTATCAAGTAGAGTTTATTTAAAACTCTTAAATTATAAGTGCCAGACAATTCTAGAAAAAGTTATTGAGCCTCTGGCTGCAATTTTAAGTATTCAAAAATATATAATTTATCCTTACGATGAAATTAAATACGCCTGGAAACTTTTAATCCAAAATCATGCTCACGATTCAATCTGCGGATGTTCTATAGATGAAGTTCACAAAGAAATGGAAATCAGGTTCTTAAAAGTTAATCAAGTTTTAGAAAAGTTAAAAGAAAATCTTTTAAAGACTCTGGGTGATTTACGTCATTGCGAGGAGGCTCTAAAAGAGCCGACGAAGCAATCTCCTAACATGAATCGTACTTACCTTCAAATTATCAATCCAACAAATTACTACAGAAACGAAATTGTTGAAACAACTCTAGAATTCCCAATGGGTCCACCCGCGGAAGATCCTTCTGCAACTCCCACTATAAACAAATCAGAAGTAAAGAATTTAACTTTAAAACTTGATGGAAAAAAAGCAGATTTTCATATACTGGAAAGCTGCCTGGATTATAAGATGATACGTTCAAAAGATGAAGTTCCTCTACTACAGGCTATTCAGAAGATAAAGATTTTACTCGAAGTAACAATTAAACCATTTTCGATAATCAGTTATGAGATTGAGACAGAGAGTACTGGACAAAGCCTGGATGTTAGAGCTTTAAGTTCCTGCTGTGAATTTGAAAATCAAAATTATAAATTAAGTGTAAATAAAAATGGTACTTTAACAATTTCTTTGAAAGATTCTGACTATAAATTTGAAAATATTAATTTTATAACTGTAGAAGATGATCTTGGTGATGAATATAATTTTGTTCAGAATAAATCCGACAGTATCATTTCATCAACAAATTGGAGATGGAACATAGGAACAATTGAAGAAAATAATTTCAGGAAAAGATTTGCACTAACTACAAATGATGTGATTGACCTTAAAATCGAAATGACCTGCTATAAAAATTCAGATCGAATTGATTTTAAGACTAAAGTTCAAAATACTGTAAAAAATAAAAGAATAAGACTACATTTCCCTGCTAAACTTCAAACAAATTATCTAACAGCAGATACACCATTTGGAATATTACAAAGATCATGTCCACCGATTGACTGGATAAATTATGCTGATTCACAACCATTGCATAACTGGATAGATCATAATAATAATGAGTTTGGTTTAGCATTTTTTGGCAGCGGATTGGCTGATTATGAGCTTTACAACAATGGAAACGGTTTTGCAGTTACTTTGATTAGAGCAATTGGAAAGCTTTCCAGTGTAAAATCCCATTCTTTAATCAAAACTCCCGAGGCACAATGCAACAGAGAAATAGAGTTTGCTTATGCAATTTACCCTCATACTGGTAATGGGGAAAAGAAAAAGATTCAGGATGAATCTTTAATTTATCAAACTCCATTAATATCAAATCAATCATACTCAACAAACAACTTACAGAGTTTAATTACTCTCTCTCCAAAGCTTACAGTAAGCACATTTAAAAGATCTGAGGATAAAGAAAATTTATATGTTTTGAGGGTCTTTAATCAAAGTAACGAAAGGTTAAATCATTGTGAGGTAAGTTTTAATTTTGCATTTAAAAAATTATATTCGTTAAATTTAAATGAAGAAATTGCAACCATATTTAACAAAGATAAGCTTATTTTTACAGCAGAGCCATTTCAAATTCTTACTCTTGGTATTGAGATATGAGTAAAATCATAAGAAATCTTATAATTCAATCTGGATTTATTTTACTTAATCTATTTTTATTTCAGCCGGTATTTTCAGCAGAATTATCTCCTACTATAAAAGAAACTTTAAGAAAAAAGTTTGTTGATATTATTTTTAAAATAGATAATTCCTTTTTAGTAAAAGATAAAGATTTATATTTGCCTCTTCTTCCACAAATTCAAAAAAGCACAAATAAAATTGAAATTATAAACACAATTCCCGACGATTCAGATAAAAGTCTGCCAAAGTTAATTGAATTTTCAAACGGCTGGATCTTTGTGAAGTTAATAAAGCAAAAGGATGGAAGCCAAACTATTCTTGATTTAAAGGAGATTTCTGAATCATCAAAAAATAGTCTTTTAAATACGAAATTTCCGAATGATTTGGTTATTCCACAGGGTCTTACTATAAAAGAGGAACTATCCAATCTGACAGGAGATTTGCCGATAAAGATAGAAAAAGATCCAAATCCCCTCTCATCACTACACTTAAATGGTTTACTGTACCTGACAAGTCCAGACACGGGGAAAATAGTTTATTTAGATTTAAGCAATGCATCTATGATTTACAAAGTTCAAACAAAAGGAACTCCATGGGATATCACTTTTGACAAAGAAAATAAAATGTTTTACATAAGTGATTTTGCTAAAAATTTGATTTACACAATGAAGCCTTTGGGAAATTCAGTGTCAACAACAATTACATTACCTGCAATGTCATCTCCGATAGATATTGAACTCTCCAGTGATGGCTCATTAATTTACATACTTGAAAGTATAGCTAATAATTTTGTGGTTTATAAAACAGCTGAATCAAAAATTGTACTAACCACAAAAGTTCCCCCAAATCCTACCAGCTTTTCTGTAGTGAAAGACCTCGCTTTGATTGCAATATCCTGTTCAGGATCAAATTCAATAGTATTTTTAAATGCAAATGATTTTTCACCATTAAACCAGATAATGCTTGAAGGAAATCCAGAAAAAGTAATTTCTAATCCAGTAAATAATTTTCTCTATGTAGCAAACAGAAACGGAAACAGTGTTTCAATAATAGATCCTATAAACAAAAAAATAAAAAATACGCTTGAGGTTGGCGAAACTCCTACTGCTCTTGCAATAGATTCAAACGCTAAATATTTATATGTAGCCAATGGTAAATCAAGCACTATAAGCATCATTGATGCTGAGAATGAAGTTCTGACAACTACAATTCCATTACCTGTCGAGACACAGTTCCCTGGTGACATTAAAATTACACCTGACAATAAATGGTTAATCGTTACAAGTGAAACCACAAATGTAATATCCATAATAGATCTAAATCTTAAAGAAGTGGTAGTAAAATTAGACGTTGGTGCTACAACTCACTCGGCTTTTATCTATGATGAGAAATGAAATGACTGCCGAAAGTATTTATATTCACATTCCATTTTGCAAAACAAAATGTCCTTATTGTGATTTTGCTTCATGGGCAAGAAAAGAGCATCTTATAGATAAGTATTTTGATGCCTTGTTGTTTGAGATTAGAACAAAATGTGAAGCTTATGATGCCTATAATGTAGGGTTTGGTCGCGACCAAACCCTAGAACACAATAACCCCATACGTACTATTTTCATTGGTGGCGGCACACCATCATTAGTTTCACCGGAATACTATGAAAAAGTATTTAGTGAGTTGAAAAAATACTTTAAAATTGATAACAACTGTGAAATCACACTAGAACTAAATCCTGGAACTGCAAGAGATGATTTTTTAGAGGGTTATAAAAAACTTGGGATAAACAGAATCAGTATAGGGGCTCAAAGCTTTAATGAAAAAATTCTTGAAACTCTTGGCAGAAAACATTCTGTGGATGACACTATCGAAGCAATAGAAAAAATTAAAAACGCAGGGATTACAAATTTTAATCTTGATTTTATTTATGCAGTCCCTGGAATAACAAAAGAAATATGGACAGATTCTATTTACAGAGCACTTGAGTTTGAGGCAACACATATTTCAGCATATTCACTTATTGTAGAACCAAATACTCCCTTTGAACAAATTTACAAAAATCCAAAACTTTTACCATCAGACGATTTTGCATATGATTTGTATTTTGAATTATGCTCTATTTTAAAAGAGAATGATTTTGTTCATTATGAAGTAAGTAATTTTGCAAAACCCGGATATGAATCAAAACATAATATAAATTACTGGTTGGCCAAAGAATTTTTTGCATTTGGTACAGGCGCTCACAGACATCTAAATAAATTACGTACAAGTAATATTAAAGATCTTGAAACATATATTGCATACCCCAATTTAGAAAATATAATTGATTTTCAAGTTGATCAGAAATTTGAAAAAATTATGCTAAACTCAAGGCTAAACGTGGGTTTTGAGCTGGATTTAGTAAAAGAAGTAACTACAAAAAGCCACAAAGAGATAACAAAACTGTTAAATGACTTATCAAATGAGGGTTATTTAGAACTTTTAAACAATAAAATCCATCTTACTGACAAGGGATTATTTGTAAATAATGAGATTCTTCTTAAGCTGACATAAGGATCAAAAAAAATTATTGCCCCCCGCTGATGTGGTATTAAAAAGCAAAAATGATTTCAGCAAAAATAATAGCGAGAACTTTTGTATGGTCATTTATTGCTCTCTGTATTTTAATTGCATGTTTCCTTTATTTTATAGGTGATATAAACAGACTTAAAAACGCCGTAGAAATGAATTTAAAAAACCAGCTCAACTGTATAGTTGAACTCGGAGATCTTGACTGGGATTGGGATGGTTTAAGGCTTGGGGTAACTACTTCCAGGATAAGCCTGTATGACAATGACAATAATCTTGTTTTGCAAGGGGGCCCTACCAGGTTTGTATGGCACTTAAAGAATATAATTACAGGTTCATATTCACATTTTTACAGCATAGACTCTACAAATCTTTATTTAAATGCCATAAGAAATAAAAAAGGTATCTGGAATCTTGTTGAAATCCTGCCATCTGGACCTCCACCAAAAGTAGACAATCTAAGGCTTCATAATGGCATTCTATATGTAATTGATGCGTTAAATCCTGTCACCCAAAAAATCCTGTACAAAGATTTTAATGTTATTTTTGAAAAAAATCTCTTTTCAAAAATAAGAAAAGTTGATTTGACAACAAGAATAGGATCACTCAAAGCCCGCTCATTTGTAAAAATTAAAGGGAAGTACTCAGAAAGGAAGAAATTTGACTGGACAAACAGTGAAATGAATATTTCTCTTACAGCCAAGAATGTAGAGCTTGGAAACTGGTATGGTTATTTCAACAATTTAATAAAAGAACCTGAAATAAAGAAGGTTTCAGGAGAATTTACAGGTATTGTCCGGATAAAAAAGGATAAAAGAGAAAAGCAAATCAAGCTTAGAGTTAAAGCAAAAACAAACAATTTTATTGTTTGTTTTCAGAATAAAGATACAGAACAAATTATAGAAATACCAAAAACAGATTTGTTTATTAAAGCTTTTATTGATCAAAAAAAGATTTTCTTAAATTCACTAAAATCAAATATTGATGAGTTAAGTTATACCTTAAACGGTTATATTTATAACTGGTCAAAATCATTACCTGAAGTAGAGTTGGAATTAAAAACCAATAAATTTAATTTTAAAGCTGTCAAACCATATTTACCACTTTCTCTTTTACCTGCAAACACCAGAGAAAGGATCGAACCAATTAATGACGAGGGTTATGTTGAGCTGGATTTAAAATTAAATGGTCCATTAATTGCACCAAAATATAATGGTACTATTTTACTCAGTAATTTTAACCTTACAGCTGAGTCAGGTTTCTTAAAAGCAATTCAGGGGGTAGAAGGAAAACTTGTATTAAGTGATCAGATATTAAAGATCGATTACTTAAATATTCCAATTGAAGGTTCTCCACTAGTCATAAAAGGTGAGGTTGACAGCGACAATGCAAAAAGTAATTTTAATCTAAACGGAAAAAATCTAAATATTCATAGTCTTTTATTTCTCCTTACAGAAGCCGGTCTCCGATCTTCAATTTTAAATGAAGTAAATTCTGAGGGCAATTTAGATTTAAGTCTTGATGTAGTGAATGTTCCAAACACTGCACCTGACATAATGGGTAAATTAAGTTTTCATGATGTTAAGCTTTTAATATTTAAAGATGAGCCCCTGGAAGTTAAGAATATTCTTGGAGATCTCTTATTAGATGGAGGAATGGTTACGCTTAATAACTTAAATGGTCTAATCAATGGAGAAAGTTTCTATACAAATGGTTATTTTTCACTTAAAGAAGATGAAAAAATAAATCTTCTGGTTGAAGCAAGGCACTTAAAAATAATTCCTAATGTTTTATCATTATTAACTTCAAAAACCCCATTTAAACCAATTGCTGAGACAGTTTCAGGGGAAGCAAGTGATTTAAATTTAAATATTTCAGGCTCATTTTCAAGCCCCGTATTATTTGGAATGTTATTAATCAACAATGTATCATTTAGTTTGCCTAAACTTGCAGATAAAATCAGTGATATTGTCGGAAGGCTTAGTTTTGAAGGAACAGAGTTAATTATTGAAGATTTAACAGGTAAGATTCAAAATTCAGACTTTGCAATTGCCGGATATATTCAAGATTTACTGTCATCTCCAAAGCCAAAAATCAGACTGGTTACAAATGATCTTGAGCTTGGCAATTTATGGGGTTTTGTCAAAGAGCAGCTAAAAACAACTTCACTCAATACTCAGGCAGAAGCACTTGAAAAATTAAACGGTATCGCAGCCGTAGATATATTTCTGCATCCTGACGCTGTTCTTGGAAATATATTTTTTAAAAGTGTAGAAATAAAACATAAATTACTTCCATTTAGTTTAAATAACCTTGCGGGCAGACTTGTAATTGGAGAAAGAGATTTAAGTTTATACGACTTAAAAGGTTCTATAGATGAAAATAATAATTTTAATTGTAATTTGACAGTGTCCAATTATTTAAACTCTGATTTTAATGTAAAAGGACAACTCTGGACTGAGCTGAACCTTCCTGCTTTTGTTAAGTCAATAAATGCTCCTGAATTAAATCAAATTACAGTTGATGGGCTTATCCCAACAACAGCAACCTTTGATGTTAAATTTCCATGGATCAATTTAGTTCTTTATTCAACACTGAATGAAATGTTAATGCTTGAATTACCTCCATATATAAGCAAACCGTTTGATAAAAGCTACATAATTTCTACAAATTTGGATTTTAATCCAAACGGTGCTGATTTATATCTAAATGAGTTTAATATTAAATCAGACAAACTTTCTATTACTACAAACGGAAGTATCAAAAATATCTCATCCAAAAACCCGGAGCTTATGCTGCGCTTCAGTACTGATGAGCCCTGTGGCTTGTTTATGATAGTTGAACCAATTACCCCATTAATGGGATACAAAGCATGGGGAATGATTGAATTTGAAGGTTCTATTTCAGGTACTCCTTCAATGTATGCTATTTCAAGTAATGCAGCAGTTAAAGAGTTGGAACTCCCTGAATTATTTGGGAAAAAGCTAACCGCTACAGATGGCCTGTTCAGTTTCTATCTGGATACTGATCAGGGTGTTGCAAATTCAAAAATAAATAACCTTAAATACGCTTCATTAAATGCAAATTCATTGTCACTTTCATTGAACTATTCAAATCCTATAATATACATCAATGAGTTTGCACTTGATGCTAACCCGGGCAATATCTTTGCTGTTGGTTCTTATGATCCAAGAAACAATGCTGTAACCTCTACTATTAATGGTTCTGAGGTTGACTTATCTAATTTAGGATCTTTTATATTTCTTGACCCGGACAAATTATCAGGAACTACAAATTTTTCTATTATGCTTGATGGTAAAGGAAAAACAAAAAATGAAATACTTACAAATAGTATTGGAAGTTTGTCTTTTTCAGTAACAGATGGAAAATTAGGACAGGTTGCCTTATTACAAAAAGGAATAAAACTTGCAAGCCTATTCACTCAGGGAATTCTCGGATTTAACTTAAATAATGTAATGTCTTTGTTTTTTAAATATCAGGACGGAAGTTTTAATAAAATAAGAGGAGAACTTAATTTAAAAGACGGTATTATAAAAGCAAAAGATTTTATTTACAGGGCAACAGACTTATATTTAAATTCATTTGGTTTTGTAGATTTAAAAAATTCATTTATAGGATTATCTTTTTATGGTTACATCCCTGAAAAGAAAGTAGAGGAAATAAGAAAAGAAGGAATCAGTGGGACTACTACATTCAATGGCGCAATCTCAATCATTCCTGACACCCTGGGTAAAAAACGATTTTTTATTCCTTTTCTTTCATCAAACCCGCCCAGATATTTTAAATTTGAAATAAAAGGTGATATTAAAGATCCAAAGAAAATTACAAGCCATACTAGACATAGTTTTAAATGGCTTAAGGGAAAACAATTATTTAAAGAAGTCAAATACGTTCCAAAAGCAGATCATTAGTTTTCTTAACGCGAAATAACTGCTACGCAGATTATTTCGCTATTTCTATGCAAACTTCACTTGAATTAAATTAACTTCTTAGCCTCTGCTACTTCATCATTTTTATTCATTTGTGTGTTTTTTATTTTCATCTCTAAGACCTTGTCTAATATTTCTCCGACCCTCTTACCTTCTTTAACACCCATGGTAATTAAATCCTGACCAGTAATTTCTAGTTTTATTTTTGAGGTTTTTTCGATGTATTCATCAAAAAGAGTATTGCGTATGAGGTCTTGCGTATTGGGTAATAATTTTACAATTAAAGTGCTTTCAATCGATAGATTTTTTAATTCACGATAAATTTCTATAGAATCAACTGGTTCTTTTTCTTTCAATCTGTTAAATGCACTAAAACCATCTTTAATTATTTTTATTTCCTCGCCTGTCATCTGAAGGTTTTTTAATATTTTTTCTTGTTTTTCAGGATTTAGATCTTTTATTATGAGAGCAAGGTGGATGAGCCATTGACGTGATGTGTTATCGCCCGTAGAGACGTTGCATACAACGTCTCTACGGGGATTCAAATCTGTCGACAACATCCTATAAATCCCGGAATCAAAAAATGCTTTAACAGCACTCTCTATATCTGGCAGATTAAACAAATACCTTATTTCAATTTTCACTCTATCACCACGGATCTTTTCAATCAAATTATCAAATTGCTTTGATTCAACTGCTTCTTTTAAAAGCCTCTGCGTATTCTCTTCAATCGTAAAACCCAGCTTACATGCAAACCTTATAGCCCTTATCATTCTTGTTGGATCATCAATAAAACTCAATTCATGCAGAACTTTTATTTTCTTTTCCTTTAAATCAATTAACCCATTAAAGAGATCAACAACATCTCCAAAATCTTCAGGTAAAATCGAAACAGCAAGAGCATTAATTGTAAAGTCACGCCTGTAAAGATCCTTTTTCAAATCTGAAACTTTTACAGTAGGCAGTGCCGCAGAATGTTCATAAATTTCTTCCCTTGTTGAAGCCAAATCAATAGGTATTTTTTTTCCATCAATATTAAAAATGATTTTTGCAGTATGAAAACGATCATGCCTGGCAGCAAGCTCACAATTTGAAAATTTCTTTACAATAGCATCAGCAAGTTGTTTTGCATTATCTTCTACTACAATATCTATATCTAAATTATCAAAATTAAGCAAAAGATCCCTTATCATTCCACCTACAAGATATGATTTTAATCCCTGGTCTTTAGAAACCTTTCCTATGTCTATAAGCAAAGAATAATATTCTTTGTCAATTTTTTGAAGCTTGTCTTTTATGTTGGATTTCATGTCTGCTATTATAATCCCTATGAGCAAAGAAGCCATAGCATTATATCCAGAATTAGATTTAAATGAAATTAAAAAAGTTCATGAAATCATAAAACCGTATTTAGTTTGGACCCCTTTAATATCCACTGCAACATTCACAGAATTAATCGGAACCAATATTTTCTTTAAGCTTGAAAACTTTCAAAAAACCGGCTCATTTAAGCCACGTGGTGCACTAAATAAAACTTTAAAGATATTAAAACAAAAAAAGATAAAAGGGCTTGTAGCAGCCAGCGGTGGAAATCACGCACAGGGCGTAGCTTATGCTGCTCAGAAACTTGGTCTTAAAGCAAAACTTGTTATGTTCAAAACAGTTCCTGACTGTAAAATCGATGCATGCAAAAGTTATGGAGCTGAAGTAATTATTCATGGAAATGATCTTCAGGATGCTCTTGACTACTCTTTTGAGCTCCAGAAAGAATGCGACTATGAGCATCTCCATGCATTTAACGATATAGACATTGTTGCTGGTCAGGGAACAACAGCACTTGAAATTATTAAAGATCTCCCTGAAGTTGACACTATTATTTGTTCAATCGGCGGCGGTGGGTTAGTTTCAGGGATTGCAAGTACAATAAAACAAATTAAAAAAGATGTAAAAGTATTTGGTATAGAAACTATTGGTGCTGATTCAATGTATCAGAGTTTTAAATCAGGGAAAATTGTTCCGCTTCCAAAAATCACTTCATTTGCTGAAGGCCTCTCAGCATGCAGAGTTGGAGATATAACATTTAACATAACCAAACAATTTGTTGATGACATTTTTACAATTTCAGATGAGAAAACAAAAGAGGCCATTTTAATGCTGCTTGAAAGACAAAAATTACTGGTTGAGCCATCTGCAGCATGTACCGTAGCTGCGCTGCTTGAGAGAAAAATTCCCGTAGGTAAAAATACAGTAGTTGTTTTAAGCGGCGGTAATTTGGATTTATCCAGGTTAAAGACGTTTTTATAAAATTAAAATTCTATGTCAACCACAGATGAAATAAATCTCCCGCTTATAGACCCCACTATTAAAGGACAACTTTTGGATACAAGTGTTATTGGTTTTAGTTTTGCACCGCAGATTGTTTTTGGATATGGCTGTTTAAACAGGGTTGGGTTTTTATCCCTTTTTTTAAAAGCCCAACATGTTTTTATAGTCACTGATCCTGAAATTGAAAAACTTGGTCTTGTAAATAAAGTTCAACAATATTTAGAAAAAACCGGAATCAAATCGACTGTCTTCAATGAAATAGAACCAAATCCAAAAGAAGAAGCAGTTATTAAAGGAGCTGAAAAGTTTAAAAATACTGGATCTGACATAGTTATTGCAATTGGCGGTGGAAGTGTAATTGATGCAGGAAAAATAATCAGGCTTTTAGCTAAGCAGGGCGGCAGACCTTCTGACTATGACTCACAAAAATGCACCATTATGGCAATTCATGAAATGTTACCGCCCCAAATCAGCATTCCTACTACAAGTGGAACAGGTTCTGAAGTTTCAGTAGTAGCAATGGTTACAAGTAAACATGAAAAAATTACAATTTTAGGCTATCCATTAATATCAACAATTGCACTTGTAGATCCTCAGCTTACAATGTCATGCCCACCAAAATTAACTGCTATATGCGGAATGGATGCATTGACACATGCAATTGAAGCTTTTATTTCTCTTCGCATAAATCCTGTAGCTGATATGTTTTCACTTCAAGCAATTGCTCTTATTTATCAAAATCTAAAAAAGGCATATTCAAATGGACAGGATACTCTTGCCAGAATTAATATGTCACTTGCAGCAACTGTTGCAGGAATGGCATTTAATCAAAAATCTGTAGGACTGGTGCATGCATGTTCGCACCAATTATCAGCTCAGTGTAATCTCTCACATGGTCTGGCTAATGCAATAATGCTTCCACATGTTTTAAGATTAAACAAAAAAGTTGCTGCACCAAAATACACAATCATGGGAAGTGGTTTTGGAATGGACTTTTTAAATGCTTCAGATGATGAGACAGCAGAAAAATTTATTTTAGAAATAGAAGCCCTGAGCAAAGAAATTGGAATCTCCGGGAAATTAAGTGAATGTGGGGTAAAAGAAAGTGATATTGAAGCAATGGTTCTAAATGCTGTTAAAGATATCTCTGCTATAACAAATCCGCTTCAGCCAATTACAAAAGAGATGGTGGAAAAGCTTTACAGAGCTGCTTTTTGACCTCTAGTTAGTTCCACTACATCTCTCAAAACTCCATTTACAAACTTTTTACTTTCATCACCACCATATTTGTCTGCAATTTTTACTGCTTCATCACAAATAACTTCTGTAGGAGTCTCTTTTAAAAACAAAAGCTCCGTGGTTGCGATCCTTAAGATATCCCGATCCAGTCGGACCATGCGGTTTAATTTCCATTTTTTATCTTTATTCCTGTTCTGTGCAGCCTGTTCAATAATCTCATTTACTTTTTCCTTACTCTCTGCATAATTATCCAAAAGCTGCATAGCATATTCAAGAGTCGGTTTCTGACCACTTTGAATAACAAGTTCAGGTAATTCAAGAACATTAAAGAGTTCAGTAGCAGCAGATTTAATAGCTTCAACCTGTCCACGTAAAACTTCAGTATTGGGAATTAAAACCGGACTGATTTGGGAAGTACGCGCTTCATTATCAGGATGCTCTATCTCAATATTTAACAGAAACTTTTCGATTCTTTGGAGGTCTGACGATACAGAAGTTATATTTTTCTTTGCATAGTCACTTAAAGATCTACTAAGAGAAAGAACAATTTCTTCAAATCCAATTTTTGATAATTTTGTATTATCTTTTGGCAGCTGCGGCAGGGCCAAAATAACAATTTCTCTTGCTGCAGTACGATTATTCATAAAGAAGTTCCTATATTTAGACTACTGTATCAGGGATCATAAATATTGAAGCTTAGCTAGTGTAACATTTCAGGACAAGCTATTTATAATAGTAAGATTTTATTCGATTCACTCGGTACAATCTGAATAATGTTACAAATCATGGTAGAGACAAGCAAACTCGTCTCTATCACAAAGTCTGACAAGCGAAGAATGAATAAGAATTTTTGACTAATAAAACATGAAACAAATAAATGAAACAAGAAATACTGTCAGTATCAATTTATCTCTAGCCATAATCCTGCTGTTAACAAGTTTATATTTGAGTGCAAATGCAGAATCTATCCAGGAAATCCCCCTAAATAACAATGTTCCTATAACCAATAATACAAGGTTTGCAAAAGCAAGTACCCTTTCGTGTACTACACGTGAATGTTTCAAGAGGCCAAGTGACACAGTAATTTCTAATGACGGTTCATTTATTTTAGTCGTAGATTCATCAACCCCGGGTGTAAATGGAATTAATCTAAAGAAGTTTAATTTTACAGCCGGCAATTTTACTGATACTTTAACACTTCCTTTAATTCAGCAAAGTACTAATTCTCCACTTTTAAATATTGCTTTAAATCAAAACAGCACCAGAGCTGCAATTTACAGAGAGCCAACTGAAGGAGAAAACACTTTAGTTCAGCTTGTGGATCTTTTAAACAACACAGTAAAAGAACTTTCAAGCGTTAATTCAAGTAACACAATAATTGGTGCCCCTGCCTTTTTAGATGCTGAAGGAAAAAAACTAATAGCAGGAACACTGGATCTTTCTTCACCACAACTGGTAATTGTTGATTTAGATACTGATTCCATATCAAACAAAATCTCTTTACCTGATAGAGTCCTGTCTATAAGCGTATCACCAAACTTTAAGCAAGCAATTATTACTTACGAAGCAGATCTTGGTCAGTCAGTTTCCATATATAACATTGCAAACAACTCTTTATCTACACTAGACATAAATGAAGATGTTGTGTTTTCAGTAGATAATTTTCTTGGAAAAGTTAATTTTGATTTTCCGGGAAATAGAGCGGTGCTTTCATCGCTTGCCGGCAATCATGTCCTGCACTTTGTGGATTTAAAAACCAATAGCCTTACCTCATTAATTCTGGATAAGGCTCAGGATGGTCCTACAATTTCTACAATAACTGCAGATGGAAAAACAGTTATTTCAGCTGGTAATATTTCAAAAAAACCTGCTGGATTTAAAATTTACAAGTCAACTATTTCAACTGATGGTTCTGCATCTTTATCCAGTTCAGTATCATTTCTTGATGGCGGTGTTGTTTTAGATGTAGACATTCCTCCAGATCAAAGCAAAATTTTTATCCTTGAGCTGAAAAACAGCTTAAAACAATTAAAAATATTAGACCTAAAAAATCTAACACAAATTGCTGAATTGCAGGTTTCTTCGGACAACGCTCAAAGCTCTTTAACAATAGATCCAAACGGTCGTTATGCTATTACTCCAAATACAAAAACAGAAGCATCAGTCAGTATAATTACTGATCTAACTTCTGCACCAATACTAAAAAGTATTGTTCCTAATGTTGGTTCAGTTACTGGGGGTTCAGCATTTACAATTAACGGCTTCATTGATCCAACCAGATTTACAAATGACATAAAAGTATGTTTCAGGAGTTCCTCCAGCTGTGCAACATCCACAACCGTCTCACGAAATGGCCAGATAATTACAGGCATTACATCAAAAGTATTACAGAGTGGCTTAAGTGATATAACCTTAACTGCAAAATCAATATCTGATGGTTCTTTATTCTCAAGCAAGTACGAAGATGTTTTCCAGTTTGTAAAAGACTCCTCTATTAGCGATATCTTCCCTCCGGATATTACAATTTTAGCTCCAAAGGATTCTATCGCTTACAACACAAAGAGAATCCGGGTATTAGGAAAAGTAGATGGAACCGGTTCCCAGATTGATAATGTGCTTGTAAATAACTCTGCTGCTACTTTAAGCTCGGAAGGTATAACAAGTCCAAATATTGTTAACTTTTCAGGAGATATTGAGGTTAATAAAGATGGACCCTTACAAATCACTGTCACTGCTAAGGAAAAATCCGGGAACATCACAGACAAGTCAGTTAAAGTTACTATTGATACTGTACTTCCTACTGTCACAGCAAATATACAAACCAGTGGAGTAGAACAATTTAATGTTTCAGGTACTGCAAATGGTACCGGAACAAATATTTCATCTATCACAGTTAATTCCTTACCGGTTAAGTTCGTAGAAAGTGAAAATGTAACTTTTAATACAATTGTAAGCTCTGTCCCGGTAAACATTGTCGTATCTGATAAAGCAGGAAATAAAAACCAGATACAAATCTCAAGCTCACTTTTAGCAGATTCAATCTCACCTACAATCACAATAACAAATCCTTCCAATGGTCAGATTTTTAAAGACAATCCTGCAACCAATGTAATATTTTCTGTAACAGATAATTCTTCAGTTAGTGCAGTTGTACTTAATGGCAAAAATCTTTCAGTATCTTCAAATAATCAATATTCTGAAAACTTGATATTACAGCCTGGTGAAAATCTAATTTCAATTACAGCATCAGATACCGCTGGAAACAAATCAAGTTCAAACATAAAATTATCTTTTATCCCTTCGCTTTCAGATACTATAATTACTTCTTCAAAAACACCTGACTTTCAAAACGAAAAAGAAGTTATTACTTTGCCTGCTGAATTTGATGACCTAAATAATGCTCTTATAAACGAGTTAACAGATGAAAACGGTAACGTTATTAATATTGGACAAACTTCTTCTGTTGAGCTTTCAAATCCGCCACCAATTCCAGATGGAGAGCCGGCTAAAATTGATCTCCCGGAAATAGACGGTTTGGATACCGGGAATACATCTGATGAATCACTGGTCCCAAAAGGATTTTCATTTGCAGCTGAAGTTTCTTTTAATGATAACGACAATATTATCACTGTTAATGATGAGGGAGATTTATATACTGCTGTATTAATTGATTCTACGGGTAGAACATTTGTGGTTGGTTTTGGATTTTTAAAAGCATTTGAAAATGCGGCTTTATCAAGGCTGTCATATAAATATCAAACAACAGAGGGGAAACCACTTGATTTAATAACCACACTTACAATCCCGGGAGATGCAAGTGAAGGAGATGCAAGAGTTTCAATCCTTAATAAAAATGACTCACTTGCTACAATTCCGTTAAATATAGCTCCATTAAAAGAAGTTACTGTCGGAAAAAGAATCATTCCAAGACCTCAAATTAATGAGCCAATTAACGCAACAATAAAAAGCCAGGGTAAACAATTAGTTTTAGCTGTAAAAGGTAAAAGCTTTATAGGCAAAATTGCCACTATTGATGGAAAACTACAAAAACTATTGGGCAGGGGGAATTTCTTTACAAACATAACATTTGTACCAAGTGGTGGAATTAAAATAAATAATTTCAAGGTTCAGAACAACAAGATTACTTTAAATGCAACCATAGATAATACTGTAACTCCAGGGATAAAGCTATTTAATATAATTACACCAAAAGGTGCAGATATCGGTGGAATAGTTTTCCCTGCTGAATTGCAGGATGGAAAACTACAAACTACTGCTTCACCAGAAAATTTACTTTTACAAAGCACAAAATGACACGAAGTTCAATTGCGAGCAAAACGAAGCAATCCTGAGCGTTATATGACTATTACTGCATTCGGGACTGCTTCGGTACTTTTCGGACTCACAGTGACTCCCGTCAATCCTGAATCGTAACCAGTCCTCTTTGTGAATCTCTAAGTAATCTCTTGGCTAAGATTATATCTTCAATAGCTTTCTTATCAGAGTTTTTATTTGCATCTAATTTGGCAAGATCATTTGTCAAATCTTCTACAAGAGATAACATTCTATTTTTTAAAAATGAAATCTTCTCTGTTAAATCTTCATGATTTAAATTACAGGTATTTGAAGCTAATTCTTTTGCAAGTATTTTTGCCTTACGTGAAATCGATTCTAATTCTGAGACTGTTTTTACTTTACAGTCTGTGCTTAATACTTCTGTAGCAAGTATAAGATTGTTGCTTATAATACTGAATAACCCTGAGAGCTGGCGCTCCTTGCTGGACTCCTCAGTAGCTTCCCTATATCTTTTTGTTTGTATTTGCGCTTCCATATTTTTTGTTTACCTGTCTTTAACCTATCTTACATTATTCATACCATAAACCTCTTCTAATACAAAGATGAAATCCTAAAAAAATTGTTCAGATTTTTTCTCTAAAATCTTAACAATCTGAATATTTGAGGAAAAGGTGAATATTTTAGATTAAACAGCACTATAAGGATTGCAAAACATGGTTTAAATACTCAGCTAAAAAGTGGGTTTACAAAATCGAGGTATTGGGTACACAACATTATTTCACAATTATATTTTCACAAAAGACCAGGTCCATAGAATTAAATTCAAAGTTTTTAACCCAGGGCTTATTAAGTAAAACCTGTGTATTAAAAAATAATGGTGCAATTGCAACTTCATCTTCAAGAAGAAGTTTTTGGGCTTTTCTGTAAATAGACTTCCTTCCCTGTAAATCTAGGGTAGTGCTGGCTTGTAAAACAAGTTCATCATAATTTTTATTTTTCCATCTGCCATGGTTATTTCCAGAGTTACTTGTAAATAAAGTCATAAAAGTATCAGGATCGGGGAAATCAGCACCCCATTGTAATCTAAACATATGTGGAGGATTCTGATGAAGTCCGGAAAGATAAACTTTCCACTCCTGATTTAAGATTTCTACTTCTACATTTAAAACTTTTTTCCAAAGTGCCTGAACTGACTCAGCAATTAACTTTGCATCTTCTCTTGTAGGGAAATACATAGAGACTTTTGGGAATCCATTTCCATTTGGATAGCCTGCTTTTGCTAAACATTCTCTGGCAATCTTTATATTATAATTTCGCCCAATATCAGGAGAATAGAAATCCTTTAGTCCTGGAGGAATCCACGTAGCTGTAGGAACTTCTTCCCGTTTTAAAACTTTTGGGAAAACATTTCTATCTATTGCATGAGAAAATGCTGCTCTGACAAACTTATTATCAAATGGCGGTTTTGTTACATTAAATCCAATATAAGTTCCTCTAAGCAAAGGATAAATTTGTGTTTCAGGCATTTTTCTTACTGTTTCAATTTCACTGATTGGAATAGATCTACTGTCTATGCAGTCAAGTTCATCATTTAAATAAAGCGAGAATGCACTGGATTGTTCAGGTACTATGTGATATCTAATTTTCTCAAGAGTGGGTATTGAGCTTGAATAATATGGATTTCTTTTAAGCAATAACTTATATTCATGCTGCCACTTGTCAAGTACAAACGATCCACAGGTCACAATATTTTTTGGTTCCGTCCAGTCATCCATATATTTTTCTACAATATCTTTTCTCTGTGGAAAATAAACTGCCCATGAAGTAAGATTTAAAAAAAATGCAAGCGGCGATTCCAGGTTTACTTCCAAGACATAATCATTAATTGCTTTTATACCAAGTAGTTTTGGATCCTCTATTTTCCCAGTATTATAAAGAGTTCCATTTTTTATAGGATAAAGCAAATATGCGTAAGGACCTGCAGTTTGTGGATTTAAAATTCTCTCCCAGCCATATACAAAATCGCCTGCAAGAACTGATCTGCCATCAGACCATTTTGCATCTTTATCCAAAAGAAAATGATAAGTTCTTCCACCATTAGAAATCTTCCAGCCTTTTGCCAAAGAAGGAATTGATTTTAAATCGTTATTATATTTTGTAAGTCCCACCATTAAGTTTGTGATTACATCAAACGAATAAGAATCTGTTGCTTTTGCCCAATCAAGCGTGTCAGGCTCAAAACCAAGATTCAATCTAAGTGTTCCAGGAATAAAACTGTTCTTCTTTAAATTAGTACATGCAAAAGAAGGAAATAAAGCAGAAGTTAATAATAATTTATTAAATTGGCGTCGAGTTAACATTTGGAAAAACCTTCACTTGAAATTTTATCAGCCGATGACAGGAGTTGAACCTGCGACCCAGTGCTTACGAAGCACTTGCTCTACCAACTGAGCTACATCGGCAATTCCAGAAATCAGAGTATCAGAAATCAGCCGCCTTGGCGAGCCTCGCTCTAAAGAGCGGGAGTATCAGAAAAGACTTAATACTCAAACCAAAATATCACTCAATTTGTTTTTAATTTCAAGGAATACATCCTGAGGCTCTTTTGTAGCATCAATTTCAATAAAATTATATTCTTTTGACATTTCATCCAGAATACCAATTAACTTTGTCTGATAATTTACAAAACTTTCATATAAATCATGCCCTAACTTAAGATCCATTCCAGATTCCCAGTAGTTAAACCCCTTTGCTCCAAGTACTCGCGGGATTAAATCTTTTGGAGTAATTTTCATATAAAAAACAATGTCAGGTTTTAAAGCTGAACCATAGATTTCCTTTAACCATTCCCTGTCTACACCACGCACTATTGCTCTTGCTATTAAGGAATAGATGTAACGATCATTTAAAACGATAAACCCTGCTTTAAGTGCAGGTAATATTTGTTTTTCAAATCTGTCAGCAAAATCCGTGGCATAAAACAAACTTAAAGTAACTGCTCCTAAAGTATGACCTTCTTTTGCTCTCTTAATTCCTTTGCCTGCAAGTTCAGATCTTGCAGCACCAGTATCAACCACAGCATAACCCTGACTTTCAAGATATGACCTTAACATTAATGCCTGTGTTGTCCTACCAACACCATCTGTCCCTTCAATAACTATTAACTTACCCGGATAAACACCGGTTTCAAGTTTATATGAATGTAATCCGTAAAAATCCAGTTTTGTCATGATTAAATTACCTAAATGGAATATATAAGATCATAACATTCTCACGTTATTGCTTCATCAGTTCTTCAAACTTTCTCGCAATGATGTATCACACTAGAATTCTTTTCACACATTGACTTTTCTGCTAATCTATACTCAGCGGCACAGGTTCTTACGCTTTCACAATTTAAAGGATTTGTCTGGTTTATCCGGCAAATCCGATCCAGCGAAAGGGTTGACCGAAGGAAGCTCAAGCTTGTCTTGAGCTACAAAAAATGATTAACAGGTTTCTTATCTCCAAAAAACTCCTAGGCAAGTTTAAAATAAAGCAAAAGAATCCACTGGCTTTAAGTTGTGAAAAAATTACTGGAACTCCACGAACATTTAATACTGCACAAATTAAAAGTGCTATAGACAATATTTTATTTGTTGATCTTGAAGAAAATATTTTACCGGAACTAGCTATAAAATCTATTGAATACCTATTAAAAGATTTATTCATACATATGCATCAGACGGGTTTATACAACAGACAACTTAAGCTATGGAAATCAATGGCAAATATAATTGAAATCTCGGTTTTCAAGTTACAAAAAGGACTATTTAAAAAGGATGAATTGAATGCTTATATAATTGATTTTTTTATAGATCCGAGATTTCAGTGTATTTCTGCAATTATAGATGAGAATAAAAATCCTGGTGAATTTGAAGTTTACTTGAATAAAATAATTTCAAGCAGTAATTTAACCAGACTAAAAGGAATTTTTTACTTTTCAAACTGCATACCTGATAAAGATTTTATTTCTAAACTAAGGTTATTTACAAATTCGCTTGATCCAATTTCAAAATATGAATCAATCCTTTTAAAAACAAATGACGTCAGGCTAAATGTGATTAGTTATGGAAAAAAAGATTATGATGACTATGTTTTTAACAATATTTATCCTGAGCTAAAGTCATTTAAATCTGAAGAATCAATGACATTACAGTAAACTTACAAACAGTGGGGTAGAAAATAATGACAGAAGATTTTGAAATTATTCCAGCAATAGATATCCTTGACGGGAAATGTGTACGCTTAACTCAGGGACAATACAACCTGGTAGAAGAATTTTCAACAAAACCGGAAGAAGTTGCAAACAAGTGGGTGACCTATGGAGCAAAAAGAATCCATCTTGTAGATCTGGATGGTGCAAAAAAGGGCTATCCTGTTAACTTTAAAGACATTTCCAAAATTACAAAGATTCCGGGTATTAAGGTACAGGTTGGTGGTGGGATAAGAACTAAGGAAACCATAGAACAATATCTAAACGAAGGAGTAAGTTACCTAATCTTAGGAACCAAGGCATTTCAGGATAAAGATTTCTTTAAAGAAGTACTTAAGGAATATGGTGAAAAGATTATTCTTGGGCTGGATTTAAAAAACAACAAGGTGGCTCTGTCAGGATGGCAGGAAACAATTGAAATTAATATCAACAACCTTGAAGAACTCTTCGGCAACATAAAACAAATTATTTACACTGATATATCAAAAGACGGCACTTTAAGCGGTCCAAATCTTAACTCTTTAGATGCAATAGCCGGCTCAGTTAAGTCAAAAATAATTGTTTCAGGTGGAATCTCTGGCATGGAAGACATCCTTGCAATTCTAAAATTAAAGAAAGAAAAGCACCACAACCTGGCAGGAGTAATTCTTGGCAAGTCGCTCTATAAGCAAAAAATTGACCTTAAAGAAGCTATTGAACTTACAAAAAAGAGTTTTTGAGAAATTATTAAATCACGACACAATGTTCTGATAAAATCGTGTCACTTTGCAGAGTGCTTCCAATATGCTATCCCTTGCTTTGTGCAGATTTTGCTGGATAAACCAGACAAAACCTTACTTTATGAATTGATTTAATCATTATTTATTAGATAGATGAGTCCCTTTTTGAGAAACAAATTGATTGTCTTAAAGTCATTTATGATGATCGTAAATGTTATTTTTCTAAAACTGTAATTGACTAAATTCTAAAAAAACGTTACTTTGCTATTAAGGTAGGGTATAGATATCTGGGAAATTAATTAGTGTAGTAAAAGAAGATTGTTAAGCAATATCAACAACAAAAAATAAAAACCTTAGAATGATTAAGAAAAAACAAATTAAAAACAAAGACAGCGAAATTGACAAACGCACTTACAGTACAGACTTGGCAATAGTTCCCACTTCTATATTGATTAATCAAACTTTGGCCAGATTAAAATTTTCATGTGAAAAAAAATTAAAATCTGTGGCGTGTCTAAGAGAAGTTTACAAGTTTAGATAAAAAACAATTATCGAAAGAAAGGAGAAACGGATGAAAAAGAAAGCTAAAAAGAAAACAGCAAAGAAAACAGCAAAGAAAAGAAAAAGATAATTTGAAGTAGAAGCATGCTAAAGCATGCTTCTACTGCTTAATTTTCAGCCGTAGAGGGTTTCTTTCGAGATATCCTCTACGGCTGAGTCTTTTGTAGCGGCATGCCACTGCAAACTGCTCCAGGCAAATAGGAACTGTATAATAATAAAAAGAGGGTTTTAAAACGCCAAAATGTCTTCAATAATAACGATCTTACTAACTTTAGTTCAGGGGTATACCTTTTTAATGTTTATTTGGGTGGTTTTATCCTGGATTCCTGATTTAAGGTTTTCAGGATTCTACAGATTTCTTGACCGAATTTTTATTCCTTTCCTTGAACCCTTTAGAAGAATTATTCCCCCAATAAACGGCATTGATATCTCGCCAATTCTTGGTTTCTTTGTACTACAACTTATAACAACTCTTCTAGGACGACTTTTATAATCTGCAATATGCTAAGTACTTGTATTTTATTCATAATTTCACTTATTTTATCGTTAATTATTGGAAAATTTTTAATCCCAATCCTTAAATCCTTAAATGCAAAGCAAATCATAAGAGAAGATGGTCCTTCTTCTCACATAACTAAAAAATCCCAAACCCCGACAATAGGCGGACTAATTTTTTTAATTCCTGTATTTTTTATTACTTTGATATTATGTTTAACAAAAAAAGATTTTCTTACTCTGGATTTAACTATTGTTTTATGTACAACCTTTGTAATGGCAGCACTTGGATTTATAGATGATTACCTTAAAGTCAGGAAAAAACACAATAAAGGAATCTCTGGGTGGATAAAACTATTAATACAACTTCTTGTAAGTTATTCAATCTTTCATCTATATAAAGAAGGGGGTAATATTCTTTATCTGCTATGGTTCTTTTTTATTATTGCTGGGGCCAGCAACTCATACAATCTTACAGATGGCTTAGATGGACTTCTGGGCAGTATTACACTAATAAGTTTTCTTGGATTCTTTGTTTTGTTTTACCATACTGGAAAGTTTGAGCTATTAACTTTTTCTCTTATTTTCTCTGGAGCATTAATTGGATTTTTGTATTTTAACCGGTACCCGGCAAAGGTCTTTATGGGCGATACTGGAAGTCTAGCAATTGGCGGGACTATTGGAGCTCTTGCAATTGCATCGAGATCTGAGTTATTTTTAATCTTCTTTGCAACCATTCCAATTATTGAAGCATTATCAGTAATTCTTCAGGTCGGAAGTTATCAATATTCGAAAAGGTTACTTGGAATTGATAAAAGATTATTCAAAATGGCACCTTTACACCATCATTTTGAATTAATCGGGTGGAAAGAGACCGATATAGTAAAGAGATTTTTTATCTTTCAGGTTATTTGTACTTTGATTGGGATAGTAGTCTTAGTGTCATTGCAATGATACTAATCCAGTTCCGGCATAAAAGCCTGTGTACCATCACTAAAAGGAGTGTTAGTGTCTACAGATATAATGTCTAAAAAGTTGTTTGTAAGTAAGAAAGATAAAATTGTAACCAGTTTTCGTCTGTTATATCCAAGCTGACTTGCTATTTCACCAAGAGGCTTTATTCCATCTGCAGCATGAAGAAATTCCTGATCTGCCTGAGCTAAATGTATGGTTCCTTCTTCTTCTTCAGCTATCATCCTTGCAATTTCTTCATCTGATTTTGATTTTAAAATCGTTCTTGAATTAATACCAAGTTTACACAGTTTTCTCCATCTCTCGTCATAGCGTGCCCCGGTAAGAATTAAATCTTCCGTTGGGCGCTTAATTGTTTTTGGTCTTTGGACTGAAAGAGAATAAAATGAAAACTTGCCTGTCAACCATAAAAATATTTCATAAATTGCATCTTCACCATCATATGTAAGAACATGAGCATCAATTATTTGACCATGTTCAAAGTACATAACTCCATATAATGCACCTTTTTTTACCTGCAGAACTCCATTAGTATTACATTCATTGAGTAGTTGAAGTATATGAACCAAATTAAATTCAGCAAGCTCCCCAACTAAAACTGGAGATGTTAAAACTTGTGGTGTAGTCGTTTCCATTTTTTTATATTTTGCTAGGCACAGGAACAAATCAGATACCCCTGGCCGAATTAATAATCAGATAAAAAGCCTCTTTTCTTATTTATTAATAAAAATAGGGCTTCTCTTGATAAATTTGCCACAAAAAGCTTAAAATCAAACAAGCAGCGGCAAATAGATTATTTCTACTTGATAAAAAATAGGGTTAGTCCTGACTTATGCAAAAAGTTCTAATCAGTGGATATTTTGGATTCGACAATTTTGGAGATGAAGCACTGCTTTATGTTCTAGTTAAGCATCTTGTGGAACTTGGTGTTCAAAGAACTAATATAACTGTATTATCAAACAAACCAGATATTACATCAAACATCTACAATGTAAATGCTGTAAATAGATGGAATCCATTTGAAGTATTTAATGCCTTACTTACACATAATAAATTAATTTTTACAGGGGGAGTATTTCAGGATAAAACAAGCTTTAAAAGCTTTGCTTATTACTTTCTGCAACTTTTTTTTGCAGGGTTATTCGGGAAAGAAATTACATTTTTTGGAGCAGGAATTGGTCCGTTTCAAAGAAAGATATCACAGAGATTATTTAATTTTGGAATGAAAGCTGTAAAGTGGATTTCAGTAAGAGATCAAGCTTCTGCAGAATATATTTCAGATGGAAGCAATGTGTTTGTAACCTGTGATCCTGTATGGGGAATTGAATTTGATTATTCTTTTCAAAAATTAATAAAAGAGGTGAACTGGCAACTTCCAATACTTGGTGTCTCACTTAGAAATGACAAATATCTAAAGAGCCGTCACATATCAAATTTTGCCGATAAGCTATCAAGAATTGTAAATGGAATGAAAGACTGGCAGATAGTACTTATCCCATGCACAGCCCAGGAAGATTCTCCAATTTTATATGAATTACAGGATCTTGCAGTAAAAAAAGTAAATGAGCCAAACAGAATAATTATGCTTGAAACTTTTCCATCCCTTTCAGTACCACAGCAAGCAGGAGTGCTTGCAAGTTGTGACGCATTAATGGGTATGAGGTATCATTCTCTCTTAGTTGCACTATCAAATGAAAAGCCTGTATTTGGATTAATTTATGATCAGAAAGTCAAATCACTTCTTGATTTTGCATCTCAGGTAGGGGTTGGATTTAGAGATGATATGGAGCAGCCATGGAATTATTTTTGGCAGAACATGCAGCACTCAATTGATAAAGCCAAACTGACAAAAAAGAAAGTACATGAGTTAAACAAAAGAAATATTGAAATGTTAAAAAAAGTCTTGACTTGAAAAAGGTATAATATTTTCATGCGCAAACGTGTACTAAATCAGCCAATTGATACTTTCACTTTAGATGAAGTTGTATTTTTTGCAAGAATGGCTTTATCAAATCCAAAGCAATTAAAAATTGTAACTTTAAATCCTGAAATGATTGTAAATGCTACAAAAAATATTGAGCTTCAGGCTGCAATAAACAATGCCAATCTTATTGTTCCGGATGGAACAGGTACAGTCTGGGCATTTAAGACCTTAAATAAAAACGAAGAAAAGAATGGCTCAGCAAAAATAGAACGGGTTCCTGGTATTGAACTTGCAGAAAAGATTTTAGATTCAGCAGATGAATTTAAAAAAAGAGTTGCGATTTTTGGAAGCTCAATTTCAACTTTGGAAAAAGTGGTTTTTGCAATACAAAGTAAATATTCTAGTATTAATCTTGTAAAAGCTATTGATGGTTATCAGGGAATTGAAAAGGATTTAAAGATTGCAGAAGAAATTGCAGGTGAGAATCCTGACTTGGTTTTAGTAGCTCTTGGAAGTCCAAGGCAGGAAATCTGGATAAATAAACATTCTCACCTCTTTCCACAAAGTGTAATGATCGGAATTGGCGGGAGTTTAGATGTCTGGTCAGGAAAAGTAAAAAGAGCACCAAAGTTATTTAGAGATAATCATCTGGAGTGGTTTTACAGAGTGATTACTCAGCCTGCAAGAGCAACAAGAATCTTAAAATCACTACCAAAGTTTGTATGGATGGTGGTTAAAGAAAAATATCTACATCAAGCTCTTGCAAAGTAGTCCAAGCGTTCTAATTGCATCTTTAATTTCAGGCGTAAGAGGAAAACCACAACTAAGTCTAATATAATTCAGATAGTTTATATGAGTAGAAAATAGTGGACCTGGCGCAATCGTGATTTTTTTCTTTAGTGCTAATTTTTGTAATTCGAGGGAACTTACCTTTCTAGGAAGCTCTATCCATAGGAAAAATCCTCCCTGCGGTTTTGATAATTTGGTATCTTCAGGGAAATATTCACTTACATATCTTGAAATTATTGAAGTTTGAGACTCATACTTCTTCCTTAGTTCTCTTAAACTTCGGTCATAGCCTCCTGTTCTCAGAAATTCAGCTATTGCCATCTGAGGCAATGTAGCAGAGGCATATGAGGTAAATATCTTAAGCTTATTTGCTTTTTTGAAGTATCTCCCTGGATACATCCAGCCAATGCGATAACCAGGAGCAATTGTTTTTGAAAATGAAGAACAATAAATAACAATCCCTTTTTCGTCATAAGCTTTTACTGATTTTGGTTTTGCAGAGCTGAAATATAATTCTCCATAAACATCATCTTCAATAATTGGAATTTCTTTTTTTAAAAACATCTTATAAAGCTCTATTTTACTTTCATCTGGCATAATTGAACCCAAAGGGTTACTTATATTAGGACATAAAATTGCCGCTCCAACTTTATGAGAATTTAAAGCTGATCTTAAAACAGTAATATCAATGCCTGATCTTGGATGAGTTGGTATTTCAATTGTTTTCATTCCAAGATTGTCTATTACCTGCAGGATTCCAAAACTTGTCGGTGATTCTGTAATAATACAATCACCAGATTTTGCAACAGATTGCAGAGCAAGCATTAATCCTTCAGTTGTACCATTAGTAATAATCATATCGTCTGGAGAAAGGCTTTCTTTCCATTCAATTGATCGTTTAGCAATTTGCTGTCTTAGATCGTAATTTCCAGGGGGAAATTCATACCCGATTCCTTTTGTATCTGAATCCTTGCATATTCTGGCTAAAATCTGGTTCAGTTTTTTCCCGGGGAGAATTTCATTTGAAGGTACTGCAAGTCCTAATAGCACGGCATCAGGAATCTTTGCTGACTTAACAAACTCTCCGACTAATTCTTCTCCCGAGTATGAGTTTGCAGAAATTTCTATCTCGGGTTTTTCAGGCTCGCACAGAATTTTACTTGTAATATTACGGACATAATATCCTTTCTGTGGCTTTGCTTCTATTAATCCTAAACCTTCAAGAAATATGTATGATTGCTCAACTGTTTTTGTGCTGATGCCAAGATCCTGACTAAGTTTTCTTACAGAGGGAATTTGTTCACCAACTTTATAAACCCCTTTTGTAATCTGATTTGCAAGCTTATCTGCAATATCTTCATAAATGTATTTTTCGACTTTGATTGGCATTAATTGATTATATTCCCATAAATACAAGCAATATATTATGGTTAGTTAAGGTAATTAAAGACATAATTTAGAAAACTTTAATAAAAAAGCAACTGTAGTAGTCAGAATTTCAGGAACTGTATATTTCATCTCATAAACAGTTGAGATAGTATCTATTTACAAATTAGAAATCAATATTTAAGAGAAGCTTTTCAAATTGTATTATATGAGTAGCATAACCACAAAAAATGTTTCTATTGGAAATCCAATTCCAACAAGAAGACAAACAAGCAGATTAACCAACTTTGCAAATATTATATGCTCACGTGAATCTACGTATAGAACATTTCTTGATTTAGTCTCATTTGATCTTCCAGCAATGCTAGCAAGTGTATTTAGAAATTATAAAAACTTTTTAGATACCACTTTTGAATGCTTATATGGCACAGCTATATTATTTACTTCTCCATTTATAACTTCTTCCGTCGCAAATATTGTAGGGAAAATGACTTTGCCACATGAGCTTCAAAAATACACAAAACAATATTTAAAATTCAGCATGAAAGAAACACAAAATCTTGAGTCCTTAAAAGAAGGGATTAATAGGCTCAACGTTGAAGAGACTGAAGATAAAAATTTTATAGCATCATTATTTAAAAAAGCAGGAAAAGAAAAGCAAGCGAACAAATTTGAAGAAGAAGGAAAAGAAATTCAAGAATTTTCCCATAATTTCACTCCATCAGAAGAAATGGCTAAACATATAAGAAAATTAAAAAGCTCAGTAATTATAATTGAAAGTTTAGTAGAAGGAAGCTGGTCATCAAGTGTTGGGTTAGCAACAAGATTATTCAGAAAATGTATCCTGGGTGAAGATCGATTTACCGGTACAAAAAGCTATGTAAGCGATGAAGAAAGCAACATAACAGGTGATTCAGAAGAACTTAATATGTTTCAAAAAATTCTAACCGGTGCAATGTGTTTTCTTTCACCTATCACCAATGCAATACTCCTAAATAAATCCAGCAATAAAGAGATTGTGGCAAATAACAGATTTTTAAACATAGTTCAGGATCAACTGGATATGACTCACGGTGTTTATCCAAAGCTAGGACTTCTTTTGTCCTATACAGTACCACCAAAATGGATTGGACAAATTTGTTTATCCCAAGGAAGTCTAGAGAGAGGTGAAAAGATTTTAAAACTTCTTACAGTAGTAACATCCTGGTGGTTTGGACACAGGTTTACAAATGGGCTTCTAGCAAAAAGAGCTGATAAAGAACTAGCTAAAAAATACGGCATTAAAGAAGGGATTCTTGTTGATTCAAGCTACTCAAATACTAATTCAAATGACAGTTTGTTTATGAGAGCAAGAAATAAATTCCCTGAACCAGCAAAAATCAACCATGTGTTTAAAGCAGTTGAAGCAACGGATCTGGATAATTCAAGAAAAGAAGTACTAAAACTTGAAGCTGAAGAGAAACATGCAAAATGCCTTTATCAGGGTTTTGCTCTACATGCAGGATTAGTTTGGGGAATAAATATGATTGTAAACAGTATAACTAAGTTAAGAGCAAAAAATATGTTAGCTGCTTAATTTCACTCCAAACAAAACAGGATTTCTAAATGCATGAATCTTTGTAATAACTGAAAGCAATGTCTTTGTAACAAAAATCGCTGAGAACATACTGACCAGAACGCCTATTGCAAGAGTAATGGCAAAGCCTCTTACAATGCCGGCCCCAAAAATTAAAAGTACAAAACATGCTATCAGCGTATTTATGTTGCTGTCAAAAATACTGGTAAACGCTCTCTCAAAACCTGCATCAATTGCATTAAAGAAACTTTTTCCTGCTCTTAGTTCTTCTTTTGTTCTTTCAAAAATAAGAATGTTTGCATCTACTGCCATACCAATACTTAATATAAAACCTGCAACACCGGCTAAAGTCAGCGTAACTGTCTGTTCAAAAATTGCAATGGTTACAAGAGTATACAAAACCAGTGCAAAACCTGCAATCAAACCAGGCAGCCTATAAAAAACAATCATAAATAAAATTACAAACAATATTCCATATAAACCAGCGTGAAGGCTTTTATCTATTGAATCCTGACCAAGGGTAGCACCGACTGATCGTTCCTGAATAATTTTTACAGGTGTTGGCAGTGCACCGGCATTAAGCTGAACCGCAAGATCCTGAGCTTCTTCTGCAGTAAATCTTCCTTCTATTTGTCCTTCACCACCGGTAATTGCTGAGCGTACTGTTGGGCTGGATATTAACCTTCCATCCAGAAAAATTGCAATTGGCTTACCAACTAATCTTTCTGTCAATCTTCCAAATTTCTCAATTGCAGGACCTCTAAGCGAAAAAGCAATTAACCAGTTTCCCGCTCCATCAGTAACTGCCTGTGCTTTTTTAAGATCTTTTCCTGTAATTCCACTTGAATACCAGATAAACTGAGCTGGCTTTGTTGGATCGATAACATCTCCAGGTTTTTTATCAATGTACTTTGCAGGTTCCTTAAACTCTAAAAATGCAGTCTTTAAAAGCCTTCTTTTTACAACCTCCGGATCTGCTCCCGGTATTTCTACAAGTATTCGATCTTTCCCTACCTGCTGAACAATTGCTTCTGTAGTACCTGAAGCATTTACCCTGTTTTCAAATACTTTAATTAAACCAGCAATAACATCCTTGTTTATTTCTTTTACATCAGGACCGGTTAAAGCCTGAAATGTAAGCTGTGCCCCTCCCACCAGATCCAGACCAAGTTTAAGTTGTGTAAGAACTGTGATAAGAGAATTTTGAAGAAGAATCTGTGACCCTTTTATTTTGGTATCTATTTCTTTTATAGTTTGGTTAGAAACATCTTTTTCTTTTTTGAATTGCTGAACAGGATCTTCTAGAGCAGTTTCATTTAATCCAACCACTCTTTCAGTTAATATTGATTCTTTTTGCAACCTCGCCTGAGAAAGTCCTGATTCCAGTTTCTTTAAGTGCTTGTAAGATCCACTTAAATAAATAGTAAAGAAGGATGAAAAAGAAACAAAAATAGTAATTATTATTATAAAAAGCCGGAAATTTCTTCTTAAAAAACCCATAGTTCTAGAGTATCAGAAATTAGAGAATCAGAGAATCACAAATAACCTCTGCTTTATAAAAAATCCGGTTATTATAATTACAGATTGTAGATATAAGATAGTAGTCGAGTCATAAGAGCTAGTTCAAGATTACTTTTACACCGTTTACATATCTAGCATTTTGCTCATTTACTAAATGAATATTTGGTGTTCTTACTACTTCAGAGCCAGCAGCAGTTTCCAAGTGTGCTCCTGGACTTTCTACCACATTTGCATCAATACTATCTATTACCTTTGTATTTGGACTATTTGTAACTTTTACATCAGAGCTATCTTCAGTATAAGTACCAGGACTTCTTGTGATTATTCCCCCATCACAATTATGAATTGTAGAATTTGCACTTTCAACTAAAGTAGGCCTATTACTTGTAATAAGTTTTGAACCTGGGCTTTTCTCTAGTGTTGCTCGAGGACTTTCTGTAATAGATGAACCTGAGCTATCTACAATGTTCAATCTTGAACTACCTTCTCCTGTAAAGTCTCCACTCCTAATAACTATAGATTTAGAACAACTGTCCAAATTAGTCCCTGGACTATCTGTAAGAGTTACAATAGGACTATTATTAACAGTAGCACCAGCACTACTTGTAATTCTTAAATCAATACTGTTAGTCCCTACAAAATTCGGACTTTCAATAACTACAGCTTCTTCACATGTTGTGAGGTTAGCACCAGGACTTCCTGTAACTTCTATAGAGTGACTTCCATCTATCTGTAGATCAGGACTTGAATCTATTCTTGATTTTCCAAATTTATTAGAAAAATTTAATCTTCTTAACTTTTAAGTGGGAATAACTTATAGTTCTTAGGTTAACAAAACTACTTAAGCTTCAACTCGGTTTTAAAAACAGATATCGCCTTTGCTAATACAGCTGCTTTATACTTTCCGTTTTCTTTAGTAATCTTTATATTAATCTGACTTGGCCTACCTATAAAATGCCCTTGCTCAGCCCCTATGACTTTTAAATCATCTGGAATTAGCTTATTTAAAAGCGCATAAGTAGCTAAAGCTCCCTGTGCTGAGCCTGTAGCAGGATCTTCATTTACCCCAACAAGCGGAGCAAAACATCTGGAGTGAATTTGATTGTTTTTATCAAATGTTTCATTTACCATCAAACAAAAAATAACTGTTCCATCAATTGAAGCAAAATCATAAGCACTTTTTACATCATAGTTTATATTTTCAAGATCATTCAGTGATTTTATTTTCAAGTAAACATAATTATTTGTTCTATCGCGCATTACTGGAATGTTTTTGTCTATAATTTCAGCATTTATGCCTAATTTTTCAGCAATTACACTATGCTCGTATTTATCATTTATTAAATCAATTCCTGTAGAATCAAACTCAATTGAAATATCATTTTCTTTCTTATAATCAATAATCATGTCCATTAAACCTGCATTAGTTTCTACTTTTAATGGATAAACTCCTGCTTTCGTAATTCCAAATTCGTTTTCACAGGCTATTGCATGTAAAGTACCAACTGTTGCATGTCCACAAAACTTTATTTCATTTCCACCAGGGGTAAAATATCGTAAGCGAAAGTTGCCTGCCTTACTCGGCAATATAAATGCTGTTTCAGAGAGATTCATTTCTCTGGTTATTTGTTTCATTTCATTATCTGATAAACTTTCTGCATTAAAGACTACAGCAGCAGGATTCCCGCCAAATAATTTATCTGTAAAAGTATCTACCTGAAGAAGTTTAAAAGTTCTCATATCTAAATATTATGCGCTAGAATGTTCATATGTCAAACTCAAAAATACTAATTGCACCATCGATACTCTCTGCAGATTTTTCAGATTTAAGAAATGAAATTAAAAAAGTAGAAGATGCAGGCGCTGACTGGATTCATGTAGATGTTATGGACGGTCAGTTTGTACCAAACATTACAATTGGTGCTCCTGTTGTTAAATGCATAAAACAAATCACAAAACTTCCTCTGGATGTTCACTTAATGATTATTGATCCGGATAAACACATAAAAGATTTCGCAGGTGCCGGAGCAGGTATTATTACTGTACATGCTGAGGCATGTCCACATCTTCAAAGAACACTTTCCTATATTAAAGAACTTGGATGCAAAGCAGGAGTTTCATTTAATCCTCACACCCCGGTAGATCCTTTAAAATATGTTTTAGAACTTGTTGATCTGGTTTTAGTAATGACTGTAAATCCCGGGTTTGGCGGACAAAAATTTATCAGCTCTGTTGTTCCAAAAATCTCTGAAGTAAAAAAACTTTTCCAGGAAGCAAACTTAAGTGGCAAATATATTGAAGTAGACGGTGGAATAAATACACAAACCGCTCCGATAGTACGTTCTGCGGGAGCTAATGTCTTAGTAGCTGGAAATGCCATTTACAGTTTAAAATCTCAAGTAGAGATTCAGAAAACAATTAGCGCAATGAGAGCGTAAATAAGACCTATTTGCTCTGATGTACAAGGATTTTATTGTAAAATTTCGTTTCAATTTCATCCCACTCAATTGTTACAGTTCCACCATTTGCCATATATTGTTTTTCCCAATTAATCAAGAATTCAAGACTTGCATGATCAATATGTAAAAGCTTTTCGAAATGAACAAATACATTTTTTCCAAACTTAATTTTTTCTAAAGCTTCAGCAAAATTTGGAAGATTAATAAAAGTAGCATTCCCATCTATATAAACATGAACAGTATCAGAGTTCAAATCTTCATCAGCCTGCACCTTTAATCTTGAGAAATCATAAAGCAGTTTAATTATAGAAAGAACAATTCCTACCAGCACTCCTTCAAGCAAACTATCCATAACTATTACAAAAAGAGTTGTAAAATATATTATAATTTCCCATTTACCAATTCTGGCAAGATTTTTTATTGCATTTAGATCTATTAATTTGTAACCGGTATACACTAAAATTGCTGCAAGGCTAGCAGTTGGAATAACCTTAAGTAACCCTGAAAAATAAATAACAAACAATAATATCCATATTCCATGAAGAAATGATGAAACCCGTGTTTTAGCACCTGCAGTAACGTTTGCTGAACTACGTACTATTACTCCTGTAATTGGAAGCGCTCCCACTAAACCGGCTAAAGAATTGCCAACTCCTTGAGCAATGATTTCCTTATTATAATTTGTTCTATGGTTTGTTTGCATTTTATCAACTGCTGTTGATGTCAACAAACTTTCAGCACTGGCTATAAACGCTACTGTTAAAGCTTCAACCAGCACTTCCCAGCTTAAAAGACAACTAAAGCTCTCTAAAGAGGGAAATCTAATTGCCTGATAAAGATTGTCTGGAATAGAAACATATTTAATCGGATATTTTAAAAAGTAAGAGACAACTGTAGCTGTTAAAACCCCAACTAACGCTGAAGGAATACTTGTCAGTTTTTTAAATGTAATTTTCCAAAGAAACATACCACAGATGGTTATTAAACCTACAAATGCCGCTAAATGGTGTACTGATGTATCCATAGGAACAACTCCCTTTAAAAAAGCTTTTGGAAGTGAAATTATATTCTCAATTCCAGAATGTTTAGGCAAATCATCAACCATTACATGAAATTGACTTGAAAGTATCAAAATACCTATTCCTGCAAGCATTCCTTGTATAACTGCTGGTGAAACAGCTCTAAACCAGGGACCAAGTTTCAGAAGTCCTGCAATAACTTGAATAAATCCTGCAAACAATAAAACTGCTCCTAGATGATCAGCTCCATGCTCTTGAATTATTTCAAATACTATTGCTACCAGTCCAGCAGCAGGGCCACTTACCTGAAGCGGACATCCTGATAAACTACCAACTATAATTCCACCAATAATCCCTGATATTAAGCCTGCTTCAGGTGGCATTCCAGATGCAATAGAAATACCAAGACACAAAGGGACTGCAACCAGAACAACAACTAGAGATGCAAAGAAATCATTTTTTAGTTCATTTATAGAATAGTTGTGAGTATTAGAATTCATCATATTTAAAGATCCTAACATATTAGAATATTCTAATATGTTATTTATTGATATAATCTTGAAACTATGAATCCTAAGAAAAAGACACTTAACAAAGCCCCCGATGAGCAAATAAATTCAGTCTCAAATTTATTTTCAACACTCTCTCATCCATTAAGATTAAAGATCCTGTGGTTGTTAAAAAAGAAAAGAACCCTAAGCGTAAATCAAATTCAAGCAGAATTGAAAACCAGTCAATCAAATATTTCACAGCATCTTTCACTTTTAAAAGCAAATAAGCTTGTGGTCGAAGAAAGAAGAGGTAAGGAAGTATTTTACAGTCTTACCGCAACGAAAAAAATCTCCAAGGTACTTATCAGTGCACTTCATTTAATCGGTTATCAACTGGCAGTAAATAGTGAGCTCTTATCGACTTACTCAGAAATTTTTTCTTACTGGGCATAATTTAAAATTTTTATTATGAAAGACTTTACTTCAAAATATCAGCTTAGAGATATCTGTAATGAGAAAGATATTCCTGACAATCTTTTGAATACTCCAATTGCCGACTTGTTGAAATATCACAATTTTTCAATAAAATTTAGAGAGCATGAAACAGCAGAAATGGCTATTGTAATGTGCATGGATAATAGGAAACAGCTTAATATACCGGCTAAATTTGCATATATTTTAAGAACAGCAGGAGCAAGAATTACAGGAAGTGAATTTAAACTATCATTTGCAATTGGATTTGCTGATATTAAATTTGTTGCACTTATAGCTCATACAAACTGCGGCATGGTAAATTTGACTTCGAAAAAAGAAAAATTTGTAACCGGTCTTATCAAAAATGCCGGTTGGACAAAAGAACAGGCAGAGAACCACTTTAATTCCTTTGCGCCATTTTTTGAAATAGAGAATGAAATAGAATTTATTGTCAGTGAAAGCAAAAGACTTAAAGAAAAATATCTTCCCATCATTTTTGTACCTCTGTTATATAACGTAGAAGACAATAAACTTTATATAATCAATTCCTAAACCTCAATTAATTAAAGGTGATCTTATTAATTTTGAAACACTTATCAAATATTAGATGTTGTTTTTTGAGAATTTCGTTCAAGCCAGCCATACATTGCAGGTAAAACAATTAAGGTTAAAATTACTGCTGAAATCATTCCAAAAACAATTACAACTGCAAATGGTTTTTGTGTTTCTGAACCTGTACCAGTAGAAAGAGCTGCTGGAAGTAATCCCATAGAAGCAAGCAGTGCAGTCATTATTATTGGTCTTAATCTTTCCTTCACCCCACGGACAATTGCAATACTAAGTTCATGACCTTCCTGTCTTAGTCTGTTAAAAACTGAAACAAGAATAATACCATTTTGAACACTTACACCTGACAATGCAATAAATCCAACTGCGGCAGAAACACTTAAGTGAGTCTGAGTAAAAAATAAACCAATAATTCCTCCTATTGCCGCAAGAGGGATAGTAATAAGTATAAGCAGTGCATTTTTTATTGAACCAAAATCAGCAAACAAAATAATAAGAATAAGAAGTATGCTGAGCGGTGTAATAAACATTAATCTGTTCATTGCTCTTTGCTGACTTTCAAACTGTCCGCTCCAGACTATGCTATATCCTTTTGGTAATTTTACTTCTTTATTAACCAGTTTCTGTGCCTCAGCCACCAGTCCACCCATATCACGTTTTCTTACATTAAACCTAACTGCTGCTCTTCTTTTATTATTCTCCCTGTATATAATTGGTGCTCCTATTGATTTTGTAAAAGTAGCAAGCTGTGCAATGGGAATATGCTGTGAACCATCTGTTGAATCAATCTGTAAATTTTTTATGGATTCAACATCACTTCTATACTCGGGCAAAAGCCTGACAACTACATCAAATCTTCTATCTTCATCAAGAAACTGTGTTGCAACTTTTCCAGCAAGTGCTGTTTCAATAACATTTTGTACATCCCCAACTTTAATCCCATATCGTGAACACAAATCCCTGTCAATGTTTATAAGGAGTTCAGGCTGACCAGTTAACTGATCAACAAATTCATCTGTAACACCTAGTACATTTGAAAGTATTTTATAAACTTCTTTTGCTTTCTTTAAAAGAATTTTTAAATCTGGTCCGAAAAGTTTAATTGCAACCTGCCCTTTTACCCCTGCAATAGCCTCATCTACATTATCTGCAATTGGCTGTGAAAAGTTAAAAGCAATTCCCGGAAAATCCATTTCAAGAACATTATCAATTTTTTCAATAAGCTGCTCTTTTGTACATCCCCACTTCCTTCTGGGAATCAAATCTACAAAAATTTCAGTATTGTTCTGAAGGTTTGGATCAGTTGCATCTTCAGGTCTTCCAATTTGAAAAACAGTGGTTTTAACCTGAGGAAATGATTTTATTTTTTTTATTATGCTTGGTACTATTGCATGAGCATCTTCAAGTGTTATATCAATCGGCATTGTAGCTCTTATCCAGATTGCCCCTTCATCAACCTGAGGCAAAAACTCAGATCCAAGAAATGGTAGTATAAAAAATAGGCTTCCCAGAAGAGACCATACAGCAATCATTAAAACTCTTTTTGGTTTTTTAATAGACCAGTGTAAAATAGGTGTATAAAATTTTTCAATTTGTTTTGTAACCCAGATTTCTTTTTCTTCAACCTTATTTTTAAATATCACTGAACATAAAACTGGAACCAGTGTAAGTGTAAAAAACAAAGCTCCAAGTACTGCAAAGCTCATCGTCAGAGCAAGTGGTTCAAACAATCTGCCTTCAACTCTCTGCAGGGCAAAGAGCGGTAAAAAAGCAATTATAATAATTACTTTTGCAAACAATATTGGTTTACCAACTCTTGCACCAGCCTTAACGATAAGCGGAGCTATATCTTTGGATTCAGGATGTTCAGCCAGCATTACAAAAATTGCTTCTGTCATAACTACTGCACCATCAATAATAATTCCAAAGTCAATGGCACCAAGGCTAAGCAGGTTTGCAGAAACATGTGCAAACCGCATCAGAATAAATGCAATAAGAAGAGAAAGGGGAACAATTGCAGTAACAATTGTGGCAATGGATCTTTGCCCTGTAAAAATTATTAGTATAAAAAATACCAGAGCTCCGCCAATCAGCAAGGTATCCTTGACATTTTCAAGTGTTCTTTTTATTAATTCTTCTCTATCATAAACACGAACTATTTTTACTTCTTTAGGCAGTGTATCCTGAAGTTCTAAAAGTTTTTCCTTAACAGCATTAAGAACTTTAGAAGGGTTTTCTCCCCTTCTCATTAAAACAATTCCTTCAACAACATCTTTTTTTAAATCTCTCCCTACAATTCCCTGGCGAACCTGCGGACCAATAATAACCCTGCCGATGTTCCCCATTTTTATTGGTGCACCATTAGTTGTTTTTATTACTGTGTTCTTTATATCATCAAGGGAAGTAAGCAATCCTATTCCACGTACAATAAATCTCTCATTGTCAATCTTTAAATAACCGCCACCAGTATTTTTATTTGAGGAAGCTAAAGCATCAAAAATATCTTGTAATGTAAGTCCTAAACTTTTTAATCTAAGTGGATCAACCTGGACCTGAAACTGTTTAACTTTTCCACCAAAACCTACTACATCTGCTACGCCAGGTACTTTCTTCAAATTACGCCTCATAATCCAGTCCTGGATTGTTCTTAATTCCATAGATGAATGCAGTGGTGATTCAAGAGTATATCTGTATATTTCTCCAATTGGAGTGGAAAGTGGTCCAAGATTTACATCAGCTTCTAGAGGTAAATTAACATTTCGTAAACGTTCTAGAACAAGCTGCCTTGCAAAATATTTATCCACACTGTCATCAAAAATAACAGTTATTACCGATAAGCCGTTTAATGACAGGGATCTAACCTGTGTTTGATGTGGAAGACCATTTAACTCAGTTTCAATTGGAAGTGTAATCTGCTTTTCAACTTCTTCACTTGCTTTTCCCGGATACTGCGTAATAATCTGAACCATTGTATCTGTAACATCAGGGAATGCCTCTATAGGAATATTCCAAAATGAATTAAAACCCCACACTGCAAGCATGGCAGATGAAACAAGAATTACCAGTCGTTGTTTTAATGAAAAATCTATAATTTTACTTATCATTTTTTTATAGACTAATCAGTATGAAGTTCTGATTTTAACCAGAAACTTCCTTTTGTAACTGTTTCCTGGCCTGGTTTTAATCCAGCAAGTACTTCTATAATTCCATCAGACTCCTTACCAAGTTGAACTTTTACTTCTTTAAAACCAAATGCAGTTTTTACAAATACAATATCCTGGTTATCTACCTTCTCCACTGCTTCTTTACTGATAACAAGTGTGGTTTTGTCAGAGAGGCTGATAAATATCTTTCCGTACATTTCAGGTTTTAATTTATAGCCAGGGTTGTGTATTTTTGCTCTTACTGCAATAGTTCTGGTATCAGGATCAACCGTCTGTGAAACATAATTTACTTCACCGTGAAAAACACTACCAGGCAAAGCTTCAGTAATAAAGGTTACTTTTTTACCAAGGCTTATAATTGGTAAGTCTTTTTCGTAAATTTTTGACTCAAGAAGTACCTCAGAGAGATCACTCGCCTCAAATAAAACTTTGTCTTTTTCAACAACCTCACCGGGATTAATCAGTCTTTTTAAAATAAAGCCGGAGAGAGGAGATTTGATTCCCACATATCCAGGATTTGAAGCAGCGCTTTCAGTATTAGACCCAAGTATTCTAAGGCGTTTTTCTGCAAGTTCATCAACTGATTTTTTCTTTTTTTCAAAAATTGCTGATTTACTTTCAGCAATTTTATAATTATTTTCTGCTTCAAGAAATTCCTTCTTCGCGGTAATCCCATCTTCATATAATTTCTTCTCTCTATCATAACTGTTTTGTGCAAGGCTTAACTCCAGCATTGCTTCCTGAACACTGCCTTCAAGATCAATTTGTTCTTTTGTAACATCAAACTGAAGTTCAGCTATGTCCTGGCTGGAAATTTCTGCAAGATTCTGATTACTTATAACAGCCTGGTTAGGCTCTACAAAAACTCCTGAAACCCTGCCATTTACAGGAGATGAAACATAAAAAGTTTTACTTGGAACAGATTTAACAATCCCGTTATATTTAATATTAAAGCTTACCTTTTTATTCTCAACCACTTCAGTCTCAAGCCCTATACTTGCTGCTGTTTCATTAGAAACTTTTAAAAACCGTTTTGAATCCTTACTCTTTACAATCAGATGTGATGAAGTTAACTCTGGCTTAAAGCAACAACCTACTAAAAGAAAAATTAAAAATAACAAAGCTATTGCTTGTTCAGTTTTTACATACTGATTATTTATTGTGTACTTATTAAAAATCATTTTATTTTTTTATTAAAGCTGTACTTATTTATTAACTTCCCTATTTAAATTATCAGATAACTGCATGTTAATTTATTTTTCTGAACATGACAAATTAAAATAAGCTTGTGTAATTACAAAACCTCCAAAATCAATGCTAGTAATTAGATAATATGCGGGAAACGGTACAATTAAATCCATGCCATGAACCTATTAAGCAAAATCTCGTCAATTTTAAAGAATAAACAGGTTATTTCCACGTTATTCACTAAAGAACAATCATGTCCATAAAAAAGAAAACTTTTTTTATTATCCTTACTGTAAGTTTAATTATTTCTTATTTACCAGTAGCAATTTACGCTGAAGATAATACTGCAAATTCTATAAAACTTGAAGACAAAAAAGATTCATCGGAAAAAACAAATAAGTTAACACTAAAACAGGCTATTGAAGAGGCAATGGAAAACAACCATCACGTTAAATCTGCTGTTGCCACGCTTCCAATTTCTGAAGCAAATATAATCATTGCAAAGTACAGACCAAATCCCTATGTCTTTAGCTATCGTGAAAATGCAAAAGGTGGAGCAATGCATCCATCTGACATTACCAAAGATTTTGAAGTTGGCAGAAAAAGATACTGGAGAATAAGACTGGCAAAAGAACAGGTTTCAAAAACAGAATTAGAAATAGCAAAAGTTCTTTGGGAAGTTCATACACAGGTCCATAGCACATATGCTGCTTTATCAACAGGAATCGATTTTTTAAATCTGGCAAAAGCAAGAACAGACTTTTATAAGTCCCTTGTAGATATTGCAGAAAAAAGATTTCAGGCAGGAGACATTTCAAAGCTTGAACTGGACCGGGCAAAGATGCAGCTCTTAAGTGCTGAAAATGACTTTAGTGAATTTACAGGTAAATTAAAAAGAGCGAGGGTTGATTTCAACCATATTTTAGGACGTGAATCATATTCTGAAATTGATCTTGAAAACCCAGAAGAATTAAAACCAAAAATTAAAATAGATGAATATGAACCTATAAAAAACATTTTAAGTGAAGCTTTAAGTAAAAGAATTGAAGTGGCAATTCTTGAAAAAGATTTTGGTATTGCAAGGGCACAAATTAAAAAAGCGCAGTGGGAAAGAATCCCGAATTTGAATCTACAGGCTGGTCCTGTTAAACCTAATATTAATGATCATTATTGGGGAGCGTACACAGGGTTAGGAACAGAATTACCCCTTTTTAACA
This sequence comes from Candidatus Melainabacteria bacterium, assembly GCA_023250195.1. GTDB lineage: Bacteria > Cyanobacteriota > Vampirovibrionia > 2-02-FULL-35-15 > 2-02-FULL-35-15 > 2-02-FULL-35-15. The sequence continues at coordinate 44,176 of JAHFBF010000006.1, read as the reverse complement.
GAAAACAAGGAGAAATTAAACAAGCCAAGGCACAGGTTGCATATCTTGAAAAAGAAAGAGAAAGAATTGAACACGATATAAACATTGATGTTGCAAACTCCCTACAGGACTTAAAAGTCAGGGAAGAGCAGGTTCAGAGATTTGAAGGAAATCTTCTCAGTCAGTCAGAAAATATTTTAGAGCTGATTAAAGAAGGATACAAACAAGGTAAGCTTTCACTAACCGATGTTTTAAATGCAGAACAACAAAACAGGGATTTAAGACAAAAATATCTGGAGAGCTTGTTAAACTATCAGCTGGCACTTGCAAGCTTAGAGTATGCTGTTGGTGTACCGCTGTATGGACTTACGGAGAAATAATGGTTAGAGACTATAGACTTAAAAAGTTTTTAATCATCGGTATACTATCCATAATCTCTTCTCTGTGGTCTTTCTTGCCGGTCTGTTCAGAAGATTCCGGATTCAGATCAAAAGTTGTACACAGAAAAATCACAATTGACACAGATGACATTAAAACTCTCGGGATTAAAACAGAGAAAGTAATTGAACAAGATCTCAATGAAATAATAGAAACAACCGGTCAGATAGAAGAAATACCAAAAAATCACTTTGACGTAAACAGTCCGGTTCAGGGAGTGATTAAATCTGTTCTTGTAGATCTTGGAGATATTGTAAAAACCGGAGAACCTTTAATAATTATAAAAAGTACTGAGATTTCAAAGTTACAAGCTGAAATTGATCAGCTAAAAGCAGAGCTTGAACTTGCAAAAACAAACCATGAAAGGGAAAAAACTCTGTATGAAAAAGGTATAAGTCCAAAGAAAGATTTTGATGCTATAAAAGCCATTCTTGCAAGTGGAGAAGCAAAACTCAGTGCTGCAGAAAATAATTTAAAGATTTTGACAAACTTATCGAGTGGTGCAGAACAAGGAGAATTTGATGTTTTAGCTCCAAAAAGAGGAACAGTAACAGAAAGAAATATTGCAGTTGGACAGGTAATAAATCAAAATCAGATTTTATTTCGCGGAATAGATCTCTCTACTGTATGGGCACATGCTGACATATATGAAAAAGATCTTGGGAAAGTTAAGCTTGGGCAAAAAACATTTATAATGCTTGATGGAATTCCTAATACTAAATTTGAAGGCAATATCACTTATATAGGTTCTGTAGTAAATAAAGATACCAGAACTTTACCAGTAAAAGTTATCCTGGGCAATAAAGACGAATTACTTAAACCCGGAGCTTTTATTCAGATGGAGATCCATACTGGTCAGAGAAAAAAGTCCATAGTTATTCCAAGAACAGCACTTACAGAAAATGATAAAGAAGAAACTGATGCCGGTCATGAGCATGTTGTTTACATAAAGGATTCTACTAAGAAAAATTTGTTTATTCCAAAAAAAATACAGGTAGAATCTCACGATTCAAATTCTGTAGAGGTAATTTCAGGACTTACAGATGGTGAGGTTATTGTTACTGAAGGAGCCTATCAGCTGCAGTATGGGGAAAAAACTGAAGAAACAGATTCACTTCAGAACAAACTACCTATAAAATTACTTATTTTTATAGGTCTTATTATCCTTGGGATTATTTACATCATACTAAAAGTACGAAAATCTAAAACATCATAAAAATGATTAAAAGAATAATAAAATGGTCATTAGACAACAGACTTCTTATTATAATTTTTGGATTAATGGTTTTTGTCTCAGGAATAATTTCTGCTCATGATGTTCCAATTGACATTCTGCCTGAATTTGCTCCGACACAGGTAGTAATTCAGACTAATGCTCCCGGTCTTGCAGCAGAAGAAATAGAATCAATAGTAACAATTCCTCTTGAAACTGCTTTAAGTGGGATGCCAAGGGTACAGGTAATTAGAAGCAGTTCCATTGAAGGGCTTTCATTTATTACAGTTGTGTTTGACTGGGATACAGATATTTTTGCTGCACGACAATTTGTTACTGAAAGAATTCAGAGTATAGCCTCACGCTTTCCTTCAAATATAAAACCTCCTTTTTTATCCCCTATAACTGCACCTATTGGTGGTGTTTACTTTTTTGCTTTAACAGGAAAAAATACTCCTTTAATTGATTTAAGAACTTATGCAGACTGGGAAATAAGAAATAAATTACTTTCAATTCCAGGTGTTGCAAAAACCGAAGTTTATGGTGGAGACTTAAAACAATATCAAATTTTAGTTAATCCGATAAAACTAAGACAATACAACATTAGTTTAAATCAGGTAATTACTGCCAGCGACGAAGCAAATGTAATTGTTGGCGGTGGATATTTAGTTCAGGGCGACAGAGAGTACCTGATTAGAGGAATTGGCAGAATACAGTCAATTGAAGATTTAAAGAACTCTGTAATAAGTGAAAAAAATGGTGTTCCTGTTTATTTAAAAGATATTGCAAGAGTAAAAATTGGAGCGGCTTTTAAAAGAAGCTATGGAAGTGTTGATGGCAGAGAAGCAGTGATAATAAAAGTCAGTAAACAGCCGTGGGTTAACACTGTACGCTTAAATGAGAAAATCATACAAGCTATCAATGACTTAAAGAAAACTCTTCCAAAAGATATTAAAACAATTCAGACCTATAACCAGTCAGATTTTGTAAATGTTTCTATAAAAAATATACTTTCTGCAGTTCTTCAGGGAGCAATTCTTGTAATTATTGTTTTGTTTTTATTCCTTGGAAGTTTGAGATCAGGATTTATAAGTTTAATTGCAATTCCTCTATCATTAATAATTGCAACTATTGTTCTGGAATCATTTGGTCAGTCAATAAATGCAATGACTCTTGGTGGGCTGGCTGTAGCCATTGGAGAAATTGTTGATGATGCAATTATTGACGTAGAAAATATTTATAAAAGACTGAGACAAAACAAATTAAAACCAGACCCAAAACCAGTATATGAAGTAATATTTAATGCTTCCTGTGAGGTAAGAAATTCAGTTGTTTATGGGACCTATATTATTGCAATAGTTTTAATTCCAGTTTTATTTTTAAGCGGACTTGCCGGGCAGGTATTTAAACCTCTTGCCTGGGCTTATATAGCAGCTATTCTTGCTTCATTATTTGTAGCTTTAACTATTACTCCGGCGATGTGTTTTTATCTTTTATCAAAAGGTAAAAATCTGAAAGACGAAGAGCCAAAAATTATTTCAAGACTAAAACAATTATATTTAAAACTTCTTGACAATATTTTAATCAATCCTAAAAAATTAATAACGATTACATTGGTTCTTTCATTTATTGCAATAGTTATTTTCATAACCCTTGGTCGTACATTTTTACCTGAATTCGGGGAAGAAAATCTAGTTGTTATGGCATATGCTCCACCGGGAAGCAGCCTTAATGTTACACAAAGAGTTGCACTTGGAATGGAAAAACGATTAAGAAGATATCCTGAAATTATAAGGGTTGGAAACAGGGCCGGAAGATCAGAAACTGACGATGAGCCGATTTCATCAAATCTAAGTCATTTTGATATAACCTTAAAAAGAGGTATTTCTCAGGCTGCAAAAGAAAAGTTAATTGAAAAAATCAGGAGGGATTTTAATCATATCCCTGGAATCGAACCACTTGTAAGATCATTTGTTACAGAAGCCATTGAAGATGTTTTAACTGGTCAAAAATCACCGGTTGTTATAAAGATTTATGGAAACGATCTTAAAATTCTTTATAGCAAGGCAAATGAAATTGCAAAATTGCTTCAAAAAATTAAAGTGCTGAAAGATGTAATGGTTGAACCTATCTCTGACATTCCACAGATTCATATAAAAATAAAAAGAGAAATTGCTGCAAGATATGGACTAAAAATTGGAGACCTTTTAAAAACGATTCAGACTGCATATAACGGTTTAGCTGCAAACCAAAGAGTTATTGAAGGACAAAAAGCATTTGATCTTTTTATCTGGTTTGAAAAATCCTATAGAAATAATCTTGAGGTTATAAAAAACACACTTATTGATACACCAAGTGGAATCAAAATACCAATTGGGCAGCTAGCAGAAGTAAAAGAATCCCTTGGACCAAATGTCATTAACAGGGAAAAAGTCTCAAGGAGAATTGTAGTTCAGGCTGATGCAAAAAAAGGTGATCTTTCAAGAGCAGTAGAAGAAGCTAAAAACCTTATCCACAAAAATATAATACTGCCAGAGGGTTACAGCATTGATTTTGAAGGAGATTATGAACAGCAGAAAGAAGCAAATAAAAAGCTTTTCTTAATTAGTTTGCTTGTACTTGTTTTAATTTATATTCTGCTTTCACTAGCATTTAAATCATTCAAGGTAGCTACAATAATTATGTTTAATTTACCATTTGCACTGGTTGGAGGTATTATTGCAATAGCACTGACAAACGGTACCTTAAGCATAGCAAGTGTAATTGGCTTTATAACTTTATTTGGAATCTCAACCAGAAATGCAATATTGCTTGTAAATAGATTTGTTGACATTCAAACAGAAAATCCATCCTTACCAATAGACGCTGTAATTAAACAAGGAGCATTAGATCGGCTACCACCAATACTTATGACTGCACTTACTGCTGCATTAGCTATGTTACCGCTTGCTTTATTTCCAGGAGCCGGAAGAGAAATAGAACACCCTCTTGCAATAGTAATTCTAGGCGGAATGTTTAGCGCTACAACACTGACACTCCTTGTTATTCCAGTAGTTTATAAAAAGTTTATGGCAAAAGTTGAATAAAATTAAATTGATATCGTTTATTAATCATGATGAAGTATATGAGAAAATTTATCTATCACTTTATAATCTCATTATTTCTTTGTATAGGTCTTACAGTAAAGGCTGCATTTGCAGTAGAAAACGATTTGCATGATTGGACATCTACTTACATTACATTACCAATAACTGAAAAGATTAAATTTAACATAGAAGAAACTGTCCGTATTGGAGAAAATTTTCATCACTTAAATCAAAATGTTCTAAGACCTGCATTAGGATATCAGTTAACTAAAGATTTTTCTGTCTGGCAAGGATATGCCTGGAATCCAAGCTTTTATCCAAGGCATATTAATGAACAACACATCTGGCAGCAGGCACTTTGGCAGCATCATTTTCCAAAGCTAACTTTTACCAGCAGATTTCGACTACAGGAACGTTTTTTAGAACATGTAGATGGTGTATCAGTAAGAACACGATACTATTTTAGATTTCAATATCCCTTGGATAAAAAAAAGATTTGGTCTTTAGTTGCCCAGACAGAACCTTTCGTAACACTAAATACCCGTCCACGTGGTCCAAAAGCAGGATTGGATAGAATAAATTCATTTTTTGGAATCAATAAAGTAATAAGTGAAAACTTAAATGTAGATCTTGGCTATCAATTACAGTATGTTAATTTTATATCACCAGCTCAAGATCATTTAAATCACACGATATTTGCTGCTTTTTATTTTAATCTGCCACAAGTAATAAAAAAGAAATAATTACACTAAGTATCTCATCCACAAATAAATATTTACTTCCAGAAATATTTACTTAGAGGCAAAACACCTCTTATTTCAAAGTTTCCATAAAAGGTAACTCCAGGATCTCTTTGGCGTAGTGTCTGCCTGAATGCTGCTCCATAAATATTGTTCACACCAAATGTAACCAGATAGCTTCTTGTTCTTGGAGATTCATAACTTAGATTTACATCACCAAGAAGATATCCGGTTATTTTATCTCCTGAGTTCCCAAGTGCACCAAACTTTGGTCCAATATAAGTGTTTATGTAATTTAAACTGAATCCTGAAGGACTATGCCACGTCCACCCAAAGCGAAATCTATTTGGGACCTGAAGCGTTGGAATAGTACCATTCACAGCAATAAGAGTACTTGTTAAATCATTAAATATTTTGTATGGAGTTCTATCCATAATGTGCTGATAAACATAATTAGCAAAGAAACCTACCTGTTTATAAAATAGCTGGTTATAGCTGATTTCAAAACCACTATTTCTAATTCTTTGTACCTGATAGTCAGCTAAGCTGTCAAAGTTTCTAACCAGCATTCTTCTATAAAATGGTTTAAACCTGACAAAAGCATTAAAAGGAAGTCTTTGCTCTATGCTGGCTGCATGTTCCCAGCCTTCTGTACCTCTTGTAAAGAAGTCTCCCTGATTACTAAACGGTAACCCTGCAACATCCTGTGGTCCTAATTCAGGTAAAAAAGTATTGTAAAAAGCTTTGTGCTGAGATGCCAATCTAACAACTGTATTATCTCCAAGATTATAAGCAACACCTATCTGAGGACTTATTGAAAGCCTGTCTTTATTTCTTCTGTCAAAACTCACTATGCTTGAACTCATGCTGTCAGCTATAGTTTGAGCTGTTGTATTATCTCTTGTTCTCTGGAAAATCTGATCATATCTGAGCCCAAGAACAAGATCGGTTTTCTTATTTGCTCTATAGAGATTTTGAGTGTACCCGGTTATAATGTCATATTTGGATCTTTCCTTTAAATATGCAATTGTCTGAACAGGCGGAACAAGACCTGCGCTAAAGAAATCAGTTCTTACCTGAGCCGGATTTTGAGAGTGTAACCACTCTGCGCCGGCAGTAAATCTCTGCTTATTATGATTTAAAAGATACCTTGTCTGGTATCCATAATTTCTTGGGAAAACTCCAGCAAACGACTTTAACCCCCCAATCTCAGGAGTGCTTCCATCTAATCTCGTAGATGCGATTAGACCAAAGAATCTGCCTAAGACTACATTGTGTGTATTTGGGTGGAAATTAAATGAAGCATCAAAGTCATTTAAATCAGGTGTAAAGAGTGATCTGCCTTTTGGAAATTTCTTATCAAATACTCTTAGATTTACATCAGCTCTTGTATAAGAAGCAATAATGTCAAGTTTTTTAGATGGACTGAAGGCAAGATCCTGTTTAAAAAATGATCTGTTCCCTCTCCCTGTTAAATCTCCAAAAACATCTTTTACATATCCCCCCATGAACTCACTGTTAGTATAAATATTCCAGGGTGTTCCAAGATAACCATTTGCAGCAATTGAACCTTCACTTAATAAAGAAATTTGCTGCTGACCAAAAAAACCATTCGTGGTTACATAAAGTTCTGGAGCTCTAAAAAATCTATATCTTCCGTTTGGTGAACCAATAACACTGGGTGTTAATAATTTACCAACCAATCTTTCTGAATCAGATGCAAAATTAAATCCTTTGTCAAATTCATTTGTAGACGTTTTGGCATTAACCCCGGTAAGGTTTGTACCTTTTAATCCTCTTACCTGACCTGTACTTAACTGAGCCTGAGCAGCACCAGCACTATCACCTTTTGGAATAATGGGTTCAACGTTGTTACTGTTATAAATAGTCCCGAGTGTAAAGTGACTTGCACCGTCTATTGGATTTTCTCTTAAAGCTTTATTTGCCTGAAAAAATGCCCAGTCAGTCAAACCAAATCTAAGCGGCTCAATACCAAGGTTTCCGCTTGCTGCTGAAAGATTCCTGCTTTGACGTGCTCCAGATTCTAAAAGGTTAGGAGTAATTGCAATAGTCATTTCGTCAAGTTCAAGTGATTCTCCGTATCTGTGTGCAACATCATAAATAATTGATAAGCTGTTTAAAACAAGTGGATCTTTAGGATCGATTTTTTGAGCTTCTTTTATTTCTGTTATTGCTTTTTCTGTTTCTTTGTTTTGATAAAATGCCTGCCCAAGATACAAATGCGCTCTGGACAAGCCTGGCTCTAAAAGAACTGCACTTAAAAATTCATCAATTGCTTCGCTATTATGGAACTGACTAATTAAAGCTTTTCCTTTTCCAATATGTGCCTCTGCAAGATTTGGATCTGCGCTTAATGCTCTATCAAAGCTTAGAGCTGCCGGTTTTACCCTTCCAAAAGCATAGTGAATTTCACCAAGGCTGATAAGTGATTCGGGTGAACTTGGGTCAAGCTCAAGTGCTTTCTTAGCTTCCTTCTCAGCCAAAATTAGATCTCCCTGAGCTGCAAGATATTTACTTTTTTCTGCCCTTGGAAGATACCAGGAGGAATCAAGTTCAATAGCTTTATTAATTGTCGCAAGTGCTTCTTTTTGCTGGTGCAGAACAAATAATGTTCTTGCTTTCATCAAATTGTTTGTAGCTGAGTTTGGATCTATTTGATTTGCTTCATCAAAAAGTTTGAGAGCTTCTTCATATTTACCACCAGCTAATTTTTTAATTCCAAGAAGTGTTTTTGGTTCTGCTTCATTTGGTCTGTCATTGTAATTTTTAGTAAGAACTTCCAGGTTTGTATCAAGAATATTTTCTTTAAATTTCAAATTCTGAGGCCAGTAAAATATCCATTGAACTGCATTATCAGTTTCTTCAATAGTAAGTGTCCTTTTTACCGGTGCAGTACTAGGTGTAGCTTCGCCTTGTTCATTTTCCGCAACAAGAACAGTACCAAGAGAATTGGATAATTCTGCCTGACCATTAACAAGAGTTAAAAGGGTTTTATTTTCATCTGCAACTATAGTAAATTCTGTTCCACGTATAGCAGCTGACCCCGACTTTGTATCTATTTCCATTTCCCCAAGTCGGTTTTTCGTTCTGACCCACATTTCACCTACATCCTGGCGTAATTCGGTTTTACTAACTCCACCTGTCGAAACAGATTTTACAGCAGGTAAAACATTTTTAATAGTAATTTGTGAATTTGAATTTAATTTAACCAGACTTTCATCGCGTAATAAAATTGCTGCCCGGGACGATACTCCTGTAGCTACTACATCTCCTGAATCCAGTGTCTCAAAAGGCTTTGCAGCAGAAGATACTCCTCCTTTTTTAATAGTAACTGTTCCTGAAAGGCTTACAATTCTTCCTGCCGGCTTATCCGGCTGTATTGCAAATACTTGAACATAGTTACCAAAAGAAAGTAACATCATCAAGCATGTAATTGATATAAAAATAAACCTGAGGGTTTTCATATTAGAGTAAGGACGTAAAATATCTGTCCTTATTTACATTTGACAACATATTATCACCCATAAGTTTCATGAAAATTTCAATCTTTATGTTTTAAGTGTCATTCCTCGGATTAAAACGCTAAAACATCAATCTGAGTGGATTACTTTGAATGACAAATAATCAATTGTTATAAAATTTAATTCTTAGGAACAAATGCCTTGCTTAAATCTTTATCTTCTTTAGATTCTTTGAATTCTTTTTCTTTTTTTAGTTTTTTTAAAGCTATATAACTTTTTGCAGCAAGATATTTTTTCTTTTTATTCTCTGCAATATTCAAATCAGGATTTAATTTCATAGCTTCATCAAGTTCTTCAAAAGATTCTTTTTCCTTATGAAGAGCAAATAAAGCTCTTGCTCTCATAATACGATTTGTAAGAATGTTTGGATTTATTTCCCTTGCTCTGTCAAATAATTGAAGTGCTTCATCATGATGGTTTTTCATTAACTGAGCAATCCCAAGTAATGTTATTAAAACTGGATCATCTGGATTAGTTTGTAATGCACCAGCCAAAAGTACTGCCGCTTTTTCAAGCTGACCAGATTTCAAATATTCATTTATAAGAATTGCTGCAAACTTTGGATTTTGCGGTATAGATCCAACTATTGAATCTACAACTCGAGAGACTTCTTCTCTCTGAGTTTCCGGCAAGTAATCTTTTATCAAATAAAGTCCAACCACTGAGTCAGTATGGTGAACTAACCAGATTCCTGCATGAGAGCCAATAATTCCATCATCAACTTTCTGTTTTGCAATTGGGTACCAGGCATCTTTTGCTGCCTGATAATTACCTAACCTTGCATCAAGCCAGGCTTTATAAGCTTTTGGGGTTTCATTTGAACGAAAATCCTTTAGAGCTCCATTCCATACAAGTTTGGCTTTTTCAAGTTCACCAAGATCTATTAAGAGCAACCCATAATAAATAGCTGTACTAAAAACTGAAGGGGTTTCACTGTATGTTTTAGCAAGAACTTTCTTATACTCTTTTATCTTACCCATTACTTCACTGTAATCAGGGGAAAGAAAGAAATCCTGAAGAGTTAATGTTTCAGTCCAGATTGCAGATTTTGAACTGCTTTTCACAGTTCCCTGCTGTTTATCTAAAATTTGAGCTTCATTTTTATCTTCAACTTCTGCAAATGAATAGCTGAAGGCAAAAACCAAGACTAATAAAAGAAGAGAGACGATAGTTTTTTTATTTCTGCTTAACATCAGATATTATGTTACCAAAGAACCGACTTATGAAGCAAGGGGAAAGAAATATAAAGCGTGAAACATAAAACAAACAAAAAGAATAGATATATTACCAGGAAAAGAGAAATTATTCTTGCTTCAGCATCTCCCCGTAGAATAAAGTTATTAAATCAGATTGGATTAAAAGTTAAAATAGTAAAACCTATTCTAAATGAAGATTTAATAACCCGTAAATTCAAGAAACATAACATAAAAAAATTAGTTAAATTCCTAAGTCTTGGAAAAGCCTTATGGGTTTGTTTAAATAAGCCCTTAAATGGTAATGAGATTATTGTTGGTTTTGATACCTTAATCGAATGTAGAAAAAAAATTATAGGTAAACCAAAAAATATAAAAGATGCTCTGAATATTATTTTGTTTTTAAGCAATAAAGAACATAGAGTTTACACAGGGATAGGGTTAATTGATTTGAAGAAAAAAATAATAGTTTCTGATTCAGAAGTAACCAGGGTTTATATGAAGAAGATTTCAAGACAAGAAGCAAAAGCTTATATAAAAACAAAGGAACCACTCGATAAAGCCGGTGCATATGCAATTCAGGGCAGGGGCAAAAAGTTTATAAAAAAGATTTCAGGATGTTACTTTAATGTAGTTGGATTACCACTTAAAAGATTCTTATCAGAAATTTCTTAAAGAGTCGGAACAAAATCAAGATTCAAAAGACAATTAACAGGTAAGAAGGTATTTATTTATGAGTTTTTTAATGTGGGAATCATTTGGGAAATTGTTGATTATTTCTAACAGCTGCTTCTATATTTTTGTTTTAGTAGTTTTATTGCAGGCCGCTGTTAAATTTTTAATTACTAATTGTTAACTATCAATTTTTCTTATGTTTTTATCTTTGCCGTTTATTTGTTTCTTAAATAAAATTGATCTCTTATATTCACCGGATCTAAACACATTTAAAACATCACTCACCCTGCTTATACTGGACATAATTTTTCTTAAATCATAAAGATCAGAGACCTCCACTACTATTTTTATCACTGCTGTATCATTTGTAGTTCTGCCAACTAATCTCAGATCCCGTACATTTATTTTTTCATCTGCAACTTTATTTAAAATATCTCTTGAGATTCCAACTCTATCAATACATTCCACTTCAATTGCTGCACTGTAAGTTTTGTTTTTAGAACCATGCCACTGAATTGGAATTATTCTTTCATTTTCTATTACATCCAGATTCTGACAATCATTCCTGTGGACTATTATGCCTTTACCTTTGGAAACTACCCCTGCAATATCTTCTCCCGGAAGAGGAGAGCAGCATTTTGCTAAATGATGCAGCATGCCATCCAGCTCAGCAACCTCTTCTTCTGATTTTTTCTCTGTAACATAAACGTCTGTTTCAACTTCAATTTCTTGAGGCAGAAAGCTTTTTAGTTTCCCTTTAATCTGAGCAACTGTTAAATCACCACAGCCAAGCGATGCAAGCAAATCTTCTTTTGTAGCTCTGTTTAGTTTTTGAACTGCTTCATCGAAATCGTGAGAAGATAAAACTTCATCAGCCTTATCCTCACCAAATACACTGGCAATAAGCTTTTTACCCTGTTCAATATGAACATCTCTGTGTTGTTTCTTGAACCACTGACGTATCTTATTTTTCGTAGAGCTCGTAACCACATAGTTCAACCAGTCAAGACTTGGATGAGCATTTTTACCGGTAATGACTTCTACAATATCTCCATTTTTTAAAGTGGTACTTAAAGGGACTATTCTACCGTTTACTTTTGCACCAATGCATCTGTTCCCAATATCTGTGTGTATTCTATATGCAAAATCTATAGGAGTTGAATTCCTGGGTAAATCTATTACTTCCCCTTTTGGAGTTAAGATAAATACTTCGTCAGAAAGGAAATCCAGTTTTACCGCATCAATATATTCTTCCGGATCTTTCAGATCACTCTGCCACTCTATTAACTGCCTAATCCATGAAAGTTTTTCATCATAAATATCATCAGCTTTTTTAGATGAACCTCCCTCTTTATATTTCCAGTGTGCTGCGATACCATACTCAGCTATCTGATGCATTTCTTCAGTACGAATCTGGATTTCTACAGGTCTGCCATGAGGTCCTACTACAGCAGTATGCAAAGACTGGTACATATTAGGTTTTGGAATTGCAATATAATCTTTAAATTTGCCGGGAATTGGTCTAAAAAGATCATGAATAATTCCCATTACTTCATAACATTGTCTTTCTCTATCCACTAATATTCTTATACCAAGCAAATCATAGAGCTCTTTTGTAGCAAGCCTTTGCATTTTTCGATGAATACTGTAGAGATGTTTTGGTCTGCCATAAATTTCAGCTTTAATCCCTGCTTTTTCAAGTTCGGTTTTTAACTTTGAAATTATTTCTTTTATTTTCTTTTCGCTATATTCCCTGTCTCCCATTACCAGTCTTTCGACTTCTTTATACTTTTCAGGCTCAAGATAAAAAAACGATAAATCCTCAAGCTCATTTTTTGCTTTGTTTAGACCAAATCTGTTTGCAAGAGGTGCAAAGATATCCAGGGTTTCCTGTGCAATTCGTTTTTGTTTTTCAAGTGACAGATAATTCAAGGTCTTCATATTATGTAAACGATCAGCAATCTTTACCAGAACTACCCTTATATCAAGAGCAATTGCCATAAGCATTTTACGAAAGTTTTCTGCCTGATGTTCCTGTGTAGAAACAAAACTCAGCTTGCCGATTTTGGTAACCCCTTCTACAAGTTTTGTAATTTCAGTACCAAATTCTTTTTCAAGCTGAACTATATCTATGGCAGTATCTTCAAGAGTGTCATGCAATAAGCCGGCACAAGCTGTATCAGTATCGCAATTTAAGTCAATTAAAATTTCTGCTACAGAAATAGGATGGATAATATAAGGCTCTTCACTGACACGTTTTTGCCCGCCATGTAACTTACAGGCAAAATTCAAAGCTTTTTTAATCTTTTCAAAATCTGCTTTAGGCCTGTTTAGCTTTGAGAATTTATCTAAAAATTGTGTTACTAAGGTTGTTTCGGTTTTATCATTCAAGGTTTTCAATATTTTCTTCTATTTATAAATTCATCATTGAATCTGTTATTTACTACCGCCTTCCTCGCTCATTCTTCGCTTGTCAGGCTTTGCAAAATGCTCATGGCCCGCTACTTATAACATTCTACAGATTTTGCCAAATGAATCATCAAAATCTTACTGTATAAATAGTCTACTTAGAAATGTTACATAAGCTGGCAACTTGAGCCTCTTATATTGAATTATAGACAAATACGAGGGTTTTTATTCGTTTCTTTGTAATATCTTCAGAATTTTCCTAAAAATAATACAGATAACAGTATTTGCTCTGTTTTAAGATTTGATTTGATTTGAGATTTTGGAATGTTAGTCTGTTTTACTTGTCAAATAGGCATCGATGTGGCCTGCAAATGTTGTTAGATAATCCCTCACTGCAGTTTCAACCCTACCTTCAGCATCACCTTTCAATGCTTTTTCTGCTTCAACAAAGGGACTTTCTGTTACATCAGTAAGCCTATATCTTTCATTAAGATGCACGAGCATATGAGCAATTTCAGGATGTTGTTCTGCAAGAGCTCTGATTTCACCTATATGAGTATGCAAAGAAGCAAGATCACCTATTTTTGAAAGGGCTTCAAGCGTTTTATTAAGATCTCCTGTAAATAAATTTCTAAGATCTTCTAATGAAGCTGGAGCATCTTCTGCTATAAGATCAGGTGTTTTATTTTTTATTTCTCTTATCAGAGTAAAATTTTTATCCATAGCTTCTATTGCTTTTGTAGGATGCTCTACATCTAAACCAGTAATTTGATCTTCTCCATATGCCATAATTGCAAAACCAACTAGTCGTTGCTTCATTTCATCTGATGTTTTTAAGTTATTAATCGAATTAATTACAGGAGCAAGATATGGATTTGTACCTGGCGGCAATGTTATTGTGCCCGCTTGAAATGCATTTGCCGTTACGGTAGCATCTTTAACACCATCACCTTTGACTGCTGGAGGAGTTCTAAGACTTGATGCAGCTGCTGCTTCAAATAATTGTTGTAGCGGCCCTGCTTTTTGTGTAAGAGTGCTTGCTGTTGTAATAAAATTGCTAAGTGCAGTTGTTGATGACATAAATAAATTCTCCTTTGTAGTTATCTCTATTTTCCACTTTGTATAAAGGAATGAAACCAATTTTTTTTATGTTTTAACTAGCTGTTAACCAAATAGTTGCCAATTTAACTTTAAATCAATACTATTTTGAAACTTTGAAACTACGACTTGTACTAGAAAGCTCTTTAATAAATTTAATTGCCTTGATCAGAATTAACTCTTAATTTTGTAAGCCATGCAACTCCCATCATATTAAGGCAAACAAGAAGCGAGTGTAAACCAAATCCAAAATAAAGTGATTTTGCATGTGCATTAACTGCTTTCTCCCTAAGTTTTTCATTTCCTTCTGTTTCATCAAGTACATGTTGTATTCTTGTTGGTTCTGGAAGATTTTTTCCAAGTTTAGTCCAAAATCCATCATTGTTAGATTTTTCATAGACATCTTTTTCTACAAGAATTCCTTTTTTACCAAATTCTTTTCCTAATTTTTTATCAGCATTTAATGCAACTAAACCATTTGTAACTCTATGACCAAACCACCATGAACCCATTAGATTTAAATCTCTTATAAGTTTCTCAGCAATTTCATACTTACCTTGAGCATTGCATACTGCACCTAACATAACAGGAATCTGTAAATAATTAAATAAAAGTCCAAGCTTAGGAAATAATCCATGAGTCATATCTAGCTGATTATGCACCATTGAAAAGAATTTACTTTCTTTTCTTTTTTCAGGACTATCAGCTTTATTTAATAAAAACCAAGTTGTAACAGGAGAAATAACCTGAGATACCCCTATACCAATTTTTTGAAGTGGGTGTAGTCCAACATTACCCTCATCCAAATAACTTGAAGTGCCTGTAAAATTTTCTTTTCCAAGAATGTGTTTTCTGAATACTCTCACAAAAAAATGTTTATTTGCCCATAAAAGTCCTTCTAATGCACTTTGTCCAATAATCACTGATTTTTTCAGTTGTTTAATTTTCTGCCTTTTTTCCTCTGTACAAATAAATGATTCCGCAAAATGTTTTGTATCCTTAGCTTGATTTTCATATTGTTCAGCTTGTTCATTTTTTCCTGCAGCTTTATATAATTCAGCAATTCTTAATTTATCCTTGGTTTCTTGTGTTTTTATTCTTTCAAGCCCTTCTTGAAAAGTTTTCATGTCATCCAATTCAGTCATTTGAAAATATAAATATTTCAAATAATCTTTTTTTTCATCAGCATTTAAAATCTGGGTACCAAAGAATTTTCCGGTTAAGTTTGTTACTTGAGGGGCTAGAGCTATCATTACTATATCTATTGTTCCTTCAAAAACCGACTCAAGAAAATTCCATACATTTCTAAACGCACTTGCTACAATTATTGGAAGTGAAAAACCAGTTACATCAAGAGCAGTTCTATAGGTAGATTCTCTTGAATCTATAACTCCTGCATATCTTTTTGCAATTGTAGTAAAAGATTGATTTGTTGATATTGGTTTTGCTGAAATAGAAGGCATATTAAAAAGTTATATTATTTTAGTAGTTATATTTTAATATATAGGATTTGAAATACTAAATTAAGTGATTAGTCTAACCTTTGATCCTTCATCATCCTTTGAAACCAAAATCTGTGCAGGAAAGGCTTCCTTAAGTTCATCTAAATGGGTAACCACCAGGATTAATTCAAATTCATTCTGAATGGATTTTATTACTTCTACAAGTCTTTCTTTTCCAGCATCATCCTGAGAACCAAACCCTTCATCAATAATTAATGTCTGTAATTTTGCACCAGCTCTGTTTGCAAGAAGTCTTGATAAAGCTAACCTAAGTGCAAAATCAATTTTAAAAGCTTCTCCCCCACTGTAAAGTTCATAATTTCTTGTCCCAAGATTATCAGCTATAACTACATCAAGCGTTTCAGTTAAACCAGTGCTGCTTTTCTTTTCTCTCTGTGTCTTAAGTGCAATGTGCATCTGATTTTCAGTAAGTCTGCCTAAAATTCTATTTGCTTCTTTTTCAATCTCCGGCACTATCGTTTCAATAATAGCTACCTGAATACCATTTTTGCTGAATGCTTTTTCTAAGATTTCAAGCTCTTTCTTCTCATTTAAAAAGCTTTCAATTTTACTTTCCTTTTCTTTTAGCTGCTGTTTTGAATTTTTTATTTCTTCAATTGTTTGTTCTGCTATAACTAATTGTTTTTTGATTTCGTTTAATTTTATATTTCTTTCGGATTCTTTTTGTTTTAATTCACTTACTTCACTCACCAAAGAATCAATATTTTCAATCTGTTTCCTATTTACAATAATTAGACTCTCAAGTTCTTTTAACTCATTCTTTCCTGAAGATGTTTTTAATGTCAAGCTCTCAGATTCTTCCCTAAGGGATAAAATCTCTGGTTCTGCTTCATTAAGCGCACTGTAAACTGAAACAATATCTTCCTTTTCTCTTAAGCTCTTTTTTAGTCTATCGTATAGTTCAGGTAAATATTTTAAATTACTTATCTGGTTTTTAACATTGTTAATCTTTTCTGTAACTTCTTTTATTAAGCTTCCACTAATTAAAAAAATATCCAGTGAATTAATTTCATTATGAAAAGTACTTATTTCTTTATCCAGAAGTGTAATTTGTTCCCTTGCTTTCTGGAACTCACTCTTCGAAATCTCAAGCTGGGATGCTAAAAATGATACTGCTTCTGCACTATTGGCTTTTTCTATAGCTCTTATATTAATTTCTTCCTGCTTTATTTCTTTCAGTTCCGGCAAAATCGACATTATTATTTTTCCAAAATTATTTATTTTTTCTTTTGCATCAGAATGTTCTTTTCTTTTTATTTGAAGTTTATTTTCTAAAAGTTTAATTTCTTTATTAAGAAATTCTTCTTTATTTTCTAAATTTAAGATTTCAGATTTATAAAACTCGATTATTTTTTCCTTGTCTTTGATAGAGCCCTTACATAAAGGACATGGTTCAGAATGACCATGATGGCTCAATGTTTCAATTTTCTTATTTATTTCATTTTTGTCATCTGCCAGTTTTTGAATCTCAATTAAAAGCAAATCTTTCTTATGTTTTAATTCCAGACCTTCAGTTTCTACTTTTGACAAAAATTCCTGGAGATTTCTAAAAGAACTTATTTCACTTTCTGCACGATATAAAAAATCACTGAATTTGTTTTCATTTCCAAGCTTTTTATCTAATTTAATTTTGGAATTGTTTCTATCTTTCAGCTTTGATTTGTAAACAGCAAGATCCTGTTCTGTCTCCCTTATTTTGTCTTTCAATTCTTGATCAAGATGACTCTTTTCCAGGGTAAGTTTGTTAAATTTTTCTTTATTAAATTCAGCGATTTCAGATTCTTCTTTTAATTTTAAATATTCATTGTATTGCTTAACAATATTGGATTTATTATCAATAAGTTCTTTGCATTTTTCTTCTTTGTTTTTAATATTTTTAAACTGCTCATCGAGGATTTTAATTAAAGTTTCCTGATTTTGTCTGGATTTTTCAAGGGTTTGAATTTGTTTTTCTTTTTCTTTCTTTTCATTTAATTCCTTTTCTTTTGCTTTCAAAAGGTCTTTCACCTTACCAAGTTCACTTTCTTCATTAGAGGCTTGTATAGTAACCCTTGAAAGGCTTTCCTGAATCTCATTTTCCTTTTGTATTTTTTCTTTTAAAGATAAAATTACGTTTTGCTCAAACAATATCCCTTGTTCAATTTCTCTTATTTTTAACTTTGCTGTTTCGCAAAGTTTGTCATAAACTTCAAGTCCTAAAATATCTGCCAGTATCTGCTTTCTTTCATTTGGTCTTTTTACAGTAAACTCATCTGCTTTCCCCTGCCTGAGGTAAACACTATTAACAAACGTCTGATGATCCATCTTTATTGTTTTTATAATCAGTTCCTGAGTTTGTCTCGTAGCGCTAAGTGTAAGTGGTTTCCAGCTTCTATCTTTTGGATTAAAAATCTGAAATTCCAAATTTGATTTTCCTTGAGAATTTTTAAGGGCCTTATTTCTTGATCTGTAAATCTTATAAAGATTTTCTTCCATATAAAAATCAACTTCACAGGACATTTCATCAGTACCAAGTTTTATAAGTTCATCAGTTCTTGCTCTTCCTTCTTCCCACAAAGTCCATGTAATAGCATCAAGCAGGCTGGATTTTCCTGCACCATTTGCGCCGATTAAACACGCTACATGTATTTCTGAAAGATCGATTTCAGCATTTGAATAAGACATGAAATTTTTTAGTATAAGTTTTTTAAATATCATTTTGGAAAAAGCTTTCAGCTGTCAAACTGTTATGAGCTAATTCTATCTCTCATTACAATGGTATGTACGCATGAAACTTGATTAAAACATTAAAAAAATTTAATCTCCGTTTTTATTGACTAAGTTACCAGTAATCAGTACAATGACTTAGTCTTTTTATTTAAGTACAATTAATACAAAAAGGAGATTCTATGGTACTGAGTATTGCTGGGACATTGCAGGATGTTACAAGAAATCGATATTGCACATGGGATGTTATTACACAAAGGATAATAGTCCCTGAAGATAAAAGAGATTCAGCTGAAATGAAAGCTCGCGTTGAAGTCATTTTATCAGGATTCCAAATAGAAGGTGCAAGTGTAAAAATTGATACCTTCCCAAATGGTATTAAGTATGCTGTTATAGAACTCCCTAAACAATTAGGCCCAAGAACAATTGAGAAAATCAGAGAAAGGCTTTGGAATAAAGGCCAAAATGGAATATCAGCTGTAATAAAATAAAAGTAATTACACCAGAATTTGTCTTTCATCTGTTTTGTGCACTACACTCCACATTTTCTTAATGTTATAATCCATAATTATTAGGAGATTGTCATGATTTTAGATTATTTAAATGCAGCTCTCAAAAAAGCAAAGTATGAGATTTTAAAAGGCGAAAAAGAAAAATATTATGCTGAAATACCTATATGTAAAGGTGTTTGGGCAACAGGTAAAACTTTAAAAGACTGCAAAAAAAATTTACTCCATACACTTGAAGGTTGGTTAATTATTCGTTTACAAAGAAAACTACCGATCCCTAAAATAAAAAACTACAGCTTGAAAGCAATAAAAATAAGATACTAAGTTAATGGGACAAAGGCTAATCCCAATTAGATGGAAAGAGTTTGTAAGAAAATTACAACAGTTTGGTTTTAGTGGACCATTTATTGGTGGAAGACATCCATATATGGGAAAAGGTAATTTAGTTTTGACAATTCCAAACCCCCACAAAGGAGATATTGGAGTTGCTCTTCTTATAAGGATTCTAAGACAAGCAAAAATTAGTAAAGAAGACTGGCTAAATCAGTAGTAATAAAATTACATTCCACCCTCTAAAATCCGTACTCCGTATTTTCTTAATGTTATAATCCTTAAGGTTAAAATCGATTTTCACAAGGAAATACGGAGGAAAACATGGATCCAGTTTTAATTGCTCAAGCTACAGAAACTGCCAGTCATGGTTCAGATTTAGCAAAAATGGGATTAGCTATTGGTGCTGGTTTAGCAGTAACAGGTGTTGGTGGCCCAGCTATCGGAGTAGGTCTTGCAGCCAGTAAAGCACTTGAAGGAATGGCACGTCAGCCTGAAGCTACAGGAAGGCTCCTGGCAAATACCTTAATTTTTGCAGCACTTGCTGAAGCACTTGGTTTGTTTGCTTTCTTAATTGCAATTTTGTTATTCCTGCAATTACAATAAATCGTGATTCGTGTCCCTCGGCAAGTGACTGAGGGGGCACGATCCATGAGGTTATATGCTTCTTGAAATTAATTTTACTCTAGTCTTATTTGCAGTTAGTTTCCTGGTATTTATTTACCTTTTAAACATGACTTTATACAAACCCGTTGGCAAAGTCATTGAATCCAGAAAAAGGCTGATTGACGGTGAGTATGCAAGGGCAAAAGAACTAACCAATAAAGCAAATGAATCACTTGAAAATTATAAGAATAAAATCAAAGCGGCAAGACATGAGGCACACGCGATAATTCAGGAATCTGCACAAAAAGCACAAAAACTAAAAGAAGAAAAGATTTCCTGGCTTATGGTGACTTTAAATAAAGAAAAAGAAGAATCCTTTAAAAAAATTGAGGAAGAAAAAAAGATCGTAATGCAGAAGCTTGAAAAAGAAATAAAAATGTTGACTGATTTAATTACAAATAAAATCTTAGGGATGGGGAAAACACTTGTCAGCTCACACTAATCAGAAATCAGAAATCAGAAATCAGAGTTCAGAGACAGGACCCTGGCAGATACTTGTAGAATCAGATCTTTTAAATGTACTGATTCTAGCTCTTGCCTTTGTTTATCTTGGAAATAAATTTCTGCCGCAAATTATAGACCAGAGGAAAAAACAAATAAGTAAAGAGCTGGAAGACGCGAAACAGGCAAGAGCCAAAGCAGAAGAAGAACTTTCGACTATTAAGAAAAAAACTGAAAATCTAATTTTTGAGATTGAAGAAATAAAAACTGAAGCTGGGAAAACTGCTGAAGTAATTAAAAAACAAATGCAGGAAGAAACAGAAAAAGAGCTTGAACAGGTAAATCAAAAAATCAAAAGAGAAATTAATTCAAACCAGGAAGAAACAATTCAGGTGATTAAAAAATCAGCAAGTGATTCTGCCATCAAACTGGCTGAGGAGGCTCTAAGTAAAGTAGTAAGTAATTACGAGGTACAGAAAAAATTAATGGAGGACTTTGTGAATGAGTTGAATAAGCCCAGTAAGAATTAATTGAAATATGAAACAATCTCAAAAAATCGCAAAGAACTACGCACAGGCTCTTATTGAGTTAACAAAAAATGATTTGCTGTTACAGGAAATCTTTTTAAATGAAATTAAAACTATAAATGAATCCCTGAATGCTGTAGACAATTCATGGGGATTTTTTAACAGTCCTGGCATTTCAAAAGATGAAAAAAAAGAATTTGTAAAAAAAATATTTTCTGGAAAACTCAATAAAAAAGTTTTAAATCTTTTATTCTTACTTATTGACAATAAAAGATTTGGCATACTTTCTGAAATACAAAATCAACTGAACAAGCTTGTAAATAAATCAAGAGGAACTGTAATTGCTGAAGTTTACTCAGCAGTTGATATTGATACAAATACACTGGAAAAACTAAAGCAAAGTATTAAAAATACAATTGGACGGGATGAAAAGATAGAAGTAGAATCAAAGATTGAACGCTCTCTGATAGGCGGCATAAAAGTCAAAATAAATGATCTTGTATATGATGGAAGTATTAAGGGACGGCTGGAGAGTTTGAAACAAAAATTATGTTAACGGCAAAAGAAAAGATGAAGGAAAAATAAACAAAGGATGGGTGTTTGCAATGACAATTAAAGTAGATGAAATAGTCAGCATATTAAAAGAACAAATAGATCAATACGAGGAAAAATTAAGCGTAAGCAATATAGGAACTGTTATTTCAGTTGGAGACGGCATTGCAAGAATTCACGGACTTGAGCAGGCAATGTCAAGTGAGCTTGTAGAATTTGATGATAAAGATAAAACTTTAGGTATGGTATTAAACCTTGAAGAAGACAGTGTAGGAGTAGTTTTACTTGGACATGCAAAAGAGATAAGAGAAGGTACTCAGGTAAAAACTTTAGGAAGAATTGCATCAGTCCCTGTCGGCGATGCCTTAATCGGACGTGTTGTAAGTCCGATTGGAAAACCTTTGGATGGAAAAGGTGAAATTAAATCAAATAAATTCAGACCAGTTGAAAAAGTTGCTCCTGGAATTATAAAAAGAAGATCGGTATGTGAACCGCTTCAAACTGGAATTGCAGCAATTGACTCCATGATTCCAATTGGACGTGGACAAAGAGAGTTAATTATCGGTGACAGACAAACCGGAAAAACTGCAATTGCAATTGATGCCATCATTAATCAAAAGAATCAGACAAACAGACCGATCTGCATCTATGTTGCAATAGGACAAAGACAGGGTGCAGTAGCACAGATTAAAAAAGTTCTGGAAGATGCCGGTGCAATGGAATATACAGTTATTGTATCTTCTGCTTCTACTGACCCACCAGCAGTTCAATTCATAGCTCCATTTGCAGGTGCTTCAATCGGCGAAGAGTTCATGGAAAACGGTAAGCACGTTTTAATTATTTATGACGATCTTACAAAACATTCCTGGGCATATCGCGCAATGAGTCTTTTGCTTAAGAGACCACCAGGACGTGAAGCATATCCAGGAGACGTTTTCTATTTACACAGCAGACTTCTGGAACGTGCAGCAAAGCTAAGCGATAAACTTGGTGGCGGTTCAATGACAGCACTTCCAATTGTTGAAACCCAGGCAAGTGACGTTTCTGCATATATTCCTACAAACATCATCTCTATTACTGATGGACAAATTTTCTTAGAAACAGATTTATTCAATGCCGGGACAAGGCCTGCCATCAATGCTGGTATTTCTGTAAGTCGTGTCGGTGGTGCTGCTCAGACAAAAGCAATGAAAATGGTAGCCGGTAAATTAAGACTTGACCTTGCACAGTTTAGAGAAATGGAAGCTTTTGCACAGTTTGCATCTGACTTAGATCCTGCTACACAGCAGCAAATCAAACGCGGTCAAAAACTTACTGAGGTTTTAAAACAGCCTCAGTACAGCCCGCTTTCAGTAGCTCAGCAGGTAAGCATACTCTATGCAGCAAATGAAGGTGTTTTAGACAACGTAAGCACAAAAGAGATTCAAAGATTTAAATCCGAGTGGTTTAAATACTTAAGTGCAAGCGGCAAAAAGCTGGAAGATAAATTAAATACAGGTACAGCTCTTGACGATAATGAAAAGAAAGAATTAAGAATTACACTTGAGAAATTTAGAGATAGCCTGTTTACTTAGACTTATTTATTAGAAGTATCGTAATTACTAAACAGTTGTACTGCTTCAGTTGGTGTTAAATCACTTTTAGAAGCTCTTTGAAGTATGCTATCAGCTAGATCAAGTCTTTTGTATGCTGGTAATCCTACCCCAGGTAAATCTATGACCTTTACTGGAATTGGTCTATTATTATTATCATATACTCTTACTACTGACATTGACATTGAAATTACCTCCTGAAATATAAAAAAATTGCTAACGAATGTTTGAGTATACATAATTTACTTAATGTGGTCAACCTGTAATTAAAAAATACAGATATAATTCTCTACACTGCTAAAATACTCTTATGTCATCTTTTATTTCATTTTCCCAAAATTTCTTTGAAACCCTTTCTACATTGATTCTTCCAAGTATCTTTAAAGTGTTACTTATAATTGCAATTGCTTTTTTTGCCAGGTATTTAATTGATCTTGCTACCAATAATTTTTTACAAAAGCTAAGACAAATTAGAAGAGTTGAAACAATAAGACAAATTCTTGCTTCAAGCTCTCATGTGGTAGTTATTGGACTTGCAATAATTATGATTTTACATGAGCTTGGTCTAAACATCACCCCCATAATTGCAAGTGCTGGTTTACTGGGTGTAGCGTTTAGCTTAGGAGCACAAAATCTTATGAAAGATGTGATTAATGGTTTTTTTATTTTGCTTGAGGATCAGTTTACGATAGGCGATAAAGTAAAAATTGGTACTCATTCCGGCACAGTAGAAAAAATGAATTTAAGAACAACTACTCTTAGAGACTCAGACGGAAGCACTCATATAATTCCAAATAGTGAGATAAACAAAGTGACTGTGATTATTAGATCAATTAGTCCACAATAAACAAGATTAATACTTGCTCTTAATAGAGAGAATATGCTTGGTAGAATTATAATTTTTGGATTCTAACTCAACTTAGCTTACGGGACAAATAATGTATGAGATCTTCCATTTACTGTAATTGTAATGTTTCCTTTATAGCCATGACAAATACCAATTCCACAACGTCCTGTTCCATTCCCATTTGATTGTCTCATTGCATAAAGTACATTAGGAACATTTGCATATGGAGCATTATTTATGTGATTTATATCATGTGTTGAACCAGATACAGTTCTTACTATTCCATTTTCATTTATTGTTCCATGATAGCTAATTGTAATACTTGAACCACAATGAAAATCAAAACAAATTGCCCTGCTATAGTCATTTCGCTGACTCGAGTGTGCATCACCAAATGTAAAATTAAGGAAATGATTTGGATCTGGGGGAGTAGGTCGGGGTATTTGCTGAGTCGTTTGTGCTTGTCCAGTGTTTTGTCTTGGCAAATAAGATTCATACATTTGTGCAGTAACTTCTAATCGAGCAGATCTTTCCGGATCAGTCACACGATAATGATTTGATAAACTCCTTGCATATGCAACACATAATCTATAAATTTTTCTTTTTGTCTCTTCAGATACACTTTCTCTGGTTCGCACCCTATCAGCAAGAGCCGTAATTCTTTCAAAATCCTGATTAACCAGTGTTACATCGTTACTGTTAATAAGGGCCCGAGGGACATGGAAGGTTATGTTGGATGCACTTGAACTACTAATGCTTTCCAGGAATATCCTTTCACCTTCTAAAGTATTCAACCCGGCAAGAGAACCAGCAAGCAGAAGGAAGTCAGAAGGTTCTCCTCCGCGAAAATTCCCTTGAGTCACTATTTGCCTTGCAACTGTTACTGTTCTTGCTTCCGGCGCAATCTGGGTTGCTAAAGCTTGGTACCGAGCTGCTTCACTCCTATACCTTTGCATTTTAACTCTATCTAATGCTCCATTTCCATGTCTTTGATAATAATTTGCTAGAGCAGTTGCATAACCAGACAAAAATTTGTATGCATTTTCTTTAATATGACTATCCAATAATAAGTCTCCTGACTGACTATTTATAGTAGAGTCTACTAATTCATACTGTCTTAGAGCTTCATTTATATCAGCTGGAGTTATAACTGTTGGAGGTGCTACAGGGCCACCTGAAAATCTAACTCTTAACATATCAATATTACTTATGCCTAGAGGCACTTGTAATCTTTGCCCTACTTCAACTACGCTTACTGGAGTAACTAAGGATTGTACTTGTGCAGAGGGGGAAGAGGTCGGTTGGGCAGTAGTTTGAACAACTGGCAGTGCTGAAGAAGCTGTTCTACCAGCTATATTAAACGTTGCTGTACACCCTGCTCGAGTCCCTATTACGTAATAGTCTCTTCCATTTCTTCTTTCTCTCCTTATATAAACAGCAGAGTTTACTACTGGAGTTCCATTATTTCCAAGAGTTCCATTCCAGTTTGTAAAAGATGGACCATTTGAAAGAGTTCCGCTGTAAGTAATTGGTACATGTGAGCCTGCCGGAACATCAAACCTGATTACACTGGCATAAACACTTGGATTTGATGCTTCTAAAGTTCTTAGATTCTGAACTTGAACTGGTTGAGGCTGAACGGGTTGAACCTGTGTTTGGTATGAAGTATAACTATAATGAACAGTAGTGCATTGCTGTTGATAAACAACTCTTTGTCGACATATTCTCGGCATTTTCCCACCAAAAGTAAATTTGTACCCTTATTTTATATAAAGTAATGCACATGCAGAAGTTGATAAAATCTTTAAGTTTTACCTGGTCTTAAGATTCCTTTTACGTTAGAATATAAATTATGTCAAATAAAGAAATCCGTGTTCGTATAGCACCTGTAGGGGCAGGATAAATCCTGTCCTGCTAATTTAAAATAAAACCAATTATGCAAAAAGAAATAAGAGTCCGAATAGCTCCAAGTCCCACAGGCAGCTTACATCTGGGAACTGTTAGAACTTCTCTTTATAATTATCTCTTTGCAAAAAAAAATAAAGGGAAATTTATTTTAAGAATTGAAGATACTGATCAGGAAAGAAATAAAGATGAATATACTAAAGGCATATTAGATGGCTTTAACTGGTTAAATATCAAATTCGACGAAGGCCCTTACTATCAAAGCGAAAGAATGGATCTTTATCGTAAGCTTGCACAAAAATTAATGGATGAAGGAAAAGCTTATTGCTGTTTCTGTACACAGGAAGAGCTGGATGAGTTAAGAAAAATTCAAAGAGCAGCAAAAGTCCCGGAAAAATACGATAACAGGCATAGAAATCTTACAGAAGATCAAAAGAATAAGTTTTTAGCTGAAGGGAAAAAGCCAGTCACTAGATTTAAACTTCCTGATCATGTCGATATCAAGTGGAATGATGAAATTAGAGGATCTGTTTGTGTAAACACAAATGACCTTGGCGGGGATCCAGTCATTATGCGGGCTGATGGAGTACCACTTTATAACTTTGCCGTAGTAGTAGATGACGGAGACATGAAAATCAGTCATGTAATTCGTGGAGATGATCACCTGCATAACACAGCTAAGCAAATACCAATCTTTGAAGCACTTGGTTATCCTGTTCCGATTTTTGCACATGCTCCGCTTATTTTTACTCACGACAGAGAAAAATTAAGCAAAAGAAAACATGGCGACATTGCAAATATAGACAAATATCAGAGAGAAGGATATCTTCCTGAAGCACTGGCAAATTATCTAGTTCACATGAGCTGGACACAGCCTGATAATCCGGAAGCTGAGATATTTAAACTGGATGAAGTCATTGAAAAGTTTGAGCTTGGTAGAATCAGCAAGAGTTCTGCTGTCTATGATCTTCCTAAATTACACTGGTTTAATAATCACTATCTGAAAGAAAAATCCATTGAAGAAATATACAACCTCTCTAAACACTTTCTGGAAACAGATTTAGACCTTTCAATGTATCCCAAAGATCAGCTTTTAAAGATGATTGATCTGGTAAGAGCCGGTATAAATAAGCTGGATGAAATCCCGGGATTAATAAAGTTTTTCTTTGATGATAAGTTTAATTTAAATGAAGGTGAAAATCAAAAAGCCCTGAACAGTGAAAATGCAAAGAAAATATTAGATAAGGTTTTAAAAACTCTTGACTCAATGAACTTTAAAGATTCACATGACTGTAAAAAGACAATAGATGAAATCGGAAAAGAATTAGGTTTAAAAGGGAAGGATTTATACTGGCCTGTCAGAGTAGCCCTAAGTGGCTCAAACAAAGGTCCTGACCTGGGTTTAATAATTTCACTGCTTGGAAAAGACAAGGTAAAAGTTAGGGTTGAGAGAGCGTTAGCTGTTTTGGTGTAGTTTACTTCTTTGACAATTTCTCTTTTTTTTCAGGGTCATATACCCAATACTTAAGAACAACAAAACATGCTATAAAAATAAATGAAGACAAAACCAACATTATGATTATATATTCTGGATGTTCAACTTCCATTTTAAACTTTCCTTTTCTCAATTAACATGCTACGACCATGCTCTATAAATGTCAATCCAACTACAAAGAAACCACCACATATTAAAGTATAAGTAATAAATCCTCTAATGCCAATATTTCTAATAATTTCATAGAAATCTAACCACAGTTTTCCAAACGGTGTCATTAATGCAAACCCTGCAATGCTTGAGACATAAGATTTATATTTTTGTTCTTCAGTAATCACAGAGAGAGATTATACACAACAAAAGTTAAAATCCATGTAACCTACAGTTACATTACTCCAATCAATGTAATCCAGGGTTACAAGAATATAAAGAAAATTTAGATTCACCTAAATAAATTTCCCAATCTCACCTGTGGGAACATGCCATCTAAACAAATAACACAGTGCAATAACCACAAATACAATTAAAATTGGAATAGCAAACTTTAGTCTCTCTTTTACATTAGGTAAATCCTTAAATAACAAAAGTCCAATGAAAGAGATCATTACTACAGACAGAACAAATAAAATCCCTATTATTAACCACATAATTATATGACTCTATTAAAAAAACAACTCCTCTTCCCCGTATGGCAAGCCACTCCACCAATCTGTTCTATCTTTACTAAGATCGTGTCACTATCACAGTCATAATAAAGCTCTTTTACTTTTTGTACCTCACCGGATTTATGTCCTTTATGCCAGAGCTCATTTCGTGAGCGGCTGTAAAAATAAGTTTCTTTTTTTTCAAGTGTAAGTCCTAAAGATTCTTTATTCATAAATGCAACCATCAGGATTTCATTATCTTTGTAGTCCTGAACTATTGCAGGAACAAGTCCAATACTGTTCCAATTAATTTTTGAGAAGTCTATTTTATTTATAATTTCTTGGTAATTCATTAACATTATTTTAACCCACCATCAATGTCATTCTGAGCGTTAGCAAAAAATCTCTATTGACCGATATCAATTTTGTGAGATTCTTCGTCGCTTTTGCTCCTCAGAATGACATGAACTACCAAAGATAGCTTCCATGAAGCTTCGTCCTCCTCGCAATGACAATATTTTAATCAATCCTTAGTTGACATAAGAAGCATTAATTTGCGATGATCAATTTATAAGGATTAACCAACAAGTATAGAAAAGGATACTTCAAGAGGCTGCGATAGCTACGCAGCCTCTTGTTTTTTTATTTGCAAAAACCACTACTTAACGGCTACAGCAGGTTCAGAAGATTGCCTCTTTTGAATCTCCAGATATTCAGCTTTAGCCACCCCGAAATGCGGCATTACTTGTGCTGAAGTTAAAGTCCCTCTTACACCAAGATCATATAACCATAATCCGCTTTTCATGTAACCTAAAATTGGTCCATTTACATTTGCAGCCATCGTAGTTTCATCACCCAGGACAAACTGATGAGTTGAAATTTTTCCTTCAAATGTTTTACCGGTGATTTTTACATTTGTTGAAATTGGTTTTTTAGAATTTCTTGTGTCTACAATCCCACCTGTAGTCACTCTGTCTCTTGAACATACATTTGCAAGCTCAAGCATTATGTCATCTGCATGTTCCATATGATGAAGCTCTAAAATGCCGTTTCGTTTTTCCAGTTCTTTTATAATTTCTTCATCGGTCATCATTGAAACAATCTCAGGATTAAATCCTTCAAGATGAGCAATATCTTCACGGATTGTGGCTTTATACATTTCCCAGTTAGCTATGCCAACACCAAATGTAATAGTTACATCCAGAACTTCTACGAATGACTGAGCTGCAAGTGCTGCTGCTGCTGTAAGAAGCCCCGGTGTTGCTCCACATCCTGTTAAATATAAAATATCGGACTTCTTAAAATCTCCGTCAAGATTTTTAATCATTTCAACTGCTTTTGTTCTTTTTAGAGCATCAACAATCACGCCCTTATATCCAATTGAGATAATTTCTTTGGCTACATTTGGGATAAACTCATTTGGCAAATTTGGAAGTGCTATAAAAATTGCATCTATTTTCTCTTTGTGAGCAGAAATCAAATCTTTAATTGAGCTAGGCGAGATAATTGCACCTTTCATCTTTTCAACTGATTTTGCATCTTTAACAAGGAGCCCGGGAATTCCATTTTCATTAAATACATATGCATTACGATCGCAGATTCCAACAAGCTTAAAATCCTTTTTTTGCTCAATAAGCAAAGCCATATTCTGACCTAATCCGCCGCATCCTAAAATTGCAACATTTATCATCGTGTTTTCTCCTTACAACAATTATTTATTATAACGTGTGTAGAGACGCCCCGACGGTGCATCTCTACAGCGCATTACAATATATTTTCTAAATTTATAGTATAAATAATGTGTTTATAAACATAAACAAATATTCTTGTTAATCGTCAGATCAAACTAAACATCTTATCTAGGAAATAAAAATGGACAAAATATACGACGTAATAATTATTGGTGGCGGGCCGGCAGGTTTAATGACTGCGTTTTACTGTGGAACCGGCGGGATGAAACCAATGATTTTAGAAGCACTTGATTTTTTAGGCGGTCAATCTGCTGCTCTTTATCCTGAAAAACCTGTTTATGATGTCCCGGGAATCTTAGAATGCACCGGTCAAGAACTTTCTGACAGCTTAACTGAACAGGTTATGCAAATTGAACCTCATTTAGAGTTTAATCAAAGTGTAGATGAAATAAAACAAGTTGACGGGATCTGGAATTTAATCTGCAAATCAGGAAAAGTTTATCAAACTAAAGCCGTGGTTGTAGCTACCGGCAAAGGTGCATTTTCTCCAATAAAACTCAATGCCCCGGGTGAAGATGAATACTATGGAAAAGGACTTTCTTACAGTGTTAAACACATTGCAGCTTTTAAAGGACAGGATCTTTTAATCGTTGGTGGCGGCGATAGTGCAATGGACTGGACATGCACTCTTAAAGATGTAGCAAAAAGTGTTACTCTCATTCACAGACGTGATGGGTTTAAAGCACATATTGGTGCAGTAAATCAGGTAAAAGCAATGGCAGAAGCCGGTGAAATTAATATGTTTATTCCCTATGAAATTAAAAACATTGAAGGGAAAGGGAAAGTAGAAAAAGTAACTCTATTTAATAACCAGACAAATGAAGAAAAATCTATGCCAATACAAAGCATTATTATCTGTGCAGGTTTTAAACCTACTGCAGATGCTCTTAAAAAATGGGGTTTAGACTTAAATGAAAAGGGATTTATTAAAACACATGAAATGTGCAAAACAAATCTTCCGGGGATTTTTGCAGTAGGCGATGCTACTGAATATCCGGGTAAAAGACACTTAATAGTAATGGAATTCGGTGAAGCAGCCAGTGCAGCCGGTGCAGTTTCCACTCACATTTACGGCAAAGGCAAAGGCGGCGCCGAGTGGTGGGCAGGACCTAAGAAGAAGAAGACTGGAAACGTCGAGATAGATAAAGATAACGATCAAAAGCAAACTGTAAGTGCTGGCAGCTAAGTAATTTATAATTTTTCTTTCTTACAAATTTATTGGTAAAAGCTACTTGGCTTTAATAGGAGCTGAGCTACTAACAGAAGCATCATTGCCACTTGCTTGTACTCTTGCTTTATCCGACAGGTCATCTGCTTCTTCTTTTAAAGCTAATGCCTGCTCTCTTAAGCCAATAGCTTGATCTTCATCCAGAACTTTAAAAAGTTTTCCTAGCCAACCCATCGCATTGGTTGTGCTTTTATCCCCTGTAGCCTTTGCTAATTCCCTAAAAAGTTCTTTTATAGAAAGCTTATTTTTATCTTCAATGGTAACTTTAGTACCATCTCCTTTTCTAGTAATTAATCCTTCTAATGCAACCATAAGGAACTGTTTTAAGTTAAAGTTCTTTGCAAGTTCGCCCATTTTTCTAATTCCTTCTAATCCAGGAGTATCTCCACCACAATAACTATTCTTTGGTAATAATTCATTTAATGCTGCCAATACTCTTTCTACACTATCTGAATAATCATCATTAATTATTCTCATATTTTCATCTGATAATTGCTTTAATTTGATTTCTTTTTCTTCAATTTTTATTTTCCCGGCTGAGCATTCTTTTTCAAAGTTCTTATCAAAGAGAGTTTGCATATATTGCTCAAGCCTTATAGCAATCTCCTTATCTATCGCCCCTTGATCAGTAATTTTATCTTTTGTTCTTCCTGTAATCTCAGCAACAATCCTTCTCTTCTCTGCCTCAATTTCAGAATTATGATTTTTCCAGAAAGTATCTTTTCTTAATTCAAGAGCTTTTTTCCCAAGTACAGATTTTTCTCTGTTATACATTAATTGGCGGGCAACCAGAGCCAGCTTTAGTTCAACTAATTTAGAATCTTCATTTTTTCTTAATTCTATACCAAGCTCTGTTTTTAGGATTAAGTTTAAAAGTTTTTCACTTTCTACTCGTTCTTTCTCAACTGCTGGATCAAGTCTCTTTTTTGGACGCACTCCTTCATCTCTATTAAGTTCACTATAATCAGCAACAGTTCCTGTAGCTCTGTTTCCTGTTCCTGCTCTAACAGGCTCCATTTCCCCAGGATCTTCTCTTCTTAAATTTGGACCGGGATAAGCCCCACCTAAACCTGCTACAGAACCAAACATACTATAACTTGAACCTTGACCCAGTATTTCCCTAAGCTTTTTCATTGAAGGATCATTCAGGGTAATTCTAGTTGTTGGATCAAGACTATTGTATGTGTAAGTATTTGTTGTTGAATCATAAACAACATGAAGAGGCTGTATACAATTGTGATGAGTTAACCCGGGAATCCATTCACTAATCTTTCCTAAAAATTCCTGATTGAGTCTCTTTATCCTTGGTCCATCATTCCCAGCCAGAGCTTCATCTACATTTTCACTTCTACTTAGCTCACTAACCTTATCAGCAGTATCTATTGCTAAATTAAGAAAAGTGCCTGGATTTACAGTAACTATATTCCCGAGCAGGTGCAATGATGAATCATTACTATTACTTCCATTAGAATATCCTTTCATATTAATAAAATATAATTTTATTTGATCACTTGATTTATTATATTGAATCGCTGATAAAGTTAATCCCATTGGTTCAATAGCTGTGTTAATTTCTCTTCTTATAGTTGCAATTTGTGCACTTTCACTCTCGTTTTTTTCAGGAGCAAAAACAGCAGATATTATTTCCTCTGCAAGAGAACGTTTTTGTGCACTAAGCATCTGCAGCCAATTACCTCTTCTATCTTTAAGTAATTCTTTTAACTTGGCAGGCCTATCTCTATAATCGGTTTCTGTACCATCTTGATTAACAATTACCTCACTATATAAATCAGACAGTGGTGTACCTCTACCTGCTAAAGAACCAATAGCTTCCATGCTAAGTGTCTGCTCTCTTCTATCGTCTTTCAAATTATCAAAAAAAGTATCTATTACTTTACAGGACTTGTTCATTATTCCATCAACTGCAGTGTTTAGATTTTCTACTGATTCTTTTTTTAGTATTTGTACAAAAGAATCTTTATCTCCTATTTTTCCTACAATGTTGTCAACTATATCTTTTACACTATTAGTAACCAAATCCGTTTGAAATAAATTGTTTGGTGGTTTCGTAACACTATAAGTAAACCCTGCCATCAATGCCCAGCTAAGGGGACGGAAAAGATTATTCCAAAATGAAAAATGCTCTCCTTCCTGATTAGCTGCTGTCCTAAATGTGTCCCATATCCCCAATAAACCTAAAGCAGCTGCTGGAATTGTTCCACGGCTTACATATGATTCTCCATAGCCTCTAACTAATGGTGTACGCCAAAAACCAGTAGTAGAAGGAAGCGAAGGTGCTCTTGTATGATTTATTGAAGATAGCTGCATGTTTTATCTTTTTAATTAAGTACTACAACTTAAAAACATTCTACTCCGAAAAAGAGTATTAACCTCTTAACCTTCAATAAAAAACAGGCTTTAAAGCTTAAATAAAAATAAAACTTTCAAAGTTAACTTTGTAGTAAAGGCGTTTCATGAAATACCTCTACTACTTCTTATCGCTTTGATCGTTATCTTCTGTTAAGCCAACTTTTATTTCACTGGCAGCTGAAGTAAGGGAGTCCTTGAAGTTTCTTAACCCTTTTCCTAAACTACGCCCAAGCTCAGGTAATTTCTTTGGGCCAAAGATTACTAAAGCTACACCTAAAATAACTATTACTTCCGGGATTCCAAGATTAAATGGCAGCATAATACTTTGATTTTAGCACAATAAATATAAATGTTTATGTTAACCGTCGTTGGAGGCTATCTCAAAAGTCCTACTATGAGCTTAACTAATTTTTTCAACATAAGGTCAATTGTCATTCCCATGAAAATGGGAATCCAGATAAGTACGCTATTGTGTAACCGTCTGGATTCCGGGTCAAGCCCGGAATGACATTTTGTTTTTCAATCAATATTTATGTGACAAAATGCAAACTTACCCTATAAGAGTTTTGAGATGAGCTCCATTGACGCTCTACAACTATTTTACAAATTCAAATGCCCATACAGCACCAGGCCGCTGATACATTGAGGCTCTAAAATTTCCATTTACATCCCAGGCTTCCGGTGTTCTAAACCAGTATCCTTTTTTCTCATAAATAACTGAATATACACCAAATGCTGTCTGCATTGCCTCTTTTTTCATCCCTCTTAAATGCATATGCGATGCCAGCGCTAAAGTAACACCAGACCAGATTTCATTTGACTGTGTGTTTAATTTCCATATCTGGCTTTCAGGTAATAAGCTTCCATCCGGGTTTATTCCATTTATCGCACCAATATTTCCATCTCCAACTTTCATTACATTAAAATCAAAAATCTTTTTTAAGACTTTATCAACCCGTTCTTTTTGAAAAACATCTCCAAGCCCTAAGAGATCTGCATACCATTGCCCGCAAAGCTGGTCTGCCATTATGGCTTTTCCATGAGAACTTTTTGTATCATATAAATAATATTCACCATTCCAGAGCTTTGATTCAAGATTCATTTTTCCAGTTTCAAACCAGGATTCGAAAATTTTATAATCATGATTTAAGAGCTTTGCAATTTCAATTGCTGCCCGCAGTGCTGCAAGCCAAAGTCCGTTACAGTAAGTACTTGGTCCATGCATTGTCCAATTATCATAAGTTTGATCCGGGATATTATCGTTTTCAATCAGACAATCATTATCCCTGTCAAACTGTTTCAAATACTTAAGTGCATCCACTATTGGAATCCATGAAGCTTTCAAAAAATCAATATCTTTTTTCTCTGTAAAATAAAAATCTCTGTAAGCCATAAGAACAAACTTTGAATTTAAATCTTTCCACCGGTTTATATTTATGTGACTGTAGGCATTTACCTTTAAAAAAGGTTCTTCAAAAGGTGCTCCAAGATCATGCGGTACAGCACCCTTTAGTTTTCTTTCTGCTGTAGTCTTATCAAGCGGATGATCAAAATATTTCTTTTCCTTCATTTCCAGATCAACCGTTCTGAAATAGTCTTTCATTATGAGCTTTTCAAGATCAGGCCATAAAAACAAAAGTGGAAACGAGCCATAAAATCTCACATCAAGCGTTTCATAAAACGGATAATCGTAACATTCAAGCGATCCAAAATGCTCTTCCTGTCTTCTTACGGAGATCATTTCTTTTTCTTTAACTTTAGTCTCACTGGATGGAATTTCGACTGGTCTGCCTGCTGTCCAAAGAGTCCCTCCATCAGCAAGAAAGTAAAGTTCATTAATTAAAAGTGTTTTAAACCAGTCGGGCTTATCAATCTTTAAGTAAGTCTCCTGCCATTTTTTAATTTCAGCTATCCATCTTTCATGATTATTAAAAGCTTTGCGTGCAATTCTGGTAACATTTCTACCATCTTTTCCAAAAAGATTTGTATACCGTTTGTACCACTTTGTTCCAAAACCAGAATCCAAAATCGGGAAATCCCATGCAAGAACAAATGTTACTGTTTTGCTTTCCCTTGGTGCAAGTTTTACTTTTGCACAGATAGCTCCTGGAGAATCCTTTAAATCTTTATTCCGTTTATTTACAGGAGTCATTTGAAGCGTGCCCTCCTTTGAAAAAGTATCCCAGATCTCTTTTCCATCTCCGCCTTTCGGAAAAGCATTTATATAACTCACTTCAACTTCCTGTGTCTGTGAAAAAATTCCCATCTGTCCATATTTGTAGGTCTTATCCTGAATTAAATTATCAAACACTAATCCACAAAATGTATTTTCCTGGTAAAAAATATTTTCTTTACTACCAAAAAGAGACTCCCAGCTCCATAAAATCGAGATTTCCCTTTCTGCATTTTTTGGATTTGTAATGTGCCATTTAAAGACAGCAAGAGGATAACTTGTTTCCTGATAGTTGTGTGGAATTATTGGAGAAAATTGTTCTTGAATTATATTTAAATCTTTGTATTCAAAATATGCTGTTGGATAAAGAGCATGGTACATTCCATTTGGTCTTTCAAAGTTCCATTCTGAAAGAGTTCCATCTTCCGGTTTACATTCATTTAAAATAAATGCTTTTCCATCTTCATATATTCCAAATTGACACGTAGAGATTATTTTGTGAATATGTTTTCCAATTTCAAGATGCCATCTTGAAAAATCTCCTCTATACGACTGTGCAAATGTCCCTGCTCCAAATCCACCAAGCGGCATTCCCTGAAAGTAACCGTCATCAAAATTTGGTAACCCACCCTCAGGTCCAATGACTTTTACCACACCGGGCAATTGAAGAGGTTCACCTATTTTTCGTTTCCAAGCAATATCTGGAATTATCATGGTTTTTTTATAACGCTCAGTGGCTGCTACACAGATCACTTTGCTATTATCTTTTTAAGTTTGACGGATATCGGACAAATCCTTATTTCGCTAATTATCATATTTACATATGACACGTATATAGGTTATGAAGTTTCAATATTGTGAGGTTTCATAGATAGTAGAGGTTCGCTACGGTAAGCCTCTACTACTTCCCAACCAAAATAAATGTATTCCCAATTCAGGGATAAGGGATATATATTCTTTATTTAAGAATCTTTTAATTTATCTTGCGTTAGAAAATTCTTTCTTTGAGGAATGATGTCTTAGCAATGAAATATAAAAAAAGAAAAATCAGAAAACCACAAAGTGGAAAAGGAAATATTATGTTGGGAATTTTTAGTACTAAATTAGATAGAAACACAAGTATAATTAGCTTAATAATAATTTCAGTGATCACATTATCCATTGCTTCATCTGGATTATTAAATGTGCTTAATATAAGTGGTGTGTTTAAGCAATAAATCACTTAACAATATAAATCTATATTCGAAATTAAAAAGTTTGATGAAAATTAAAGCTATTTAATCTATTAAGGAAACTTCTTACATTATATTTTCAGTAATTCAATTATTTCTTTGGTAGATTTAAGTTATGAAGTTAACATTTTATGGGGGTGCTGGTGGAAACGTAATTCCTTCCAGGATTCGTTTAGATTCTTTTTTACTTGACTATGGTGATGCAATACCTAAAAAAGGAGTTCCAATTCCTGAAACTGATTTTAGTTTATTAGAACCTGAAAAAATTGAAGTTTTACTGGCATCACATGGACATACGGATCATGTTGGAGGGTTGCCTGCTTTAGTTAAAGCCGGGTTTAATGGGAAAATCGAATCAACAAGAGGGACTAAAGAAGTAACAGAAGCACTTCTTCGTGATAATTATCCCAGAGCATTAGTAGATGGTGTATTTGAAAGATATCAAACCCCCAGAAATCTTTTAGAAAGATTTGAAATTGCAGAAGGAGTATATGCTACTTTTTATTCAGCTCAGGGACATATTTTAGAAGCATCATCAATCCTTCTGGAATTTGAAAAAGAAAACCTTAGAGTTTTATTTTCAGGTGATTTAGGAAACACTAACAAGCAAATGTTAGACAGCAGCGGAGAAGTACCACAGGCAGATATAGTAATACTTGAAAGTACCTATGGGTATAGAGAACTTCATCCTGATTTTAATTTATCCCTTGCAGAACTTTA
Organism: Candidatus Melainabacteria bacterium; assembly: GCA_023250195.1. GTDB lineage: Bacteria > Cyanobacteriota > Vampirovibrionia > 2-02-FULL-35-15 > 2-02-FULL-35-15 > 2-02-FULL-35-15. The sequence goes on along the minus strand of JAHFBF010000006.1, from coordinate 6,592 downwards.
TGAGGGAATAATAGAAACTTATCTAAAAGGAGGGGATTTCTTTATTCCTGTTTTATCAATTAATAAATTGCAGGAAGTACTGTTTCATTTAAATTCAGCCCTTGAAAATGGATTAATTCCGGATGATTTGAATATTGTTGTTGATTCAACTTTAGGAGAAGCAATAACTGAAATTTACGGCAACGAAACTCACAGAGGACTTTACAGTGATGGAGCAAGACAATTCTTCAGAAATCATTCCAGGGTGCATCCTTTTAATTACACTACTGAAATTAAGGCTGGAGGTAAAAATATAATTCTGGCAAGTTCTGGTTTAGATGGCTTAAGAGGTAGATTTAGAAAGCATTTTCGAGATCTTGGCAATGAAAATAATTCAGTCGCTATTGTTTCACACACACTTGAAGGTTCTCCACTTCGCGCCATAGCTTCTGGAGAAAAAATAATTGGAACAAGTGGAATCCACGTTCCTCTTAAAGCCAAATCATTTACTTTAAGTGGGTTTTCTTCACATCCAGATAGAACTCAGCTTATAAGATGGTTAGAGCGAACTGGAGCCAAATTTGTTTTTCTGGATCACGGAGAAGATGACTCCAGAACACTATTAAAAGAAGCAATAATTCAAAGAGGGATCTGTCCAGAGGAAAAGATTTTTACACCTGCTTTGCTTGAAAAGTTTGATTTAACTAATCTACCAAAAGCAAGAGGCATCGGTGTTGTTCCTGAGTCGTTAAATGGAGAACAAGCCAAAGGTCGTCAAAAAGTAACTTTGCTTGGGCATGAAGTAACACTAGATATGGACAAGATTAAATAAAGGTAAATTAATTCCTGAAATAAAAATAGTATAGTATCATTATTCGTGAATTTAAGTAGTATTATTTAAATAATTCACCAATGAATAATCTTTCTGCAATACAAGGCTATTGTAGAGCTATTGCTCTTCCTAGCAATCCTGGACAATCACTTGATTCGAATAATCGATTAAGTGAAACAATAAGTGTTTTAGAAGTAATGCCTAAAACCAGTGTCTTGTCTGGGATATATCTAAAAGAGCTTGCACTTGTAATAGCAAGACCAGACTTAAAACCTGCTGGTGTTTTTATTACACAGAATGTCTATGATCAACCTAATGATGCACTTCTAGCTCAGAAAATTTATGAAAAATTACAGAGGTTAGTTTTACCAATACCCTTTGCTATAGAAAGAGTACGTTTTGTGCCAGATCATCTTGGAGTTAAAATTAATCGTGAATTTCTAATGGCAGATCCTATTTCCAAAAAAAGAGACATAAATTCATCTTTTGAAAACTGGTGGGGCATTACAAATAAGTCTAGAAGCTTGCTTCATCTTAATAGCGATCTTTACTACAATGTCAATCCTTACTGGAAAGAATTTATGAGGAATGGGATAACACATCAATTTATTAATGAGCAACATACTTTTGAAGAGTTTGTAATATACGTTGGTGCTTCTGAAGAAAAGCTAGCCAGTTTACTTCTTTTAAGAGAAACTGGTTATAGCAAAGAAGATGATTTAAAAAGAGGAAAGGTCTTAGGAATTCCAGAAGAAGCAGCTAATGAATTTTGTTCTTTAACTCCGGATGAGCAAATAGAAGCAAACAATCGTGTAGCAGATGCAATAGAAAACGGGATCTTACCAAGTTCACTACGTAGTGCATGGTGGTGGACAACTATTAACTGCATAGGAAGACCAGAAGAAATAAGATTGGCAAACGAAGTAGACAGTTTTTATAAACAACTCGAAAGAGCTTCATCACCAGAATTATTGCAATGGTTGTCAAAATAAAGATCATACTGGTTATATAATGTTTAGTGTTAGTTAGCTTTTGCTCACTAAAAAATAAGTTAAAATGATTTCTTATCGGGCCGTGGCTCAGCTTGGTAGAGCACTACCTTGGGGTGGTAGGGGTCGCGAGTTCAAATCTCGCCGGTCCGATAAGTCTTTTCTGAAACATTGCTATTGTATTTTCGTCACTATTATTACTTTTTGAAGTTGTCTTAAAAAAACCAGCTGACAGGAAAAATATAATGAAAAAAATAAATATTATTTCTTTGCTTTTGGTAGTTATAATTTTATATTTATTGCTTCCATCTTTTTCGGCATCACGTGAAGATTGTACTAATCGCGATCCTATTTATGGGTGTGACTGTGTTGATTACAACAGTATTTATGAATGTGATCATGATCAAAATTTCAAAGCTTGTAAAGAAGGATATGTTGGTAATGATCTTGGAATACCGCTTCTAGCACCTGATGTACCGCCCATCATGACTGATTCAGTGCCACCAGCTAGCTCAGAAGATTTTGTAACATGTGCTTCATCAAGTGGCAGTACTCCTGCAATTTCAAGTAGCGGCAGCGATTGCGTAATAACTGGCCTTGAGGGTGTTACTCCTCCGGAAGATCTTCATCCTGTGGGAATGTTAGGAATGGCGGCAGTCAGTCGCTTAAATAATTCAATAATTTCTTATTCTCCTGCTAGATCTTTACCTTACATAAATAGAAGATTATCAGTAAGAGCAGTAAAATTTCTTGACATTTTATATAGAGGTTTATTTGAACAATATAAATCTGTGCTTCAGAATGCTTATAATTGCCCATCAGCGGCTACGTTTTTAAAAATAAATTATGATCATGTTTTGGATTCAAGAAGAATAGGCGTACCATTCATTTTTGCAAAAGCATTGCATGAGCGTTTGGGCTATGCAATATATTCTTTTGAGATTTGCGACGCAAAAAGAGGTGCAGACTATATTTATGATTTATTGGTTGACATAGGTGTTGTACTAAGGCAGTATGATAGTCACTTCATTCCTATACATACGCGCTTAACTAAAACATCTAATAAAAATAATAACTAGATTGAAACTAATCAGTTAGACAGAGCCAAATCCGGAATAAAAATATGCCCTATATATTCTCTTAACTTAGTTCCGACTTTGTACCTGAGTCCCGAAAAATCAATTATGTTAGAGAATGTAGATTGGTTCCCAGCCAACAGAAGCTAGCCACAACCAATTGCTTTTAACTTTCTTGCATCAAAGCCTATACCATAAGAGAAAGTTCCATGAAGTTTTTTGCCATCAGCTGATAATTTTAAAGTTAATGTACTTAATTTTCCCTTATTATCCTGGATATTTAGAACAACATTACTTGGTGCAAAAACCGTTTGGGATATTATTGTTCCTTTATTTAGAATACCGCCTTGCTGAACAGTGCCTTGTATTTTTCCATCAACTAAACAAAGTTTAAGCGTAATTATATGCGAAGCTTTTACGCAACGTGCACACATATCGCATGTTTGAACTAAATATAGTTCTTCATGATCACAGTGAATATTTTTTTGAGGACAATCAACTGATGTTTCACAGTTTGCAAGACTAGTTGAACTAAACTCAGGAGCTGGGTTTTTACCTTGCCAGGTACCAATAAAATTGTTATCAAGGATTATCGAAGTTTCTTGTCCTTTAACCTTTACATTTTCTGTACTGGCAAATGTTACAGAAAACAGTATTAAGAAAACAAGTGCGATTAATTTACTTCTTTCCATTTTTCTCCTTTATTGAATCTTGTCAAACTTTAACAGTATCTTAAATATTTCCACTTCAGTATCCTGAGCTTTTGATAGCGCATTAAGTGTTGCATCTCTTTGATTAGGATCCATATCTTCAAACTTACTCTGAGCATTTGCCAGGTTTGAAAGATTTGATTTGGCAATTGCAGTTGCTCTAACTATTAATTCAATCTTGCGTAAGATTGTTTTCTTTTTTGCAGACTTTAAATCTTTTGATTTAGCAATCAAGTTTTTTAATTCATTAAGTTTATTTGAATAATAGATTACCTCATTTAATGCGGTTCCATAGTCAAGATGAAAGAACCCTTCTGCACTAGAACGTGCATGCTCTGTGCTTGTTATGATTTTTGAAACCAGGCTTAAACGTTCTGGTAATTTGTTAAAGATTACAACATGTCCAAAACCACATGGCTCTGGAGCAAGACTATTCTGTACATAATTAAAAATTGTTCCATCAAAGTATAAGTCTGCCCCTGGACATTTCTGGTCAGGGCTGTTAATTAATCCATCAGAGAATGTTGTAGAGTTTACTGCTGTTGTGATTTTTAAAGGATTGTCACTTGTACTAAAAATTTGTATGCCAGCACCTAAGCCATCGATTATAAGATACTTTGTGTTACAGAAAGGGGTAGCAGGAACGGGAAAGCCAGTATTTGGATCTAAGACTGTACCAGGACAACTAGGACTACAAAGATTACCAATAAACTGGCAACTTGGTGAAGCACTATCATCTAGCGGGCATTGTGGTGATGTAGTTCCTGAACAGATTGGCTCAGATGCTGAATCACAGTTTGAACAGGCAGGGATACTAAATTGACTTGAACTGTTTGTTGTTTCAAAGCGACTAACCTGATAAAAATTATTTTTTGATTCTGCTTTATATTCCACTAATATAATTAACGCTATGATAATAGAACAGATATAAACCCATTTTAAATTTGATTTCATGTATTTAGGTATGCAATAGATCAACTAAAGTATAATCTAGTTTTATTAAAAATTGTTTGATATCAATCTAAAAGATAGTTTTTTTGTATAGTTTATACTTGTGTATATTAAAACTACTCTAAAATCAATAGTAATGATAAACCAAATCTGTCCCTGTGAGTAAAACAATAGTGTAGAGCACTAGGGGGTACAGTTAAATCATGCAGCAGGAGCTAAGTCTGGTATGTAAATATGCCCCTTATGCTCCATTAATTTAGTTCTCACTTTGTACCTGAGGCCCGACGTTTATCTTAACCAAAAATACTTACGTCGAATTCCTAAGCATATCCCAGTTTATTGTAGATAAACTGGTTCAAACTTCTGGAATTATAGTTCAAATCCTGCTAGTGTCAAAATCATCACTTATGATATGGACAAATTGTAAGTTAGATTTACAATTTGTCCACTGTGGTATATGATGAATGTCATGATAAAAAGAAGCCTTACAAAGAAATTAGAATACTTATCAAAAAAATATCCTGTTGTTTCTGTGGTAGGACCAAGACAATCTGGTAAAACTACTCTTATAAAGAATGTGTTTAAGAACAAGCCTTACGTTTCCCTTGAAATCCCTGAAATGTTAGCTTATGCAGAGAATGATCCAAGAGGGTTTTTAAATGAATATCCAAAAGGTGCAATTCTAGACGAAGTCCAAAGATCTCCACATTTATTCTCCTATATTCAAGGTATTGTGGATGATATAAATAAGCCTGGAATGTTTATTTTAAGTGGTTCTCAACATTTTTTACTCCTAGAAAAAATAACTCAAACTTTAGCTGGAAGAGTTGCCTTGTTAAATCTTTTACCTTTATCCATTGATGAACTAATCTCATCAGTAGGAAAAGTGACATCCCTTGAGGAAATATTATTTAAAGGAATGTATCCAAGGCTATATAGCTCTAAAATAAATCCCTTAGATTTCTACCCTAGTTATATACAAACATATTTGGAGAGGGATGTCAGATCGATAAAAAACATTGAAAATTTAAATTCATTTCAAAAATTTATAAAAATGTGTGCAGGAAGGTCTGGACAATTACTTAATTTATCCTCTTTATCTATTGATTGTGGAGTAAGTCATAATACTATTAAATCCTGGATTTCAATTCTTGAAGCAAGTTTTATTATTTATCTACTTTATCCGCATCATAAAAATTTTAACAAACGGTTAGTTAAAATGCCAAAGCTATATTTCCTTGATTCTGGATTAATGTGTTCACTTCTAGAAATTAAAAAAAAGAACCAGATTCAAAGCCATCCACTTAGAGGCAATATATTTGAAACATTCATTGTAAGTGAATTGCTAAAATGTAGGTTTAATAAGGGTTCAAGAGCAAATCTTTATTTTTGGAGAGATAAGGTTGGGCATGAAATTGATTGTATATTAGATAAAGGATTGAATTTAACTCCTGTTGAAATCAAATCAGGAAAGACTATAAATAGCGAAATGTTTAAGAATATAGAATATTGGAGAAAGATTGCAGGGAAGACTAGTAAAGATTCTTACTTGATATATGGAGGCAATGATAGCCAAAAACGAAATGGCATAAATATTCTTCCCTGGAAAGATTGTAATATCTTATAATTTTGCATGATAAACCAAATCTGTCCCTGTGAGTAGTGGATAAACAATAACGAAGAGCACTAGGGGTCCTGTTAAATCACGCAGCAGGAGCTAAGTCAGGTATGTAAATATGACCATTATGCTCCATTAATTTAGTTCTCACTTTGTACCTGAGTCCCGATTTTTACTTACCAATGTCAAATAAAAATTCAGGTGCAATATCAGCACCATTTTCCCAGTAAATTGTTTCAAATTCTGGATTTACTTTAACTGTTTTAAAATACTCTACTTTCTTTAAAGGTTCAAAAATTTCTCCATCTAAGTGACTTGATAAATCAACTACTTTTATTTCACCTGAGTTAAACTCAACTTCAAGTTTATAATCATTTAAATGTTTTACCTTTTTAACTGAACGCATATTTATTTGCCTCTTAAAATTAATTATACCA
>JAHFBF010000001.1 GCA_023250195.1 Candidatus Melainabacteria bacterium | reverse complement strand
TAAAAAAATTGCTTATGAGTCGGGTAAAACAATTTACACAATTAAAAAAGACCAGCTGCGTGATTATTTGATTCAACAATTACGAAACCCGTCTGTCAAGATGGTTCTGGCGTAAGTCCTATATTAATGCCAAGTGCTTCTTCTAGTAGTGGTGGTTATTAATTACCTCATATTCATAATTAGTAATATTTTGAGTGTTTTCTAAATAGTGCTAAATATCTCATTACTTTACCCCCTAACTACATATTTCTAGTAGTAGTATTACTTAATATGGAACTTTAAGGAATTCTTAACAGCTTGTGCATATAGTTTAAACTAAAAGGGTATGTTAAAAATGATGGATAAAATTATAACTAAAAGTTCCACGCTAAGTAAAGAAAAATATAAAAATCTAATTTTATATCTTTCTCATAAGTGTGCTAGTAAAGATAACTTTGGCAAAACGTTACTTTGCAAGTTATTGTATTTTTGCGATTTTGACCACTATGAATTATATGAAGAGTCCATTACAGGAGAGACATATGTCAAGTTAGAACGAGGCCCTTTCCCTCGCAAAATAGATTCAATGTTGACAGAGTTAGAAAAAGAGAAAAAATTAATAGTTGTAGATTCACAATTTCATAATCAAGTACAACAAAAACCGGTGACATTACAAGAGGCTAATCTAAAGGTATTCTCCGGAGATGAGTTAAAAGTTATTGATACAGTCCTGGAAAGATATTCTGATTATAAGGCCGAGAGAATAAGCCATATTTCTCACCAAGATATTCCTTGGGAATCAACGAAATCAAATGATATTATAAATTATGAATTAGTTTTTTATCGAACTCCTGAATTTAGTCAAGCTGTAAATGAATGATATAGAATTTATTTTAGTAGATGAGTTTCAAAAAGAGTTTGAAAAACTCAAGAAAAAGTTTTTAACTCTTGATGAAGATTTAGAAACTTTAAAAACTGCTCTTAGAGCTTATCCGACAGGAATTCCTAATAAGATTTTTCCAATATCAGATTTGGGGCTCATAAAGGGGAAAGCATTTAAAGTTAAAAAGTTTCGTTGTAAGTATTTAAAAGGGAAAGGTAGTAATTCTGGAATTAGGATTACTTATGGATTTAAGAACAATAAACCTAATGTGATTTATTTTATAGAAATATATTTCAAAGCTGATGATGCTAATGAAGATAAAGAGAGAATCAAGCAATATATTGATGAGTAAGTAGTTAAGTAGTAAGGATTGCAGAGTGTAAGTTAGCCACCTAAACCAGGTGGCTTTTTTATTGTGTGGAGATTTGAACTTATGAAAATGTCAATAAAACAACTAATTGTATTTTTCCTAACATTTACGTTGGGATTTAGTTTTGTTTATTATAAAGGGCTAGAAGTACAAAAGCATAAAAAAAGAACACCATTGGCTCAAGCATCTACACAAAGTTCAATGGCAATAACAATACCTTATTTGTTTTTTCCAAATACCAGTGCTGATGCAAACCAAGTAAACTCTGATTTTGGTACAGTCGTTAATGATGGTGTGAACACTATTATTAATGACATTGCTAGTCTGTTTACTGACACAACACAAAGGGGAAACAACGAAACAATTACTGGTAAATGGATTTTTTCTAGTGGAATTACTTCAAATTTAAACAATGATAATGATGCGATTTTAGATGCTGACAATACTGGTGCTGAATCAAATAGACTTTGTTATTCAGTAAATCGTGGATCAACTTCAGCAAATGATCCTGCTATTTGTTGGACTAATGGTACTGCAAAAATAGTAACTGACCGTATTGGATTAACTTTAGATAAATTACAAGTTGCTGATGGTGTAAGTGGGCATGATGTTGTTACTTGGCAACAAGTAGTAAAAAATACTGGAAATGAAAGTATAGGTGGTGATAAATCAGCAACTGGAAATTGGACTTATTCAAATGCGATTACACAAAATGTTGCTGCAACTTCTGTAAACCATTTAATGAGGAAAGGGGAAGTTGAAGCTGCAGATTCTGCAATCACTGCAGGTGGTTGTTCAAAAGGTGCTGGAGCCCCAGTAGGTTCATGTACAAATGGTGCGTGTTATTGGGATGAAACAAATGCAAGTGCTCCTATTAAATATTATTGCAATCCAAGCATGTCCTGGGTTAAGCAAGATATTGATATCATCACTCATGCTTTAACAATTAATGGTGCAGTCACTCAAGCTGCTGATTTTATAGTCAGTGGAATAAGAACCTTAAATGCAGGTGCAAATAAGTGGACAAATGTTGCTGACCCAACATCTAATCAAGATGTACTCACTTTAAATTATTTTAATAATAATATTGGTGATTTTGTCTGGGGAAATGGTGCTGATGGTTCTGCAACCATTTCAATGAATACCAGTTTGACCAGTGATAAATACTATACTGATTTAACAATTGACGCTGGTTCAACACTAACTTTAAATGGATATGTTCTTCATGCCAGTGGTACTTTAACTTGGAATGGAACAATTGCTGCTGGCAATGGTGCAAATGCTTCTGGAAAAACAGCAGGGACAAATACCAGAGGTTCTTTACCTACAATAGATGGAAAAAATGGTGGTTCAAAAGGGACTAGCAGTAATTCCAATATTACTGGGAATGCTGGTCAAAGCTGCAATGTAGATAGTTCTGGTGGTGATGGAATATCTGCTAGTGCTTCAAATCTTGGTGGTACTGGCTGGAAAACAGTTTTACTAGATGTAATTTCAGTAACCGTTTTACCTCGTTCTGTATCTTTTGGCCATTATGCTGGTTCTGCAAGTGGGGATGGTTCTATATGGAACGGAACACATGGTGCAAATACTGGTGGTGATGGTGGTGGTTCTGGTGCAAATGGACAAACAGCACAAATCATTGCTAAAAATATTGTTTTTGGTGGTGCCTCAAGTGCAACAGGAACAGGTGGAAATGGCGCAAATGGTGGTAATGGTGTTTGTGATGGTGATGGAATGGCTGAAGGTGGTGGAGTTGGAGGTTCTGCTGGCAGTGGAAGTTTATTTGATATTGTTTATAAAACTAAAACAGGTTCACTTTTCAGTTCAACTTTAACTGGTGGAACTAAAGGAACTGGTGGAATTGGTTGTGGTGGTGGTGGAAATGGTTTAGATGGAATGAATGGTAATTCAGGAGCCATTTTAGAGTTGGATTTATAAGGAGGATAAATAAAAAATGAAAAAACTAATTACGTTATTGTTTGCATTTTGCTTAATAAGCATTCTGCCAACTTATGCAGACTTGAAACGGGATTCTAAAGTTGTATCAATATTAAATGATGCTGTTGTTATAAGTGGTGAAGATTGTAGTGCTGCTTCTTTTCAACTACAAACTGATATGAGTTGGGATGGTACTATAACTTTTCAAGCCACTACCATTGGTAACAAATGGATCACGATTAAAGCAATAAATGCAAATACAGAAACTTCTTCCACAACAGCAACAAGTGATGGTATTTATATTCTTCCAATTGGTGGTTTTAATAGAGTTAGAGCCTATGTAAGTGCGATAATGGCAGGTTCAGCAGTTTTAACAGGTCAATGTGGTAGTGGACAAAATGCAGCTTTAGTAAGTGGATCTGTTACAGCTTCAGGGACAGTGAACTGTAATGCAGGAACAAATTTAAACACTTCTCTTTTAGCTACTTCTCTAAAACAAGATACTGGAAATACAAGCCTTTCAAGTATTGATGGAAAAATTACAGCTTGCAATACTGGTGCTGTTACTGTTTCCTCATTGCCCAATGTTGCACAACCAACCCATGACAATTTAAATCTAAATGCAAATATTCAAGTTAGTGATACTGATGTTGACAATGCAAATCCTGTCCCTGTCAATGTGGTCTCTGGTAGTGCAGCAGATATTCAATATACTGAAGGTGACACTGATGCAACTATTACAGGAAATGCTATTTTATGGGAAGATGTAGGAAATGCTTTAGCAACAGTTTCAGCTAGTATGGGTTTACCTGTAAATGTTGTTTCTGGAAGTACAGCAGGTACAGAGTTTCCAGAAGATTCAGCATCAATGTCTGGTGATAATGGAACTCAAACTTTAGCTGTTAGAGAAGCAATAGCAATAGATTTAAGTGCTGGTGCAACTGATGGTGATTATGAACCACTTGAAGTTGATGATCATGGTAGATTGTGGGTTAATGGGAGTAGTGTTACACAGCCAATTTCAGGTACAGTTACTTGTCAACAATCAACTGCTTCAAGTTTAAAAGTTGATTTATCTGGTACAGGTGCAAATACTACAGCTATTAAAGTTGATGGCTCAGCTGTTACTCAACCAGTGTCTATATCTGGGAATCAAGCTGTGAATGTTGCTCAAATAAACGGTGTTACTGTCACTACTGGTAGTGGTGTTACTGGCACTGGTGTTCAAAGAGTAGTTCATGCAACTGACGTAGCTATTCCTTTAGGAACTGCTTTTGGCGGTGGAGATGGAGTTACTTATAACACTATTACTCCTAGTGGTACTGCTGGAACTCCTGGCGTGCTATTAACTCTTGATGAACTATATAACGGCACATCTCTTGATACTCCTAGAAGTGTCAAGAACTCTCAAGATACAACAGGTACAGGTATTCAAGCAGTTGGTCTATTAGGGCAATTTGATGACACTTCACCATCTTCTGTAACTGAAAATCAATTTGCAAACCTTCGTATTAGTTCACGTAGAAATGCAAAGATAGAAGGTGATGTTGCAAGTGGTACTGCTGTTGCTGCAAATCCTATTACTCTTGGTGGACGTGCTGGAACAACTAATCCTACTGCTGTTGCAGATGGACAAGCTGTTAATTGGTTATTAGATAAATTAGGAAAAGGTGTTATAGTCCCTGGTTGTGCTCGTGAATTAATTGTAAAGAGTGGAGTTATTACTCTAAGTGCTTCTACAGCAGAGACAACTTTGTTATCTTCTGTAGCAAGCACTTTCTTAGATATCTTTGCTTTTGTTTGTGCTAATACATCAGCAACAGCAACAAGAATAGATTTAAGAGATAGCACCGCAGGTACAATTCAATTTCCTCTTTACTTACCAGCAGCAGATACAAGAGGTTTAACTACTGGGATTATAATTCCACAAACGACAGCAGCAAATAATTGGACTATTCAATCTAGTGCAAGTGTCATTGATGTTCGTTGCGTTGCTTTTGCATGTAAGAACTTATAAGGAGCTAAATGTTTAAAAGATTATTAGCTTTAACCATAGCTTTATTACTAGCTGTCACGCCTGCAAGTTCACAACTTTGTGGATTTGTAGGTCAGACAGGGGCTTGTAGTATCCAATCAGACAGTGATGCCAGCAATAAAGGGGCGCGCTACACAAGTGATGGACAATCTTTAAGGGTAGCCAGTAATTCAAGCATTAATACTGTTTCCACTTTTAGTGTTGGTGGTTGGTTTAACCTTGACGGTGTTAATGAAGTATTAACTAAGTCAATTATTGCTAAGTTTTCAAACTTAAATTCAGATGGATTTTTGTTAGGGTGCAGTGCCCATGTAGATTATCCTACTTCTAATACAAAAAGAATTCAATTTGCTATTGGTACTGGCAGTGGATTAAAATATGTTCAATCTAATACCTTTGGTGATTTAAGTGCAGGTACTTGGTATTTTGTAGTCGGGACTTGGGATGGTACAACACTTTCCCTTTCTATAAATAATGGGACTGCTGATACAAGTGCCCCAGGTGCTAGTGTTGGTAGTAATAGTGGCAATTTACAAGTCGGTAGTGATACTGCATTTACCAATCAAAGTGCTAAAGGAAACTTAGATAGTATATTTTATGCACCTTCAGTTTTATCAGGGACAGTTATAACTTCTCTTTATAATTCTGGTGCTGGTAAAAAATGGTGTCAATTAACAGCAGCCCAACAAGCATTATTTGGGGCTTGGTATGAATTAAAAGAAAGTGATGGAAGCACAAGGAATGACAGCACTGCAAATGCAAATAATTTAACTGATGTAAGCACTGTTACACAAGTGGCAGGTAAAACAAGTGGAGCTTGTATTTGCCCATAAATAAAGAAAGGATAAAAAAAATGCCAGCAGCAAACATGATAGGTTTTGTTAAAGATGGGATTTTAATTATGACAGCAGTAGGTGGTATTTCCACAGGCTTTTATAATTATGTTGCCAAGCCTGTATTGAATGATACAAGACTTGCAGCCCTTGAAACAAAAATAAATGAAATTAAACCAACTGTTGAAGAAGATCATATCAATGTAGCAGTTTTAACTTCTAAATTAAATGAATTAAAGGAAAGCCAAGACAAAATCTTTAGTGTTGTTTTGGATATAAAAAGGAAGATATAAATGCCTTCTAAAACTTTACAAGACCTTAATTTAATCTCTGCCATTAGAAAAAAATATGAAGCTCTGATTTTTCAAGGAGTTGAAACTGCAAAAGAAGTTGGTATTGAAATCCCTAATACTTTTTATATTGCAATAATGTGCAATGAAAGCCGTGGTGATAAATATGCTACAAAAACAGAAATTGGTTATAGAGATGCGATTTTACGCAATCCTAAATGTCCGTCACCGGATAAATTATTAAATGCTTATTGCTCACATTCACTGTTTCAAATCATGGGAATACATTCAAGTGATTATGCTTTTTTAGATAAATTATATACACCAAGTGGAAAATTATTGATCAAATGTGGAACCTTATCTTTTGCTATTAATGAGATTTATGACAAACCGGTTTTAGCTTTTACTAAATTTATAATTGACAATTGCAGAACATACTTAGATAAAAAGGATTATGAAATAGTTGGCAGGATTTATAACGGAGGCTTTCCAGAAGCCAATTTCCCTATAACACAGCAATATGTAAAGAATTTAGCTTACTACATGAATCTTGCAAGACAGAGTTATAAAGACAATCCTGCAATTCAGTAATTGTCAAACAAGACAATTACAGGGTTGGAACATTGCAAATATTTCTTATAAGGACAATCTGCCTACAGAGTTTGTTATTGGTTACAAAGGAGAAAACTATGTTTAAAAAATTAGAAGGAATGATTTTTAATGCTGTAATGCACTGGGTAAGTGGTAGAGGTCTTACAACAATAATTAGTAATGTAATTAGCTATTTAATTTTAGGACTTCAGAATCATGGTGTAACCGTAGAGCCAGATTCTCAAGCAAAATTGATAGCTTGGCTTATTGGAATGATTACTACTGTGTCTGCAACGGTGATTTCTTTTGCCCATAGACCACCTTCAACAGTCCAACCACCACAAGCTAAAAAATAAATATTTAAAAAACAAGAATCAAATAGGTACCAAACAGGTATCAGTGGAACCTTTTTGTGCAGGGAAAATGTTCTTAACTTTTTTTCTTGCTACGGCATTGGAGGTTTTTATGAATTTCATTAATATAATCAAAAACTTATTTTTTAGGAAGAAACGACCACAACAACCTAAAACAATTACTCCTATTAAGGCACCGCCACCGCCAGAACAGGAAATCAATCCTAAATCCTATTGCCAGTATGTCAAAGATTTAGAACAATGGTTTAGTCCTAGTATTTTAAAAACTTGTGCTTATAAATGGTATTCAGAAAAATGTAACGGACAAGGAATTAGACTTGCAGTTCTAGATGAAGGCTTAGTAAAACATAGATTACTTGCACCACTTGAAAATAAAATTACAAGAGAAAACTTTACAAGTGCTTTAGGTACAGATGGGTTCACTGATATTTCAGGACACGGTACACACGTGGCAGGTTTACTGATTGGACCATTGAGTTTATATAAAGGCGATATTTGTACTGGTCTTTGTCCTGATGTAGATCATTACTACCATTTCAAAGTATTAAATGCTGGCATGGGTTTTGTAGATGATATGAATAAAGCCTTTGAACATATTATTGCACTACCTGACAATGAAAGACCTCATTTTATCAGTATGAGCATTCAAGTTCCACTGAAACCTAATGATCCACTTACAGATGATGTTAAACAAGCAGAAAATAACTTAGCAACACTAAAAAATCTAGGTGTTAGAGTTATTGCTTGTAGTGGTAATTATGGTGTTCATATTCCTGGTTTTACTGACCCAATTTCTGATAGGGTTGCATGGCCAGCCAGATCACCAAATGTAAAAGGTATTGGTGCTATTGATATAACCGATAATATTGCAACTTTTAGTTCAGAAGGTTCAGAGGTTGATTATGTCAGCTATGGTGTAAATGAAATTAGCTATTCTAATGATGGAACAGGATTTGCAAAGATGTCTGGAACTAGCATGGCAACACCAAGGCATGTTGGATTTGAAGTTTGTTTTGCAAGTTGGCTTTTAAAGAAAAAAGGAATGGATATAAGATTTATAATGCAAAACATGGATGATTTACTTAGGCAATATAACTTTGTGCATGATTTAGGAGTTCCTGGTAAAGATCCTGATTATGGATTGGGATTATTGAGGTTCGGTGCTTAGCTTATCTTCTAGTCTAGAGCCTAATTTTATAACAAAAAATATTTTAGCAAAAATAACTAACTTTACAGTAGTAATATAAGATTGCGTTCATACTAAGTTAAAAATCTAAAGGTTGATAAACAGTGGGATTTAAATGTTATATCTTGCTAGCTACACTAATCATAATTTTTATTTCTTTTACTGATAAAAATATTGCTATAGCATGTAATTGTGGGTGCGACAGTATTAATGGTCCTGGGTTTGTAGGACCTATAATAACCATCCCAGCTTTTACCTTACCAAAAGGAAAAAAGTTTATTGGATTTGGAACAAATTATACAAACTTTGATAGCTTTTCAAATACTGAATTTTTGAATTTGGGAAAACATGGTCAAGATGTACATAGCTTTAGAAATGTACTTATTCCTTCCTTATCAGCTGGGTATGGAATCACAGATAACTGGTATATAGCACTAAATGCACCTTATGTTTTTAGATTCAATGAAAGAGTCAGTGATGGACCACCTATAAATGTAGGAAACTCTATTGGATTTGGCGATATAGCTTTTTCTAGTGCTTATAGATTTCTAAAAAGAGATGATATTGGTTTACATGCTGCACTCTTAGCAGGGATAAAGATTCCTAGTGGGGTCAGACGATTTAGAACTAACCAGGGAAACTTATTTGAAGCTGATGACCAGCCAGGTACTGGTTCATGGGACCCCTCAGTTGGGCTAGCAGTAAGTAAAGTATTCAAGCATTTTTCATTGACTTCAAATGGATTATACAAGTTTTCTACCCAAGGAACTCAACATAGTACAGTAGGTGATATTGCTACCTTTAATCTTGGGGTTGCTCACAGAGTAAGAACAAGCGACAAAATATTAAACAAAATCTTTCCTGAACATTTATTTAATAACAATTCAACCTGGGATTTGGTTCTAGAGGGAAACGGACAATGGGTTCAAAAACCAGTAACAAATATTAATGGAATGCATATCGTAGATGAAAATCATGGAGGATTAATTGTTCTTTTATCTCCAGGAATGAGATTAATAATCAACAAACTGTGGGTTACTAATCTATCAGTTGGACTTCCTGTAATTGAAGAATTAAATCATTTTCAGAAAGGACCAAATGTAAGGTTGATTTTAAATTTTACAAGAGTTTTTTGAAGACTACTGTACAACATTCGAAGCATTAATCAAACTAATCTTTTCCATTTGTTTAGCAGATGTAAATTGAGTTTTGGATTTGAAGGAATAGCTTTAAATCCTTACTCCAAATTTATTTAAAACAGAGATAAATATCCAATATCCTGCTGATGTTATTAAGCATGATAAAAACATAGCTTTATAAAAAGCAAAACCTGCTTTTAAAAATAGTGGTAAAGCAATAAATAATAACAATGAAGGAATAACAGCCCAAAATATTCCATGTGAAAGATTTGTAACCTTTTGTATGTTGTTAGTTTCTTTATAAAGCCATATCAAAGCCAATATAGAAACTAACGGTAGTGATGCAAGGATTGAAGCAAAGAAAGCATATCTTTTACCTAACTCTGATACTAAGGCTATTATGATTGCAGAAATTAAAACTTTAATAATAAATTGCATGATTTCTTCCAATTCTCATTGTATCAACTCTCATAAACTAACTTTTCTTTCCCAACTCTTAGTCCATTTGCAACTGCCAACAATTCAGAAATCTCATGTGCAGCAACAGAAAAAGTTACACTTATTAAACTAAATAATGAAGAAGGAATTAATATAAGTAAAACTAAAATAGAAAATATGACATTTTGGATACTGATTGCATTTGATTTTTTCCCTAATTCAACAGCATAAATTAATTTCTTCAAATCGTCAGACATTAGGGCTATATCAGCAGCTTCTATTGCAGCATCTGTACCAGCTACTCCCATTGCAATGCCAATTGTTGCTCTTGCAAGAGCTGGTGCATCATTAATTCCATCTCCTACCATTGCTACTGTATTGTATTTTTCCTCTAACTCCCCAATAATTCTGGTTTTATCTTCTGGCTTAAGATTTGCTATTACTTTAGAAATGCCAAGTTCATTTGCATATATTTGAGCTGTTGTTTCATTATCACCAGTCAACATTGTAACTTCAATACCCATACTTTTTAACTTTGTAATTGTTTCTTTAGCACTAGCTTTAATCTCGTCTCTAAAGCCAATAATCCCAATTAGTTGTTCATCATCTCCTATAACCATTAAACTTTTTCCTTCTTCTTTTAGATTTTGTATCTTTGAAACAGCTTCTTTGCTAAACATATTTTCAGAAAACATTTTTTCCTTACCAATATAGATGTTTCTATTATTTACTTTTGCTTTTACTCCCATACCTGCTATAGAAATAAAATCTTGAATATCAAAAGTTTTAATATTTTCTTCTAAGGCTTTTTCTACTACTGCCTTTGCAAGTGGGTGTTGTGAAAACTTTTCAACACTATATGCAATTGATAAAATATCCTGCTCATTACTTAAAGAAATCAAATCAGTTACAATTGGTTTGCCTTTTGTTAAAGTGCCTGTTTTATCAAAAGCAAATACTTTAACTTTCCCAAGATTTTCCAAGTGCATTCCACCTTTTATCAAAACACCATTTCTGCCAGCTCTACCTATTCCTGCTGCTGTAGCTACTGGCATTGAAATAATTAGTGCACAGGGAGATGCTGCCACTAAAAAAGTAATTGCTTGTTTTATCCCTATAAAAGAATCATGTGTATGGAACATTAAGCAGGCAAGGATTATAAAGATAGAGACAGCCAAAATAATTGGAGAGTAAATATTTCCAAACTTTTCAATAAAAAGCTGTGATTTACTCTTTTGTTCTTGTGCTTCTTGAACAAGATTAATAATTTTAGATATAGTATTGTTTTTAAAGTTTTCAGTTACCCTTACTTCAAGTAATCCATCAAGGCTAAGAGTTCCAGCAAAGACTTTAATCCCTTCTTTCTTTTCTACTGGAACTGATTCACCCGTAATAGTGGCTTCATTGATACTTGATTTGCCTTTAAGTATTACCCCATCGGTAGGGATTATTTCTCCTGGTCTTACTATAAAAATATCTCCTATTTTTAGCTCCTCGGCAAGTATTTCTTTTTCTTTATTGTTAGTATCTATTACACGTGCTTTAGTAGGCACCAGGTTCAATAGCTTTTTAATTGAAGCCTTAGTTTTAGAATAAGTATATTCTTCAAGCCCTTCAGCAAATCCATATAAAAAAACAAGTAATGCTGCTTCATTTAACATTCCAATAAATGAGGAGCCAACCGTAGCACAAAGCATTAATATCTCAATACCGACCTTCTTTTCTTTAAGTAACTCATTTAATCCTTCAAAAGCCCAATGATAACCACCATAAATTATTGCTATTACATACAAAACATTTCCTATGTTTTTATCTATAAAATTGAAATAAAGTAAAACAAATGAAACTGTTGTAATAAATCCAGCTATTAAAGGGCTTTTAATATTTGGGTGAGTATACCATTTGCCATCAAAATATTTTTCATTAGCTTCTTCATTCATATCTAATCTACTTATGAAACCTCTTATAAACCACAGGTATAACTAAAAGTGTTAAAGCAGTAGCTGAGAACATTCCACCTAAGATTACTATTGCAAGTGGGTGTTCAATTTCACGCCCAGCACCAGGAAAAAGTGCAAGAGGGAGCATTGCAAATGCTGCCGTAAGTGCTGTCATGATTATTGGTGGAAGTCTATCAAGTGCTCCCTGCTTAATTACTTGGTTTATTTGCATATTAGGATTTTCTTTTTGAATATCAAAGAACCTGTTTACAAGTAGTATTGTGTTTCTTGTTGAAAGTCCAAATAAAGTTATAAACCCAATTACACTTGCAATGCTTATTACCCCACCAAAGAAAGCAATGGCAACCACCCCACCGATTAAAGCAAGCGGTAGATTAACCATAATTATTGAGGCTATCTTAAATGACTTAAATGCAAGAGAAAGTATTAAAAATATTCCAGCGAGTATTAAAAGGCTAAGTAAAAGTAATTTACTGTTTGCTTCTTTTTGCTGTTGGTATTCACCTTCAAAATCAAGGAAATATCCTTCAGGAAACTTTATCTTTTTACTAATTAGTGCTTGTGCTTTTTCTACTGCTTTTGAAATATCACCCTTTTTAGCATTTGCCTGAACTACTATTCTTCTTGAAACCTTTTCTCTATTTATAATATTTGGTCCTGTAGATTCAATAACATCTGCAATCTGACCAAGCGGTACTTTAGCTCCTGTTGGTGTATCTATTAAAGTGCTTTTTATAACCTCAATATTATTTCTATAAGGCTTTTCAAACCAAACGAATAAATCAAATGCTTTTTGTCCTTCTATTACTCTTTGTGGTGCTGCTACCCCATTAAAAGCTGCTTGAATTGTAGTTGCCAAGTCTCCTACACTTAGACCATATCTACTTGCAATTTTTCTTTTAATTTTTATATGAACCTGAGGTATATCAAATATTGGCTCTATTTGTACTTCTTCCAGTGACTTTATTTCTTCTAGTACCTCTACAATATCACCTGCATATTTTCTTAAAATCTCAAGGTCATTGCCGTATAACTTAAGTACAATTGGTGCTCTTTCTCCTGTTACAACTTGTTCAATTGTTTCAGTAATAAATGACCTAATTAAGGTAATAACACCTGGTAACTGTTCAAAATCTTCTCTAATGTTTTCAATTAATCTTTCTTTGTTACCTTGAGAAATACCTTGCTTAAGAGTTACATCAAAGTGGCTGATATTAGCTGTTATTGGTTCATCATCAGATTCAGACCTACCAGCTCTATTTCCAACCCTTATAATTCCTGAATATTTGTGCAAAACTTTTTCCATAGTTAATGCAACTCCTTGTGTAGCTTTTAAGCTAGTACCTGGTGGAGAAATTGCCATAATGACAAGGTTTTCTTCTCCAAGTTCTGGTAAAAATGACCAGCCAACAAAGAAGAAAATACCAAGTGCAATAACTAATATTGAGACTGTTGAAATAACTAATTTCTTTGGTTTTTCTAAAATTGAATCTAATAGCTTTGTATATTTTTCTTTAATTTTAGTAAGTAGTTTAGGTTCATGTTCTTTTAGGTCTTTATCTTTTGAAATTAGATAAAAACACATTGCAGGAGTAAGTGTTAGGGCTACAAACAGCGAAGCAAAAATTGAAATTATATAAGCAAGTGCCAGTGGTTTAAATATTTGCCCTGCAAGACCGCTTAAAAATAGTACTGGTAAAAATACCACTGTAATTATGTAGGTTCCATAAACTACCGAAGCTCTTACTTCAATACAAGCATTAAATATTACTTCAAGAGCTGGTTTTGGATTTGTACTTAATTTATTTTGTCTGAGCCTTTTATAAACATTCTCAACATCAATAATTGCATCATCTACTATTTCCCCTACAGCAACAGCAAGTCCACCAAGTGTCATTGCATTTATAGTTTGACCAAATGCTTTTAAAACTAAGATTGCAACGATTAGAGACAGTGGTATAGCAGTCAAGCTAATTACACTTGTACGCCAATTTGCAAGGAATAAAAATAAAATAATAATTACAAGTATTGAACCTTCAATAATTGCTGAAATAATATTTTTAATAGATACATCTATAAAGTCAGACTGACTATAAGTCTGAGTTATTTTTATATCTTTAGGCAATGTCTTTTTTAAATTATCTAATGCCTCTTTGATTCTTTTATTTACTTCAATAGTATTTATTCCAGGCTGCTTACTAACAGCAACAATTACTGCTTCTTTTCCATCTACACTGCCATAACTTCTTTTAAATGCAGGTCCAATTTTTACTGTAGCTACGTTCTTTAGGCAAACAGGTGTATTGTCTTTAACAGCAACAACTGAATCTCCAAGCTCATCTATTGATTGTAGTTTCCCAATTCCACGGATTAAATATTCTCTGTCATCTTCAAGTAAATAGCCACCACCAACAATTACATTTGCTTTATCTGCTGCTTTTATAACCTGGTCTAGTCCTACATTATATTGTTTTAATTTATTTGGACTTACAAGAACTTGGTACTGTTTAACATCTCCACCATAAGTTAGCACCTTTGATATTCCTGAAATAGAAAGTAGTTTATTTCTTATTTCCCAATCTGCATACGTTCTAAGGTCTATTAGAGGTGTGTTTTTACTTGTAAGTGCAAAGAAATAAACGCTTCCAATTGGGGAAGTAACTGGTGAAAGAACTGGTGTTTTAATTCCTTTTGGAAAAGCTGAAGCTACAAGCTGAACTTTTTCAGTTACAAGCTGTCTGGCTAGGTATATATCAGTGCCCCATTTAAAGATTACAGTAACAAAAGAAAGTCCTTCAATGGAGCTACTTCTTACTGTCTGGATTTTTGCAGTACCATTTAGGGCACTTTCAAGTGGAATAGTAACAAGTGCTTCTACTTCTTCACTAGCTAATCCTGGTGCTTCAGTTTGAATTACTACTTGTGGTGGTGCAAACTCTGGCAAAACATCTACAGGTGTATTTACTGCTGAAATTGCCCCAAAGATAAATAAAATAATTCCAAGTGCAATTACAATAAGCCTATTTTCAAGCGACCATTTTATAAGACTATTAATCATTAAAACTTATTACCTTTTTCTTCTTCCAAACAAGAAGCCAATTAGAAGCATTACTATTCCAACAATAATAACTAAGTAAGGTGGTAGATTAAACTCTGGTTTTAGGTGCTCATGTTCTTCTTCTTTCTTTCCAAATTGAAGTTGGTAAGCTCCATTTGTAACAATAATTTCACCAGCTTTTAAACCAGACACTACTTCAACATTATTTGAATCATGTGATTCAACTTGTATTTTTCTTGGTATAAACTTTTTATCTTCTTTAATGTAAACAATATGGCTATGCTTACCTTCTGTGCCTTCTTTATCTACTTCTACTAATGCAGTTCTTGGAATAATAATTGAGTTTTTCTTTTCACCAGTAAAGACTGAAAATTGAAGAAATGCCCCTGGCTTTAAAAGACTATCTTTGTTTTGCAAAGTGGTTTTTACTGGTAAAGTTCTAGAATCTTGGTTTATTACTGAACCTACATAAGTTATTCTTCCTTCATATGTTTTATCAGGTATTCCATCTAAAACAACACTTACTATCTGACCTAATTTAACTTTAGCTAAGTCTTTTTCAAAAATATCAGCACTTGCCCAAACGCTAGATAAGTCTATTCCATGAAACAACAATTCATCTGGAACCACTATCTGACCTACTGTAACTTTCTTTTCTACTATAGTTCCTGCTTTTTGAGCTTTTATTGTAAATGTACCTTGTGAAGTAATGTCTTGCTGAGTAAGTATTTTTAAATTACTTTCAGCTGCATTTAGTTTAGCTTCCTGGCTAAGTAAAATTGCTTTTGCTGCTTCAAACTCTTTTTTTGGACTTATACTTTTTTCATAAAGGGTTTGCTCTCGTTCATAATTACTTTTTGCAAGTTCAAGTTCAGCTTTTAGCTGACTTATTTCTGCTTGTAATCTTGCAATTTCTGTACTTTGAATTACAACAAGAGGCTTGCCAACTCCTACAAAATCACCCAGAGTAACAAGAACTGATTGAACTTTCCCTTGTACAGGACTATTTATATCAAAGTGGTTAGTTGGTATTTCTTCTATTTGCCCTGTAGTTCTTATTGCTTCATCTACAATTTGTTCTTCAACTTTTTTAGTTTCAATATTAAAGGCTTCTTTTGCTATTTCATTTGCACTAATTTTTTCATTAGCTGCTTTAAACTTAGTTTCTCCACAACCACACTCTGATAATGCTGGGAGTGAAAATACAAATAAAATCAAGATTGCTATTATTTTTTTCATTATTACGATTTTTCTCCTAATTTATCTAAAGGTACACCTAGAGCATATTCAAGATTAGAAAATGCAATTTGATAATTCAAAATGCTTTGCAAATATGCTTGCTTTACTTCCCTGTTCTTTTGTTCAGCATTTAATACATCTGTCAGAGATAGCTTACCTCTTTGGTAGCCAAACTCTATTAGTTCAAGTATATTTTTGGACTGACTAAGTAACTTTTCTTCGTATCTTTTTAATTGTTCTTCTCTTACTTTAAAGTATTGAAGTGCATCTGTAATTTGAGATTGAATTAAAAGTTTTAATCTATCTTCTTCTTTTTCTAAGTAATCAAGCTGTGCCTTTGCCTTTTTAATTTCCCCTTGTTTTCTATTAAACACCGGAAGTTCTGCTTGAGCAGCTAAGTATGGTCCCCAGATATTAGTTCCAACACTTGGCTTTACTGCACCACCTTCAATAGTAAGATTTGGTATTATTTCCCACTTTGCTTGTTTAAGCTGTGCTTCAGTAATTCCATATTCTTTTTCTAAGATTGCTATTTCAAATCTGTTTTTCTGAGCATCTATTTGCAAATCTTTAATAGCAGGATTATCAGAAACTTTTTCTTTAGGCTTTAAGCTGTCTGTATTTTCAAGTGCAGTTTCATTATCGGGGGAAATGCCAAGAAGTAAATTAAAGTCTATTTTTGCCTGCTTTGATTTTCCTTGAAGTTCATTAAGTTCATTTTCAGCAGTTAAAAGCTCAAGATTTGCTCTCTCTAGGTCAAGTCCAGATACATCACCAGCACTAAATCTATCTTTTGCAATTTGAAGTAACTTTTCATAAAACTCTTTTCTTTGTTTTCCAATTTCAATTAAATAGTTTAAAACAACTACTTGACTATATGAGCCGTGAACCTGGGTATGTGTTTCCCAGATTGCTTTTCTAATTTCAAGTTCTGTCTTGGATATTTGTTCTTTAGCTACCTTAGCTCTCCAATATCTTTTTCTTCCTACTTCAAGCGGTATCGCTATTTGAGCTGGATGAAGTGAACCTTGTTTTACAGCTTCATTTTGAGAAGAAAATATTGGATTTGGTCTATATTTTGCAATTATTAGATTTGCTTCAGTAATTGGTAAAGTAGCTGAGAGTGCTTTTATTTGTTTATTGTTTTTAATTGCATAGTCTATTGCCTGTTGTAAGTTTAATGTAGCTGGTACCTCTTGATTTGTTACTTCTTGTTTTATGTTTTTTTGTTCTAATAACAAAGTTTTAGCCCAGCAGTCTGTAGCAAAAAATATAATACTGATTATTATTACTAGCCTTATCATTTCATTCTTAAAGGACGCACATATAGTCTTATAGTTCGTTATCTGGGACATTAGTATACATCTAATTTATCCCCAATAAATAAGATATTATCTTATGTTTTAAGGCAAGTACTTGATTAATATATAAGTGTATGCTTATATAACTATATAAATTATGATAAAAGACCAAACTGAGCTTCAATCAAGATTTTTTAGAGGATTAGCAGATGCTTCAAGACTATCTATTCTTGAAGCAATAATTGAAAGACCAAAGTCTGTTTCAGAAATTGTAAAAATCACAAAGCTCTCACAACCAAATACTTCTCTACACTTATCTTGTCTTTTAGAGTGTGGATTAGTTACTAAAGTTAAAAAAGGCAGAGAAGCCTTTTACGAAATATCAATGAAAGAGATTACTGGCTTAATTAACCAGGCTAGAAAAATCATTCGTAAACACTCAAAGAAAATATATGCTTGTGCTCATTACATAATAATATTTCTTTTAATAAGTGCTTTTACTACCTTTTACACTATTCGAGCTAAGGCACATTGTCCTAGTTGTATCATTTGTTGTTTAAATTGCCATTGTCATAGTAACTGAGATAGGATTTTAGCTTTGTTAAGTCCTCTCTTCCTTCACAAAAATCTAAAGTCGTATTTTAATTATAATAGTTTATTTCATCTTATTTTGGTGGACATTTCACAGTACCATATGAACAAAAAACGCAACAATCACCTTTTTTAGGTTTCAACATTGATTTGCACTTAGTACAAGTATAAAAAAATAAACAATAATTAGTTGGCATGGTTTCTTCTTTTTCAAATCCACATTCAGGACATTTTATTTTTGAACTTAAAGTCATCTGCATAATTATTCAATCTAACAAATTCTGCCTGTACTAAACGATGACAATTTATCTGACTCCAATTCCAGCAGCTTGCAGCGATTCTTTTGTAATATTGTTTTTCTTACAACAATCAAGAAGCTTGCCATCAACTGCTATAGCTGGCAGTTGTGTAATGCCATAAGCTTTGACCTTATCTCTGCATTCGTTAGTCTCACAACCTTCCCTAATGTCATAAATAATCACATCGCATGAAGAACATGCTAACTGGTTAACCAACTCTACTACTGGTTTACATACTGGACAGCCAGCTGTAAACACCTCTACTTTTCGTTTATTTGTCATATTAATTCACCTCCGTTTTTATTTCACTTTCACAACTCATACAGTCTTTTTTCTTTCTTTTTAGCCAAAAATCAAAAACATTATGAATACAAGCAAATACTAAAAGTACAGCCCCACTATATAGAATAATCAAATTGCCCAGAACAAATCTTCCAACAAGGATAAGTAAAGCACCAGCAAGACCAAGCCAAAATGGTTTGAAGTCCTTCCTCTTTTTGCATTGACTATATAGTGCAATAAGAGCTATTAAAAGAAAAACAATTGAAATGATCAAAAGATTTTTTGTATTGATCAAAAAGCCAAGTCCAAGAGCACTTGCTAGAGCCACATATGCTGGCCAACATACAGGACATACAAGCTTTGGTGTTAAGGCAGCTCCAATAGCAGAGACGAGTGCTACAAGGTTCATTTTTTCCACGTTTAGTTTTTTCATTGTTCATCTTTCATTTTTAACTTCCTAATTTTTGGGTACAATATAAATGTACACTCTAAAGTTAACTTGAGTGTCAACAGGGATAGTCCTAAAAATGGAAAATAATCTTAAAGGTCTAATAAAAATTGGTGAAATAGCCAAAATTATAGGTACTACAGTTAGTACATTAAGATACTATGAAGAAATTGGTCTTGTCCAACCCGCAGATAAATCTAGTGCTAAATACAGATACTACAAAAAAGATGATGTTCAGTTAGTTGTATTTATTAAAAAAGCTCAGAATATTGGATTTACTTTAGATGAAATAAAACTTATTCTACGAGAAAGAAATTCTGGAAAATCACCATGTCCAAAAGTTAGAGATTTAGCACAGAGAAAAATAATAGAACTTAGAGAAAAAATAAAAAATTTAAAATTAATTGAAAGGGATTTAAAAAGATACATTTTAAACTGCTGCCATGAGGAAGATAGTAAATCAAATAAAAGTAATGTTTGTAAGATGATTGATAAGGTCAAAGTTTAATCATTGATTTGTCTTTGAAAGCTCTTTTTTCCTCCACAAAAAATAAATCGCAGGTACAATAACCAAAACTAAAATGGTAGAGGTAATCAATCCACCAATCATAGGTGCTGCAATTCTTTGCATTACATCTGCACCAGCTCCATGACTCCACATGATTGGAAGAAGTCCAGCTATTCCAACACATACTGTCATTAACTTTGGTCTTACTCTTTGAACTGCACCTTCATGTACTGCATCTTCTAAATCTTTTATGGTATTTAATCTTCCAGCTTTTAAATGTCTCTCGTAAGCCTCATCAAGAAATATAATCATAACAATAGCTGTTTCAATTGCTACTCCCATAAGTGCAATTAAGCCAACTCCAACAGCAACACTAAAATGAAACTTATACAAAAGTAAAAACCATAAACTACCAATTAGTGCAAAGGGAACAGAAAGCATTACCATTAAAGACTTTATAGTTGAATTAAATGCCATGTAATGGAAAAAGAAAATAATAAATATAGTAAGAGGAATAATTAGAGCTAATCTTTTTTCAATTCTTTGTAAGAACTCATATTGTCCAGTCCATTCAAGTCCATAACCAGCAGGCAATTTTAATTCTTTATTTAAAACTTTTTTAGCATCATCTACATAACTACCAATATCTCTATCTGTTATATCAATATAAACAAAACCGACTAGGGAAGCATCTTCATCTCTTATTTGCATTGGACCAGTTTCAAGTTTTACCTCAGCAACTTCAGAAAGTGGAATCTGATATCCAAGTGGTGATTCAATATAAATATTTTTTATTTTTTCTGGTGTATCTCTAAGTTCACGCAAATATCTAACATTTACTGTATATCTTTCCTTGCCTTCAACTGTAGTTGTCAGTTCTTCACCGCCAAGTGCTGATTCAATAACCATTTCAACACTTTCTATAGTTAATCCATGTCTTGCAATCTTCTCTCTGTCAATATTTATATTCATATAATATCCAGAACCAGCACGTTCAGCATAAACACTTCTTGTACCTTTTACATTTTTTATCAATCTTTCAATTTCTTGTCCAATTTGTTCTATTACTTTTAAATCAGAACCAAATATTTTAATTCCAATTGGAGTTCTTACACCAGTTGTCAGCATATCTAATCTGGTTTTTATGGGCATTGTCCAGGCATTGGTTGTACCTGGAAGTTTTAATAATTTATCTAACTCTTCAATCAACTTATCCCAAGTAATTCCAGGTCTCCATTTTTCTTTTGGTTTTAAATTAATAATAGTTTCATACATATCAAGTGGTGCTGGATCTGTTGATGTATCAGCTCTACCTACTTTCCCAAAAACAGATAAAACCTCAGGAACCTTTTTAATTATCTTGTCTTGAATCTGTAAGAGCCTTGACGCTTCAGAAATACCAATACCTGGTAATGAACTTGGCATATATAAAAGAGTACCTTCATTTAAAGGTGGCATAAACTCAGAACCTAAACTTCCAATTACTGGCAAACTTAAAATAAAGATTAGTCCGCTAATTGCAATTACCATTTTTGGTGCTTTTAAAACATACCTAATTATTGGGTCATAGACTTTAATTAAAAACCTGTTTATAGGGTTATGTGTTTCTGGTTGTATTTTCCCTCTAATAAAGATTCCCATTAGAGCTGGAATTAAAGTAATAGATAAGAGAGCTGCAAAGAACATTGAAAAAGTTTTGGTGTAAGCAAGTGGTTTAAATAACCTTCCTTCTTGTGCTTCAAGAGCAAAGATTGGCATAAAAGATACAGTAATAATAAGGAGTGCAAAAAATAATGGTTGACCAACTTCTTTTGCAGCGTTCATAATCACTTGTATTCTGGGTTCTTTCTTTCCGGTTTCTTCCCATCTTTCAAGATGTTTATGTGCATTTTCAACCATTACAATTGCAGAATCTACCATTGCCCCAATTGCAATTGCTATTCCACCAAGAGACATAATATTTGAAGTTAAACCCATAAAATACATTGGAATAAATGACATCATTACTGCAATTGGCAGAGTAATAATTACAACAAAAGAACTAGGGAGGTGAAATAAGAAAATAATAATTACAAGTGCTACAACTATTGATTCTTCAATTAAGGTTCTTTTTAAAGTATCAATTGATTTTAAAATTAAATCAGAACGGTCATAAACAGGGACAATTTCTACCCCTTTTGGCAGACTTTTCTTTATATCATTGATTTTTTCTTTAACACGGTCAATAACATGGAGTGCATTTTCTCCATGACGCATTACAATTATTCCACCGACTACTTCACCTTTTCCGTTATAATCAGCAACTCCACGTCTCATGTTAGGTCCAAGATGAACATAAGCTACATCACTTACCCTAATTGGAACACCATTTGGTTTTGTACCTAATACAACCTTTTCAACATCTTCTACCTTTTTAATGTAGCCAGAAACATTTATAAGAAACTCATGCCCTGCAAGCTCTAAACTTCTTGCACCTGTATCATTATTACTGCTTCTTATAGCTTCTATTACTTTTTGGATTGATATTTTGTAAGCTCTTAGTTTATTTGGGTCAACTTCTACTTGATACTGTTTTTCATATCCACCAACACTTGCTACTTCACTAACACCAGCAACAGACGCAAGCCAATACCTTAAGTACCAGTCATTAAATGTTCTAAGTTGAGCAAGATCGTATTTATTGTGCTTATCTAAAAGAATATATTGATAAACCCAGCCTACGCCAGTTGCATCAGGACCAATGGTTGGATTAACTTCTTTGGGAAGTTTACCTTTAATACTGTTTAAATATTCAAGTACTCTACTACGAGCCCAGTAAATATCAGTACCATCTTCAAATATTGCATAAATAAATGAAAGACCAAAAAACGATTGTCCTCTTACAACTTTTACTTTAGGAGCAGAAAGGAGTTTTGTAACAATAGGATAAGTAATCTGGTCTTCAATTATTCTTGGATTTCTTCCTTTCCATTCAGTAAAAACAATTACTTGGACATCACTTAGATCAGGAATTGCATCAAGTGGAACACTTTTTATAGCTACTACTGAACCCACTGTAAAAAAAATAATAAAAATGAAAACAATTAATAAGTTCTTTCCACAATAATCAATAATTTTGTTTATCATTTCTTACCTATGTTACCTACATCTTGTGACCACCATGACCACCTGTTGTTTTCATCTGCTGGAGTGCAGTCTCTAAGTTACTTTCTGAATCAAGAAGAAAATTACCATCAGTTACTACTTCATCTCCTTCATTTAAACCAGAATAAATTACACGTTCGTCATTTACTTCAGGACCTAGCTCTACTTCTTGTGGAGTAAATTGTCCCTTTCCCGACTTAACAAAAACTATTTTTCTTTCTCCACTATCAATTACTGCTCTTGTGGGTACAACAATTTGTTTACCAACATCACTTAATATGACAGCATTTACATACATATCAGGCTTCAATTTATATCCAGAATTATTTACTTCAAGCCTTACCTTTGCTGTCCTAGTTGTTGGGTCAATTACAGGAGAAATGTATGTGATTTTTCCAGTAAGTGATTTTTCTCCTCCATATTGGAAATTAATTGTTGCACTTTGACCAATCATTACAAAAGGCAAGTCAACTTCATAAACTTCAACAAAAACCCAGACCTTAGATAAATCTGCAATGTCGTAGAGTGTTTCATGTGGTGCAATCTCTGTTCCTTCAAAGACCTCTCTTTTTGTTATAAATCCATCTACATGGGAATAAATTGTTAGTTCTTTAGTAGCTTGTTTTGTTTCTCTTAATTTATTTATTTGCTCATCTGTAATATCCCACAATTCTAGTCTTCTTTTTGCAGCTTCAACTAAAGCACTTTGAGATTTATCAATTTCTGGAAATCTGTTTCCTTTTAATTTTTTTTCTGCTTCAAGTGCAAGCAAATATTCCTCTTGAGTGCTTACAAGTTCAGGACTATAAACCGTAAACAGTGGTTGACCTTTTTGAATTAACTTACCCTCGTAATCTGCAAAAACATGATGTACATAACCTGAAAACTTGGTATGTATGTGAGTTAGTTTAGTTTCATCAGGAACAATAGTGCCTAGTGCTTTAATTTCTTTCTTCGCATCTTTTTTAATTGCTTTAGTTACTTTAATACCGATATATTGTTGTTTGGCAGGGTCAATTTCTAATTTAAAAGACTCTTCTTTTCCTTCTTCCATATCCATTGGCATTTTTCTTTCAACAATTTTTGCATTTTTACTTCCTTCTTTTTTTACAAGTCTCATCCCACAGATTGGACAATCACCTGGTCTATCACTGGTGTAAGTAGGGTGCATAGGACAAACATATAATGTACTTTTAGCTTGTTGACTCTTTGAAAAAAAGTTTGGAATAAGGTTAAACTTTGCGATTCCAAAACCAATGGATACTGATATAGTAACTATTACAAGTATTTTTAAAATATTTTTCATAATTCTCTCCCTACTAATGGTTCAAGCTCAGCAATAGCTTTTTGGTAATCTGTTAAACGCTTATAGTATTTAATTTGAAACTCAAGTAAAGTTCTTATGTTGTCTAGCAGATTCAAAAAGTCAGTCTTATCTACCTTATATGCAGCAACTGAAGCATCAAGGGTCAATCTTGCTTGTGGGATTAGACCAGTCTCTAAAAGTTCAAGCAGAGTATTATTTTTTTCAATTTGAATATGGAGGTTCTTTATTTTCTTTTCAGCTTCAATAACTATTGCATGATAGTTTTCTTCTTGTGCTTTAAGACTTGCAACTGCTTCCTCTACTTGTTTTCTTTGTTTTGAACGGTAATAAACTGGAAGTGAGGTCATTACCTGAAATATGTACATAGGTGAAAATGGCTGGCTTCTTAGCCCATAGCCACCTTCAAAACTATAATCAGGATAATATTCTTTCTTTGCCAGTTTAATTCCATACTGGCTTTTTTCAATTAATGCTTTTTGACCAAGTAAAAGCGGATATCGTTCTTTGTACATTCCTAGAAGCTCTGAAAGTTTAAGACTGACTGGTTGTTTTGTTACTTCTTCTAATTCTTCAATGTCTGTCCCTTGAGGTCTTACAACTATGCTATTAATTTCACTAATAAAAACTTCTCTATCTTTTTTTAATGTTTCAATTAAATCAAGCAGCTTAGAAACTTCAAGCTGTAGTTTTAGTAAATCTTGCTGATTTCCTTCGCCCACTTCATATTTTGCTTTTACTGTGTTAGCAAGTGTTTCAAGCAATAATTTTATTTCTTCTGTGATTTCAAGAGATTTGGTTGTAAAAAATAAATCATAATATGCTTTTTTTAATCTGCTAGTAAGCTCAAGTTTTACCAGGTCATAGTCTTGTTTAATCTTTGAAAGTTCTGATGTTTCCACCCTGCCTTTTAATTTAAGTTTGCCAGGAAATGGAAAATCTTGCCCTAGTGAGAATTGAACTTGATTTACTGGGTCTGCACCAAGTGATTGATATCTGAATGGATACTTGTCAGTGTTTGTTGAGTTTGTAAACGTTGGGTCTGGTCTTACTTTAATCCATGATGCTCTAGCACCTTGAGCTGTAATTTGATAACCAAGTGATAGAAGTAAAGGATTTTTAGATGTAGCTTCCTGAATTAACTCTTGCAAGGATGTTGTCTTAGTAGTTCCCTCATTTGCACTATTCAAGTCAATTGTTCCAGTATTTTCTGCAAAGCATGGCTTAAATACCAGCATCAAAACAAATAAGAAAATTGTTGTTTTTTTAAACATAAATTATTTGTTAGTTTGCTTAATAGTTTCCATTACTTCTTTTATTAATTTGTGCCCTTCACCTTTTTTAATTGCATGGCTTACACAAGTTTTAAGGTGGTCTTCTAGTACAATCTCAGTAACTTTGTTCAGTGCAGATTGAACTGCTTGTATTTGTTTAACTACATCAATGCAGTATTTATCTTCTTCAACCATATTGCTAACACCTTTAAGGTGTCCAATAATGAATGATAAACGCTTGAGAACATCTTTTTTAACTTTTGGATTTTGATGTAGCATAATTATTCCTTTCTTTTTCTTTAAGACTACTGTCTCTTAATGAAGTTTAAACGATAGTAATAGTCCCTAGTTTGCCTTAGTCTTTCTTTCAGGTCTTTTACTTCTTTTTAGTGGCTTAGTATTTTTTGTCTCTTCACTTTTTGGTTTTATTTCAATAACCTTTGGCTCTACTTTTACTTCAACAGGTTTAGCTATAGGAGCCTGTGGTTGTGGTTTTACTTCCTCTGGTGGTTTTGTAGTAGCATCTTGCACTTGAGGCTTCACTTCTTCAGTAGGTTTTACAGTTGTATCTTGTGGCTGAGGTTTTACTTCTTCAGGTGGTTTTACTGTAGTCTCTTGTGGTTGTGGCTTTATTTCTTCAACAGGCTTTGTTACTGTACCTGCTCCTCCACCACACTTACCTTCACCACCACATTTTCCTTCTCCACAGTTATGTTCTACTAACAAAGTAGGTTCTTTTCCAATCTCTTTTAAGCTGAACAAGTGATTTCTTAAAGTATCATCTATGGCATTAGTCTGCACAGGGACTCCTAGCATAATTGCTAATGCAGCTATAACTGAACTCTTTCTTACTTTTTTATTCTTTTTCATGATTTACTCTCCTTGATTTGGGGATATCGCTAAGTTTAACAAAATTATAATCATTTTATGTAATTCTTATCTTTAGTATACCCATTTTATTACCCCTGCCATGGGGGTTGGGGTATAATAAAAAGAAAAGGGCTAAATTAGGTAAAAATCATGATTAAAAAACTTTACATTTTTATCTTATTATCAGTATTATCCTTAACAGGAATTAGTTATGCAATTGCTTGTGGTTGTGGGAACCAAAGCAATAATAGTGCTTCAGTACAGCAATTAACTCAGGAACAAATAACTGAAGAAAAAGTACAATGCCCTGTTATGAAGACATGGATACTACCAAGTAAAGCAGCAGATAAAACTGAATATAATGGCAAAACTTACTACTTTTGTTGTGGTGGGTGTAAGGAACAATTTCTAAAAAACCCAGACCAATATATTAATTCTGAAACAAAATCATAAGGAGTTTTATGAATAAATTACTAAATATTCAACAGTTAAATAAACCAACAACTATAGTTTTTGGATCTGCTTTATTACTGTTGGCAATCTTACTTATTAATAAGCTAACTTGTAATTGTGCAAGTCTATGCAGTTGCCTTGCTTGCTTTTGTTGTAAATAATTTAAAAACTTATAGCCACCAAAGTGAGTTTTGGGTTTGAAGGAGTAATAAAGTAAACTCAAATATCATCTATAGAATCAAAAATATCTTCTTTTACTTCCTTGTTTTTTATTAATTTAATGATTGTTGGATGTATTACTTCATCTTCAAGTTCTTCATGTTGAATTAAGTAAAGAATAAGTCTTTCTTCCTCTTTTTCTAAAGCCAAATTCTTATCTATCTTTTCCTGCAAATCTTTTAAGTAGGCTAATATTTTTATATGTTCAGTTCTAATTAAATCAATTAAACTATCATGTGCAGTATTCTTGTCTTTCCTCAGAATAGGAAATAACACCTTTTCTTCCCACCTCATGTGTCTTTCCAGACAATCAGCAAAGTCTTTAAATATTTCTTTAGCCTTTACAGAGTTTTCTTTTTTAGCATCTTTATAACTGTTAAATAGTTTTATAAGCCGAGCGTGCCTATCTTCAAATCCTGATTTGGTTTTATCATTCATGGTTTAATGTTAAACTTCTGCAATATATATCAGTTCCTTAAGTATTGAGCATCAACCATAGGGATGGTAAATAATCATAAATATCTTCTTTCTTGCAATATAAAATTACTATAGGAATAGCTGAATTAGATTAGCTGCAATAATTCCCATTACAACAAAAATAATATATAGGCTCACTGCTAGTGTCTTGGATACTTCTTTCCAGAGGTAAATCATTGGTAGCATGCTGTAAGTACCAAGTGTAAATAAGAAAAGCATTACATATTGTACTGGTACATGGCTTACAAAAAGATGATGGGCAACTATTACTTCCATTGCAATTGGAACAGGAAGTAATACTGTTACTAGTGCTGTTAAAGCTAACCCAATAAAACTAACTTTGCCAAAAATAGTTTGGAAGGGAATAATCTCAACTGCAAAAGAACTAATAACAGCAGCTACTAACATCATTGGTATAGCAAACTTAATAAGGGATAAAAGATTTTTACCATAACTTTTTAAAACACCATTAAAACTCTCTAATATTGTTTCTTTGCAAAATGAATCTTTAAGGTTGATTGCACATGCTCCTGTTTCTTCAAGAACAGGTTGTTGTTTACGATAAAGCCAAACTAGAAGTGGCACTATTACTAATAGCATTACAGCAATAAGACTGTAATGAATTATTCCAAACGCCAAAGGAAGTGATGCAAAGACCATTGATACAACTAAAAAGTTTAAGGTGGGTGAACTAAACATAAAGCCTAGAGCTGTTTCAATTTTATTTTTACTACGAGTAATTCCACATGCAACTGGAACTGCACAATTAACACATACCCCAGCAGGTGCGCCAATCATAATGCCTTTAAGAGTATTTAGATAAATATTACCTGTTAACTTTGGTGGGTAAAACTCAAAAAGAGTATGAAGCAATGCTCCCATAGCTAAACCAAAAGTCATTCCTATTCGCATTGACCAAATCCAATTAATAAATGATGCAAATACACGTGACAAGAAACTATGTTGTTCTGCTACAGGAATTAACTCTGATGAGTTAATAAAGGAGTGTGGGGTTAATGTAGTAATATGAGCAGCTTTTTCAATGAGTTGTGGATAACGTGAACCAAACCAAAATGTTCCAAGTATTACACCTGCAAAAATGATTAGAAAAAATAAACGAACATAGCACCGCCATTGTTCCTGTTGATTTGTATCTAAGTTTTGAAAGGTCGTTGCTTTAGCTGACATATTAAACCTCCACTTATTATTAACTTATGAATATAACACAACTTTATCATAAGATTTTTTCATGTTTAGTAAGTTACTTTTCCTTCTTTTTAAAGTTAAAAAGTCCTATGATAAGTCCAACAATAACAAGTAAAGGCAATAAATAACACGATGGACAAAGTAAAATCATGATTTTTCTCCTTACTTTTTAGTCGAGCAACTAGTTGAACAAGAGTTTTTATTAGAATCTGTTTCATTTTTCCCACAAAGTATTTCAAATGGCTTTTTAATTAAATTAAATAACCATCCAAAAACACCACACATAGGACATCCTGATTCTTTTTCTATTTTTTCCTCTTCTTGAGTTTCGTTTCCTCGTTAATGCCAAGTACAATTTAATCCCACCAAACAAAAGGAAGGTGGGATTATGTTAGAAACACTTACAACAAAAGATATTGCAAAAGATTTAAAGGTATCAACAAGAACAGTTCAGAGGATGATAACTCATCGTGGTCTACCTGCACTTTCTACAACCTGTAGAGGGGGCTTTAGATATAGTGTACCTATATTTGCGTATCTGGAGTGGAAAAAGGAATTGTTCGACAAAAGAAAACTTTCTAATGCAATTTTTAATCTTGAGGTTTTAAAAGAGCTGCAGAAAGAATGGGTTGAGTGGTGTAGGAAAGGCTTACTTACTGGTAGACCAATTGGTGAAATAACAATGCAAGGTTATAACTATTACCTGGACTACTACTTTGAACGGTTACCAAGAAGGTATCAGAGGACACCTCTTATTTCCATTGATTGCCTAAGGCATGTTTTCTGTAGTATAAAACCTGAATACTTTAGTACCAAAGAAAATATTTACAAAGCTCTTAGGTCATTTGTTAAATATCTGATTGCAAAAAATCTTCTGAGTGAAAGTATTTATGCTGAACTTAGGAAATTAAAACCTAAAAGGATATACCCACCCAAAAAACTACACTGCACTGTAGATGAGTTTGAACTTTTACTTGAACAAGCTGGAAAAAGATACAATTGCCAGTCTGAATATGATGTTATTTTAAGTAAAACTGCTTTTGCTACAGTAGGTTTTACAGGACTTCGTGCAAGTGAACTTTGTAACTTAAGGCTTAATGACGTTGATTTGGAAAAACGTAAGATTTTCGTTTATTTGGGCAAGGGATACAAAAACAGATGTGTTGGTATTTGTAGCAGGTTGCATAGCTGTCTTGAAGAATATTTGAAGGTAAGACCTGAAAGTGATCCGGATTATTTCTTTTTAACTATTTCCAGTTCAACAAAAGAACCTGTGCCATTTAACAGAGCAACTCTTTTAAGGAAATTAAAAAGACTTTCTAAGAGACTTAATATTCAAATAAACACACATGGACTTCGTAGAACATTTGCAACTGTTGCTGCTAACGCAGGAAAGCCAATTAACATTATTTCAATGGCTTTAGGGCACTCAAATCTAAAAACTACTCAGGGTTATCTTATGACTACACAAGATGAAGTAGTGAAGGAAATGCAAGGGTGGTGATAATGTATTATGAATACCTTTCATATAAACTATAATTTCTATATGGTGTAGAATCGTCTTAAGTAATTAAAAAATAAGATGCTTAAGATGTTTTAGTTAATCGAATTTATGAACTTCAAAACAATTACAATTGACAAATGGCAACAATTTGAAAATGTAGAAATTAATTTTCACGAAAGATTGACTGTAATTACTGGTGCAAACGGAAGCGGTAAAACAACAATTTTGAATATTTTGGCAAAGCACTTTGGATGGGATGTTCAGTCTCTGGCTACACCCAAAATGGATGTACAAAGTAGAATATGGAAATGGCTCACGGGTTTCTTTACAAATGATTCAAACACACAAAATAAAAGAGGAGAAATAGAATACTCTAATGGAGTTAAGGCAAATATTATAGTACCGCAACAGGTTGGTCCACAATATAATATTGAAATTGAAAACAGACAAACTATTAACTGTTTTTTTATACCCTCACATCGTTCGATTTTTCGTTATCAGGTTTTAAATAGCATCCCAACACATGGTGCAATAGATAAAGGGCAAGCTTTTAACAAAGTTTCTAATAGTAGTAAAAATCGTTATTTTGGTTCTAGTGACCAGTCTAGTAGCTTTCATATGAAAGAAACACTAGTAACATGGAATATATTTGGACGGGGAAATGAAGACATGGTGCCAAATGAAAAATTGTTGGAATATTATAAAGGATTTGAGGACACTCTAAAAACTGTTCTTCCTACAGAGCTAGGTTTTAAAAAGTTTGTTGTTAGAAATTTTGAGATTGTTTTAGAGTGTGACTCTGGCGATTTTATTATCGATGCTGCTTCTGGAGGAATAAGCTCAATTATTGATTTTGCATGGCAAATTTATATGTATGCAGCTGATGAAAAGGGAAGTTTTACAGTAATAATTGATGAAGTTGAAAACCATCTTCATCCCACTATGCAAAGAAGGATTTTGCCTGACTTTGTTAAAGCCTTCCCAAATGTAAGTTTTATTGTTTCAACCCATAGTCCTTTAATTGTGGGTTCGGTTAAAGATTCAAATGTTTATATTCTTAGATTTAATAAAGAGAAAAAAGTCACAACTCAAAAATTAGATTTGATTAATAAGGCAAAAACTGCAACTGAGATATTAGATGAAGTTTTAGGTGTTTCTTTTACTATGCCAGTTTGGGCCGAAGAAAAATTAATTGAAGTTGTCCAAAAATATGCAAGAACTGATGTAACAGAAAAAACATTTAATGATATGCGAAAGGAATTATCACAAATTGGATTAGAAAAGCTTATTCCAGAAGCAATAACTAATTTAATACAAGAAAAAGATGAGAAGAATTAATCGGCCAAGTTGTCCAAATCCGACAGCATTAGTTACTAACTATAAACACCCTGATAATAAGGAGGCTTTAGTCAATGCCTCTTTTGAGAAATGCTCGTATTGCGAAAGTGAAGTTACACACATTTACTTTGGTGATATAGAGCATATTAGGCCAAAATCTAAATACCCAAATTTAGAATTTGAATGGTCTAATTTAGGATTTGTATGTGCAACATGCAATAACGCAAAAAGTAATAAATATGATGAAGGTACCCCTTATATTAATCCATACGAAGAAAATCCAGATGATTTTCTTATTGCCGTAGGAGTATTTTTGAAAAATAAACAGGGTAACGAAAGAGGAGAGTTAACAATACTCGACATAAGATTAAATCGACCAGAATTACTTGAAAAAAGACAAACAAAATTAGAATCTATAGGGAAAACGATTGATGCTTGTATGAGAACAAGAAATGAAAGTTTGAAAAATAATGCACTAAAAGCGATTAAACAAGAAGGCAATGAAGATAAAGAATACTCTTTTTTTGTTAAAATGCTTTTGCAATTGCACCAATTGATTTAAAATATAAAAAGAATTTGCAGTTAAACTTAACAGAGTTGAGCAGTCCAACAAAAGCAGATTATAAATAATTTGAAATCATCCATCTATTTAATATCTAATATTTCTAAAAACTTATCAAGAGTAAGTATGATTAAATAAGGTTTTGTAGATTGCCAATTATTTAGGTGTGCTGCCTCTTCTTTTTTAACTTCTCTAATAGCCAAGAAATCATGAACTCCTAAATTGTCATATAAAAACTTAAACCCTGAGCTTCTGATTTTTACTTCACCAGTTAATTTACCTTTTGGTGTCCATGCTTCAACATCACCTTTCCAGGATTCCAGTGCCCCAGAATAAGGGATACGCCTAGCTCTAAAGCCAGCTTTTTCAAACTCTTTTACAAGTTTAATTTCACCTCTTGATCCTTTTTCTTTGTTTCTATTTGGCATTACTTGGTTCTTCAGAGAACGCTTTAATAAATCTATTTCTTGCTCTATGCATACGACTCCTCACAGTACCCAGTGGCATATCATATTTTTCAGCAATTTCCTTATAAGCAAGATTATTATAATGCCTTGCGACTAGAACTTTCTTCCAGGGATTTTCAAGATCATTTAAAGTGTCCTGGATTATATTTTTCAATTCTTCATTTTCAATAATTACTGATGGGTCTTTATGATCAATCAAAATATTTTCGGCATTAAAAGATTCATATATCTCTGAACCAATTTCTATATCAGAGAAAGTAATATAGTTATGTTTGTCTTTTCTAAAGTAATCAGTTAAATAGTTTTTTATAAGAGTTAAAAGCCAAGCTCTTATTGCCTGTGGATTTTTTATAAAATTACACTTTTGAAATATTTTAATTAATATTTCCTGCTTAATATCCTCTAGCTCTGGTAAATCCCTAACTTTTTGTAAGCAATATTCAATAAAATTGTTGTATTTAGGATAGATTTCATCAAACTTCATTGTAAGGATTCCTTGCATTGTCACTTCCGTTACTTTGTCTTTAACCTATAATCCTTAGAACTCATTGCAACTAATTTGCACATTGAAGCTAATCTAGATGCGGTACGTTCACCAATCCTATTTGCTAAATCTCTAATGTCAATGTTTGTGGTAATAATTATTGGTTTTCCTAAGATGTCTCTGTCATCAATTATTTTGTAAAAAACCTGTTGAGCCCAATCGGTTATTTTCTCTGAGCCTAAATCATCAATAATTAACAATGGACAATTAGCAAGTTGTTCAATAAATTTCAATTCCTCGTCAGTGTTTATATTCATAGCTCGACGGATTTGAAACAACAAATCAATTGACTTTATAAACTTTACAGAGATTCTATTTTGATTAATAATATGATTAGCAATCGCACATGCTAAGTGTGTTTTACCTGTACCTGTCTTACCAAAAAGCATAAGTCCATGATGTACGTCAGGGGTAATAAAAGTTATTGCATAAGATTTAGCCAATTGAAATACTTGAGGGCTCTCACTGTGTTTAAAATTACTAAATGCATGAGTCAACAATTTACCTTTAAGCCCTGATTTTTGAAGTAAATCATGGAGTTCTTTTTGTGATGTTATTTTTTGCTCTTTTTCTGTTAACTCTTGGTCACACGGTGGACACACCGAGGGGAATTTCCAGCCAATGGTTTCAATAAAAAAGGGTTCAATTGTAGAGGCACAATGAGTACATATTTGGCTTGGAGGTCTATTTTCTATATTTGCTTTAGTCATTTCTTTTAGTTGTTTCATGCTTGTACCTCTTCATTTTCACCAAATACTGGAACCATTGACCATTTATCTTGTAACGGCTCACCTGGACTTGCTCTTTTTTTTTGTCCTTCTGGTTCTTCTCGATAATCGATCCAGTCTCTCCACTCCTCGTTAAACCAAGTGGAACCATGAGCAATGTATTTGAGTGCCGTGTTTTGCTTAGAATAGTTATAGTTTTCAAGAGCTTTTGTAATATTTTCTAAATCTTGCTTGGTTTTTATTTGCTGTTGAAACTTTTCAAATAATTTTTTCTTGTCACCCTTTTTGCGCCTATATTTACTCCAAAGCTTGTCGAATTCTGCTTTATGGTCAATTTCTGAAACTAAAAGGTTTTCAGACTTTCCAAAATCTTGATCTTTTACCTTTTTCTTATCCTTTACCATATCCTTATCCTTATTCAGAAGCTTGCCGCAAGCTTGAACCAACCTTTCTTGAAGGTTCAAAGATAAATTTCTCTTATCCAAAAGAGTAATAGCTTTTTTATGTGGATTGTAATCTCTTTTTAGTTCTCCATATTGAAAGCTTATAAAATCACAAATTAAAAAGCCCCTATTGTCTAATACAATAATTCTTTGCTTTCCTTCGTTAAATACTTTCGTTGCTTCATTTATATCAATTTCTTCTCCGATGTAAAAACTAGCTAGTTCAAAGTCAGGCTTCCAAATTCCTGCTTCATCACATTGTTCAGTAATATATTTCCAAAACATCTTATATTTACAAGGAAGCTTCCTGAACCACGGGTCTTTCCAGATTTCAGTCTCTGTAAATCTTTTACTCATTACGTCTTATCCTCAAAAAAAAGAAGCTACTAGCTATAATTCAAGAGCAGCTTTTTCACCTTTAGCAATCATTTCTTCTTTTGTTAAAGGCAGTTCAGTTTGCCCCTCAACTTTGCCATTCCAATTTTTAATATAATTACCAAGCCATCTATATTGGAAGTAATGCAAATCCTTCATGCTTGTAACCTCAGTAGAAGCAGGCTCAACCTTTTTTCTTTTGTCATTAAGAGTTGCTAGTAAATCTTCTTTTGTAAATCCTTTTTCTTCACCACTAATAATGAGTCTTTGCCACCAACCTTCATGTGGTGCTCGCCATTCAAAAGGACTGACATTCCTAGGATAAAATTTATCTTCGCCTACAAAGCCATATGGATCAACTATTTGTTCTTTTGGTTTAGAGGTTTTAGATTGCTTGCCTGTTTCATCCTCATCATCATCTAACTCTTCTCCACTTAATTCACCTAAACCTAACAAATCACTAATTGCCCTATTAGTAGCTCTTGTGTGGGCTATACCACGTGCATTATGTTCAGTTTTCGGGATTCCTTTTTCTAGAGATGAACAAGAACCGATACCTGGCATTTCTCTACCATTTGGTGAAGCAGCTCTTACTTTAAAGTGATAGACAAAACCTTCATTGAAGTTTTCATCAGTGATTGTTTCTTTTCGTTCTTCAATAATTTCAGTTGAAACCCTGTAACACCAAGCTAATTTACGCCAAGCAGATTTAATCTTAACCTCAATTTCTTTAATCTCGCCTGTTTTTTTATCAGTATATTTTTTCTTCATTACATCAGAAGAATCTAAGATACGTTTAGATAACTCCTGGTAATCTCTGAAATATTTTTCAGCAGCATCTATATCAACAGATGGATATAAAGTTACTAATGCACTATTGTTATTATCTTTTTTTTGTTCAGTATCCATAGTTTTCTCCTTTATCTTTAGTTTTTTCATTTATTACTTCCAGCTAAACGACCCATAAAGAAAGTTAGTAGGGTATGAGAAATCAAATAAGCTGATTTCTCAAAACCCAATCTTTCAAATGGCTCAATAAATGTTTCCTTGAAAAATGATTTTTTAGGTTCATGTTCAAAATGAATAATTCTTGGTTGAATAGAGGCAACTTTCATATAGTCACCTCTCTTACTTCATAATCTAAATTAGTGAAATATTTATGAGCACATTTTTGTGAACAGAACATTAAGCTGAAGAATTCATGTTCATCAGGGACTTCAGTACCTTTCTCAATGCCTCTCATTACAAAGAATATTGAAGGATTTCCATAGCTGTGTTTTCCCCATTTAGAGTAAGTAATTCCTTCACAATAGTCACACAGGAAATCATCATTGTCGTCCATCGCATGTGAATCAATTTCAACAAAATTAGGATCGGTAATAGTCATCATGACTGACCCCCAATCTTGTCAAATGCAGGATTTTTAGGTTCTGTATTTTGCCTATTTACTTTTTGTCCTTCCCATAATTTATTCCATACTTGGATTTCAGGAATTACAATGCATTCCCAGGATTTCCAACATGCTTCAGCTTCTTTCTTTTGAATTGAAACTAAATGATGTGCTTGTTCTTTTGTATGACCATAGCTAACTAAAAATTTAAAATCTTCAGTTAGTAAAGAATCAAATCTTTTGCAGTCTTTACATTCTCTAACTGGTATTGGGTGAGGAACATCTTTGAATTGGTGATTATGTTCTTTAACATTCCTACTTTCACATCTTGGACAGATTAATACTGCACTTGTCATAACACTTGCCTCTTTCTTAAAAAGTGGGAGGCGAGTTGTTGCCGACCCACCTCCTGGGTAGTGTTATGAACAGCATTACTGCTGTCATAAGCACACTTTATATTTGCTATACTTTTCCTTGTTTTTTCGTGCTTTTTCACTACCCACCAACTTTCCCGCTATATTAGTTAGTGGTTATTAGGATAACTGTCCGATATTTTTTGAATTTGAAAACAGTTTTTTACCTGTTCTGGCAGTAAACCTCGGATATGTAGGATTAAAAGAAAAAGAAGGCGGTAGAATATCAGAAATAATCAGAGGCTTTGAAATAAATTCATTTGCAAGGGTGCAGGAAGATATTGAAAGGTGGGATTTTGAAAAGAGTTGTAAAAAGCGAGGAGAATTATTTGTAGTGAATCCTTCTGTATGGAATATTAGTTCGCTTGATTTTAATTTAAAAAATTGGCAGATTGATGATGTAATTGAATCAGGCTATAAGGCTGCAAAGATATCGTTATTAAAAGGTGAGATTGTAAATGTTTAATAAACAACCTCGTCACTTGCAGTAGCTAACTGTTGTCTTGCTTCAAAGGTTGCTCTAA
Organism: Candidatus Melainabacteria bacterium; assembly: GCA_023250195.1. Classification (GTDB taxonomy): domain Bacteria; phylum Cyanobacteriota; class Vampirovibrionia; order 2-02-FULL-35-15; family 2-02-FULL-35-15; genus 2-02-FULL-35-15. Next base: position 594,997 of record JAHFBF010000001.1, on the reverse strand, counting down.
TTGAATCTAGAATCTTATCTTTGTTTGGTGTTTTAGTTACACGTATAGTTCCTTTTCCTATTTCATCTTTAAAATGATTTGCCATCTCATCATAAAATGTTTTGGCTTTTGTAGACATTCCTCCCATGCCCATATATCCCGAGTAATAAGTAGTTCTTTCTGGTCCTACTTCTCCGTAGCTAAATAAATTAACTTTTGGCAGTAATTCTTTTATTCCTTGAACTGTATTAGGGTTATCTTCTGTAGCATTGTCTCCGTCACCTCTGTAGATTACATAGTTATTAGAATTTGGATTTATAATTTGATTTGTTAAAGCAATGGCTGAAGAAATTTTTGTACCGCCGCTTGTTGTTGTGTGATAAAAAGTATGATTATCTACTTTTTCTGCTTTGTCATCATGAATAATATAGAGCTCACCAGCATTTTTGTGATGATGTTTAATCCAGAGATTAATCCACCAGAGTTCTGTTCTAATGATTTCTTTCATCTCATCCGTTATTGAACCGGATACATCCATAATATAGTAAATATCTGCTATGGTTTCTGGCTTAGGTGTAGGTTTGCCGGCTTTATAGCGCTTGTCTTCCTTGATAGGAATAATTTTTGGGTTAGCTGGATCATAAGTCCCCTGTGATATTTCTCTTGCTAATGCACGCTTAAAAGTTCTTTTATAATGTCTTAAAGACTCTGGACCAGTTGTTCTTATGCCTGTATATTTATCTTTATGCTCTTCTATTTGCCCCTGCTCTTTTGGCTTAAGATTAGGCAGGTTTAATTTTTCTCCTAATATTTCTGCAAGCTCATCATAAGTTAATTCAACCTCTAATGTATGTTTTCCACCTCCACCACTTCCTGCTCCACTTTCTCCTTCTCCCTGTGCAGGTCCTAACGGTTGACCTGCATCCCCGTCTCCCTGTCCTACACCGCCACTTCCTTTATCTGCAAATCTAAATTTAGGAATATCAATCTGAGGTAAAGGAATACTTATTAAATCTTTTCCTTTTTTCCCGATCAATTCCGGATGGGATATATATTTCCCTAAGTCGGTTTTTACCTTTCCGCGGACGATCTTTTCAAAGCGTCTAAGGTCTCTGTCTATCCTTTGTGGCACTTTCAATTCCTCATCTAAAAATACAAAGACTTACCTATTATGTAAGAAGTTTGTATTTTTCAAGTTTTTTAATTTATGAAAGTATATCATAGACGAGTTTCTATAAACGTTAATCCAAGTTTACAAAAACACTTTTCACCTGTGTATAAAGTTCAAGTGCATGAATCCCGCCTTCACGGCCATAACCACTTTGCTTGTAGCCGCCAAATGGGGTACATGGATCAAAGACGTTATAGCAGTTTACCCAGACAGTACCTGCTTTTAATGCTCTTGCCACAGCGTGTGCTTTCTTTAGATTATTTGTCCAAACACCAGCTGCAAGACCGTAAGTTGTTTCATTTCCCTGAAATACGGCATCATTTAAATCTTTAAATGGAATTGCACTTACAACAGGTCCAAAAATTTCTTCCTGTGCAACTCTCATTTTATTGTTTACATCAGCAAAGACAGTTGGCTGTACAAAGTACCCTTTTTGTAAGTCTTCATCTTTTGCTCTGTCTCCACCGCAAAGTGGTTTTGCACCCTCTTTTTTACCGATATCTAAATAGCCGGTAACTCTCTTTAGCTGATCTTCACTTACAAGCGGTCCCATTTGTGTATCAGAATTAAGTCCATGTCCAAGTTTTATTTTCTTTACTTTGTCTGAAAGTTTACTTACAAAGTCTTCATAGATTGGTTTTTCTACAAAGAGTCTGGTTCCGGCACAGCAAACCTGTCCCTGATTAAAGAACACGCTTCCCATACAGCCCTTAAGAGCCCCTTCAATATCACCGTCCATAAAAACAATATTTGGTGATTTGCCGCCAAGCTCAAGTGAAACTCTCTTTAAGTTTCCTGTTGAAGCTTTTATGATTTCACGTCCTGTAGTGTACTCACCGGTAAATGCAACTTTATCAACATCCAGATGGTTTGAAAGTGCTGCTCCTGCAGTAGGTCCAAAACCAGGGCAAATATTTACTACACCAGGGGGGAATCCTGCTTCCATAAGTAGTTCACCAAGTCTAAGTGCAGTAAGTGGTGTTTGTTCCGCAGGCTTTAGTACTACACAGTTGCCACATGTAATTGCTGCTGCAATTTTCCATGCTGCCATAAGAAGAGGAAAATTCCACGGTATAATTTGTCCGACTACCCCAACTGGTTCACGCAGTGTATAAGCAAGATAATTTCCACAGGAAACAGGAAGCGTTTCACCATGAATCTTTGTAGCCCAGCCGGCATAATATCTAAAGTGTTCAACTGTAACAGGAATATCTACATATTTTGATTCATTAATTGGTTTTCCATTATCGAGGGTTTCAAGCTGTGCAAACTCTTCTGCATTTTTTTCTATTAAGTCAGCTACCTTTAATAGAAGCTGTTGTTTTTGATAAGGGGTGACTTTTTTCCATGGTCCTTCAAATGCATTTCTTGCAGCTTTAACAGCAAGATCAATATCTTCTTTATCAGCTTCATAGACTTTTACTATTACTTCTCCTGTAGCAGGATTTATCGTGTCAAAACTTTTTCCTGATTTACTTGATACAAACTCACCATTGATTAACATTTTTTTTGGTGCATTACTTAGGAATTTAACTACTGAGCTGTGTAATTGTTGTTGTGTGGTGGCCATGATTTTCTCCTTTTATAATGCTCCAGACAAGCTGGAGCTTCCTTCGGTCAATTCCTTTCACCCGATCGCATTTGCCGAATAAATCGGATAAATGCTCTTAGTGCTAGGACATTCTATAAAGAAGATTATAAGTCTTTTTATGTGTAATTATTAATTAAAAGCTTATGCGGGTTAAGGAAAATTATCTCTTCCTCTCAATCAATCCTCTTAAAGAATTGACCTGTTCTGAAAAAGCCTGATCTTTTATAAGTTTTTTCTTAATTTGCTGATATGCATAAATAGCTGAGCTGTGTGTACGGTTGGATAGTAATTCTCCGATTCTTGGAAAGCTTAAATTGTAAAAGCTATGAAGTATATAAATAGCTATATGTCTTGGTTTAGTAAGATCAGAAGATCTCTTTGTACTTAGTAAACCTTCGTAGGAAACGTTATAGAATGATGCAATTGTTTTAATTACTGTCTCGGGAGATGGTTTTGCATGGGATAGGTTCCCTGAGGATAAAACTCTCTGTACATTTTTTAAACTTAAACTTTCCTGAGTGAAAGATAAATAAGCATGAACCCTTTTTAGCGCTCCTTCCAGTTCTCTTATATTATTTGAGAAAACAGTTGCAATATATTCAGCTACTTCAATCGGGAGATCAATATTAAGGTTACTTGCTTTAAGAATTAAAATCGCAGTTCTTGTTTCTAAATCCGGGACCTGAATATCTGCAATGAGGCCGCCTTCAAATCTATTTTTTAATCTGTCAGTAATTGATGATAATGAACTTGGTGGCCTGTCTGAAGTTAGGATAATTTGTTTCCCATTTTCCCTGAGTGCATTAAATGTATGAAAAAATTCTTCCTGAGTAGCCTCTTTCCCTGCAAGAAACTGAATATCATCAATCATAAGCAGATCTACTTTTCTATATTTTTCTCTGAAGCTACCCATGTTATTTGATTTTATGGAATGAATAAGTTCATTTGTAAATGATTCTGAACTGGTATATTTTATGACTTTACTTCTATCCTGTTCCTGTGTGTAATTTGCAATAGCATGAGCAAGGTGGGTCTTACCAAGGCCGACACCACCATAAATAAAAAGAGGATTATATTGTTCGCTCTGGGATTCAGATATTGCAAGTGCAGCAGCGTGGCAAAATTGATTGCTTGAACCTACTACAAAACTTTCAAATGTATATGAGGGATTTAAATTTGTTTTATGTCTAAAAGTATGGTCAAAGTATCCTTCATTAAACGATGAAGACTTAGTGTTTACAATTGAGTCGGCTTCTTTTAAGTTTGCAATTGAAGGAATAAACTCATTTAACTTTAAGTTGGGCTTTACTACAATTTCCACCTCAAATTTTCTTCCTATTACTTTTTCAATCGCAGAAGTAATCTTGGTTAAATAACATTGCTTTAGAAAATTTTTATTAAATTCATTTTTAACGGCGATTATTGCTCTGCTATCGTAAATCTCAATTAACTTTGATGGTTTTATCCAGGTCTGAAAGCTTGGGACTTTCATTTCTTTTGAAAGATGTCCTTGAACAAGGGTCCAAATATTTTCGACTTCTAAATTCATTTGTAAATTATTCTGCTTTTCTCGGCCTTACGAATCGATACTATGGTTTGTCGTATACAGATAAACCTTCGTTTATCTTTTTCCTTTTAAGTTTATGTATTTAAGAGATCATTTTTGAGTTGGGTAAAAAGCTTAACATGATATAAATTGATAAATGTCAGTTAATAATCAAAAATTAAAAGTAGATATATTGTGTAAAACAAAAAGTGTGTTATAAATAATTAATGATAGATTAACTGTATTCAACGATTTCAACTTTTGTACAAGTGAAGATTTGCCGTAGTGCAAACCTGAACATCGAAAGGAATTAGCATATAAATAGCGAAGTCTTTTATTGAATTTTGGGCGTTAGCAGTTATTTTGCGTTTAATAAAGAAGGAAAAATAAATCATGAAACGTACTCTTGGAGGCTCTAACAGAAAAAAAATCAAAACAAGCGGTTTTAGAGCCAGATTAAAATCTAAAGATGGAAGAAGCGTCTTAAAGAGAAGAAGACTTAAAGGGCGAAAGAGACTGGCTCCGTCTCGACATTAAGAATGCTTTCAAAAACAGAAAGATTAAAAGAAAGATACCTGTTTAATACTGCATTTAGTATAGGGAAAAAAAATGGTCAGAAACTAAGCTCTGATTTGTTACTACTTTATTATTTGTTCAGGAAAAAAAGAGAATCAGAGGTAAAGTTACCTAAAACTGCTTTTATTGTGGGAATTAAGGTAGAAAAAAAAGCTAATAAGAGAAATTTAGTAAAACGTAGAATGAGATCAGCGTATAGAGTATTTAGAGAAAGACTCATTAACAATAATAATCTTAAAAAAATATCAGTATTAATCTGGATTGCAAATCAAAATATAAAAAATGCTACATTTAAGCAGATTAAAGATTCAATGGAGAATCTGTTAAGAAGACTGGAAAATAAGGCTTGTGACTAAATATTTATTTGCAAAAGTATATTTTATGTTTTATACATTAATTTTGGTTTTTGTTACACTGTGGCAAAAAACAAGGACTATTAGATCGTTTTTTCAAATTTCCCAATGCAGATTTTATCCAAGTTGTTCGGATTATTTTTTAGAATCGTTAAAAACATATGGCCTGATTTCCGGCACAGTGCTTTCTTTGAAAAGATTTCTAAGATGCAATCCGTTGTTTAAAGGTGGAGTAGATGAAGTATCGCATATTGCGTCGCGCGCATTGCGTACGCAACAAAGAACACAATACTTCATACGCGATACACAGTACGCCAAAGGCAGCTATGGACATTAGTTTAATTACCTATCATTTTATTCTTCCAATGCTTGAGTTCTTTAAAAACTCACTAGGCAGCTATGGCTGGGCAATCATTGTTGTAACAATAATTGTGAAAGTAGTTCTTTACCCTCTTACAAGACACCAGACTCAGGCAATGCAGAAAATGCAGGCCCTGCAGCCAAAAATTAAAATACTTCAGGATAGATTTAACCAGCAAAAAGAAAGATACAAAGATAAACCAGCAAAGTTAAAAGAACTTCAGGAAGGTTTTCAAAAAGATATGATGGAGTTTTACCAGACATATAAGGTTAATCCTCTTGGTGGTTGTTTCCCTATGTTGTTTCAATTGCCGATTCTAATCGCATTGTTCTGGGCGTTTAACGGTTCTCCATTTAAGCCTGTTGCGATTACGGTCCCCATTCAAATTTTAAATCAGGATCAGACATTGAATGAACAGATTAAAGGTTCTTCAGGTTCAACGATTTTTGTCGGTAAGAATGGTTTGAAGGGTAGATTAGTCTTACATCCGGGAGAAGTTAAAATTCCTGCTGGAAAAGAAATTATATATAAGATTTATACACTTGAAGGAAATGTGAATGGGGTAATAAATAATATTAAATGGCAGTTGTCAGACAGAGGTCTTTTTACTCCCGGATACAATTCAAAAAATTTAAATTCATTTGCAGACTTTGCGATAAATCCTGACAATAGTGTAACTATTAAAACAAAAAATCCCGGAAGAGTTTTTTTAAATGCAATTCTACCCGGTAGTTCCGAGAAGGACAGGTTCTTATTTATAAAAGGACTTGGTGAAACAGGTGCTGTTGATCCTTTGACAGGGAAATTTAATATTGATGTTATTATTTTGGTTATGTTGTTTGCATTAACTATCTGGTTATCCGGGAAAGTTACTTCACATACAACACCGCCATCCTCTGATCCAAAACAGGCTGAGATGCAAAAAACTATGCAGAGAGTGATGCCGGTTATGGTTGGAACAATGACGTTATTATTTCCTGTCCCTGCCGGTGTCCTTTTATATTTTGTTGTAAGTGGCCTTATTCAGGCATTACAAACGTGGGTTGTAATGAGACAGCCTATATCTATCGAGAGTTTAAAGATTGAAGAACCCGAGAAAGAAAAAGCATTGCCCTAGTTACTGCCTAGCTTCTGTCCAAAGCTGAACTCTATAGAATTTCCATCAGGATCCAATATTTCACAGATATATCCAACATCAGGATCAAGATAAACCGGACCGTAATTTAATATTCCTTCTTCTTTTGCAACTTCTGCAACTTTGTCTACTTCTTCTTTTGATTCAAGAGAAAATCCAAGATGACTTAGTGGCTTTGTAATTGATTGTATTGGTTTTTTTTCGCTTTCAAAAGCAACAATAACAAACTTTAAATCCTCTCCAATCCAGATTACTCGATAGCCCGTGTTTGGATCTAATCTTCGTGCAATAATTTTTAAACCGCAATATTGAATGTAGAAATCAGCAGTCTTGTCTACGTCATTAACCAGAAGAGCAACATGTGTAAACTTTACTTTCATATAAATGAATATGTTATCATCAAAACTATGAGATCTGAATTTGGACAATCAATGATAGAACTCATGGTATGCATAGTAATTATTACTACTGCACTATCAGGAATTATTGCTCTCTTTCCTTATATAATTCAGAAAAATGCCAGGATACAAATACAGGGTCAGGCAGTTAATTTAGTTCAGAATGAAACGGAAAAATTGAGAGCTCTTCGTTATTATGATTCTGAGCTTGATGCACTTGGTGGTGTACAGGGAATGTCTGTTATAAGATCTGAAGGTCCTTATTTAGTTAGAATTTCAGTAAGGTATGTTGATCCGAAAACCTCTCTTCCTCCTGATGATTATCCGGCAGATATTTCCCAGGATACAGGCTTGAAAGAGGTAACAGTAAGTGTAAAGAGAAAAGATAATGTAGGTTCTCAGGTTAATTTGGTAACTTACTTTTCAAAGGCAAAACCAGGGAAGGGTTAACATTTCTATTTTTACCGCCCTCCTTGCTCATTCTTCGCTTGTCGGGCTTTGCAAAGTGCTCCTGGTCTGCCTTTTATAACATTTTACAGATTTTACCGAGTGAATCGGATAAAATCTTACCTTCATAAGTTATTTGTTTGGAAGGATTACATTAGCTAGGCAGTAATGGTTAACATTTCTACTGATGCTCTTAACCTGAATTAAATGTAATTTTAACTAATTTAATTAACCTGAGATTAAATTAAAAATAAATTATTTATTTGAGTAATAAGTATCTTGAATTTTCTTCTTTAAGTGTGTAATCTTATTAGTAACCGTGTGGTTGCCAATAAAAGTGGGCGACATAAATTGACCCAAAGGAGAGCGGAAAAATTAACCGCAGGTATACCAAGCGGAAGGTAAAATAGTTAGGTCGAATTCCTGAGAATTTTCAGGAGCTAGGTCAGACAAAGTTAAGGAACAAGACCCCTGCGTTAGAATTCGCGTAGGGGTCTTGATTTTATTAGATACTTAATCTTGCTTTAATCGGGATATGTTTAAATGGCCCACGTTAGATGATAATGCTAATTAAAAAAGGAGAATTTTATGGGCGAAGGCTATAATGTTGTTGTTCCTGCGGTAGAGCAAGCTTCAAAATATTCATTAACAAATGCTGATGATGCGAAGGATCTTCTTTCAGATAATCTTCTAAGTACGTTGGAAAATCTTCCAGCAGACCTACAGGCTCTAGTCGATAAGATTAGGAATGGGGATACTGGGATTAGAGACATAATAGCACAGGAAGAAACTCACAGACAAGAGCAAGCTATTATAGATGCATCAGCGGCAGAAGCTCAAGCCGCTGCCGACGAAGCAAATAGAAGAGAAGCTGGTCAAGTAGAATATGCTAGGGCAAATGCAAATAAAGAAAATGCAAATGAAGCAAATGTACAAGAGGATGCAGCTGCAACATCATGGGTAGCATGATAACAGGCTCAAGCTAGTTTACCATTCCTCTATCGCCAATATCTTTGCGGTAATATTTACCTTCAAAGTCAATTCTCTCACAGAGCTTATAAGCTAAAACCTGTGCGTCTAAAAGGCTGTCAGCAAGAGCTGTTACCCCTAGGACTCTTCCGCCGTTTGAAACGAGCTTACCGTCAGTATCACGTGCAGTTCCGGCATGAAATATAATCCCTTTAGCACGAAGTATTGCTTCAAGTGTCTGCGGATTTTTTCCACTTACAATTTCTACAGGCTCATTTAATTTAGAGAATTCAACAGGAATCCCTTTTTGATAATTTGCAGGATAACCACCTGAGGCTATAACTACACAAAGAGCAGCACCGCCTAATCTGTGAAATCCTTCTTTATACTTTCCCAGATTACCTTCTGTTACAGCCCAGCATATTTCAAATAAATCCTCGTCCAGCAGCGGTAAAACAACCTGAGCTTCAGGATCTCCAAGTCTTGAGTTAAATTCAACAACTTTTAGTTCCCCTTCTTCCCCTATCATTAATCCGCAATAAAGAACCCCCTGGTAAGGAGATCCTTCTTTTTCCATACCTTTAATTGTGGGCATTATTATTTCTTCTTTTACCTGACCAATTAATTCAGGAGTCATAAAAGGAACAGGAGCATAAGCACCCATACCTCCTGTATTCGGACCCAGATCGCTGTCATAAAGTCTTTTATAGTCCTGAGCAGATGCAAGAGTCACAGCATCTTTACCATCTGTAATTGCAAAAATAGAGACTTCCTGCCCACTCATAAATTCTTCAATTACGACTTTTTGCCCTGCTTCTCCAAATTTTCCGTCAAAGCAATTATGAATTGCAATTTTTGCTTCTTCAAATGATTTTGCTACAGTAACTCCTTTCCCAAGTGCAAGACCATCTGCTTTTACAACAATAGGAGTTTTTTGTGACTTTGCATAAGCAAGCGCAAAATCTCTCTGTTCAAAACATGCATATGGCGCAGTGGGGATATTATGCCTGAGCATAAATTCTTTTGCAAAATATTTTGACCATTCAAGTTTTGCTGCATTTTGTGTGGGTCCAAAAATCCGGAGTCCTTTTTTCTTAAAGTGATCAACTATTCCTTTAGCAAGTGATTCATCCATACTTGCAATTGTCAGATCGATTTTTTGAACGATAGCAAGTTCTGCAAGTCTTTGTATATCTGATGGTGGTATCGCTACACAGGTAGCGACTTCAGCAATACCAGCGTTTCCAGGAGCACAAAAAATCTGAGTAACATGTGAACTTTGATGCAACTTCCAGCAAATTGCATGTTCTCTTCCACCACCACCGATTACTAAAACTTTCATATATAGAGATTATACGGTAATTAAAAGGGTGTGTCACAGAAATTGAGGCAGTTTTCTTGAGGAGTATGAAAATATTACGCAATACTGTCATTGCGAGGAGCTGCGAAGCAGCGACGCGGCAATCTCTTCTAGTCTAGAAGTGTATACAAATAAAGTGTATTGATTTTATATATTACTTTCTAGAACTTATAATGTTTAAGTGTAAAAGGAGAAAACTATGAAAGATTTAGATAGAAGAAATTTTTTAAAATTAGGGCTTTTAAGTACAGCAGCAGCATTAAGTACAAATTCGGCTAATGCTTCAGGTAAAGATTCATCTGGCGGAATAGAAAATGGTAAACCTCTTCAAAAATATCTTGCAAAAAAATATACAAATCTATTAGGAGGTGCTTTAAAAGGGTTTAGTGATAAGCAGTTAACAGCACATTTTGCGTTATATGAGGGTTATATAACAAAAATCAATGATCTGGAAGCAAGAATTAAAAGCTTTGATACAAATAATCCAGACACGATTAATTATCGCGGCTGGCATTTGGATCAAACCAGCATGTTAAATGGTGCAGTGCTGCATGAGTTATATTTTGGTAATCTTGGAGCTTCAAATAAAGAACTAAAAGGTACTCTTAAGAAAATGATTAATCGTGACTTTGGAAGCCTTGAAAGTCTTATAGGACATCTGAAAACTGTTGGTAAGATATTTCATGGTTGGTCACTTGCAGCGTTAAATTATAGAACAGGAAAAATAAATGTCTATGGACTTGAGCGACATAATCTCAATGTCCCGACAATGGTTCATCCGATTTTAGTCCTTGATGCCTATGAACATGCATATATGATTGATTATGGTACTGACAAAAAGAAATACTTAGATGCTTTTATTGCAGATGTAGATTGGAAACCTGTAGAAGAAAGATTGGAGCAGGCACTCTCAATTCCTTTTGGTGAGGCTGTTACTGTATAAGGATAAACAGGACAGGATAAATAATGAAAAGAAAAAACAATGAATCCCGTCATTGCGAGGAGGTCAAAGACCGACCCGCTCCGCTAGCAGAGCGAGGCGAGCGAAGCAATCTCACAAGCGTGAAGAAGTCAGGGAGATTGCTTCGAGCTTATGCTCTCGCAATGACACTTAGTGTTTTAGTCTTTTTATCAGGCTTTTTTGCAGTTATAAAAGCTGATGCTCCGAAGACTCTTTTACATTTTGTACAGATTACTGATACTCATCTTCAGAGATCTGTTGCAAAAGATGGAGAAAGACTTTTAGGAAGTTCAGAGAAGCTCTTAACCGATGCAGTTAATGAGATTAATGAAATAAAAGATCTCGACTTTGTTTTGTCTACTGGTGATCAGGTTGATGTTCCTGACGAAAAACTTGTTGATCAATATGTTGAAATAACAATGGCTTCAAAATCTCCCTGGTATGTGCTTCTTGGAAATCATGATGTAAGTGTAAATGGCGGACTCGGTAAAAAGGGGTACATTAAAAAATTTACAAATAGAGACGCGATTAATCGCGTCTTTACTGACAATATGGCTTATTACTCCTTTTCACCAAATGAAAAGTTTACATTTATTTGTCTTGATGGTACTACTGATAAGGTTGTTACAGCGCTAGGGCAGATAGATGATAAACAGCTTGAGTGGTTAAAAAGTGAACTTGAAAAAAACAAAGATAAATATGTAATTATTGCTCTGCATTTCCCTATTATTGAACCATTTAAAAGTAGAGATCATTTTATTGTAGAACCTGACAGAACAAAACTGCTGGAGATTATAGAAAGTTATAAAAATGTAATAGGTGTATTCAGTGGTCATTATCATGCTGCAAGACTGGTTAAAATTAAAAATAAAATTCATAACAGCTGTCCTGCTGTAATCCAATATCCAAATGCATTTAGAGAAATAACGATTACTCAGGAAGAGTCAAAATATCTTTCTGTAAACTTCAAGTGGCATCCTGTTAATGGACAGGAATTAAGAGATAAAAGTAAAAACAGCTCAAAATCCTGGTCATTAACTCAGGGAGCTAAAGAAGACAGAGAGCAGACTATTAAGTTTAGAATTTATTAATGTGTGTAAAAGTTTTCACGGGTAACTGTCATTGCGAGGAGGACAAAGTGCCGACGTGGCAATCTCCTAGCGTTTTGGGATTGCCACGCCTCATTTTATTCGGCTCGCAATGACATATAAAACCATGTTAAAATAAATTTCCCATGAATGAAATGCTTTTATTTTTTGTAGGTTCTTTTGTTTCATTATTTTCAATAGTGGACCCGCTTCTTGCTGTTCCGGTTTTTGCTTCATTAACACAAAAATACTCTGCAAAACAAAAAAAAGAAACTGCAAAAAGAGCAACTTTGTATGTATTCGGGATCTTGATTATTTTTTTTATAGCAGGTGGACTTATATTAAAGTTTTTTGGAATATCTTTGGAAGGCCTTCGTATAGCAGGTGGATTAATGATTATTGGTTCTGCTATTGAAATGCTGCAAAAGAAAGACAGACTTCTTCCACAGGAGCAGCAGGAATCTGAAGAAAAAGATGACATTGCATTTTCCCCTTTAGCTATGCCTATTTTAAGTGGCCCTGGAGCTATTGCAGTAATGATAGGAATGACTACAGATGCAAAAACTATTCTCCACTATGTGGTCATATTAATCACTATTGGTATGGTTGCTTTCAGCTGTTATATTTTTCTTATACTTGCGCATGGCATTGCTCATAAAATGGGAGCAACAATGATGAAATCATTTACGAGAATTATGGGATTTATGCTTTTATGTATTGGTGTGCAGTATATAGTTAATGGTATTATGCCGCTTTTAAAGACTGCGTTTCGGGGCTAATCAACTTACAAACCCTATTCTTCTTTTTTTACTTTCAGGAATACTTGTTAGTAGTCTAATTGCCTGAAAAATTGTTTGAATTTCTTCATCATGTTTTCCAATTTTATTTTCAAGTTGGTTTAGTTTATGTGCTAATTCCTTATGGGTAGAAATAAATTCCCGTAGCTTGATAAAAATTCTTATAATCTGGATGTTTACACGGACAGCCTTTTCACTATTTAACACAGAAGATAGCATAGCAACTCCTGGCTCAGTAAAAACATACGGTAAAACTGCTGAAAACACTAGCTTTTGGAGGTGGTCGCAATTTGCGACCACCTCATCTTTCTCCTTCTTTGTAAGTTGAAACATAAAATCTAAAGGGAACCGCTTCTTATTTCTTTTCACCTGCTCATTAAGTCTTTTTGTTGTTACACCATAAAGTAATGCAAGATCGCTATCAATCATTATGCTCTTTCCTCTGATAATAAAAATCCTTTTTTCTATTTTTATAAGTGTGTTACTCATGTCGGGAAAAATATTAGCCTAGTAAGGTTAAAACACATGTAACCAGAAGTTACATTCTTTATAAAAGTGATATCATGGGTTACATTGTCTGTAACTCGTTGGGTTAAGCCGCTTTTAAAGACTGCATTTCATGGTTAGTTAGTGGAGCTGTGTTCTTCTTGAAGTGTACTGAAAGTATTCTTTAGCACACTTGCAGCATCAAAAAATTCCGGTGAGAAATATTTATTTGGATCTAAACTAAATCTTCTTGAAACTTCATCTTTAATTGTTTCTGGAACATGAAGGGTTTCAAAAATTGTATCATTTTGTATGTCGACTCCTTGTTGTCTTAAAGCATCTAAAACAAAATTTCCTAAGCTTAAATGGCGTATTTGTTCAGGAGACAATCCAAAGAAGGATGTTGTGTTTTGGCTGAAAATGGCATCTGCAAGAGGTTCTAAAAGAGCGCTTATATCTGCTCTTTGTAATTGATCACAATTACTATATTGTTGAATAGCTGATAAAAGTTTTGGTTCTGTTTTCAATACTGCTTCATGTTTATTGGCAAGATCAAATATAAAAAGCTTAAATGTAAAAAGCTTAAATTCCCCTAATCCTGATGTTAGTCTTTTTTGTGCATCTTCAGGTGTTTTAGATTCTTCTATTATCTGTCTAAATTTCTCTACATCAAGAGGGAAATGCTGCTTCAAATCCGGCTGAGCATTTATTTCTTCTAAAGCACTATTTAAATTTTGAAGTATTACCTTTTGAAAATCTGTTCCATTTTTAGTCCAACTTTCACCGGTTAAAAAATTTCCTAGAACAGTCAAAGATGCCTCAACCTGCATAAAAGGAGAGTAACTATGCAAACATTCTTGAACCCCTTCTTCTCGAAGAAATTTCTTTACACCATTTCGTTTTGCTATAGTTTCATCACTAACAGTTAAAATACTTATCGGATTATTCAAATTAAAATCTGGATCAAGCGTTAATGTCCCTCCATTCATTGCTGTTCTTCCCATTTTTCTTACCATGTGCGGAATTGTTTCATTTATATCATCTGAAACACCGAAAATTTTCATCTTTGTGTTTGGATCTAGCCCTGCTTCTTGAGGAGTTAGAAGTTGTATCATTCCAGCAGGAACAGAATCTTTTTTTACAAGTAAGATTGCTTCTTCAGTTTTTCCATTAAATGTTTTGCTCCAAAAAGTATCTACTTCGTTTCCACCAGCAGGTTTTCCATTTAATTCACAGGCATTATCATATGGAATTAATACAGCACAGGATTTACCTCCCCAGCTGCCTCCCTCATGTGAACCCACCGGGCCATTCCAATTCCAGTGAGTACTATACCGATAACCACATTTTGCTTCGTATGCTGTAACAAGTTTGTCATCGCTTGGAGAATTGTCTCTTAAATTAACAAGAACTATTTGATCTGATTTAATTGTATTAAAGTCAAATGGCTTAGCAGAATATCCTGGCAATAATGAATCATCATGAATTGGAATAAGCTGTCCTGGTGTTAGAGAAGTTGAACTTAAAGCAAGTCTTGCAGAAGCTATACCTTCAGAATTAGGAGCAACAGGTAAACCTTGGCCTGTATTAGTTGGACCCTTGACATCATCTTCAGTGGCTGAAGGAACTAAGCCGGTTGGCGGCAAGGTTTTAGCAGCAGCAGTAATTATCCCTTTAATCATTAAGGTTCTCCATAATTACAAAGAACTTAAAATAGTATTCTTGACCCGGATTGGTTAGAGATTTCAAATATTATTTAACTTTATTAACCAATTCTTTACCAAGTTCTAATGCTTCCTCGACTTTTGAGATATCTTTCCCACCGGCCTGCGCAAAATCATCTCTGCCTCCGCCTTTGCCGCCTGTGACCTCTGCGATTTTATTTACGAGGTCTTTTGCCTTGAAACCTTTTTGGATGAGATCTTTTGTAACGCCGACAAAAAATGTCAGTTTGTTTTCTTCAGTTAGATCGGTGATTATTATTACCTCTTGTTGGGGCAATTCATGCCGCCCTTGGCGAGCCTCGCCTTCGGTGGGAATTGCCTTTACAGGTGATTTCTTTAGTCTCTCTTCTATAAATCCTTTTATTGCTTCATTACCATAATTGCCTGGTTCTGAAATAAAGAGAAAGATACCATTTGATAACTTTTGAATTTTATCTTCTTGTGCTTTTAGTTTTTCAAGGCTTTGACCGATCTCTAGTTTGGCAATGATCTTTTCTGCCTGTAAGATTTTTTCCTGAAGATTATTTGTTTCTTTTAGTTTACTTATGGCATTTAACTTAATAAGATTTCCATGAAGTTTTTTATACTTTTCTTCAAGCTCTTTGTTTTTAACAGCTTTTTCTTCTTCAAGATTTTTACTATACTCCTTCAAAACTTCTCCAGCAACAGCCTCTATTCTTCTGATCCCGGCAGCAATTGAGCTTTCTTTGACTATTTTAAATCCACCAATTTCACCTGTATTTTTTACATGTGTACCACCGCAGAGCTCTACACTGGCAAGGGCTTTTTCATCACCCATCTTAATTACACGGACCCTGTCTCCGTATTTATCTCCAAAAAATGCAAGTGCCCCGGTTTTAATAGCTTCGTCAAATGACATCTCTTTTATTTCTACAGGTAATTTCTTTTGAATCCATGTGTTTACAATGGTTTCAAGCTTTGTTATTTCTTCAGGTTTTGCTCCACGATCAAGAGTAAAGTCAAAACGTGTTCTCTCTTCATTTACTTCTGACCCTGCCTGCTGTAAAGTTTCTCCGAAAACTTTTCTAAGTGCTGAGTGCATAAGATGAGTAACACTGTGATGATGTTTTGTGCGAGTACGTTTAAATAAATCAACCACACATGAAACCTTCTCTCCAACCTTGATTTCACCAGACTTTACCTCGATAGAATGAGTAAATAATCCTTCATGCTTCTGAGTATCATGTACAAATAATGTAGTATTGTCGGTAATGATTTGACCTGAATCTCCTACTTGTCCGCCGGACTCAGCATAAAAGACAGTAGGGTCTAAAATAATTTCTCCTTTTTCTCCTTCTTTTAGGTTTTCTATTTTTTCACCTTGTGAGTTTAATATTTGAAGAACTTTTGCTTCACATTTTTCCTGTGTATAACCTAAGAACTTTGTTTGCCCGAATTCTTTTAATAGATCACCATAGATTTTTTTATCTGTAAGCTTTACTGCAAAAATATCTTTATTTGAAACCTCCGAGTGTTTTTCTTTGGAGACTTCGAATTCTTTTAAGTCTACCTTTTTATTCTTTTCATTGGCAATATCAACTGTAAGCTCAAGTGGAAAGCCGTATGTAGAGTATAAATTAAAAGCTTCTTCGCCCGATATTTTTTCTCCTGACTTTGAAAGAAGTTCATCTAAGTAAATCAGCCCCCTTTCAATGGTCTCAGAGAATTTCTCTTCTTCAATTTTTGTTACTTCAATAATTGAATTTAAATTCTTTAAAAGCTCCGGATAAAACGCTGAATAATTATCGCTTACTGCTTTTGGCAGGTTATATAAAAAGGGTTCTTTTACTCCAAGCAAGTAACCAAATCTTGCAGCTCTTCTAATAAGCATTCTAAGTACGTAACCACGTCCTAAATTGCTAGGCCTTACACCGTCGGCAACTAAGAAAGATATACAGCGAATGTGATCTGTGATTATCTTAAGAGAGAGATTGGTTTTTGTTTGTTGAGGCAATTCATGAATTGCCTTTACGTACTGTGTTTTTGTGATTTCACAGACATTATTTAGGATAGGTTCTAAAAGATCAGTTTCAAATGTATTTGGTTTGTTTTGTAAAATCAATGCTATTCTTTCAAGTCCTGCTCCTGTATCTATGTTTTTCTTTGCAAGTGGTTTAAACTTTCCTTCTTCATCTTTTTCAAGCTGCATAAAAACAAGGTTCCAGATTTCAAGAAACCGTTCATCAGGATCTTTAAAACTCTCTCCCCTGTCAAAGTAAATCTCAGAACATGGACCACATGGTCCAGTAGGACCCGGTGGTCCCCAGAATACATCTTTCCTTCCCATTTTTTTAATCTTATTTTTATTTAAACCAAGCTTTTTCCAGATATCATATGCTTCAGAGTCAAATGGTGTAACCTTATCTCCAGCAAAGACAGAAACAATTAATTTCTCTTCTGGGAATTCTAAAATCCTTGTTACGTAATCCCATGCCCAGGAAATAGCCTCAGCTTTAAAATAATCCCCAAAACTGAAATTTCCGAGCATTTCAAAAAATGAATGATGCCTTGATGTTCTCCCGATATTTTCGAGATCAGAATCTTTTCCACCTACACGTGCACATTTTTGAATGGTTACTGCTCTTTTAAACTCAGATTCTTTAAGCCCTAAAAAATAAGGGACAAACTGAACCATGCCAGCACCAGTTAAAAGTAAGGTTGGATTATCTGGGATTAGAGAGCTGCTTGGAATGTGCTTATGATGATGATTTTGTGAAAAAAAATCAATCCAGGATTGACGTATTTCATTTGAAGTTTTTATAGACATACAAAGCTTATTATAACTAGGAAATTAAGATTTTTTTATTTTTTGGTTGATATAATATGTTCGCTTCAATATATAATTCTTAATAGCAGTTTTTAAGTAGTAGTTTTCAAACTAAATAGGCTATTCAAAATGATTATTTCAGGATTAAGTACTGCAGACTCTAAACTACCTAAAGGAGTCAATAATCCAAATGGTATAGAGGAGCGTAATGCTTCATTACCTAGAGAGATTGCTCCTGAAAGAGGTGTTATTCTACCTGTTGCAGGTGCGGCTCTTGCAAGACTTTCTTCTGTTCCAGTTCAACAAGCATTTCTTGATCAAGTAGTTATTCCATTGCTTGGAACAAAAGCACTTAATAATGATGATGTGGTTATAGCTTTTACAGAAGAGTCTGGGAACCCAGTCCTATCGGTAAAAAGCAAGGCAACTTTAAAACTGCAAGAAGGTGGTAGAGCCATAAGATTTAATTATAGATTTGTTTTCCAGGAAGGTTCACAAATTAAAACCCCTAAAATAGGAGTAATTGAAGACGAAAATAACTATACAGTAATATTACCTGCTCCTAATCCAGTTACACATGAATATACTGAATACCAGATAAAAATTCTTCAAGATGCATGGAGAAGATGTACTTATTTCAATCCAAAATTACATGAGTGGTATGTAGCAGAAGAATTTCGACCTACAGGCTATCAAAGAAGAGCTGTTAGTAGTGCTCTGCATGATTTATCAAATCATGGTACTGCACTGACGGTTATGGCCACAGGTACAGGGAAAAGTCCTACAGCCACGTTGGTAATAGATAAGGAATTAGATTTAAGAAAAGAAGAAGGGCAAAAGCCTGTTGCTCTTGTACTTGTAAATAATACTACTGTTCTTACACAGCTAGAAGGAGGATTAAAAAGAGTAACCGGTGAAAAATATGAAGGAAAAACAGGACAAATTTATGAAGGCAAAAATAATTTTACTGATCCTAATATAGAAATTATCTATGCTACCCCAGGTTCACTTGAATATAATGATTATGAAAAATTAAATCTTCTAATTGAAACCTTACAAAGTCAAGGCAGACAACTATCAATTGTTTGTCATGATGAGACACACCATCTTCCTGCTCCTAACAATACTAAATTAGACAACACCATAATGGCTAAAGGGAAAGAATTGGGATGGAAAATTGAGAGGTTAGGTTTTACTGCTACTCCTGTTAGATATGATTCAAAGCCTGTTCTTGAATTCTTTGATGGAAAAATATCCTCTAGATATTTAATCGGTGATGCTTTACAGGAAGGCTACTTAACACCTTTTCAATTTTGTGCTGGTGATTTAGACATAAATCCTGGCAATGTTAGTCCTATTCCTCATGGTAGTGAGATTGATGATAAATATAGAAAAGAAAGGTATGATTTTGAAAGACGTAAAAAACACATTTTCACCAGATTTCTTGAACACAGAAAACAATTTTTAGACCCTGTCTCTCTTATAATTGCTCCTGATATAGCTAGTGCGAAGTTACTTGCTGCATATTTTAGAAGTCCGGATAAAGAAGGAGATCTAAAAGGTGTTACTGAAGATGCAGTTGTTTTAACAGGAGCAGATAAAGGGACACAATGGTATGAAGATGTTTACTTTGCATATAAAAATGGTTATTGGCGTGATGGAAGTACAAAACCTGTTCCAAGAACAGTAATCGCAGTTGATTTATTTAATGAAGGTGTTGATATTCCTAGAGTAAATGTCTTAATGCTTTGGGCATATTCGGAATCTGGTACGGTTTTAACTCAATGGATTGGTAGAGGACTAAGAATATGTCCTTTCACAAATTCTGTAATAATTGACGATCTAAGTGGTGCTTTAAGAAATATTCAAATAGTGAGATTTTTAGCACCTAATGTCTTACGGCCTATACCTATAGTTTGCAAAGGAGGAGAAGATGAGCTAGTAGGTAAGGGTGTAGAAGATGATACCCAGGGAGATTTTGTCGATGAAGCTACTAGTAATGGAGATTGTATAGTTCCTGATGTACCAGAAGATTTTGTTGAAGAAGATATCGGGCATGGAGAATGTACTCATGTTATATCAGAAAATTTTGTCAGAGAGGCTGCCGGACTTGGGGTTTACTTTGATGAAAGCCTTGAGAAAGTAGTACAGGATTTTGCATATGATCTTCCAGCTAACTTATGTTACGTCTGGAAAAATTTCTTTAACTGCCCAGATGAAGACAGAGAAAAACTTGAAAGATTTATTGCAATAAAAACAGGTTTAGCTACAAGTGAAGATCCGTCTGCTGTAGCAAGACATAAATTACGCCAATACTTGCGTACAGTTATTGAAGCAACTACACAAGACTCTACAAAAATCAGAGATATTAGAGATAAATTAAGACCAGCTTTTTTTAGTTCCTGTGTTTATGAAGAAGATGATTACAAAAGGAACCAAAAGGATGAAATCCCTTTTGCTGATACTACAGACATGGTCTACCGTTCAATTGAACATTTAATGAATGATATTGCAAGAACAGAATTTTCTATGGGTGATGGTATACCAGATAAATTAATGTTTCAACTATTTTTTGAATTTAGTCCAACAAGACGAGAACTTATATATAGAAGAGGTAAAAATTTAAGTTTACTTAGAACTCTTGTATTTGGGGAGCCAAGCAGAAAAAAAATGACGCAAAGGTTAATTGATGATCTTTTAGGAAAAACAATCTTACCTACATCAGAAGAAGGTTCATTACTTAGTTCAGAAGGAATTGACTTATCTCGTGATACTGATAGTACTGTTCTATTGAATGATGCAGAGCGTGTAACAGTGAAAAAACCTAATAGTGAAGACGCTTCTAATTCAAGAGCTGTTGTAGGATATAGTTCCTCAAAGCCATTACAGGACTTATTTATAAGAATTTATGGTGTCCATCCAAA
Source organism: Candidatus Melainabacteria bacterium (assembly GCA_023250195.1). Taxonomy (GTDB): domain Bacteria; phylum Cyanobacteriota; class Vampirovibrionia; order 2-02-FULL-35-15; family 2-02-FULL-35-15; genus 2-02-FULL-35-15. The sequence goes on along the minus strand of JAHFBF010000001.1, from coordinate 574,343 downwards.
GCTAACAGAAAAAGGTTTCGAAACATCAAAAATAGAAGAGCTTGAGCCAGAACAATTTACTGATTACTTATTCGGTAAAGGACTTGTATCGGTAGACCTACAATCTAGTGTAGGTACTGTAAACGATAGATTTAAGACTACTGTAAGAAAGTATTGTGAGGCTTTGCAAGTTAATGAATCAGGTCAAATTGAAGATTGTGGTACGACATTAATTAAAACTTTTAGCGAGTATGTTCATTTTTTTGCTCCAGAAAGATTAACTAATCCCAAAATAAAATTTCTTCATGAATTAGCACTTCAAATTAGAGATGCTCACAGAGAATATGAGCGTCAACACAGAACTTTACCACCAATTGCAGCTGAAGTTGAGAAAGTTTTAGATCTAACCCTTCAAAATGCATCATTATTATATAGAGCTGGAGAGGGAGATAATGAAGTAGATTTAGTTAGAAATTCTGCAAAAGACTTCACTCTTAGAGTTAAGTCTCTGGGGATTGAACAAAAGATTGAAATAAGAAGTATTCAATATCCAAGACCTTTTGCAGTATTTAGTGGCGAAGTTAATCAAAGGGTTTATACACGATTAGGTGATGCAAGAAAACTTGAAATAATTGGGAATGCAGTTGAAGTCCTACAACATCTTATAGATACTTTACCAGAAGTAGTCTGTTTTATTCCTATAGATTCTAATGAGTTTAATAAAGATCTTATAAAAAGCCTCTTGGAGAATTCTAACTGCAATTTAATTGCAGCACCATCTCGTAGTTTATATAATTCTGAACTAGCTACACAATTCAGCAGATTGAATTTTTTATCGCTGTCTGAAATTAGTCCTTATGGGACTTTATATGGGGGCAAAAAGGGAGAAGACCTAGCTGGTCATGTATTAGTAGTATATGATTTCAAAGAGATCTATGGAAAACAACTTGAAATTGCAGAGAGGAAAATTAATAACTATAAACCAACTCCTGAAACGCAAAGGGCATATGCTTATTTAAAAGTTGGTTTAAATAAGTTAAAAGCAGGATCTGTAGAACATTACTTTAAATCAAGTGACGACTTAAGTAATATTCTATTCTTTCTAGAAGCAAATAACAAAGATACTCCTTTAAATGATAATCATATTTTTCTTGCTGCAGCTGTTTGTACTAATTCTCATTTTGTTGGTGGAGAAGTAAAGCAAGATTTCCAAGTAAAAAATCAATTTACTGCTCTACTATCACAATATAAAAGATTGAAGGAACGATACAAAAGAGCTACTGGGAATGAATTACCACGAGACATATCTGATCCAATAGAACAGTTGGTAAAAGATTTATTAGTAAACTTCTTAAGTGGTGAGGTAGTTGGATTTAACAACAAATATGTAGAACCTTTGTTACAAGGTAATGAAGCCCTTAAACAAGCAATTAGAGATTTAACTGAGACGACTACTGCTTCTGATTCTACAAAACCAGAAGGGAAAATAACTGATCCCTGGTTTGATCAAGACGGAAAACTCCAATTTTGGATAACAAGACAAGATGAAGATAAAATTAAGCCTGTTATAGGAAAAGGATCAACAAAGAAAGTAAGGGTACATGGAAACCCTCATTGTCCTAAAGTAGAAGGAAATAAAAATGCTATACCAGCATCAAAAGATGAACTTAGAGATAGTTTAGGGGTTATGGAAGGGAAAAATCATGATGGTTGTAAACTTTGTAAACCTGAATTGGATAGAAATTATTGGAGTGGGCTAGAAAAAAGACATCAAAGCGGTGAATTTAAAGAAAATGTTTTCACTGGTTCAACTCAGTAAATAATCTTTCAATCATACTTTTATCTTTTTTCCCAATCCTGGATTCAACACCGCTATTAATATCTATGCCAAAGGGTTTTACACGTTTTACTGCACTGTTTACATTGTAGGGATTAAGCCCGCCTGCAAGAATTACAGGTAATCTGGTTTTTGAAACTATTTCCTGTGCAATATTCCAGTCAGATGGTTTACCTGTTGCGCCCATTTGATTTTTTCTATCAAATGAATCAAGCAAAAAGCAGTCGCAAACTTTTTTGTATGCATTAAGCTGGGTTGCTGATGCTTCTCTTGTAGGAAGAGCTTTTATTATTTTTAAATATTTATTAAATCTTTTTAAGTCATGGCAGTATGAAACAGTTTCAGCACCATGTAACTGTAAAGTGCTTATTCCAAGTGTTGTAGAAGTATATATTACCTCACTTAGTTTTTCATCTTCAAAAATTAAAACAGGTTCAATAAGTGGAGGTAATTTATCAAGAATTTCTTTGGCGGTTCTCAGGTTTATTCTTCTTTTTGATCTTTTTACAAAGTTTAATCCAATTGCATGAATTGGAAATGAACAGACCATCCTTGCATCATAGACAGATGTAATCCCGCAGATTTTAATTTTTACATTTTGCATTAGAGTAATCCATCTATAGGATTAACAGTTATTGTCTTTTCTTTTAAGTTTACTTCAGGAACAATCTCATCAACAAAAGGTATCATAATTTCTTTACCATTCTCATCTTTTATTACGAGAATATCATTGCCGCCTTTCATAATATGATCAACAATGCCGATTAGACTGCCATCTGCAGTGTAAACATTTAAGCCTTCAAGCTGGTGGTAAAAGTATTCATTTTCCTGAAGCTCAATAAAGTCAAGTGTTGGAAGATAAACTGATAAGCCTGATAAATTTTCTGCAACGTTCATATCATCAATACCTTCAAGAGCAAACAGATAAACATTTTTATGTTTTCTTGCTCTTAGCACTTTAAATTCCTGTTTTCTACAATCCGAATCCTCTACAACAATTGATTTAACCATTGCCAAATAACCATCAGGAGATATTAGAGGATTTATCTTAATATCTCCTTTATTTCCAAAGGTGCCTACAATAGTGCCTACTAAAAACATTTAACATCCCTCTGTAGAGACGTAGCATACTACGCCTCTACTACGCAAATATAACACTTGGTTTACTGTCATTCCTGATTATCGTTGAAGGTGCCCATACAGAATTTGAAATAATTTCAATTCCTTCATTTACTTTACAGTTATTTCCGATTATGCTGTTAATTATTTTTACATTTTTGCTTATATGGGAATTTGCCCAGATAATTGAATTGTTTATATATGCATTTGATTCAATAGTACAGTTTCTTTCAATGTAAACATCGCCTGTTAAGATTACATTTGAACCAATTTTTACACCCTCACCAATATATGTTCTGCCATCAACTTTTGAAGATGAATCAATAACTGTTCCTTTGCTTCTATAACCATAGGAAGTTTTTTCAGCATCAATTTCGATTTTAACCTTTCCCTCAAGTATATCTTTAATGCTCTCCATGTACTGTTTTATAGTCCCTATGTCTGCCCAATATCTTTTTGTCTTAATTGCCTGTATAGGAATGTTCTTAGACATTAATTTTTGGAAGAGATCTGTAGCAACATCAAATTTAAGCATCTCGCTTTCAGAGGGAATCTCATTAATTACACTCTGATTAAAAAAATAAATTCCTGTGTTTGCCAGATTGCTCTTTGCATCTTCAGGTTTTGGTTTCTCCTGAAATGAAATTATTCGGTTGTTTTTATCAGTAACGGCAACACCATATTGTGTTGTATCTTCTACTTCTTTAATGGCAGCTGTTACAGCACAGCCGCTATTTATATGTGCTTCATACAGCTCTGTAAGGTTAATATCAGTAAGTGCATCTGACATTATTACAAGGATTACATCATCAGTAAGATATTTTTTGCAGCTTCTTATTCCACCTGCTACACCTGTTAATTGTGGTTCATATACAAGATTTAGATTTACTCCTAATCTTTTATTTATATCTTTAAAATGCTCAGCTATTTTTTCAGCCATGACATGTGTATTTGCAGCAAGATTGATAAATCCATGTTCCCTGCAAAGGAAAACAATGTGCTCCATTACTGGTTTTCCAAGGATTGGACAGAGAGGCTTTGGCAGTTGTGATGTAAGAGGATTAAGTCTTGAGCCCACTCCTGCTGCAAGAATCATTGCCTGGTTATGATTATTCATAACTGCCCTCCTTGATAATTTTATACTTGTCAATCATTTCAATAGTTAAACTATTATTCAAGTTCATGTCTTTTAGTGACTCTGTCTATTGCATTTAAAACTTGCTGCGGAGCAGTTCCTCCGTAAATGTTTTTAGATTCTACACAGGATTCAATCCTGATTTTTTCAATGATATCATCACCAAACAATTTATGAAATGTATTCCACTCACTCATACTTAGATCTTTAAATGTTCTTTTTCTTTCAATACAATAAGCTACTATTTTTCCGGCTACTTCATGAGCTATTCTAAATGGCACATCCTTTTTTGTAAGATAATCTGCTATGTCAGTTGCACTCATAAAGCCGCTGTTTGCTGCTTCATACATTTTTTCTGTATTAAAAGTAATATTTTGCAAAAACTCATTTGTTATTTCTAAAATTATTTTTATATTATCAACCGAATCAAAAATTAATTCTTTATCTTCCTGTAAATCTTTATTATATGCCTGTGGCAGCCCTTTTAAGAGAGTGAGTATTGCAGTTAAGTTTCCAATAAATCTTCCTGATTTCCCTCTGATTAATTCAGGAATATCAGGGTTTTTCTTTTGTGGCATCATACTGCTTCCTGTAGCATAAGCATCTGATATGGATATAAACTTAAATTCTTCACAGTTCCATAAAATCATTTCTTCTGCCCACTGACTTAAATGGGTATTTAAAAGTGCAATGTTAAATAAACACTCTACAATAAAATCCCGATCAGATACGGCATCCAGGCTATTTTCAGAGATTTCTTTAAAGCTAAGTATCTTTGCAAGAAAATTTCTATCGATAGGATAGCTTGTACCAGCTAGTGCTCCTGAACCAAGTGTTAAAACATCAACTCTGGTTAAATTTTCTGTAAATCTTTGAATATCCCGACTTATTTTTTGCTCATAAGAAAGAAAATAATGTCCTAGTGTTATGGCTTGGGCTTGCTGAAGATGTGTGTAACCGGGAATAATTGTTTTGAAGTGTTCTCTTGCAAGACTTATGATTGTCGATCTTAAGTTTGTTAACAGAAAAACAACTTTATTAACTTCTTCTTTTAACCAGTATCTTATGTCACAGGAAATCTGATCATTTCTACTTCTTCCGGTGTGCAGTTTTTTGCCTACATCCCCAACTATATTTATTAATCTGTTTTCAATAGCCGAATGAATATCTTCATTTTTATTTTCTTCAAACCACTTCTCTTTTTCAGTTTCAATTTCTTCAAAAACCTTATTTAACCCTCTTATGATTTCCTCTGATTCTTTAGCTGAAATGATTTTTGAATGAGCAAGTGTTCTTACATAAGCAATTGAACAGGTAATATCTTCCTTATAAAGTCTTTTATCGAAGCTTAAGCTTGAATTAAATCTATCCAGAAGCTCGGCACTGTCTTTACTGAAACGCCCAGACCAGAACTTTTTATCATTGTGCTTATTCATAACACTTTATATTAAAGCATACGTGCTTTGCTCAGGGTAAGCAGTGTGCCTGTGTTACTAACTGGATTTTTAACACACTTAATTACTACGCTGTTTACGTATAAGACCATCTATTGTATTTTCAATTGTATCTTTGGGCAGTCCAGCGTTTAATGAATCTTCTAATTCATTAACTGATTTTATTATTTCAAGCCTGGTTTTTTTATTAACCCCTTTAATATTTTTAAGAAGTCTCTTGTTTTCTCTGACGAGTTTACTTAACTCTTTTTTATCTCCCTGAGCAAAGTTTGATAATTGTGCAGCAACTTCATCAGACGTTACGGGCTCTGAGTTTGCAGACACATAAAAAGGATTAGTCAAACCTGCTAAAAGTAAAATAACGGTAAGTGTTTTTGTGTAACTTAACATAGATACTCCTTTCTGCTGGTAATAAAAACTATATCTTTTGAAACATGTATCCGGTTCCACGTGAGGTAAGAATTAGTTCTGGATTTGCAGGATCTTCTTCAAGCTTTGATCGCAGTCTGCTTATGTGTACGTCTACAACTCTTGTATCAATTCTGTGATCTGCGGGATATGACCATACCTGCTGCAGGATATCTCCTCTTGAAAAGGGTTTACCGGAGTTACTTACAAGCAGCTCAAGCAGATTAAATTCCATTCCAGTCAATCTGATTCTTTCATTGTTTTTGTAAACTTGTCTTTTGCTTGTATCTATTTTTAAGTTTCCAATTACGATTACATTATTTGAATGGCCAATTGTCTGTTCCATTGGCCTGTCTGTTACTCGTCTTAAAATAACTTTAATTCTGGCTTCAAGTTCATTTGGACTAAATGGCTTGGTTACATAATCATCAGCACCCATTTCCAGACCTTTAATCCGATCAGCTACATCTGTAATTGCTGAGAGAATAATTATAGGGACTTCTGAATAAGATCTGACTTCTTTACACACTGCAAAACCATCAATTTTTGGAAGCATTATGTCTAAAATTACAATGTCAGGGTGATAAGTATTAAATTTTTCAATTGCCTGTTCTCCATCAACAGCAATATCTACCTGATATCCGGAAAGTTTCAATCTTGTTTCAAGAATTCTTCTAATTGCAGTTTCATCATCAGCAATTAATACTTTTGTTCTTGGTTCTTTTTCTAATTGTTCAGCGGGTGTTACAGTTTGGGCAGCTTCGTTTTCAACTTTTAAAACGGCTTCCATAAAATTAACTCCTTAATCCTAATAGTTTTGAGATATACTTTAAATTGCTTAATGATTAATATAGCTCATGTTAAGAAATATGAACAGGTATTTTCTATACCAGGCGCAAAACAAGTTTGCGCTTTTCTTGGTAGATTCCTTTCACAGGACAGGATTTGTCGAATGAATCGGACAAATCCTTTAATGCGTAAATGCATAGACTTTAAGCTTTTAATTTTAATATTTCTGGTGTTAACCTTTGCTTTAAACATTAAGCCTGTAAATGGTGCTGTTGAGTTACCGCTTGAGGTATCAGAAAAATATTATAAAAAAGAATCAATATTGAAGTTTAATAAAGCTGTTACAAGCTGGGAATCAAAAAACACAGATGAGGCGATTAAGCTTTGGGAAGAAGCAATTAGTATAGATCCGAATTTATGGGTGGTATATCTGGGTCTTGGACAGGCATATGACAGTAAAAAAGAATATCAAAAATCTCTTGATGCCTACAATAAATATTTAAAATTTGCGCCAAAGCAGGCTCCTGACAGACAAACAGTTCTTGAAGCAGTGAAATACCTTACTTATCTTTTAAGACATGGAGAAGAATCTATAAAAGGAGATAATTATTTATCACTTGTAAAAACAAAACATCAGGGCAAAGAACATTACTTAAGGTGGGACTTGAGTTCACCGGTAAAAATTTACTTTTATCCAGCTAATGGCATTCCAAATTATAGAATTGAGTTTCAAAGTGTATTTTTAGAAGGTGCAATGCTCTGGCAGGAAGCTCTTCCCGACTTACAATTTGAAGTTCTGGGTAATTCGGTTTTACAAAAGCTTTCAGGTAAAAAAGCTGCTGAAAAAGAAATTATTGATCAGGCTCAGATAACAGTGATTTTCCCGTCACGATTTAAAGTAAAAGGAGATCCTACAAATCCAATTGCTGCACAAATTGATGCACAGAGTTTTCCTGTTATTCGCGATAAAAAAAACTTTCGTGTACTTGGTGTAATTATGATTAGTCCGTATATTTATTTTCAGTCTCAGATTGCAATACCTCTTGAACCGTTGAGTAAATTAGCTAAGGATGAACAAATTAAAAGACTAAGAATTATCAGTGCTCGTGAAGTAGGACATGTGCTAGGGCTCTGGGGATTCAGTCCAAATCCTGACGATCTGATGTTTGAAGGGGAAGTAAAAGAATTAAAGCTTTCCGAACGTGATAAAAATACTATTAAAAAACTTTATGAATTAGATCCTAAAAAAGATGAGATAGTAACTAATAGATGATCTTAGTAGGCAATTTGAAATTTTCGGCCTTTAATAATAACAGGGCTTTTATCTTGCTCAATCTTTATCTGGAGGGCTTTACCTAACTCCTGATCCATCCATGCAGCAGCAACTACACCCATTTGAAGTGGGGAATTTTCATTAAGCTTTCTTTCCCCGCCATCCCAAAAATAAGCTTCCCCGATTGTACCTTTAGGAATAAAAACTTCTCTTTGACCATTATCATGATTTGCTTCTTTAAATCTGTTCATATAATTAAAATCCTTAACAGGAACCATTTTCATGAACCTTTCATAATGCATGATAGCTAGAGATAAATTCTCTTCATTTATTGTAGGATTTGCGCAATATTCTTTGGAGTGATAAACAGCTAGCCAGGCATCGAACGGTACCCATTCTGCTAATTTATGATCATAGCTATCAACATCAGAAAATTTCCCTTGACCATAGGGATTGTGTATGAAATTTGAGCCCATATAGTTGTCTCTGTGTCTTCTGGTAATACCAAAATCAGTCATCCTTTGCTCATATATTTTTTTTAATATGATATCTTTTTGTTCTTTATTTAGTTTTGGTCCAAATAGTAAAACAAAGATTAAAGCTGCGTCTGACTCATGCCTATCAGTTTCTCTGACATAACTTCCATTTTCAGGAAGTCTTTGATGTAAAGTATGTTCTCCATATTCTCTGTTTTGTGCAAGGCGCTGTTTAAATAAATCTAAGTTAGGTATGTGCATTTGATCAAGACAATCAAAAGCCTCGTTAGAACCTGCCAAGCATAATGAAACGCTTGATAATCTTCCTTCTTCCGGACCTCCGGGTTCATCTTCCCAAGGACCAACATCACGAACTCTCCAGTATCCAATACGGTTTTTCAACTGCTCAAATAATGGAAACGGTGATTCAATTGCATTCTTTGGATTAATTTCTATAAGTTTTTCTTCTAACTTTCTTAAGTCTAGCTTCCCCTCTCTTGCAAATTTAAAGAAAAGTAAAGTTAGCATTCCAAATGCATCCAGTTGATTGTGTCCCCATTTGTTATATCCATGTATTTCTCCTGGTGGAATAGAAAACATGATATGCGGTATACTTTCTACGTCAGTTTGAAACTTATATGCAGGGTCAGGGTCATTTAAAACAAAATTAATTAAACGCTCTCTTTCTTCTTCTCTTGCATACGTCATTGCTAAAGATTCTGCTATTTCAACTGCTAGATCAGTATGCCCAAGTTCATCTAGCATAAGAGCAATAAGAGCGGTATCTCTTGTCCACATCTTATTGTTATATTTGCTGGCAGGGTTTACAGCAGCAGGAATAGTAACTTTTCCGTTTTCATAATATTTAAGGTTTAAATCTGTTCTGTCTAATGAATCTAAAATATCACCCGGGGTTGCTGATAAAGCTGAGCCTGTTAATCTTTGATATCTGTCTAGAGTCCCTGTATGTGCTCTAATGGGCTCATCATCAAGCAAGCCTCTTAACCTATGTGTATATGAAGCTACTTCACTTGGGTCTGTCCTAGTCCTTAAATTTGCTCTAACCCTTGGTGCAAGATCTAAAGTAACTCTACTTACCATAAACTCCTTTGTTTTTGGCTTTAGCTAACAATTTAGAGATCAATCACTTTTTTAGTTTGATCTTTAAAAGAAATTAAGAAAGATTTTATAGGAAATCTAATTAAATGTATATAACTATGAAGATTAAATTTATTTAAGGTGTCTCTTAGGCAGCAGAAGTAACCTGTGGTTTTTCACTATAGTGAGGATTTACAGCAATTGCTTCCTTAAAAATACTGTTTGCTGTTGTGAAATTAACGTTAACCTGGGATAAAAGTTCCATAAAGTGTTTTTCAATTCCATGTCCTCTACCATCAGACAGGACTTCTCTTAATATTTCAAGTGCACTATTTGCAGCAACCATGTTCATAACTGGCTCAATCCTTTTTAAATTACTATGAAACCAGCCACAGCTTGTATTCATGAGCATAGAAAATTTTTGTAATTCTAAAAGATTGTACATGGTTTTATAGCTGCTTTTTGAAATCCCCTGCTTAGCATGTTTTTTTAGAAGTTCAGCTAAACTATCATTGCTATCTATGGTAAGTATATAGTCTTTAAGTGCTTGTTTTGGATCTATAAAATATTTAGGACCGAGTTCTCTGAAGAATATATTTTCTATTTCACGATTTAAATACTCATGAGCTCTTCGTAAAGCAGCTCTCCAGTGAGAATCCCAGACATCACCGCAAGTACAATCAGTTCTTATTTGATCTCCCCATCTTCCAAGACCATGATCATTGCCATCTCTATGACAACTCCACGATGTCCACGGTCTAATTGTTACTTCATATTCTGGTGGATGTTCTCTTAAATATTTGCTAAATGTAGTTAGCTTGTAATTAGTTCCATTTATTTCTCCCCCTTTATACAAAGTCAAAAGGGCTTCAGAAACAGTTTTTATGGAATCTACTCCTTTGTGAAGACCCCAATGATGTCCCCATGTCTCAAGATCGTTGTAAGTAACAGTAAGTCCATTTTGCCTTGTTTTTGTTATGTGATCTATAAAATTATCCGGAGATGAATATATCCCATATTTGTTGTGTGCAACTTTTTCTGTAAGAGGGTTATCAAAAAAGAAAATGGCAATTTCTTTTCCATTGGGCAAATGGCATTTATATACTCTTCCTGGATCAATTGCTCCACCAGCATATTCCCAAGTTTCACTTCCAATTTTTTTTATGCTGTGTGCCTGCCATGGTGCAAGTACAGTAAACTCTATTCCATTATTTGCAAAAGCTTCCAATGTTTGTAAATCAATTCCTGCTTCAGGAGCCCAGGCGCCTTTTGGATATTCCCCAAGATGTGCTTTAAATGCCTCTTTCCCCATTGAGACCTGAATGTCTTTAACTTCAGGAGTTTCAAAAGGGAATATTAAGTGATTATAGCCACCCTGCATTAGATGTGATGAATCTCCTCCAAAATTTCTTTTGCTTATCAAATAACTATTTTTAATTAGATCATAAAGATCTGGTCTTCTTTCCTGCAAATACGACAGAGTACCCGGTGCGAAATCTCCACTTGCCAGCTCAAGTATTTTATGCTTTGCACAGGGATCGTAACACTGGTCTGTAGCAATTCCAGTCCAGTCTTCTGTCTTTCCATTGTAAGGATCAATTACTAATTCATTAGAGGGTTTAATGCCAGTTATAGCTTCATGAAAAGATTGACGTTGAACAACACCTTTGAACCTGCCGCGGGGCTGATAGGCATGGTTGCCAACTATTACTTCAACGGTATTGCCTGACATAATCCTCTTTGCTTATGTGCAAGAATTTTATATGTGATGAAATTCTTTTTAAATAATTAGAAACAATTTTATAGAATAAAGCTTCTAAAGTCTATATGTATGAAGGTTAAAGACTAAGTCTAGCCTAATCAGATTCAGGAGTTAATGGGATACTGGTACCCAAAGCTTCTTCTAATGTTTTTGATTTATAGACATTATATCCATTATCAGCAAGTCTACTTCGTTCAAATACTCCATATGCAAGATCATTTGTCCCATAAAAAATAAGATTTTTATTTAATTTATCAGACACTTTTTGTTTAAATGCAATAAACATTCCTAAAGTTTCTGAACTTATAAAAGCTATATTATTTAAGTCAATTGCAACAAGATCAATGCCATCTTTAGTATCTAATAATGAGGAAATATGATTAAGTTCAAGCTCTAATCTAGTTTTAAATTTTAAATGTAGTTGTTGTGTAGGTGTTATCTTATTTGGATTTAATGTAATTATTAATATGTTTTCCTTATCTCTGGGTCTGATTGGTAAAGCACTGAAGTAACTAATTCTCCCAGAAGGTGGTAAAAATGCCGGTTGAATAGTAAGTATTCTTTGTATTGGTGGCATTTATGTCTTGGCTAGAGCTTTAGTTTCTTTAACGAGCCATTTTAGATATTTTTCAGAGGTGACTTCTATAGGCAAACCAATAATTTCTGGTGTAGTATAGCTATGAAGAGACTTGATTTTATCTTTTAAAGCTTCAAAGTTTCCCTTAACTGTTTTTATGATACAAAGAGCTTCAGTATCCCTGCAAATTTCACCCTGCCAGCGGTAAATAGAGCGGACTTTATTTACTATGTTTATGCATGCAGCTAAACCATCTTTAACAAGCTCACCTGCAATTTTTTCTGCTTCTGTAATATCTTTTGCAGTCATTAAAACTATTATTGGATCTTTATCTTCCGGCATTTCTTTTCCTCAGCAAGAAAAATATTATCATATTGAACAAAATAGAGGTATTTTATTTTTTCTTTTTGTCTGGAAACTTTTCTTGACTAGATACATGAGTATCTGGCCTGTAATCTCTTAGTTCTGGATACTGGGTTAGATTAGGGTCGCTAAAAAAGGGATATGTATTGGAAGGTGGTTTAACTTGAGTTCCTGGATAAGGCTTATGAAAACTTGGTCTTTCATTTGCTTCATTGCCTTTGTGTTGTGTAAATGCAAATAAAGAAGTAAAAAACAATCCAAAAAATGTAACAAATACAGGGGCAAGATTATTTCTGATACTGGAAAGCAGAACCTTCTTGAATGGAACATAATTTCTAGCAAAAGATTGATCTAGGTTTTGTAAATATTTTGCTAGTTCTTCAGGTCCCATATCTCTGCAAACCACTTCTTCAAGTACTTTACAGGCTTGTGTTACAGGCATACTGCAGTCAGGTCCAGTTAAGTTGCTTTGGATTATGGTAAGTGCTCTTTGTTCTTGTGGAGAAAGATAGCATATAGTTGGACCCGGCGCGCGACCTATAATTTCTGGACTCCCCAGGTCTTCCACCGCTTCTTCTACTAATTCAGGATTTCCTCCGAGGTAGTGTACAAATTCTCTTATGCCGGCTGATTGTGCTCTTGTGATTATCATTTGAATATAATTTAGTATTTAATTTCACCATAGTTTTTTTGTATTTGCAAGTACTCCATTCTCAATAAAAAGAGTAGTTAAGATTAAATTGTTACTGCTTAGCTTATATAACATTTCCGGGTAGACTATTCATACGGTAAAATTTTGATCTGCCGAAGGCAGATCAAAATTTGTATAATATTACAAGTGGCAGACCGTGAGTACATTGCAAAGCCTGACAAGCGAAGAATGAGCAAGGAAGGCGGTAGGTAGAAACGATATGACAGAATTGTCTAAAACATATAATCCAAAAGAAGTTGAAGAAAAGTGGCTGAAAATATGGCTGGATGAAAAGCTTTTTGCATCAAGACCTGATCCTATTAACAAGGACAATAACTTTTCAATTGCACTTCCTCCACCGAATGTAACGGGCAGTCTTCATATGGGGCATGCATTTGGAGATACTATTCAGGATGTTTTAATCAGATATAACAAAATGAACGGTAAAAATGTTCTCTGGCAGGGTGGTACAGACCATGCTGGAATTGCTACTCAAGTTTTGGTGGAAAGAGAGATTTCAAAAAATGAGAAGAAAAGAAAAGAAGATTTAGGAAGAGAAGAATTTTTAAAGCGTGTCTGGGTTTGGAAAGAAAAACATGGAAATGAAATTATCAACCAGATGAAAAAACTTGGTTGCATGCTTGATTATGATCATCTTGTTTTTACAATGGAGGATAACTATTCATTTGCAGTTAAAAAAGGTTTTATAGATCTTTATAAAAAAGATTTAATCTATCGTGGAAAAAGAATTGTTAACTGGTGTCCAAAGTGTTTAACTAGCATCAGCGATCTGGAAGTTGAAACCGAGCAAATTAAAGGAAAGCTTTTTCACATCTTATATCCCTTTGACTTAAAAGATTTTTCAAAAGGTGGCCTTACAGTAGCTACAACACGTCCTGAGACAATGTTTGGAGATATTGCAGTGGCAGTAAATCCAAATGACGGCAGATATAAAAAATTAATTGGTACAAAAGTTTTTCTACCTTTCATCAATAAGCAAATCCCAATTATTGGTGATGAAGCAATAGAGCTTGATTTTGGAACAGGCTGTCTAAAGGTTACACCAGCACATGATCTGGTGGATTATGAAATCTTTGAAAGACATAAAGAATTAGGTACATATCCTGAAATCATGTCGCCAAATGGAAAGATTATAGATAAAGAAAATATTGGAATACCGTCAGATATTCAAGATCTTGATCGCTTTAAAGCAAGAGAACTTACTGTTCAAAAACTTGAAGAGCTTGGCTTATTAAAACAAGTGATTGAATATGATCAGGCATGTAGTAAACACGATCGCTGTGGAACGGTCATAGAGCCATATCTTTCAGAGCAGTGGTATGTAAAAATGAATGATAAAAAGCATTCACTTTCAATATCTGCAATTGAGGCAGTTGAAGACGGACGCGTAAAATTTATTCCAGATAGATATGCTGAGCATTATAAAAATTGGCTAAGAAATATCAAAGACTGGTGTATAAGCAGGCAACTCTGGTGGGGGCATCAAATCCCAGCTTGGCATTGTAAAAAGTGTAATTCTCATGGTGTAGTTCAACTCGAAAGAAGAGAGTATTATGGACCTATTAAAGAAACTATTCCTGCAAAATGTGATAAATGCAGTTCTCCAGAGTTAGTTCAAGACCCTGATGTCCTAGATACATGGTTTAGTTCAGCTCTTTGGCCATTTGCAACCTTAGAATGTAGAGATGATGCTAACCTTGTAAAAGATTTTTATCCAACAACCGTTTTAGCAACAGCTAGAGAAATAATAAATCTTTGGGTTTCACGAATGGTTTTTATGAGCTTAGAATTTAAAAAGGATGTTCCATTTAAAGAAGTTTTAATTCATCCTGTTATTCAAACTCCTGATGGAAAGCGAATGTCAAAATCAAAAGGAAATGCAATTGATCCGCTTGAGATGATAGAAAAATATGGAGCAGATGCAAATAGATTCTGGTATTTTAGCGTAGGTGTAACAGGTAATCAGGATGTGCGTTTCCCGGGGAGAAAAGATAAAGATGGGAAGTGGGAATCTGATATTCTTGAAAAGGGAAAAAGATTTGCAAATAAAATCTGGAATGTAAACAGATTTGTAATAGAAAAATTAGAGAATAAAACATTTGAAGCAAATCTTGACTTTGAACAAATTCTCGAAAGACTTGATCAAAACAAACTTACAATTCCAGACAAATGGATACTTCATGAATATTGCTGGATGTTGTCAAATATTAATGAATATTTCAAGAATCACAATTATTCATTTGTAACGCAGAGATTATTTAGATTTATCTGGTTTCAGTTTTGTGATGGGTATGTGGAAGATGCAAAAGAACAGTTAAATATTCCTGAAATAAAAGAAAATACTCAGGCAATATTGTTTTATGTTCTCGAAGGATTAATCAGAGCTTTTCAGCCTATAATGCCTTTTATAACTGAAGAAATATGGCAACGATTACCTAAATCAGCATTGGATAAAATTAAGTTTATATCACAAGCAAAATACCCAAACAGCAGTAACTTGTCTGTAGGGGAATTTACAAGTTATGCACAATCTTATTCATTTATTAAAGAGATCAATACAGTGATTAGAAATAAAAGACAAGAAGCTAATCTGCCTTGGTCAAATGAAATAACAGTTAACTTACTGCCTGGAAGTAGACTTGCAAAGGGAGTCATTGAGGCACTAAAAATTTATATTGAGAGCCAAACAAAAAGTAAAGTTGTTGTTTTAGAAAAATTAGAACTTACAAAACCGTCATTAATTTTTTGGGTTCCAGAGACACCACTTGAGGTATTAAATCCTGATATAAATGTGAGTAATGGAAATTCTAAAGTTAAAGGTACGCGAGGGTTAATTGTGCTATCAAAGGATGATAATCTTGACAATATGTTAAGCAGTTTAAATAAAAAGAAAGATTCCTTTGAAAAAGAAATGAAAAATCAAAAAACAAAGCTTAACAATGCAAACTTTATTAATAACGCTGCTCAGGATAAAATAGATGAAGTTAAGACAAGAGTTAATGAATTAGAGAATCAGATAAAAACTATCGATGAGCAGATAGAATTATTAAAGTAAAATATATGTGGTCGAAAAACAATAATAATGAATTCACGTCATTGCAAGGAGGGACAAAGTCCCGACGAAACAATCTCACAAACGTGAATAAGTTAGGGAGATTGCTTCGGGCTGAAGCCCTCGCAATGACGTGTTGCGTTGAAACGTAAAAAGGTTACTGTACTTGGCTCCACCGGTTCAATAGGAAGACAAACGCTGGATGTTTTATCAGCATTTAAAGATGATTTTGAAGTTGTTGGTTTAGCGGCAGGTAAAAATGCTCCACTTCTTGCTGAGCAGATAAAAGAACATAATCCCCGATTTGTTTCAGTTAAAGATGCTTTTTTAGCACAGGAATTAAAATCGATTTTAAAAAACCCGGTAATAGAAATATTCTGGGGTGATATAGGTCTTGAGTTTATTTCATCGTGTTCATGTGACATTGTAGTAAACAGTCTTGTAGGTTCAATGGGATTAAAACCCACTATTTCTGCACTGAGTCACGGAAAAAGAGTTGCATTTGCAAATAAAGAAACATTGGTTATTGCAGGGAGTTTAATTAAAGATCTTTTAGTAAAAAACAGAGGTGAAGTTATTCCTCTTGACAGTGAGCATGTAGCAATTCACCAGTGTATAAATGATTCACCGAAAGAAAAAATAAAAAGAATAATTTTAACTGCATCAGGTGGTCCTTTTAGAAGCTGGAGCAAATCCCGGATTCAAGCAGCTACAAAAGAACAGGCACTAAAACACCCTACATGGGTAATGGGACAGAAGATTACGGTTGACTCTGCAACCTTAATGAATAAAGGACTTGAAATTATTGAAGCAATGACATTATTTGATGTGTCAGTAAATAAGATAGATGTATTTATTCATCCGCAGAGTATTATGCATAGTGCAGTTGAATTTGTAGATGGGAATATAATTGCACAGCTTGGTGCTACTGATATGAAACTTCCTATCCAGTACTCACTTTTTTATCCAGAGAGAAAAGAACTGCCTTTTAATTTGTTCTGTGATTTATTGTCTGTCGGAAAACTTGAATTTGAAAAACCTGATTTTGAAAGATTTCCATGTCTAAAATTGGCTTATGATGTAGCAGAAAAAGGAGAAAGTTATCCAATAGTTTTAAATGCTGCAAATGAAGTAGCTGTAGATTTATTTTTAAAAGAAAAGATTTTGTTTATAGATATTGCAAAAATTATTTCAAAGGCTTTAGAAGAACATACACCGACTAAACCTAAATCGTTAGAAGAAATCCTGGATATTGATAATGCTGTCAGAAGAAATATTGTGGAATCACCTGTAGGGGCGCAATTTATCGCGCCCAGTGTTAGGAATTAAGAAGTATGGCAGCCAAAAAGATAATTGTAGCTTTAGGAAATCCTGGCAATGAATATGAGAACACTCGCCATAATGTGGGATTTGCCGTACTGGATGCTTTTGGAGAGAAATATAAGATTTTAGGAAAAGAAGAAAAAAAACAATCCTCCTGGTATGGGAAAGAAAAAATTGAAATTGAAAGCAAGACTTATGAGATTATACTGGCATGGCCTACAACTTTTATGAACCATTCTGGAGATGCAGTAGTAAAATTATTAAACTGGTTCAAGATTGAACCAAAAAATTTAATTGTAGTACATGATGATGTTGCATTAAATCTTGGAAAAGTCAGGATTAATTTTAATAGTGGTGCAGGTGGTCATCATGGTGTAGAATCAATAATTCAAATGCTTGGAGGGGAGCAGGAATTTACCAGACTGAGAATAGGGGTGGGTCCTGATCCGGGTGGTGATATAAGAGCAGATTATGTGCTAAAAAAGTTTGCAAAAGAAGAAGAAAATCTGGTAAAAAAAGTTACAGAGCTTTCTATATCAGCGCTTGAAACGATAGTTACAAAAGATGTGGGGGAAGCTATGAATAAATTTAACGGGATAGAGGTAATAGTGTAGGTACGTAGCATGCTACGTGCCTACATTGGCAACCATGAAACAATACCAGCCACTATACTTAAAATATCGTCCTCAAAAACTCTCTGAGCTTGTAGGTCAGGATGTAGTTACTAGAACGCTTTCAAATGCAATTGCTTATAATAAAATTGTTCATGCTTATCTTTTTTGTGGTCCGCGTGGTACCGGAAAAACTTCTACTGCAAGAATACTTGCAAAGTCTTTAAATTGTGAATCAGGGATTACTGTGGAACCATGTGGACAATGTGTGAGCTGCCAGTCTATAACTAATGGCAATTCTCTGGATGTTATAGAAATAGATGCAGCAAGTCACAGAAAAGTAGAAGATGCTGAAGATTTAATTAACAGAGTTAATCTTGGCACATATGGATCGCGCTTTAAGATTTATATAATTGATGAAGTCCATATGCTGACTGATCATGCATTTAATGCTCTTTTAAAAACTCTGGAAGAACCACCGAAAAATGTAATATTTATTCTGGCTACTACAGAGGAATATAAAATAATACCAACTATTATAAGCAGATGCCAGAAATTAGATTTTAAGCCGATTTCCCAGGAAAAACTTGAAAAAAGAGTGAAGGAAATTACAAATAAAGAAAAAATAAATATTGATGAAACTGTAATTAGTTTTATTGCAAAAAGATCAAATGGCTGTTTACGGGATGCAGTCTCTCTTCTGGATCAAATTAGTGTTCTACAAGTAGAAAACAAACCAATTTCTTCAAGTGAAGTCTTTGAATTGTTTGGAATTGTACATAGAACAAGCTTATTTAAACTAATTGAATCGGTGTTAAGTTTTAACAGAAAGGAATCTATTGATTTAGCGGAAGAGCTGATAAAGAGCGGGAAGGATATAAGTGAATTGTTCAAGGATCTGCTCGAATTGATAATTGATCTTGCAAAAGCAAAAATTGATCCTGGCTATAAAAACAAACTTAAACTTGAATTGTCAGGTGATTTAAATATATTGGATAAAGTTAGTCAGGAACATATACTTAAAATTATAGACAGACTTCATGATACACAGTCTAAATTACGTTTTGCTCTTAGTCAGGAGTTGCAGTTTATGGCTGATATTATGAGTATGCTTGATGAAGATTTTTTAGTATCTGTTTCTGAACTTAAGATAAGAATTGAAAAACTTGAGACAGGAAGAGTTGGAGAAAATATAAAAGAGCAACCTAAGGCTGCACGTCATTGCGAGGAGCCGAAGCCGCGAGCCGAAGGCGTGGCGGTGAGCGACGAAGCAATCTCACAATCTTTACACGAGAGTAAGGAGATTGTTTCGTCGGCTCTTTCAGAGCCTCCTCGCAATGACAACTCAGATTTAGATATATTATGGCAAAGAATAGTTGGTCTTATTGAAAGCAATCCTACAAAAACTCTACTTGCCCAGTCTGAAAGTTATTTACTGCAATTAACAAAAGAAATTGTTGAAGTAGGGTTATCAAAAGATATGTTCTTACCAAGATTAGATCAGGATGCCAAGAAAAAAGAAATGATTTTAAAAGCTGTGAACATAGCTTCTGGGCTTGATCCAAAATTAATCAGATTTAAAGTGGTTCCAAGGCAAACAAAGCGCGAATTGTTTGTTGAAACCAGTAAATTACCTGAGGCTAAGGTTGAACTAAAAGCTAATATTCATACTGCACGTTCAAGCGATGATTTTACAAATGCAGTTAGCGAACTTTTAGGTGCAAAGCAGATAGAGTAATAAACTACGGACTGCCAGATGAAAGTATTATATCTTGTGAATCACTTGCATCATTTGTACATGATACATCTACAGTAACAATGTCAGATGCCTCATTGTTAATTAAATCTTTTGCTGCTAAAGTCGGAACTCTGGCTAAAAGTGTTTTTGTATTTCTGCTTTTGTTTAATAAAAACTTTAAAGGTCTTACCCTTAGTAGGGTATCGTCAGAAACCTCAATTGTGCATTTTGATGTAGAAGTAAAGTTTGTTCCGATTACTTTGACTTTAAAAGTGTTGAAACCTGTCTTCTTTACTACAAATTCTTCAGGTACAGTTAAGGTAATACTTGGATTTATAGATCCACCGGAGCTGCTTGAGGCTGTAGTACCGCCGGAGCTGCTTGAGGTTGTAGTACCGCCGGAGCTGCTAGATGATGATCCTGTTGTAGAAGAACTAAGATTTACAGTTATATTTAAATCATTTGTAATATTAGCTCCACCGTCTTTTTCTACTTTAACGACTGTAAAATCAGGAGCAATTGTAGTGCCTTGTTTAAGCATACCTGTTACAGTTGCTTTTCCATCTGAAATCCCACCACTCCACACAACTGTAATTAGATTTTTTGTAGCATCTACATTTGTTAGTACAGTTATTACACCAGTAGCTTTAAGCGAGACACTGCTTTCAATTCCTGCGACGTTTTGTCCACCTGGTAAAACTGTTATGTTTAATGCAGTTGTAGGACTATTAAGACTTGTTTTCCCATCTTTATTTGTTAATGAAATTGTATAAGTATCTAAAACTGAATCTGATGATGTCTGGCTTAAGACTCTCAGACTTATAAGATTAAAACTTACAGTTAACATAATTAATAAAGCAACAACAATATTTATTTTTCTCATTTTAAAAACTCCTTTAGATTCAATTTACGACTTAAAAATATTATGCTCACTGTAAATATTATGATTTAGGGTTAGCAAAACCTTTTTGTAAATAATAGGGATATCATTGTAAATATTTAGTAGATTCTTTGTCGGAAATTATTATGTTGAGTTGAATTCTTCTTCGATTTATTGTTAATCAATTAAGGCTACAGCCCAGGCACAGATTGCATTTTTTTGTCCGATTGAATCAAGACCTTCGTTTGTTTTTGCTTTTATATTTATTTGATTTTCTTTTATTTCCATGGCACGGGAAAGAACTTCTTTCATATTACTGATGTATGGAGAAATCTTTGGCTCTTCTGCAACAATTGTAGAATCAATATTTATGATTTTATGGCTTTGGTTTTTAAAAGATTGGTAAGCCAACTCTAATAAATCTAAACTATTGGCATCTTTCCATTTTGGATCATTATCCGGGAAGTGTTTCCCTATATCTCCAAGTCCAGCAGCTCCTAAAAGGGCATCAATAATTGCATGAACAAGAACATCTGCATCTGTATGTCCAAGCAAACCTTTATTGTAAGGAATCTCTACACCTCCAAGAATTAATTTTCTTCCAGGAACAAGCTTGTGTATATCGTATCCATGTCCAATTGGCATTTTTTACTTCCTTCTTAATAAGAATTTAACATATTTGGTTTCTAATTTAAGTGTGATGGGTATGAATTTAACAAAGCAAATCTAGTCGGGTGGAAGGGATAGTCTGCTAAGAGCGGAGTGTTTTCTTGAAAACACGGAGCGATATAAAATGAGAACCTCAGGACACATAGCAGTATCTGCTGTAATAGGAATGTTCATATATGGTAGTTATGGTGAACTTGGACCGGCCATTGCAAGCTTTTTAGTAGGGACTTTAATTGATCTTGATCATATTATTGATTACCTCTATGCACATGGTAAAAAATGGGATTGGAAAAAAGTTAATGCTGCTCATCATGAGAAAGTAAGTGGGAAATTATATGTGCCACTACATTCTTATGAGCTTATGCTTTTATATTTTTTTCTGACAATGGATCCTTCACTAACCCCATGGCGAGTAGGAGTTACACTTTCATTATTAGCCCACTTTTTATGTGATCAATTTTTTAATCCAAACAGAAAGTTTTCAACCTATTTCTTAATACATAGAATAATTCACAAATTTGATACAAGTAAGGTTTTAAAGCATCCGGTTAAAGAAGTAAAAAAGATTTTAGCAAGTCGCTAGTTTACTATTTCTTTCTTTCGCCTGTAATTGCATAGTTTACAAGCTGTCCTATTTTTGCAGCATGGTCTGCAGCTCTTTCAAAACTTTGAGCTACGAAGAGCAGTTTCGATAAGCTATCAATTTGTTCTTCAGGGGCTTTTTTAATAAGCAGAACAATTTTTTTAATAGTTTGTTTGTAAAGAAGATCTACAGGTTCATCAAGAAGAGCAATCTTGTTAATCTTTCCTTCAAAGATTTCTGAATATGCAGTAATTGATTCAGAGAGCATTTTTAATCCTGATTTTGCCATTTCAATAATTTCTTCAGGAATTTCATTTTCACCTAAAGAAACTTTTTCAAGTAAACGAGCAGTCTTCTTAAAATGATCTCCAATTCTTTCTAAATTATCAGTAATTTGGATAGAAGTTATTATTTGCCTGAAATCCTTTGCTACAGGCTGTTGTAGGACAATTAACTGATCTCCAAAATCATGTACCTGCCACCTGGCATTATCAATTTCTTTATCTTTTTCCTTGATTTGCAAGAAGAGGGCATTAACCATTTCTTTGTTTTGTAGAAATTGAAGCAGGAGTTCACCGTTTGCTTTAACTTTTTGTCCGAGATCCAAAACAAGTAATTGAAGTTTAACCAACTCATCATGAAATGTTGTACGTGCGGTGTGGTTCATGGCTAGTATTGTACAACAGAATATCGTTGCCAAGGGTCAAAGACCTGAAGCAATGACAGGTCAAACCCCGGCTTTTACCTTATTAGCAGGGATTCCCACACCAACATGACTTAGTCCATATAACTTTAATTTTTCAGGATCATATAAATTTCTGCCATCGAAAATTACTTTGTCCTTCAAAGAGGATGAAAGTTTTTCAAAGTTTGGACTTCTAAACTGAAGCCATTCTGTACAGACTACAAGCCCATCTGCTCCGTTAATTGAATCTATTTCATTTTTTGCATATTCAATTTTGTCTTTAAATTGAAAATCTTCGAAGTGTTTTTTTGTATTTTTTAAGGCAATAGGATCATATAATTTTAGCCTGGTACATAACTTTGCTAAGCCTTCAATTATCCTTATTGCTGGAGATTCTCTAATGTCATCTGTACCGGCCTTGAAGCTGGTGCCCCATACAGCAAGAGTTTTGTTTTTTAATCCACTTTTAAACCAGCCTGCTATTTTATTTATAAACCAGCTTGATTGATTTTCATTTGCATAAAGAACAGCTTCAGGTATTAAAAGATTTATAGATTTTTCTTTACATAGATGAGCAACTGCCTGAACATCTTTTGGCAGGCATGAGCCGCCAAACCCAATTGAAGGATATAAAAAATTGGAACCTATACGCGGATCACTTATTACCCCTTCTCTTACTCTCCTTATATCTGCTCCTATTGAATCGCAGAGCAGAGCGAGTTCGTTTATAAATGAGACTTTCAAAGCCAGCATTAAGTTGCTTGCATATTTTACTGTTTCAGCTGATACTAAATCCATGATCAATATTGGGTGACCGTTTCTTGTAAAGTGAGAATAAAGCTCTTTCATTATTTCAGAAGCTTTTATATTATCTGTGCCAACTACAATTCTGTCTGGTTTCATGAAATCCTGGACAGCGGCCCCCTCTTTTAAAAACTCAGGATTTGAAACAACTTCAAATTCAGAATTTAACTTAGATTGTAAATATTTTTTTATTTCAAAGTTTGTGCCAACTGGAACGGTAGATTTTACAATAAAGATTTTATATTTCTTGATAAATGGAATCAATGAATCAATTGCTTTGTAAATTGCACTTACATCAGGAACGCCATTTTCTTTTGATGGAGTACCAACTGCTAAAAAGATAAGATCAGATTTATCAACTTCAGAACTAAAAGCATTTGTAAAAATTAATCTGCCTTCCGATTCATTTTTTGAAACAAGTTCTCTTAAGCCAGGTTCATAAATTGGCATCTGTCCATCTTTCAGGAGTTTGATTTTCTCAAGGTCAATATCAATTCCTAAGACTTCATGTCCAAGTTCAGCTAAACATGCTGCAGTAACTAATCCTACGTAACCAAGACCGATAACTGTTATATTCATTTATTTTTGAAAACATTTAGGCTTAAATGTTTTCTCTTCCTCCCGGCACTCAAAGTATTGCTCTTCGCAACGCTTTTCGCTTATCTGCGTTTACTTCCAAGCCCAGAAAATATAATATATCATATTTGGGTTTGTAAGAAATTCGAGGATGTCATTCCTGGCTTGACCAGGAATCCAGTAAATTATCGAAATCGTTACTTTTCTGGATTCCCGCTTTCGCGGGAATGACAACTATCCTCGAAAAATTTACACCCCCATCATATTTGTAAGTATTGACTTAGGAATTTAGGCTTTGAATATTAAAATCTCTGAGCTGAATACTTTTTGATACCTCAAGATCAAAATGCGGGTTTGGGTCATAATTCATCATACTTATAAGGTTGTCACTTCTAAAGCGAATTCTTAATCCTAAACCTTCAAGTACTTTTAGCATTGCAAGTACTAAATTATATGGAATAGACATGTAAAATGCTTTTTTGCTTTTGGAGCTTAATAAAATATCTAAAATATTTCTGAAGGTTTTACCTTTTTCATATGCAGCTATTATTGGACTTGAGGGACTTTTAATTTCACCTGTAGAAAGCTTATATACCAGCTTACATAAATCATCTATATGAATTAAAAACATTACATTATTTCCGCTTCCTATAACTGGAATTATCGGAAGAAGTGAAATTACTTTATTTAGTGCACCGAACATTCCACCTGCATTTTGGCTGTAAATAAGTCCTGGTCGGATAACAGTAACTCCTAATTTTAAAGCCTCTTTTTCAATTTCAAGCTTTGCTCTTCCATACATGGATTTACAGTTTTCAAATGCAGCAATTGTAGATATAAAAATAATTTTTTGTACACCTGCTGATTTTGCTGCTTTAAGGAGATTTATACTGCCATTAACATTGACATTAAAAATATCTTCCCAATTGCTTTGCTTGAAATCATAAGCACAGTGAATAAGAATTTCTATATTCTGAAAGATTTTACTGTCAATTTTACCCTCTAAGGAGAAAGGTATTAAATATTTGTTGCTTGTATTTCCGTTTTGAATAGAGTGTTTTAATTCATAAACTTTCCAACCATTTTGAAGAAAAAAGTTTTTAATGTGTGAACCGACAAAGCCACCTGTACCGGAGATAATGCATTTTTTTTCTTCTTGATTCATGATTCTATTATAATGATAAACCCATTCTCATATTTCATTATATGCAGAACCTATCCTATAAGCGTTTGCCATAACAGTTAATGTAATGGTAGTAGCAGGAATGCTTGGAAAAACTGTGGAATCAACAACGTGGACCTTGAAAAACCCAGAAGGTCTTCCTAAAGAATCTGTCTCAAAATCTTTTGGCTTTAATCTCATAGGAAAACTACCACCTGAATGTGAACCATAGCCAGGGTTTGGAATCTTTGTAATACCTGGTATTGGAATTGCTTTAAATAAGTTTCTATTCTCAAATATCTTTTTGTAGACACCATTTATAGTTTTGTTTACGTTCTTATTGATTTTTGCTTCCATTATGAGCTTAGAAGTGTTCTTTTCAAGTTTTACGGAAAAAGCAGAAGAGGAATCAGAATGTAAGTAACCCATAATCAACATAAGTCTATCCAATAGTTCGTTAACAGGAAATTTAAATAAGGGATACGTGAAACCTAAAATATTTTTTATTGCATTTAGAAAAAGATCATTGTACATATAGAGCTGAAGATTAATAGTATTCTTACTTAAGTTTAAATCGAATAATTCAACAAACAATTGTGACAGTGTGTATAAATTTTCATTTACAATACCAGGGGACTTTTTGTATCTGATTAAAGGAATTAAAAACCACTGACTGTCTTTTATTGTTAACTCTTTATCATAAGCTTCAAGTGATTCAAGTAAAATTTTTGTTGTTGAGATTACTCCACAGGCTAAATAGACTCTTTCGCCTGTAAAGGTAATAGGTTCATTTTTTGTTCTTGTAATTGCTGATATATTGACTTTATTATTTAACTCTGAAACCTTTTGTACAATTACATCTTTTATATAATGAAAGCTTTTGTTTTTTTTAAGTTCTTCTAATGTGCTGGAAGAATTATAAATAGCACCTATAGGACAGCCATAATGACAAAGTCCACAGTAAACGCAATTAGAATTTACAGCAAGACGTGAATGACCAAATAAAAAACCTTTGGAGTTTAAAATACTTTTACTTGATTCAAGATCTTTCATTAGATCTATAGTCTGATTAGAAGGATTTAAAGGCTTATAAGTTTTGCTGTAGAGAGGAAATTTATTAACCAGGTCATCATTAACAGCAGCAAGATCCATAAATGAAAGCACAGATTCATAATGAGAAGTAAGCTCTTTTACTGATAAAGGCCAATCGGCAAGATCTTCATCAATATATGGCAGAACAGCAGCACCCCATATATTGCTTAATCCGCCTTTTGCCAGGGAGATTCTTGGTTGAACGTTCTTGGCTTCATGAGGGATGTATGCAGTTACTTCTCTGTACGGAAAATCAGAGCCATAAACACCTTTAAAAAAACTACCGCTGGTACTCGCAACAGTATTTCCTTTAATTGTATGAATTGAATCTAAGTCCCAACTTTCTGGTTTAGAGTTAACAAATTTCTCTAGAATCTTTGCACGCTCACTCTCAAGTTCTATACCTGAATCCAGCATAGTAACTTCAAGTCCTTTGCACAAGAGTGCATGAGCACAAGATATACCTGCAGGTCCTGAACCGACTACATAAATCATAATGCTTTAAAAGTTATTTTTTGCTTCCTACTTTGTCTGTGTTGATTTTAAATCCAGCTTGACAAGCGTCATTGTAAAACATTTTTACTGTATCAAGTGAAAGTTCAGTAAGATCTTTTCCTACGCCGGACAATTTTTTTAAAATATCAGGTGTTACAGTAATAATTTGACAGCCGGTTTGCTCCGCTTGAAATATATTCAAAAGCTCTCTTGAGCTTGCCCATAGAAGATCTGTATTTGGCAGAGGTTTTAATATTTTTGCACATTCAATCATGCAAGGCATTGGATCTCTACCTGTGTCTGCAATTCTTCCAGCAAAGACAGAAACAATATTATAAGTATTGGGATTTAAAACCTTTTGTACTTCTTTAACTTGTTCTACAGTTAAAATTGCTGTGATGTTAAGTGATAATTCATCGCTTGAAAGCTTTTTAATAAGTGGGATTGAGGATTGTCCTTTAGTGTTTGTAATAGGAATTTTTACGTTTATATTTTTTCCCCAGGAAGCTATCTCTTTTGCCTGTAATTCCATTTCATTAAACTCATCTGAAAAAACTTCAAATGAAATTGGTCTGTCAGAAATATTCTTTAAGACTTCTTTTGCAAAAGATTCATAGTCTGTAAGTCCATTTTTTTTCATTAAAGTAGGATTTGTTGTAAAGCCTTTTACGATTCCCTGCTTATAGGCCTCAACCATTGCTTTAATATCAGCTCCATCTGCAAAGATTTTAATTTTTAGATCTTTTATATTTAACATAAATATCTCCTTTATACTTACTCCCTTTTTATCACTTCAACAGCTTCTTGTAAATTGTTAACTATATGCTCAGGGGTACTTTCCCCTATTCTATGGGCAGATTCCTTTGTTTTGACCAATATTGTTCTTACACCGGCTGACTGACCACAAAAGATATCTACATCACTGTCACCAACCATCCAGGATTTTAAAAAATCCAGTTTGTATTTTATTTGTGCCTGAGTTAAGAATAAATTCCCAGGTTTTCTGCACTTACATTCAAATGAATACTCAGGAATGATTCCTTTAGGATGATGATAGCAATAATAATATTCTGTAAAAACAATGTTATTTTCTTTTAATATAGAATCCATTTTATTATGAACCAGATGAAGGTTCTCAAGAGCGGTTTTCCCTTTTGCATAATCAGGTTGATTTGAAACCAGGAATAGTTTGTAATCTGACTTTTGTAACTCTTTTAGAGCTTCCATTACTCCAGGAAATAATTTAAAGTCGTCTTTATTTGCAGGGGCTTCGTACTCATTTGTTTTTGGATTTAAAACCGGATAATTTATAACACCATCACGATCCAAAAAGATTGCTTTATCCATTATTTTTTGCTTGTGGCTGTTTGGGCTGTGCTTTCCCACTTCATCTGATTTTTTTGAATTTCAGGATGTGAAACCAATAAGTGCCATACGATTGCCTGGAATTCTTCTGCATGTGGTGTTACTGTTTCCGGGCTTAGTGTGGGAATTAATATGCAGCAGTCAGCAACCTCTTTTGTATAACCGCCATTTCTGCTGACTATACCTAGGGTTTTTGCTCCTACTGTTTTTGCATGATTTAGAGCTTTAACCAGATTTGTGCTTATGTTCTTTTCTATACTTCCGCCGCCGACTGAAAAAATGACTAAAACATCTTTTGAGTTTAGATTGCTGACCTTTAACCAGCTGGAAAAAACGGAATCCCATCCATCATCATTAACTCTAGCGGTAAGTTCTGAAACATTGTCAGTAGGAGCATAAGATTCGATTCCAGCGATTTTTCTAAAATCATTAACTGCATGTGAAGCATTTCCTGCACTGCCGCCTACGCCAAGAAAGAAAAGCCTGCCTTTGTCCTGCCTGACAGTTTTTAAGAGGTTAACTGCCTGAAGAATTTTGTCCTGATCAAGCATAAGTGCAATTTTTGAAGTTTGTTCCAGATATGTTTTTATGTAGTTCATGAGTTTTACCTCTTTCAATACTTTTAATATACCCCAAGAATACTATGTTCTAAGAATTATGTTTATTACCTGAAATAAGTTTTCAAAAGAACCAATAAATGGATTAAATCTAGTATCTGAGTCATTGGACCATTCTACTGGAAAAACCACTATTGTATAATTCTCGTTTTTTGCCCTTCTTAACATTTCAATATCCCACATAAATTTATTAGTAAACATTTTTTTAAAAATGTTATGAGCTGCTTCTTTTTTAAACAACTTAAAACCGCATTGAGAATCATCAATACCTTTTGGAATAACTTTAAACAGCTGAATTAAAAGTTTAAATATTTGTGAGCCAAATCTTCTATAGAATGGCTGCTTAACTAAGATCTTAACTCTTTCATCAGATGTTTTTCTTGAGCCTATAGCAATATCAACTCCAGGTTTTAAGAGCTCTAAACCTATGGTTGCACATTTAAAAGGTACGCATAATCCGGAATCAGCAAGTAAAATATATTCGCCTGTTGCACCTAATATGCCGGTTTTCGTTGCATAGCCTTTCCCTCTATTTTTATTGTAGGTAATTACTTTTAAGGATGGGAACTGTTTTGAAAAACCTGAAGCAATATTATAAGTTTGATCAGTGCTGCCATCATCTATAATTATTACTTCTCCATCAATTGAATATTCTTTAAAATATTTATACGCAGCTGTTATATCCTTTGCAATTTTTTTTTCTTCATTATAAGCGGGTATTACAATCGAAAGGTAATGCATATGTGTTTATTGACTATATAATTTGGTAATTGTTCTCATTACTTCTAGAGATTCTTTATGATTTGACATTAGTCTCTTGTAGGTAATATTTGAGTTTATATTATTTATAAAATCCAGCCACTCAAGCTCCCATGATTTATCACGACCTGTAAATGACTTTTCAATAATTTGTGGCGGCTGTCCCGGATTTTTCCTTATAAAAAGTTTTAATGTTTCTCTTCCATAGGATTTCCCAAGGCCATTAATTTCTATTGCTCCTTTTGTACCATAGATTTCAAATCTAAAAAGATTTTTCCATTGTGTCCAGGTAGCATGAATTTGTGCTACTTTACCAGATTTCGTTTCAATAAGTACAAACGCATTGTCATCAACCTCCATGTTCCAAAACATTGTTTTTGCAATACAATAAACGTCTTTGATTTTTTCAAATTTAAAGAACCAATGACAAAGATCCAATAAATGAGAGCCTTGATCTAATAATTCACCACCACCACTTAAAGACTTTTTAGCACGCCATTCTTTGTCATAACCTTTTCTGCCTCCATGCCCATAAGATCCTTTTACATATAGAATTTTACCAATTTTTTTTTGTGAGCATAGTTTGTAAGCCTCTTGTATTGCCGGGTGATAACGATGGTTAAAACCACATTTAAATTTCACTTTAAATTTTTCTACTGCTTTATAAATTTGAAGAGCTTCTTTAAAGCCAGTTCCCATAGGTTTTTCGCAAAGCACATGCTTTTTGTTTCTTAAAGCAGAGATGCAGACATCTTTTGTATTCTTATTAATAACAGAAACGATAACTATCTGAATATTTTTATTTTTTAGTCCTTCATTGAGTGAGTAAACGATTTTTCCATTTACTTCCTGTGCAAGAACTTTTGCTTTGTCTAAGTCAGTGTCAAAAATATATAAATTGGACTTTGATGATAACTTTTTAGCAACTTTAGCTCTGATTGATCCTATTTTGCCAGCACCTATAATCAAAACATTATTTTTCATATTTCTTAGATTCTTTTCTTATTATTCAAAACAGTATATAATACTTTAGAATAACAAACACTATGACATATCGAATCTCAACTATAGGATTTGTCCGGTTTATCCGGCAAATCCGATCCTGCGAAAGGAAATAACAGAAGGAAGGTTCAGCTTGTCTGAACCTATAAAAAAGATGAAAGTATTAGTTACAGGTGGCGCAGGGTTTATAGGATCTCATACTGTAGATCTTTTGCTTAAAAAAGGATACAAAGTTAAAGTCTTGGATTTGCTCCAACCAAGAGTCCACCCTTATGGAAAACCTAAATATTTATCTTCTGAAGTAGAGTTTATCCAGGGAGATGTATCTGATAAGGCAGTTTTAGAAAAAGCAATGGAAGGTGTTGAAGGAATATTTCATTTAGCTGCTTACCAGGATTATATGACTGACTTTAGCAATTTTATCAGGGTGAATACTTTTAGTACGGCACTTATATTTGAAATTATAGTTGAAAAAAAATTGGATATAAAGAAAATCGTTTTAGCTTCCTCTCAGTCAATTTATGGTGAAGGAAAATATAATTGCAAAACTCATGGCGTTCAATATCCTGACAGTAGAATTATCAAACAATTAGAAAGTTCTGATTGGGAAATATATTGTCCTGTTGCTGGATGTAAAGAGTATATGAAGTCTGTTCTGATAGATGAAGCAGTAACCAATCCTTTTACAGCTTATGGGATATCAAAAGAAGCATTGGAAAGATTAGCAGTCAAGTTGGGTAAAAGATATTCAATTCCAACTGTTTCGATGAGGTATTCTATTGTTCAGGGTCCAAGAAATTCATTCTTTAATGCATATTCTGGTGTTTGTAGAATATTTACTCTTAGGCTTATAAATAATAAACCGCCGGTTATTTATGAAGATGGAAAGCAACTTAGAGATTATGTTCATGTCCTTGATGTAGCAAGAGCGAATGTTCTTGCATTTGAGAGTTCTCAAGCTGACTATGAAGCTTTTAATGTAGGTGGTGAAAAAGGGACAGATCTTTTAGAATACACGAAAATTTTAATTAGTGTTTTAAACAAAAAGATTGAGCCGCTAATTCCGGGTTACTATCGATATGGTGATACCAGGCATACAGTTTCTATAAGTGAGAAACTTAAAAAACTTAGTTGGAAAAATGAACACTCGTTAGAAGATATATTCCGAGATTATATAAAATGGGTTTATGAACAACCTGATTTAAAAGACAGATATCAGGAAATTGAAGAAGTAATGAAAAAACAAAATGTGCTTAGAAAAGCCACTAACCTGGTAAAAAAATGAAAGCTATTATTCTTGCAGCTGGATTAGGTTCAAGACTTGGGCTTGATATTCCAAAGCCAATGTATAAGATTAATGGAAAACCAGTTTTAGAGCATAATATTTTACTTCTGAAAAAACATGGTATTGAGGATGTTTGTATAACTCTTCACTATAAATGGGATGTTATTAAAGATTATTGTGGAGATGGTAGTAAATGGAATGTAAAAATCCAGTATTCATTTGAAAGTGAATTACTTGGTACAAGTGGTGCTCTTAAAAATAAAGAGGTTGGTAATTTCTTAAAAAAGGATCAGTTTTTTGTTATTTATGGGGATAATTATACTGATATAAATTTAAATCAAATGCTGGATTTTCATAATGGTACTAAACTAATCGCAACTATAGCTTTATTTGATCCTGAAAAATCATTAAATTCAGGAATCGCCGGTGGTGTGATTGAAATGGATAAGGATAATAATTTAAATTCTTTTATAGAAGGGAAAAGTAAAGGAAATGGAATAAAGGGGTATGTAAATGCCGGAATTTATGTTTTGGAGCATAAAATTCTTGATATGATACCAGATAAACCGCCTTCTGATTTTGGGAAAGACATTTTTCCTAAACTACTTAAAAATGGGTATAAATTAAAAGGATACTTAACAGATAGTTTTGTCCTGGCAATAGATACAAAAGATGCACTAAGTACAGCTGAAGAAGTTTTGCAAAAGAGAGGTAAAAATGATTATAACTAGAACGCCTTTTAGAATAACTCTTGGAGGAGGAGGTACAGATTTGCCTTCTTATTACAGTGATTTTGGTGGTTTTGTATTTTCAGTAACCATAGACAAGTACATGTACATAAATTTAAATACTCCAATTGTTGATGACTTGATAAGGATTAAATATTCAAAGTATGAAGAAGTTTCTAAAGTAGATGAAATTCAACATGATTTAGCTCGTGAAGCTTTAAAGTTGATGAAGATACAAGACTCAATTGAAATCCAATCTATGGCGGATATCCCGTCTGGTACAGGACTTGGTTCTTCAGGGTGTTATTTAGTAGGGCTTTTAAATGGACTCCATTGTTATAAGAATGCAAATGTTTCAAGACAAGAGTTAGCGGAGGAAGCTTGTTTTATTGAAATGAATGTACTTAAACACCCGGTTGGGAAACAAGATCAGTATAATGCTTCTTTTGGTGGTTTTACTATTTTGAATATTGACAGAGATGGACAGGTAAAGGTTGAAAGACCTGATATTTCTGAAGATGTAATTGATGAGTTAGAGAGCTCGTTATTGGTTTATTATACGCATACCACAAGATCAACTGCTGAAATTTTAAAAGAGCAGAGCAAAGCAGCAGAGGATAAAAAATCAAGTACACATAAAATAGTTGTTGACAGCCTTCATTCTATAAAAGAAATTGGTTATAAAACAGTAGATGCAATTACAAAAGGAAATTTGGATGATTTTGGAAAACTTATGGATGTACACTGGAGAACAAAGAAAAAACTCTCTAATAAGATTTCTAATTCTTCTATAGATGATCTCTATGAGCTTGGAATTGCTAATGGTGCTTTGGGAGGCAAGATTCTTGGAGCTGGTGGAGGGGGCTTTATGCTTTTTTACTGTCCTAAGGTATATCAGTCTGATTTAACCCGTACAATGGCTGATGCTGGGTTAAGAAGAATGAGATTCAAATTTGATTTTGATGGATCAAAAGTAATGATGAACATTTTTAACAGAAGACAATCTCTTCAAAGAGAATTAAAGTTAGCCCTAAGTGGTAAGAAGTAAACCTTGTCAAACGGACTAAAAAAAACAAATCTAAAAACTGCAATTGTTACAGGTGGTTCCAAGGGGATTGGTTTTAGAATCGCCAATATATTAGCTAAAAAAGGATTTAACATTGTAATTTGTTCAAGAAATTTACTTGAGGTTAAAAAAGCAAAAAGGGAAATTGAATCATATGGAGTTAAGTGTTTAGCACTTAAAGTTAATGTAGCAAGTTATAAACAGTGTAAATCCTTAGTTAAAAAAACAATTGAAAGTTTTAAAAGAATTGATTTGCTTGTAAATAACGCAGCAATTCAAGGTCCAGTTGGTAGACTCTGGCAGAATAATGTAAAAGAGTGGGAAAAAACAATTCAAATAAACCTGCTGGGAGTTTTTTATATATCCCACTTAGTAATTCCTTATATGTTAAAACAAAAATCCGGAAGGATTATAAATCTTTCTGGTGGAGGTGCTGCTTATGCAAGACCATTATTTAGTGCCTATTCATGTAGTAAAACTGCTATTTTAAGGTTGACTGAAACACTTGCAGAAGAATTAAAAGGTAAAAATGTTCAAGTGTTTGCTTTGGCTCCAGGAGCTACATGGACAGAAATGACAAAAGAAGCTATGCAAAAGTCTATTAAAATAAAGAATAAGAAAAACCTTGATGAATTAAAAATGATTCAGGCTAGTGGTGGAACATCGAACATTAAACATGAAAAAGCAGCTTCTTATTTATTAAGTGAAGATTCAAAAAAACTGTCTGGCAAGTTATTGCATGTGGATGAAATAGATAAGATACAAAAAACAAGTTTCAAAATGAAACAAGATAGTGGTAAGTTAAGAAGAGTCGATTATTGACATATGAATTTCAAAGACTACAAAAATAAATTTCAAAATGTTGAGGATTTACTCGTATCTACCTTTGGTAGAAAAAGATTAGAAGAAACCGCCTTTCCTGTCTACTATAATAAATTTCCACCAGCTTCATATTTAGGCTGGAGCCGTGTTGAGACTGCACAAAAGCTTTTATCAGGTATACATGGCAGGACAGCTTTAGACTTTGGAGCAGGACTTGGTGCGATGTTACCCTATTTAGCAAGTCATTACGATAAAGTAGTTGCTCTAGATCTAGATCCTGAAATAACCAGGCTTATGAAAAAAGAATTAAATCTTACTTCAGTAGAAGTGGTAAAAAATATAAATGAAAGTAAAATCAAATCTAATTTTGATGTTATTGTGGCTTTGGATGTACTAGAGCATGTAATAGATCTGCCAGAAGTCTATGAGTTATTTAATTCTGTTACTCCTAATAAGGGGGTTTGGATAATTTCAGGACCAACAGAAAATTTTCTATATAAATTTGCAAGGAGGATAACAAATACCAGTGGAGAAGGTCATGTAAGGAATATATATGATGTTTTTAATGAAATTCCAAAAGACATGATCTGTGAAAAAATATATCGATTGCCATGGGGAATCCCCTTGTTTCTTATTGGGAGATTTAAAAAGATTGCTTAGTATCAAAAATGAATAATAACGTAAAAGTAAGTATAGTAATACCAGCTCTTAATGAAGAAAAAACAATTGCTGAAACGGTTAAGAATGCAATTGAAGGGTTGTCAATTGCAGAAGCTTCTGGAGAAGTAATTATCATGGATAGTTCTGCTGACAATACTCCACAAATTGCTTCTAGTCTGGGTGCAAGAGTCATTGATGTGCCGAAACATGGATTAGGGCAGGCTTATATTGACTCGATTCCTCATATAAAAGGGAAATATATTGTTATGGGAGATGCAGATTGTACATATGATTTTAGAGAAATAAATAAATTTATAAGTAAACTGGATGAAGGATATGAATATGTTATGGGGACAAGGATGAAAGGTTTTATAGAAGAAGGTGCTATGCCGGCTCTGCACAGATATTTTGGTAACCCTTTAACTACACAGATATTAAATTCTCTTTTAGGTACAAGTTATTCTGATATTCATTGTGGTTTAAGGGCAATGACATATGATGCATTAAAAAAAATTGATCTTAAAAGTTCATCCTGGGAATATGCTTCTGAAATGGTAGTTAAAGCAAGTTTACTTAAACTTAAATGTACTGAAGTCCCAATTAATTTTTATAAAGATAGAGAAGGACGCAAAAGTCATCATTTAAGATTAGGATGGTTTTCTCCTTGGTACGCCGGATGGATAAATTTAAAAGTTATGTTGTTGCATGTACCTGATCAAATGATAATTAAACCAGGATTATTATTCTTAATGTTAGGTCTTTTTCTTATTTTCATGCAGATTGGTGGACCAATTACATTAGGAGCAATTACATTTAGTACTAATTTTATGTTACTTGGACTTACATTTTCTGTATTAGGGCTTTCAGCTGCCCAAATGGGTGTTCTGGTGAGATTATTTTCTGATCTAAATAGATACATCAAAAATAAGGGAATAAATCTTTTATATAATTATTTTACATATACAAATGGAATGATATTAAGCCTACTATCTTTGTTATTTGGACTCATACTATGTTCAACCTTAGTCATTAAATGGTGTATGCAAAGTTATAAATTAACTATTATTCCATGGTATGTTATTTTTGGACTGTTCTTAATAATTTGTGGAATCCAAATATTTCTTTTTAATTTAGTCTATCAATCATTCTCAATGAGTAAAACTAGAAAAATTAATGAGGATAAAACTTAATGACAAATAGAAAAAAATCATATGGAGAAGAACATAAATTAAGCATTGTAGACAAGCTTGGTGGTTATTTATCATTGATAAAAATTAAAGCTATAATAAATCAAATTAAAAAGCCAATTTTTTGTCTTGATATTGGATGTGGATATGATGCTAGGCTTCTTTTCTCACTTATTCCGTATATAGAAAGTGGTACGGGTATTGATGTTTCAATTTCAGACAGATTAAAAAAAATTGAAAATCTAAATTTCATTGAAGAATCTGTTGAATCAGCATTAAAAAAAACTGTGCCAAATGCATTCAATTTAATTTTAATGAACTCTGTTTTAGAACACTTTGATAATCCTTTGGCTGCTTTGAAAGACTCTTACCAACTTTTAAAAGAAGATGGAGTATTAATTATTAATGTGCCAACATGGTTAGGGAAGTACTTTCTTGAGATTTCAGCTTTTAGGTTTGGACTAAGCCCTAAAGAAGAAATGGATGATCATAAGATGTATTATGATAAAAAAGATTTGTGGCCTTTATTAGTAAAAGCAGGATTTAAGCCTAGTAAAATTCGTATGGAGTATCATAAATTTGGACTAAATTTATTTAGCTGTGTTGTAAAATAATATGAGATATCTTATTACAGGTGGAGCAGGTTTTATTGGTTCAACAATAGTAGATAAACTGCTTGAAGATGATATTAACGAGGTTACAGTATTTGATAACTTCTGTTCAGGGAAACTGTCATATATAGAGAAATATTTAAATAATAAAAGATTTAAATTAATAAAAGGTGATTTGTTAGATCTCTCTCTTATAAAAGAATCAATTAAAGACCATAATTTTATTTTTCATTTTGCTGCAAATCCAGATATTTCAAAAGCAATGATTGAGACAGATCTGGATCTGCGTTTAAGTATAATTGCTACATATAATTTACTTGAAGCGATGAGATTAAATAGAATAAAGAAAATTGTATATTCTTCTGGCAGCGGTGTATATGGTGATGTAGGTTTAACTGAAACACCTGAAGACTTTGGACCTCTAATGCCATCTTCTATGTATGGAGCCTGCAAGCTGGGTTCTGAAGCTATAATTAGTGCTTTTTGTAATATGTTTGATATGCAATCATGGATTTTTCGTTTTGCAAATGTAATAGGAAAGAATCAAACACATGGAGTAGGATTTGATTTTATAAACAAATTAAAAAAAGAGCCCAAACAGCTAACCATACTTGGCGATGGTACTCAAAGTAAATCATATATTCATGTTAATGATGTTATTGATGCAATCCTGTTTGTAGCGAAAAAAACAAATGAGATAGTAAATATTTATAATGTTGCAACAGATGACTATATTACAGTTAATGAAATAGCAAGCATAGTAATTAAAGAAATGAATTTAGAAAATGTAATATTTGAATATACTGGTGGTAAAAGAGGTTGGAAAGGTGATGTACCAATTGTAAGGTTTAACTTAGAAAAAATTCACAAACTTGGATGGAAATCAAAATATAACTCAAAAGAAGCTGTGAAAAGATCTATTAGAGAAATGTTAAATAAAGAAGTTGTAGCTAAAAAATGAGTTTATGAAACTTAAACTTTGCTTACTAATAATTTTAATGTTTTATGTTTGGACAGCTACTGTTGGGAGAGGTGATTTTCAACTGTATGTAAATCATCCTTCTTATTATGCTTTGCTCACTGATGCTTTCCTTGCAGGTAAGCCTCATCTACTTATTGAACCTAGCCCACAACTACTAGCACTAAGTGATCCTTATGATCCAAATCAAAATGGCCCTTATAGACTTCATGATGCCTCGCTGTATAAAGGTAAATATTATCTATATTTTGGTATTACTCCTGTACTAACGTTGCTACTACCATACAAACTTATTACAGGAAATAACATGCCTGATGGCTTTGCAATATTCTTTTTTAGCTTTGGAGGATTTTTATGGTCTGTAGCTTTTCTATTGTTTTTACAAAGAAAATACTTTCAAGAGGTCAAAGAATGGAAGATTCTTCTTAGTATTGTAGTATTGGGTTTTGCAAATGTTGCACCTTTCTTATTACGTTTTATTGCAGTATATGATGTAGCTATTTCATGTGGGTTATTTTTTCTAACAGGTGCTTTGTATCTTTTTTCCAGAGCTTTTTCTAACTCAAATCTCTCTATAAGTCTAATTATATTAGGAAGTCTATTTTTAGGATTAGCTTCAGGTGCTCGTCCACACTTTATAGTTGTTGGAGCTATAGTTGTTGGAACTATTGTATTGTTAGTTTATCTAAAATCAATTCAACAAAAAGCAGGCTTAAAAGCAAGAATTAAAACTTGTTTAGCTTTATTAACACCATTTGCACTATGCTTAGTTCTAATAGTTGCATATAATTACTCCCGCTTTGATAATCCATTTGAGTTTGGTTCTTCTTATCAACTTGCTGCTGAAGACTATAGGCATGCAAAGAAATTAGATTTTAGAAGAATTGGTCCAGGTCTTTATTTTTATTTAATGCAAAAGCCCACTATAAATATACATTTCCCATATTTCCATTTATTCCCATCTTCTGTATATTTATTTCACTCTAATCCTTCTTTACCAACTCCACCAGAATTTCCAATTCCAGTTCCTGCTCCTTACAGGCTTGAAAAGGTTGTTGGCGTCTTTACTGGCATTCCATTTACTCTGTTAATTATCATTGGAGCACTTTTTTATTTTAAACGAATTAGCTTAGGCTCCAAGAATTTACATAAAATAATTTTCCCGATTTATGAGTTCTCAATCTTAATGCTGACAGCAGTTTCATCGATAATTATAGTTTCTCTGTTATTCGGTGCAACGATGAGATATGTTGCAGATTTTGCTACATTACTAATTTTAGGTTCTTGTATAATCTGGTTTTATTTTGATTCAGTATTAGATCTAAATTCTAAATATAGAATGTTTTTAAAATACTTTTCGATTGTAACAGCAATTTGTAGTATACTTTTTGGAATTAGTTTTTCAATTACGGGATATTATGATGAGCTACGAGGTCATAATCTGCAAGAATATGAAAAAATTGAATCGTGGTTCAAACCATTATCAATGGTATTGTCTAAATGGTTTCATCGCTGAAATTGGTTAGAAAAACTAATATATTATTTTGTCTGTAATTTATAATTCGTGGAATGCGGAAGCTATTCTATGTGCATTAGCCATTATCGTTAAAGTAGTTGTAGTTGCAGGAACACTTGGGAAAACAGCAGAATCTACAACATGGACTCTATTAAAGCCGCAAGGACGACCTAAAACGTCAGTTTCAAAACTTGAAGGTTTTCTTTTCATTGGAAAGGTTCCTCCTATATGATAGCCCTGACCCGGCATTTTTATTTTTGAAGCGATGGAGACAGGTATTGCCTTAAACATACTTCTATTCTGAGAAATTTTTTTAAGCACCTGCTTAAAAATTCTCTTTGTATTTTTGTTAATTTGTGATTTAAAGGCTAGAGTACTCGATGCATTATTTCTAGGTTTTTTTAATTTCAATAAAATTGTTGATGAGTCATCTGAGTGTAAAAACCCCATAGTTATTATTAATCGATCTAAGAATTCATTGATCAATGGTTTGAAAAGAGGATAAGTCAGACCAATGAAACTGTTTTTAATTATGTTTAAGTAAAGATCGTTGTAGGTATATATCTGAAGATTAATAGTTTTTCTTGTAATATTTTGGTCAAATAATTCAATGAATAGCTGGGGTAATGTATATAAGTTCTCACTAGTAGTATCTGGAGCTTTTTTGTACCGGATCATTGGAACTAAAAACAATTGACTATCCTTCATTTTAACTTCTTGTTCGTAAGCCTCCATAGATTCGAGTAATATCTTAGTAGAAGAAACTGTGCCACAAGCCAAATAAACCCTTGAACCACTAAAATCTAATTTCTCACCACTTATTCTTGATTTCCCAGAAATACTTACTATGCCATTTGATTCTTTTAATCTTTCAACAATGACATTATTTATATAATGAAAATTTTCTTTGTAAAGCAATTCATTTAATGTATCTGACGAATTGTAGATTAGTCCATAAGGACAACCATATAAACATAAGCCACAATAAACACATCCTGGTTTTTTTTTGAAGGGAGTTGCTTGCACTGCAAGCCTTGAGTTGCCAAAAATAAAACCATTGGCTTTTAATTTACTTTTGTTTGATTCAAGGTCTTTTTTGAAAAGCATTGCTTGTCTGGATTGGTTGAGCGCGGAGTAATTTTTACTATATAAAGGAAATATTGATTCAAGGTCATCAGATACAGCAGCTAGGTTCATAAAAGAAAAAACAGCTTCATAGTGTGAAGTTAGATCGCTAATTGAAATAGGCCAATCTACAATATCATTATCAATATAAGGCAATACAGCAGCGCCCCAAACATTGCTTAAGCCGCCCTTTGCTAAGCTTTGCCTGATAACAACATTGTTGGTTTCCATTGGAATGTATTTGTCTACATCACGATATGGGAAATCGGATCCATAAGACCACTTTTCATCAAGCCCACTACTAGTTACTCCGGGATTGTTCTTTATTTTATCTAAAAGATTTTTATTCCAATCTTCAGGGTTACTATTGCTAAGTGTTTCTAGAATTCTTTTTTTACCTGATTCAAGTTCTATGCCACTATCTAACATTGTTACTTCTAACCCTTGCTGAACTAAAGAGTAAGCACAGGAAACTCCTGCAGGACCTGAACCAAGCACATAAATCATATTATTCATATTTCTAGATAAGTTTGTACACTAATAATTTTGTTATTCATTTATAAGGCAATTGTATCATTGCAATTTTTTATCATTTCGATTATAAATGGTTCCCCAATTTTTCAGTTTGTTCTTCTATTAAGATAGAGAAAATGTAATTAATATAAAAAGGTGACAATTGACTAAAGTTTGTATTCAATTTGAGTCTAAAGTTTTAATATAATAGTACTTTGAATATTTAGGAGTATATTAAAGACTTTTGACAAAAATTAATGCCAGAAAACAAAAATAATACTTTATTGTCAGTTATAATGCCTGTTTATAACGAGGGAATGCACCTCAAGCAGATATTAGAACGAATAATTGCAGCTCCTTTACCGGAAGGAGTTAAAAAAGAAATAATAGTTATAGATGATGGTTCTATAGATCATACAGCTGAAATTCTTAAAGAATTTGCAGATAAAATTACAATACATGATTTGATTTTAAATTGTGGTAAAGGAACTGCTGTTCGTATGGGAATTAAAAAAGCCAAGGGAGATATCGTAATCATACAAGATGGTGATCTTGAATATGATCCAAAAGATTATAGTAGTATTATTGCGCCTATATTAGCGGGTGAAGCTGATGTAGTGTATGGATCACGATTTATTGGTTCTATAAAGAAAATGAAATTCTTAAATAAAATGGGAAGTACAGTGCTCAATGTTTTAATAAGTATTCTGTATGGAATAAAAATAACAGACCAGT
Source organism: Candidatus Melainabacteria bacterium (assembly GCA_023250195.1). Classification (GTDB taxonomy): domain Bacteria; phylum Cyanobacteriota; class Vampirovibrionia; order 2-02-FULL-35-15; family 2-02-FULL-35-15; genus 2-02-FULL-35-15. Next base: position 532,721 of record JAHFBF010000001.1, on the reverse strand, counting down.
TTACAGCATATAAAGCTTTTAAATCGGAACTTATAAAAAGTCTAAATTTAAAGTGTCGTGGATTTGAGTTTTGCTCTGAAGTTACAAATAAGCTGTTAAAAAGGGGTGTGAAAATTAAAGAAGTTCCTATAAGTTATAGTGGACGTTCTTTTGAAGAAGGAAAAAAAGGTGGAAGCTGGAAAGATTTTTTTATTGCACTCTTTTATATAATTGAATACAAATTTTTCTTGAAAAACATTTAACCTGGTCGTACAAATAATTAAAGTAAGATTTATTTAAGAGTATATATTCCCATTAATGAATCTTTCAAATCAAGTGGCAGGATCAGATTTTGAAAAAACTGTGGTATAGGGAATTGCAAAAATTTTGGCAGGTATAATTTTACTCTTTCTGCGATAAATCCTAATGGGTAATATAACGCTGGTCTATAACATAATTTTATCTGCTTTAAGCCTGCTTTTTGAGTGGCAAATTCTATAGTTTTATTATTAAAGTAACCAATGTGACCAGGTTTGTAATTCCACCATTTCCAGCCAAGAAGCTTTGCTGGTATTGAACCACGATCTGGTGTAATTATTACAATGATACTGTTTGTAGTAGTTATTTTTTTTATTTCTAGTAGTAGTTCAATAGGATTGGAAACATGTTCTATTACATCAATAAGAGTGACTATTTCATAAGGACCTCTAAGGTTGGAATGAGGGAGACTTCCTAAATAAACAGGAAGCCCTAATTCAGTTGCTTTTTCTTGAAACCATCTGGATGGCTCAATTCCTTCAGCTTTATATCCTGTTTTGATAGCTTGTTCAACAAGTATGCCACTCCCTGCACCAACATCTAATAACTTCCCTTGTTTTTTGTATTTAATTATTTTTTCTACAACTTTTCTTGCTTGCAGTGACCGTCCTTTGCGCAGTGATTCATATGTAGGATCTTCCATTGTATTTTCATAAAAAGGCAAAACATCGTTCATATCAGACCACTGCAAAAAATCACAATTTTGACAGTGATGCATTTCTCCTGTAATTCCGTAGTCTCTTCCACTGATTACAAATGAGCTTTCCTGCTTTGTTTCATCTAAATTAGAAAGTTTTGCAATTTCCAATTCTTTTGAATTACAGAGCCAGCATTCGGAGGAAATCTTTTTTTTCATTATTATAAATCCAGGTTAATTATTTTTATCACTGATAAGTTTATAACAGGTTGGCTTATTCTTAGTAAAAGAACAGGTGCCTAAGCTATAATTTTTGTGATGTAAATGTTATTTTTTCAAATGACAAATTTCTTCAATAATCTTTTTAAAAACAAATTTCTGATACCAGTTATACTCCTTTGGCTTTTGGTTATAACTGGTTATTGTTTACGTACTCCACATTATTGTAGAGCTCATGATATGGGAGCTCATTTTGAATATACGAGATATATTGCACAAATGAATAAGTTGCCACACCCATACGCTGGATATGAAACCTGGCAACCCCCACTTTACTATTTAATTAATAGTTTTATTGATGTACCTGATTTAAAGTCAGAAGTAGAGAAAGATAAAATAACGCATGTTAACTATGGCAGGGGCGTATCAGTACTATATGGATTAATAGAGTTGTTAATTATTGCATGGATTCTTTCTCAAGTGTCTCAGAATCAAATACTACAAGCACTGGTATTAATGTTTATTTGTACTACGCCAAAATTTATTTTTGTTTTTAGCACTTATTCAAATGATTCTTTAACAACTTTATTATCTACAGCCATTGTAGTGCTCAGTTACAGACTGTATACCAAATGGAATAACTCTTTAGCTCTTGCCTTACTTAGTGTGTCTACTCTAGGGCTTTATACAAAGTATACAGTTTTATTTCCAATTGCTGCGGTTGCTTTAATTTGTCTAAAAAATTTACTAAAATTAAAACTGCCTAATCTTGTTCAAACTCGAATTATAAGTATACTGATTCTTTCTTTAGTTCTCTTATCACCTTATTTATATTTTCACAATTATAAAAATACAGGAAGATTACTATCAACTAGTTTTAATGGGGAGATGGATACTACAAAATTTGATGTAGTACAAGTAAAAAATCTTGTTGGTCTAGTACTTAGAATTCCTAGTTGGCAAATAAATAAAGTTGATTATACTCATGAATGGGATGAGCCCTGGCTACATCCCTGGTGGTACACAGTTCATCCATCAACCAAGAGATATGATTATTTCTCAGTTTCATTTGTTACTTCTGTAATTGGTGAGTATTTATTTAATGTTCCAAATGTTATGTTTACTTGGATTATATTTTTTACCCATTTGATTGCTTATTTAATCGCTTTAAAATTTGCTTTTAAATCGAATATCTCAAAACTTTCATTTTTAATGCTTCTTATTATTCATCTCTTCCAGATAGTATCTATTCCGATTTTTCCTACACTTCCACATCGTAATATGGAATATCGTTATATTTGCTGGACATGGGTTTGCTGGGCTGTTTTGTATATTAATTCTATAGAGCAAAAATCTATTTTATCCAATATATTGATTAAAGCTATGTTTGTTGGGATTATTGTGCAAATTTATCTTTTATTTACGATAGAAGTAGAAAGTTGTTTTGCTGTATCGTAAAGCTGAGTTCAGTAAGTAATGTTATTTTTTTTGAAATATTGCTTGCATGTTGGAAGTCTGTAAGCCAAGAATTAATGCACAAATTTCCATTATGGTGAAAATTGAAAGAAGTACAGGGCTAAATGGATTAATTATTTTTGCAAGATTTTTATGCCCATTACTTTTTAGTTTATTGCGAATTGATTGTCCCCAGCCAACTGGAGAAAGGAGGAATTGAATTTTTACTTTTTCCAGTTTGTTATCGTTGAATAATTTTGTTAGTGATTCTGGTGTAAAAATATTCAAATGCCTAGGCCAATAAAATCCTCCCCAGCACCCATCAGCCCATAACTTTCTATCATAACCAGCTCCATTGGGAGTTGCTACAACTACTATTCCTCCCGGCTTAAGTATTTCCCTGACTTTCTTTATACAATCCTGTAAATTCCAGAAATGTTCTATTACTTGAGTCATTATTATTAAATCAATAGTATCTGGATGAGAAACAAAATCTTCAAAAGGGCTCTCTTTGGCTGTAATGCCTTGTTTCTCTAAAAAAGCTTTAACTTTATTATCAATTTTAATATCAACTCCTATTACACAGCAATCTTTTCTGGCTTTTTTAATAAGTGCCAGTGTTTCTCCTTCTCCAAACCCAACTTCCAAGACAGTTCCATTATTTGGAACCGAGTTTAAAATTTTTCCAATTCTGTTTAACGTTATCTTATTTATAATTTTAGTTAGGAAATGAACTTTACCTAACAAATTATTTTTAGGTTCTGGAATTGGAGGATATTTATAATCTTCAGGATATAACAATGATGCGGAAGATAAGGTTGGTCTTGGATTTAAATATAAATGATTACATTTCTTGCACTTGTGGAAAGTAAATGTTCCGGGAATACTTTCATATTCATAGTCTGTACCTTCAGAAATAATGCTGGATTCTGTAGAGTTACATAAGCAACAACTAACAGTTTCTAATTTAATTGAAGGCTTAACAGATTCTTTTGAGTAACTTTGAGTCATATTATTAATTATGTCAGTTAGTTTTTATTGTGACAGAATGCCTGCCTTGAGCAACCTCAAATCCTATAAAACCATAATTGGTAAGATAAATATTTTTAGACTCCTTTGAATCAATATATAATTTCCATGAAGGATAAAAATACTGTTTAAAAATAATAAAAAAGGGTCTTTCACTTAGAAACTCATATTTGTAAGTATTCCCTTTACGATTGAAATAATTGATATTAACTCCAGGCTTTAAATCTAAAAGAGATGTGTTTGAGTATTTTTCATTATTTCCTAACTGAGTTTGATTTACATAATTAAATAAAGTTGGTGAATGAGTCTTTGGTAATAACGAGTAAGCTATTCCACCTATGCTAGTTACGAAGCTTTTTTTGTAAATGTCATTTATCCAAGACTCAACATTAAAATATTGAGCTACTACATCACCTTGTCCATAATAGAGAAAGCGATAACCTGTGTAAAAATGCATTGCAAGAAGTATGATTAGAAAATGAACTTTCAGTTTTATCTCATATACGAATAATGAAATTATAAGAGAAGCAATAAATGAGTAAACTAAAAACAAGCGCCAAGAAAATTGTAGTGCGTACAATGGTTTAGGTAAAATACCCCATAAAGTCTTGCTCATTAAAAATAAAAAATTAATCATTATTAAGATATTTAAAAAAACCAACAGCTCTCTAAATTTTTGATTTTTGTTACTTAAAAGGTAAAAATTGAAAGCAATTACACCCAATAAAAAAATTTGACCCACTTGCCATGGACCATTAAAGTTAGTTAAATCCAACATGCCAAAACACCAACTTACATGTTCTAGTACATGAGCTAAATTTATTCTTTCAAAACCAGTAATGTCACCGACTACATACTTTATATTAAGCATTGCAGGTATGAGATAAAAACAGGAGAAAAGGAATCCAATGAAATGAGAAACTGCCCAGTAAAGAATAAGTTTAGGATTCTCATTTATAAAGGCAAATAAATTTCTTTTTAAGATTAAAAAAATAAGGAATCCCAAGTTCATAAATATTACAAAAAACAAAGATGGCATAAAGTGACTTGCAAATAGAAAAATGACTGAAAGTGAAATTAGTATTGAAGCTTTTGGCTCTTTATGAAAAAGTAATTGATAAAATCCTAGAAAATAAAAAGGTATCCAGGCGAATACCCATAATTCCGAATATGCACTACGGGAATATAGATCAATAAATCTGTAAGGGGACAAAAGATATAACAGTCCTCCAAACACTCCTATAATATTTTTAATTGAAGATTGTTTAAGTATTGTTCTTATTAATAGGAACATTCCTAATTCAGAGATTAAAAATGATAAATATACAGCGGCTTTAAGTGCAGAAAAAATATAATTTTTATCAAAGTTTGAAGTGATAAGAGACATTATATAAACGATTAAATATGAAAGCGGTTGATAAAATCCCCAAAATGGACTGCCATTAAAAACAAAGTCGTCAGGAAACCATACAACCGGGAAATGTAAATCTTCTCGAAGAGTTTTTACTATACTCCAAGCAGCTACTATAGTTCCAGTTGAGTCATGAGCACTATGCCATGTTTGGAATTTGAATAGTGGAGTTAAAACATAATATGGTGCTAAAAGGAAAATAGCTGAAATAAGACCATATTTTTTAATGTAAGAAACTACTAAGTTTAGAATAACACTTTTTTCTTGCATTTGATAATTAGATTCCAATAAAGCTTGCAGGAATTAGTCCTCTATATTTCGAGAGATCAATTTTCTTATTGTTTTGACCATAAACAATTTCAAGCTCTGCCTTATCAGGATGATAAATCGCGATTTCTGCTTTACCATCGCCATTGTAATCTCCTGGCATAGGGATATCAGAATTACTACCAATCATAACGGTATAACTGGAACACTTTAGGGGATTAAGATCTGGATTTATAGTGTTTGTAATTCCACAGCCTACAAGTTGAATACTATTATCAGGTCTATAGTTAGCCAGGATGTCTTTTGCAAGGATTATTTCCCAATTACCTGTTTCTGGTGTCCATGTAGAAATATCGAAATTTTTATCTCCATCAAAGTCTTCTATTATTACTCTAGATGTTATTTCACCAGATTTAATTATTGCAGGAGGATTATAATTTTTAGTTGATAGATATATATAGAAAGTTGCTTGTACAGGGTTAAAAGAAATATAGTCAGATTTTTTATCTCCATCTATATCTGAAGTAATGTTTATATCTAATAAAGTTGGCTTATCATTTGGGCTCAGACTTTTATAACCCCAGTTAGAGCTGCTTAATAGAGCAGGCCAATTATTGCTATCAAATCCATAACATGAAATATCTGTCTTTGAATCACCATCAAGGTCACATGGCAAAACGATTTCATCTGTTCCTATGCATCCTCTCTTATTATCCACCATAGAATTTGATGAATACAGTACATTCCAAGTTGATAAGGATTTATTAAAAAGTGCTATGTCGGTTTTTCCATCTCCGTCATAATCTGAAGGGATTGGTATGAATAAATCAGAGGCAGTAAAATTTGATAATAGATTACTTGCAAGATCTATTTCAGATTCTTCTTGATTCTTACCATAGACTATGTGCCATTTTTTGCCTAACTGATCATAAAATGCAATATCGGATATCTTGTCTCCGTCAAAGTCATTTGACATTGCGTTATAAATACCAAAATACGGACAATCAGCAATTTGTTTAATATATGTAGAATCTTGATTGTTGACAGTTTTACCCCAACAACCTTCAGAAAGAGAAGAAGGATTAATTTGAAGTAATTCTATTAACTCTCCCGGGGATTTTTTGTTAGATTGAGTAGAAATCACACCCTTATTTAAATAGACATTTAGAAGTCTCATTTTTGCTTGAGGTGGTAAGAAAAATCTAAACATTTTAGGAGTTAAATAAATCCAATTAATTTTATTGTCAACAAAGAATTTTTTATCAAGAGAAAAAGACTTCGTATAGCCAGATTCAAGATTTTCAGTGAAAGTCTTTTTTATAATGTCGTCAACAATATTTTGTGATGGTACAAAAGTTCCTAATCCTGAATAGTTTGAAATATTTTGAGCATACTCTCGCTCTATTAGAATTTTTTGATTTCTTGAGCCCTTGGATTTTAAATATGCTGAAAATGGGATTTTTTCAGAATTATCAGCAACTGCAGTCATTTGAAGCTGCTGGATCCCTGTATATTTTAAAGTTTGTCCATTATAAGTAAAATTAGGCTTATCTTTATCGCCAAAAAAGAAAAACATTATGGTACTAAAAACAAAGATGGTAAAAACAAAGATGTAAAATATGGTTAATTTTTTATCTGTAATTTTAAGTCTGTTTTTTATGAAATCAATAACGAGTGGAAAAGAAAAAGCGCCAAGAATGTTCCCTGCCATAAAGATTCTTCCAGAACCAGCATTAGGTATTGTTATGAAATAAGGAATAATCATAGTAAATGCAAAATAAGGGATTAAAAACCTTACCCAATTTTGCTTCTCTTTGTAAGCCTTATAAAAGCCGAATATAAAAACAGCTAAAAGAATAGTGTTGCAGGATAAGGGACTGAATTTGTTGTCAATATTTGATTTGCCAAATTTATAAAACTCAAAAAGTGAAACATAAACATTATTTAATATTAAATAATTACCATGAATAAACCCGAAAATAAATACTATGAGGAGAATAATGCCGAAATTTCTTAAAAAGACTTTGCTTTCAAAAGTTGTTATTTTGTTTTTTGAATCATCTAAAGGAATTGGATTATAAGTTAGAGCAATATAAGTAATTGTTCCGCCAAGTAATATTATTAACTTTGAAAAGTCAATAATTACAAAGCTACTTAGAAAAATCCCTAAAAGACAAATGAAACCTATACTTTGTTCTGGTTTTTCAATAAATCTATAAATTAAATATAGAGCTATCAAAAAGAAGAATGTGCCAAAGCCGATTGAGGGTGAAAAAAACCAATGAAACACTGTTCCTGACCAGTTTGCTGAATCTAAAAGTCTTGATTGGGTTAAATATTGTATTTTTTCCAAGAGTTTTCCTGGGATTACTTCATCAACTGAATTTTTTTTGAATAAAGATGTTACAGGTCCCCATCCGAGGAAAGCTATGAATGGGATTAAATATTTGTTTACTCGGTTGGTATTTAAAAATTTAACTGACAAAGAATAGATTGTTAAAAAACTGAGATTTAAGAATAAAATTGTAAGAAGATCAAGAGAAATCTCCGGATGGACCCTGCTTAATTTGGAAATTAGTGCTGAAAGAATATCTGCACCATAGTGATATTTAAGATCAATATTTGGTAATGATGAAAGTTTTGGAGGGTAAATATTATTAATTAACTGATTAATATTGAATATATGTGTGTTTCCCTGTCCAGAGTGATCTAGCTTTGTAGAGGTGAAGGCAGTTAATCCATATATTAAATTGATGGTTGCAAGTAAAATCCAAAAATATTTATCAGTACTTCCTTTGAAAAAGATCAATAAGTTATCCTTGTTTGTATATTTTTTTAAATTCATACAAACTTCTTTTAGATCATTTCTTTTCCAAATCAAAATTGCTGAGATTAATATTGTTGAAGTTATCCCCCCAATATTAAAATCTTTTAAAATACAACCAAATAAATTTGTTGTGATTAAATATAGAGAAATTCCTATAGAAATGCTTAATAAAAAATTAAGCATTTTATTTTCTTCATACACCTTAAGTTGTTTGATAATTACTTGACCAGTAAACCAAAGGAAGAAACCTAAAGTAAAACAAATAAGCAGTGCAAATATGATTTGCAACATATTAAAATCCTCCGAAACTAAATACTTGACTGTCCATTATTACAAAAGTCTTTTTATAAAGATGAGTAAACTCCTGTTTTAATTTTTACGTTAGAATGTTTGATGTTACTAACGATGTTCTCCTATTGTATATTTTTAGTCTTTATGTAGTTAATACTATATGGTTATTTGTTTTAAAAAGTTAAAAATAAGTAGTAAATATAGGATTGGAATATTTTGCTCAATATTTTTGATTTTTGTTTTTCTTCAAAATGGTTGTTCTCAGTCTCCTTTGTTATCTATTGGGGACAATAAACTAAGCAACAAGATCAATAGTTTAATAGATATAAATGGTGATGGTAAATCTGACTTCATAGTTTGGAACTTTTCTAATTTATTTGGAGATAAAAATAAGCTACCTAAAAGTTGTTTCTTTGAGGCGATTAGTCCACAAAATATAAACTATCAGATTTCACAAGTAGGAGAAGTTGGAAATATCCCTATTTATGGAGATTTTAATGGTGACGGTAATTCTGACTATGGGGTTTATAAATTTCTTCGGGATGGGAATGAATGGTATTTAATTGATGGATTATCTATGGTTGGTTTTGGGCATAGATTTGGGGAATCAGGAGATTTACCTGTTCCTAGTGATTATGACGGTGATAAAAAATGTGATTTTGTTATTTACAGACCAAGAAATAGTGGGTTTTATGGTTACCTGTCTAATGGAAATAAGCTTCTTGAAATTCATTTGGGTATAACGGGTGATATTCCTGTGCCAATGGATTATGACGGAGATGGATGGGCTGATCTTTCTTCTTACAGACAAATAGGTGGTATATGGATAGTAAGATCTTCCAAAGATGGTTTAACGAGAGATTTTAATCTTGGTGGATCTGATTATTTGCCAATACCAAGTGATTATGATGGTGATGGAAAAGCTGATTTAGCAGTATGGAATTATAGAAATAATAATTGTAAGATAAATTTTTCGAAGTTTAGCAAAAAACTCTCAGAAAAACTATGTTCTGAAGTAGAAGCAAGGCTTAAAGGAATTAAATGCTTCCCGGTTTCTTCAGATTACAATGGTGATGGCAAATCTGAAATTACTTTTTGGGAAAATGAGAACAAATTACTCCATGTGTTTAATATTGTCGGGAATGATATAAATTATGAAAACTATAAAGTAAGTATATCTTCCAACTCTTTACCTGTTGAATATTATTTGCTGAGAAAGTTTTTATTAAGAAATCCTTTGAGCGGGTCACTTGAGTATCTTAAAAGCTTTGTAACGTCAAGCTTGGCAAACAAATCAGACAATTTAAAGTGTGATTTTGATGGTGATTTTGTTAATGATTCTTTTACTTTAGGTGCAGACAGAAAGTCATTAAAAGTTTTATTGTCTAGTACGATGACTGAAGCCTTCTTGAATAATGATTTTGGGGGAGAACCGTTGATTGCTGATTTTGACGGAGATGGTAAATGTGATTTTGGCGGAATAGATTTTTCCTCTATGATACTTAATTACTTTTCATCAAATCTTGGGTTACCAGTTAACAATATATTAGACAATAGAATTGAAGGTATTCCATTAGCAGGTGATTTAGATCTGGATTTTATGGCAGATTTAATATTTTACAATCCTGAGACTGAAGTTTGTGGAGTTCTTCAATCAAGTGATCAATATGCATATAAAGAAGTTTTTCTTGGTTCTAAGATTGTTTCTAATGACAAACCAGGAAAGAGCTAGGTGAGAAATTTGAATCATAAATTAAGCAGCTCCATTACTATTATTATTCCTGCATTTAATGAATCAAGCAGAATTACAAAAGCCTTAAATGATATCGATAGTTATATAAGTAAAATTTCCAAGCCGGATTTATTCCAAGTAATAATTGTAAATGATGGAAGTACTGACAATACGTCAGGGGTGGTAAATGGCTGGATTCAAAATGAAAGCAAAAATAAAAAATGTTTTCAATTAACTGGTTATATGCCTAATAGGGGGAAAGGTTATGCAGTAAACCTGGGGTTTTTAAAGGCTTCAAATTCAATTGTTTTATATACAGATGCAGATGGTGCTGCACCAATTAATGAAGTACAAAAATTGCTAGAGGCTATAAAATCTGATTACGATGCTGCAATTGGATCAAGGGTAATAAAAGACAAAGATACAAAAGTTTCCATGTCATTTACAAGGAGACTTACAGGAAGAGTCTTTCATTTAGTTTTAAGCATTTTAGGTCTTGCTTCTCTGAAAGATACCCAGTGCGGCTTTAAATTATTTAGAATGGATGCTGCTAAAAAATTAGCAGAAAATCAAAAATGCTTTGGATTCTCCTTTGATATTGAATATCTGTTTCTTTTAAAAAAATTTGGTTACAAGATTAAAGAAGTCCCTATAAACTGGTATCATATTGAGGGCTCAAAGGTTAATATTTTTAGAGATTCTGTAAAAATGCTAGTTGAGGTTTTAAAAATACGGTTTCTTTATAAGTATAATATTACAGATTCAGGAATAAAGGGGTAGTAAAAAATTGGAAGCTGATGAGATACAAGAAAAACCTGAGGAGAAAGGCTCAGCATATCATTTCTTGGGATCAAGAAGTGAAAGAATATTTTTTGTTGCTCTTTTAACGATTCTTTCAGCAGCTCCGATTATTTTTGGTAAGGGGATTCCGAGTCATGCTGACTGGCATATTCATATTGAACATGCATATAACTTTAAAAGATGCTTCTGGCAGGGGCAATGGCTGCCAAGATGGATTGATGCTGATGTAAATGGTGCCGGTCTTCCAATATTTAATTATTATGCTCCGCTTGTTTATTATATTTTTATTTTACTTGATTTGATTTTAAGGAATATAGTCCTTGCCATTAAATGGACTTTTGTTATTCCAATGATTCTTTGTTCTGTGTTTGGTTATTTATATTTAAGAAGGCATGGCTCTGCCTTTTCAACTTCAATTGCAATGGCATTTGTGGTTTTTTCCCCGGCAATTCATATATTTATCTATAACACTAATTGGCCTACCAGTACTCTGGCGGTTGCATTTGTATTTTTGACTTATTATGGAATTGATATATTTGATAAAAATAAAGATTTTGATTTTAAATCATTTTTAATTATTTCGGTTGGTTATGCTGCAATAGCTTTGACACATTTGGCGACTGCATTTGTTTTCACTCTGCTTGCTGTCCCTTATTGTTTGTTTAATTTATATTTCCACAGAACAAAAAAGTTTGTAAAAAATATTCTTCTGAGCTTTGCAATGGGTGCTTCTCTTGCCGGATTTTATTTATTTCCTGCATGCCTGGAAAAGAAATTTGTTCATACTGATGAAGTTTTAACACAGGGGCCTCTCTGGGATTTTTCAAAAAACTTTTTATACACTTATTTAGATAGACATAGAGATGATGGTTTTGCCTGGGCAATCTTTGATCACAGATATTATGAAATGAGTAATGCTCTCTTTGGCTTGGCAGTACTAATTTGCATTGTTGTTTTGTCCTTAAATACAGGAAAGATTAAACAATATTTTCAGGAACCATTTAGAGTCAACATTGCAATTTCAATGTTTGTAATTTCATTTTTAATGATGACGCCAATATCTCTTTTTATTTGGCATATGATTAAACCAATGCAGACAATTCAATTCCCGTGGAGGTTTACAACGTTTATTGTTCCATTTGGTGCTGTAATTATGGTTTACACTTTTGATCTGGTTGGTTGTCTTGCTAAAGAGAAAATTAATTTATCAGGGTATAAGTTCATTTTTGCTTCAATTGCATTTCTTTTTGCAGGGTTGGCTTATGTTGATTTTATTAATATGTATAAATGGAGATGGGTACCGGAACAAAGTCTTATGAAAGCCGGATTATACGTTTTATGGCCAAATGAAGAATACAGACCCAACTTAACAAATAATCCAAACTGGAAACAAATTGACTTTAGACGTGATTTTTCTCCAACAATTAATTCTTCAGATCCTTCCTGTGATATAACTCTTTTAAAGTGGCTTTCACATGAAAGAGAGTTTCAGGTTTTTTCTCAGGGAGAACATTTTATCAGTCTAAGAAATTTTTATTTTCCCGGTTGGAATGTATATATTGATGAAAACCAAACTCAAGTTAATATGGAACCAAAGATTGGTCTAATTATGTTCCGTGTGCCGCCGGGTAAACATCAAATAAAAATTAAATTTGAACATACTCCTGTGAGAAAGGCGGCTGCTTATATTAGTATTGCTGCTTTAGCTGTATATCTTCTTTTGCTGTCAAGTTTTTTCCAGGGAAAGAAGCCTCCAGCTGTTAAAAAAGAACAGGAAATTCCTGCAAAAGATACCTCTCCTGTGGAGGTTTTAGTGCCATGAAGATCCCAGCCATACTGAGTATGCTTTTGTTTGTTATTCCTATGTGGTTAACTGATTTTACGAAAGATAAGTTAGTAGTATTTGCATCACTGTCATATTACAGTTGTGATTTTGATGGTGATAAATTAACTGATTTAGCTGTATGGGATTCAAATTCAAACAAATTATATTTTCAATTAACCTCAGATCGTAAGTTTTATGAGAAACAATTTTTTGATAATAATCTTTCCTATCAACCCGTTTTTGCTGATTATGATGGTGATGGAAAAACAGATTTTACATTTTTTCAGCCTGATTCCGGAGAGTGGGTTCTATATTTAACAAGTGGAGTTGGAGTCCCAAAGAAAATGTTTGTTGGGAGTATAGGAGATTTGCCTATTCCAAGTAACATAGATGGTGATAAAAGCTATGATGTAGGTATTTGGAGGCCAAATGCAGGTGGATGGTATTTAAGCAATATCAGCGAGGCTGGAGGAAAAGTTCCAAAGATAATTTATGAAGGTTCATATCAGGACTCTGCTTTTACGGGTGATTATGATGGAGATGGCAAATCAGATCTTATTGTTTGGAGACCTGATGATGGGGTCTGGCATATAGTTAAATCAACCACAAGTTTTAATTTCAATCAAACTGAACACATCCAGCATGGCAAAGAATGGGACATAATTGTTCCTAATGATTATGATGGTGACGGTAAATGTGATCTTGTTTTATGGAGAAAATCTAATCAGACATGGTATTTTAAATATGCAAAAGATGGAAGCCAGAATGAAATAAAGTTTGGTGGTGTTAATGATATACCAGCTTCAGGTGATATAGATGGAGATGGCATTCCTGAGCTTATTACATGGGATCCAGGTGTAAAGAAATGGAATGTTTTAAACTTTAAAAAACAGGAACTTTTTTCCTATCAATGGAATGTTCCGGGTAACTGTGTTTCTGCAATTTCAGTATTACAGAGAAATGAATAGAATATGAAGATTCAAAACTTTTTTTTATTTTGTTTCTTTAGTCTTTTTTTATTTGGCTGCTTCAATGATAAAAGCAGTTTGCTTTCAGTGAATTCGCCCAGCTATAAACTCAATAATTCATTTGATATTGATGATGATAAAAGGTCAGACCTGATTTTTTGGAATACTTCATCGATGTCCAAGCTTAATAAATTTTTAGAACCTTGTTTTTTTGAAACTCTCTCTTTTAAAAATAACAACTATTTAAAGTCTACTTTTGGAGATATTAATGATTTCCCATTTGTAGGATATTTTGATGACGATAGTTTTTTAGACTATGGAATTTATAGAGGTCAAGGTGAGTGGATTATAAAGACCAAGCAGAATGTTTTTAACTTTAAATTTGGGCAGGCTGGAGATTTACCAATTGTAGGAGATTTTGATGGTGATACCAAATTTGACTTTGTTACTTACAGATCAAAAACTAATACCTTTCAAGGAATTTTAAGTTCAACTAAAGGAGTTATAAATTTTAAGCTTGGAAATGGCATAAACATTCCTGTGGTTAAGGACTATGATGGTGATGGAATAAGTGATTTTGCTGTTTACAATTTAAACAATGGCATTTGGACCATTAAATTATCCAGAGAAAATAGAATTAATGAAATGCAACTTGGAGATAGTTCATTTCTGCCAATACCTTCTGATTATGATGGAGACGGGAAAGCTGATTTGTGTGTATGGAATTTTAAAGACAATTCCATAAAAGTCATACTTACAACACTTCAAAGACCAATTTCTCCGAAAATTACAGCTAAGATCCAAAAAGAACTTGGTAAAGATAGTTTTATTCCTTTGCAAGCTGATTATTATGGAGATGGTGCAAGTGAGTTGGCTTTTTGGAACGCCTCTTCAAAAGTTCTTATAACTTTTGATTTGAAGGAGGATTCTTTTAAGAAAAAGGTTTTTCACTTTTCTGAAATTACCAATTCTTTTCCTGTTAATAATTTTATTCTGCAGAAATTTCTTCTAACAAATAAGTTAAATAAAGGTTCAGTAGTTGGTTATGGGAATGAGTTGGTCTTATGGCTTTATAATAAAAGTGGTTTTATAAGCAAAAATTTAAATGATAAGAAGTTAAAATATTTTAAATGGGACAATAGCTATAATGCTTTTCCTTTTGTTTCTGATTTTGATGGGGATTATGTTAATGATTGTTGTTTGTGGACAAAAGATACAAATGTATTTAAGTGTGATTCAAGTAGATTAGGGCTGAAGTTTGCTTTGCCTATTGGTCTTGAGTGTGATAAGCCATTTATCGGTAATTTCAATAGTGATAATATTACTGATATAGGAGTTTATAGACCTAAATCTAAAACATTCTATATTCGCTTTTTAGGTAAATCTTCTCCAGAAAACATTAATTTGATTAGCCTTAGTAAGCAAGTTACCTCTAAAGGAATACCGCAAATTGGTGATTATGATGGTGATAATATAGATGACTTTGCAATTTATGATCCTGAAAGGAATATGTTTGTTATAAAACGATCTTCTGATTCTAAAGAAATAGAGATTAACTTGGGAGACATAATATCGAAAAACAGCTTAGTACCAATAACCGGAGATTTTGATGGTGATACTATTGCCGATCCAGGCTTTATTAATTTACTTGAGAAAAAATTTAAATTTTATTCTAGTAGTTTAAACAACTTAAATCCTGAAATTCAAATAGACAGCAATTTATCCGGACAAATATTTTCTGCAGATATAGATAATGATTTTAAATCGGATATTGTTTTTCTGGATTCGAGTAAAGGGGTGTTGAATATTTTGCTTTCTTCTAAAGGATGGAGTGAGCATGAAGAGATAGAGCTTGATTATCTAGATCGCTCAGGAGTAAAATTAACTAATTATACTTATTAAATTGGAGTAAATAAATTATGAAAATGATCATAGCAATAGTCAGACCAAACAGGCTGGCTGCGATTAAAGATGCACTAAATGAAGGTGGGTTCAGTGGAATAACAGTCATTGCTGTAAAAGGACGCGGTAGCCAGAAAGGAATTGTAGAGCGTTATAGAGGAAGTGAATATAAAATTGATCTTCTTGATAAGGTAGAAATAAAAGTTGTTGTAGATGATGATGATCTGGATAAGGTTATAAACATAATAACTGAGGCAGCAAGAACGAATGAACTTGGCGACGGAAAGATATTTGTGTTAAATGTAGAGCAGGCTATTCGTATAAGAACAAATGAAATAGGTGTTGCAGCGCTTGGAAAGAAGTAAAGGCAATTCATGAATTGCTTCAACAAATGAACGATATTCAAAATCTAAAAACAGCCCTTGATACAGCCTGGATATTAATTATGGGGTTGCTTGTTTTCTTTATGAACAGTGGCTTTGCAATGCTTGAAACCGGATTTTGCAGAACAAAAAATGCAGTAAGTATGCTCTCCAAAAATCTTATTGTTTTTTTTATTTCGACGCTGGCTTTTTGGTCTCTTGGTTTTGCGCTTATGTTTTCCGTGGAATGCATCATTCCGAGTTTTAAAAATTTATTTTTATTAGGAGAGAAATCATCTTATTTCCCTCTTGATAATTTTAGACTTCCACTGCAGGCTATTTTTTTCTTTCAGGTAGTATTTGCCGGGACTACTGCCACAATTGTTTCAGGGGCAGTTGCAGAAAGGATTAAGTTTGTTTCGTTTTTGATTTTCACTTTTTTTCTTTCATGTTTTATTTATCCTGTTATAGGGCACTGGATTTTGGGAAGAGGTTTTTTATATGAGATGGGTGTAAGGGATTTCGCCGGTTCTTTAATGGTTCATACGGTTGGTGGTATGGCAGCGCTTGCCGGGGTAATAATTCTTGGTCCGCGGGTAGGAAAATATAATAAGGATCTTTCCCCAAATGCAATTTTAGGACATTCAATTCCAATGATTACTTTAGGGGGTTTTATTTTGTGGCTTGGCTGGTTTGGGTTTAATCTGGGTTGTACTTTTGGTTTTTCTTCAGAACTTAATTCTCACATTGCACTTTGTACAAATGCCAGTGCAATTATGGGAGGACTTGGAGCTTTATTTGTTTCTTATATGTTATTAAAAAAACCGGATCTTTCAATGGTTATAAATGGACTTCTTGGTGGGCTTGTTGCCAGTACGGCATCCTGTGCCTATGTAAGTTTAATTTCATCAAATATTATTGGATTTATTGCCGGATGCCTGGTGGTAATTTCTATTTTAATTATGGACAGTATTTTTCATATTGATGATCCTGTAGGAGCAATATCAGTTCATGGTATAGGGGGCATCTGGGGTGCAATTGCACTTGGTTTATTTAGTGCTCCTATTCAATATGATTATCCAAATGTTTCATATCCAAAGCCAGGATTGTTTTTTGGTGGAGGAATAGAACAATTAATTTCTCAATTCATTGGTGTTGGTTGTGTAATTTTATGGACATTAGTTGTTTCAATGGTTGTGTGGTTAATTTTAAAATATACAATTGGTGTACGCGTTTCCCAAAGAGCAGAAGTGGATGGCTTGGACATAGCAGAACATGGAATGGAAGCGTATCCGGGATTTAGTGGAGGAGGAGAAGGAATAATTTAGATTAAGCGAAGGATTGTCTGAAAACGACAATCCTGAGTGTCGTAAGATGAGATAGCCAAATAGCGAGTCGTCTGCGTAGCAGCGATGAAGCGTAAGAAAAAATTATGCAAAACCAAAAAATAAAAATTGTTTTAGATGATGAGAAAATAAAAAATGTTCTTAAAATTAAAGATGTAATTAAAGTAGTTGAAGAAGGATTTAGAAAAAAAGGACTTGGGTTGATTAATCTTCCTCCAAAGATGGGTCCAAAGCTGAATATTGAAGGGGCTTTTGCAGAGTCAATGCCTGTTTCAGTATTCAGAGAGCAGAAATCAGTAGGCAGAGAGAAAGAGTCAGCGAGTCAGTTGGAAATTTTTGGAATAAAATGGCAGAGTGCATATAAAAGCAATCTAAAAAAGGGATTATCATACTTAAATAATCTTGTAATTTTAAATGAGCCTGAAAATGGACTGCCGATTGCTATCTTAAAAGGAAACTGGATTACAGCTATTCGTACAGCAGGTGTAAGTGCTGTCTGTGCAAAATATTTAGCACCAAGAAAAAAGCACCTAACCATTGGAATGTTTGGACTTGGATTACAGGCTTATGTGCATGTACTGGCATTCAAATCAATCTTTAAAAATCCTCAAATTGTTTTATATAATCATGATGAAAAAGAATTAGCAGGATTTTTAAAAAAATATCCAAAAGAAAAGTTTATTATTTTAAAGGATTTTCATGAAGTAGTGAAAAATGCTGACATAATCCTATCTGCCACGACGTTTCCACCTAAAATCACGCCATATATTTTTGAGAAAGATTTAAAAGATGATGTTTTGATTTTGCCACTTGAATATGGGACTAGAATAGAACCCAGTCTTTATAAACATTTAGATGAGATTTATACAGATGATATTTCACAATACGAATTAAAAAGTAAATTGAGACATTATTTTCCAAATATAAGTCCAAAAATAAACAAAGAAATCGGAGAAGTTGTTTCAAGAAAATATAAAAGAAAAA
The DNA here is from genome assembly GCA_023250195.1 of Candidatus Melainabacteria bacterium. Classification (GTDB taxonomy): domain Bacteria; phylum Cyanobacteriota; class Vampirovibrionia; order 2-02-FULL-35-15; family 2-02-FULL-35-15; genus 2-02-FULL-35-15. The sequence goes on along the minus strand of JAHFBF010000001.1, from coordinate 514,368 downwards.
ATATGCCAAAAAAAATACTTGTGTTTAATTTAGGTATTGCGCTTTTTGATATTCTGACAGCAGAATTATTTTTAAAGAAGTTTAAAGGTTAAGAAAGCTTTGGTTAAGGCTCTTAATCTATTTCGAATGCACTTAATTGCTGTCTAAGTGAAGGTTTGCTATACGCAAACCTGAATGTGGTAAGGAGTTTGCATAAAAATAGTGAAGTTTTTTATTAACCTTTGGTATAGCAGTTATTTCGCGTTATAAAAATGTGAACTACAAATCTAAAGTTAGTATGAAGATTGTATGAATTAGTGATAATTCCAGTGTTACAATTCATTTGCTTTGAAAATAAATATAGTTTTACGAATTATTTTCAATCCTTAATTTAAGAAGCCATTTTGCATTATAGATAAAACAAACAAGACTATTCAAAGGAGAATAAGACTTGGCAGTAAATCCATTACCAGTAGGGCCTCAACGAATTCGTCAAATTCCTATTTCTCAAGAAAGGGTAGAAGATTTGCAGGGTAGATATGTGCCTTCAGCTGCTCAAGCTTCTTCTCAAGCCAATACCAGCTCACAGTCAAGTCCTAAGCCAACAAAGGGATTTTCAGACACTGTAAGAAATTTATTTGATTCTGCTGTTTCATTTTTTGGAGTTTTATTTGGTACATCGGCAATAGATAATACTCCATACGTAAATTTATACAACGATTTAAAAGTACAAACACAAAATATTTCAGGAGACGAAGATTTAAAAAAAGCCAGAGCTTTATACCTATATGAGAAATCAAACGAGGTAATGAAGCTTGCCAGAAGTAACATTGCTCAGGGTAAAAACCCCTGGGAAGGACTAAATGAAAATACTGGTGTTCAAATGTCAGGAATGCTTGCATCTCTTTCTGGTAATACTCTTGAACAGCTTTATTATCATAATTGTGCTGTTAACTGGTGGTCAAACTATGTTCTAAAAAGTATAGAAACAGGATCCGGTAAAGCAATAAGTATCGATGACCTGGATAATACATGGGTTAATAAAAACTGGGATCCATCTGATACATGGCTTGTTCAGAGTATGGAAGGAATGTCATGGGGTAGGCAGATTTCATCCCTTGGAGGAAAACTTGGGGTATCTGAGTGGATTAATACTGCACGAGGACCATTTCCTACACTTATCCAGTTAGTTCCAGAAGGATTAGATCGGTATGTGACTACCGGTATTTTACATGGACCACTTCAGGAACGTTTTGGTCTGTCAATAGAAGATCAGTTATCAGGGGCGAAAACAGCTACAGTAATTGCTTTAAACAGCAGTGTAATTCACAAACCATATGAACCTACTTTCTTTTCATCAAAATTACTTAGAGAAGCTGAGTTGTTTGAATTTCTGGAAGGTCCGGAAGGGAAGAAAGAAGGTCAAGAGAGAACATTTCTGCAGGAATATATTCATCTGGTAAATAAAGAAGGATTTTCTGTATTTGAGGCGAAGAGTGTTCCTAAGTACCTTTTAGACACGCATAAAATTTTAGGAGAAACATATCTTCCTAACTACTTACAAATAGTTGATTTTAAAAAGAGGCATGTGGATAATAGAGCGACAGGTGTTAGTGAAGAGCAAGCCTGGAAGAATTTTAGTAAGGCATTAAAAGAAGGGGAAACAGTAGATGGGAAGAGGATTTGTGGTATTGATGACGGGAAGGAACTCTGGAGAGAAGTTGATAGATTAAAGGCTGTAAATGCATCTTCAGAAGAGCTTTTACAAGCAAGAGAAAAAGCATATGAATGTGTAAGGTTAATAGGATGTGATACCAGTGTTGATGAGATTAAAGAAAGAATTAGAAATGATGGAAATTTATCTGAAGAAGAAAAGGGAAAATTAAACCAGCAGGTTGTTGATGACTACGAATTACTTTCTCAAAAGCCGCAGGAATTTTTCAATAAAATTACACAGGGAGTTTTAATTGCTCCTACTGTTCACTTTTACGATAATCATGGAACACCTGTGAAGGATGCAGTAGGAAAAATTTCTAATATATTTGAGCAGCTTGCAAGTAGACCTGATGTAAGGCAGAAAGTTGCTCAGCTTAATATGAAATCATTTAATGGAAATGGTTTGCATATGGATATTACAAACTTTAAAAATGAAGGAATAGAAAAATTTGTAACAGAAGGGACAAAAGGCTATTTAGAATGGCGTATGTGCAAGTATATAGCGCAGCGTTTCTCCCGGGAACAGCTAAAAAACATGAAGATGGAGTCAGGTGGGAATTTGTTTGATTGTTCCGATAGCAGAAACCTGAAGTTCTCAGAGGAATTTATAAATAAATCAACAACCGAATTTAGTAAAGGCATTGATGGTTATAGAAATTTTTTGAAAGAAGAATTTAGATCTTTAAAAAGTTCTATAAGAACTCTGCCTGATATTGTTGAAAGTTTTTTGCCAGATGAAAATAAATGTCCACTCTATGATCTTGATGCAATAAGTAAAGAGCTTAAACAAAAATTTGGAGGAAAAATAGAGGATAGGAGTCAGAAAGAAGGAGTCCTTATACAGGTTGAAAATGAGCTTAAAATCTGGCTGGAGAATAATTATAGCTGTTTTTACCCAAATGAAATTTTCAGTATAAATAATAATATTGCATATGATAATTCATACTTTTACGGTTCAATTTTAAATTTGGTTATTAAGAAAAGCAAACTAGATCCTGAAGGACAATATTATATAGAAGTACAGCCTGCAAGAGAAAAGCATTTAGGTGTGCCTGATTTTGATGTGGTTCTAGGAGATAATTCATTTTTGCATGTGGCTGGTGACAGTAAATCTGATGTATGTATGATGGCTGCCTCTCTTGAGAGAGGTGGTTCGGCAAGTATAGTTTTCAACCTGGATCAGGATGTAGATATTTATAAGGAAATTATTAAACAAAGAAGAGGATATCTGTCAAATGATCTTAAAGAGTTTGTACATTATAAGGATATCTTTAATAAATCTGTTAAAGCTTTTGGAATCTGTGGATTAGAAAGTGTAGATGCAGAAAGTAAAGGCTTCTATAAAGTTATAGGGTTTGATGATGCTACAGGTGACAAAATTTATAAGCTTGACAGTAATGGTCAGAAAGAAAAATTTAATCAGAATCAGCTATTAGAAGAGATAAGATTACAATATCAGGACAAAATAATTAGAAATATTTGTCCTGAAGCCTATGTTAGAAGAAGAGCAGAGATTTTTGGTCTGCTTGCGGGAGAAAATATTGAGTTTGACTGGACAAAATTTGCTGAAGCAAAAAGACTAAATCAGCTTCAATGTAGTGGACAGCAACTCTCAAATGAACAGACTGTACTGGTTAAAAAATATGAATGGGCAATAATAGCTGAAAAAGAAGGATTACTCCTTCCTCAGGAAGCTCCAAAGTTTGAAACATTTAGAGAATGGCGGGGTAAAGATGCAAAGGGAAATTTTGCTGTTTATAGAAGTAAGTCAGCAAATGGGCAGTTTGTTATTGACAGGCTTGATGGCTCAAAACCAAAAGTATTTACATGCACTGAAGAAGACCTGAAAAATTTAAAGAAAGTAGAAGTATATCTCAGCAATCATGGAGAATATGTTTACTTAAACTCTAAAAATGAAGAAATAAGATATGCAAACCTGGAAAAACTTAAAGATTATCAGACTGAACACAAATTATTTCTCCAGCCAACAAAAGTAAAAAGTCTTTTTGGAAAATCCTTTATTAAAAATCTTCCAGTTTTGTTTAATGGATTACTAAAATACTCCGGTGGAATTATGGCTCTTGGCGGCGGTATCAGGTTACTGAGTTCTGCTGGTGGGGAGAAGTTATATAACGTTGGGTACTGGTTATCAAATGGTGTAAGAGCTGTTTCAGCATGTGGTGGTGCATTAAGAGGTGTACTAAATGTACATAAGGCATATAACATTACTTTTGGTGAAATTATAAATATTGTTTCTTCATTTCTTCCAAATGGCGTTAAGCATATGGGTTTAGGCTTTGGAAACTTTGTATTGTTCCTTGGTAGAGGACAACAAAGAGCTCTAATGCAGCAAAAGGTAAACAGCCATACAAAGAAAGAGCTTGAAGGTACGGCAAAACAAGATGAATTTGTCGATCCAAGACCATTTGTTAGAAGTGCTACCAAACTTAGTACAAAACTTATTTCAGATGTAAAAGAAGATATGAAGGAAAGCAAGCTTAGCCCACTTTTAGGAGAAATAGCTGGAAATCTTGTAAGTGCTGTTAGTGCTCCTATCCTTATGATTAAAGATATCTGCAAAGATCCAAGATTAGTTTTTAGCGTTGACAAACGTATGTCTGAAAAATCAGGTCAGTATTCATCAAACGTTCCAAGTCCCGGACACTTAATGACATTAGTTGGTGCATTGAGTGGTATCAGTGCAATTACTGCAGGGTTATTTGGCAGGGTAGAGAAGTTTGGTGAGGTTGCTGAGGGTGGATTTAATAAAGTTGGCAGCTGGGCAATTGCTCTTGCAAATATAATTCCAGCAGTTGGAATTATTGCTAATGCAAAAGAAGTTATGAATAACCCTGATGGCTTACCAAGAATATTCAGAGGAATTGACGGAAAAGATAGAATGTACAATCCTTTAAAAGCAGGATTAAATCAGCTTTTAGCCGGTGTAGGTTATGCAGTCATTCCACTATTTGGATTAGAGAATAAATATGTTGCATCAACGTTCGATATATTTACCGGGCAATATTTTTATGGTGCTTCTGAAGAAGAAGTTCCAAATACGAATATTTTAGGAAGAAGTATTTTAAGGAAAAACCAGCAACTCTATTCAGATCCAAATGCAAATAGTCAATTAACTTTAAACAGTGGTGTTACTTTTGCTAAAGAAACAGATGGTGACTCATGGTCGCATGATGATGCTGTGCTGAATGGTAGTATGGCAGCCTAGGTCTTTTCTACTATATGCTCTTTCTCGTTGGAGAATTTAAACCAGTTAGTTATAGGATGAAATAATGCTGCAATGGTTAGTATTGGCTTCTTTTGAAGCAGGTTATATACGCGATCTATTGTCTGTTTCATACTTTCTTTATGAGCACGTTTTTTAATTTCTTTTTTAAGCTGCTTAAATTGAAGCTTCTTTTCTTTTTCTTCTTCGAATATTGGATTATAAATCATGGCTTTTACCTCTTTGTAATTCCCGATTATCCTTTTTGAATCTGATGTCGGTAACTCCGGGCCTCCCCTACGAGTCTTATACCCATAATATAGAACTCTATAGTTATCAAACAGTTAAGCTTCCTAATAATTTTTTAGGACTGAACCTCGATTTGATCGTAGAACAATAAATTTCTGACGGTTAGAATATTTTTGTCAGGTATTGTCATTGCGAGCCGAACAAAGTAAGGCGTGGCAATCTCGATCGAATTTACGCAAACAGTTTGAGGCTGCTTCGCACCTATGATGCTCGCAATGACATCTCTCTACTGCTAAAATAAATGTTTGATATGTCAAGGACAGATAATAGAAAAAATAATGAACTGAGACCGCTGATTTTTAAGCCGGATTTTACACCAAATGCAGATGGGTCAGTTTTAGTTGAACTTGGTCAGACAAAAGTTCTGGTTACTGCAATGATTGAGGAAAAGGTGCCTCATTTTCTGGAAGGGACAGGCAAAGGCTGGCTTACTGCAGAATACTCATTATTACCGGGTTCTACAAGACCACGCAACCAGAGAGAAGTTACAAAAGGGAAACCTTCAGGAAGAACAAGTGAGATTCAAAGACTTATTGGAAGAAGTCTGAGGGCTGCATTTAATTTAAACGAACTTGGACCAAGAACAATTTCTATTGATGCAGATGTAATAAATGCAGATGCTTCTACAAGAGTTGCAAGTATATGTGGAGGATTTGTAGCTGTTTATAAAGCACTTTCTAAATTGAAAGAGAAAAAACTCATTACAAAAATCCCTCTTATAGAACCGGTTAGTGCAGTTAGTGTTGGTATTGTAAATGGTGAGCTTTTACTTGATCTTTCATATAATGAAGATTCAAAAGCAGAGGTTGACTGTAATGTAGTTATGAATAAATCAGGACAGATTATTGAGCTTCAGATGACTGCTGAAGGGAAGCCCTTTAGCCAAAGTGTCGTTAATCAAATGGTTGAGCTTGCTTATAATGGAATCCTGGAAATTATTAAAAAACAAACTGAAATAACGGGTTAGCCATTAAGACTTTTTTAAAGGTTTAGTATAAAAGTTCGATACCTTTTTTATATAGTCCAGGACAAGCTTGGACTTTTTTATAGAGATCTTATGATTGATTGGCTTTGCTGAGGAAATCGGACAAAGTCTATACTTGTGAATTCGTAAGATTTCTTTTTTTGTTAGAGGAATTGATAACACTATGGGCAGGTTTATCAGTCTATCTTTGGCTTTATTTATTGGATTTTTATTATCTTCCAATCCGTCTTTTGCTTATATGCAGGGACTTGAATATTCAATGCCGCCTCATTGTGATGAACACAATGAAGTAACCTGTGAAAATGATGAAGAAAAGGCAGTTTGTTTATCAGATATAAATGATTCTGAACAATATATTCCTTCATGTGATGGAGAAGAGCCTAAGTGTGTTGGGAAAGACAATAAGTTTCTTGAAGTCCATAATGTTGAACTTAATTGTCTGGCATTAGCACAATGTCAGGATGGCAAGCCTCATTGTGCTAATGGAAGAATAGCAAGATGCTTTGAAAGTAGTGATGAACCACAAGGGTGTGATTGTCCAAATGGTCCTGTAGTCTGTGAAAAAACCTGGCAAATAAGTAACATTGGTTCTTATCAGTAGTGGTGTATTGCAATACACTACTACATTAACCCAACACCCTTATCAAAATATTCCTTCATTTTTTTATAATGCCTCAGACAAGCTGAGGCTTCCATTGGTCAGTATCTGTGATTGATCGGATTTGCCAAGTAAATTGGACAAATCCTATATTTGAAAATACGTTCTAAGGTCTGTAGATCTGTGTTTGAATAGCTTCCTTAAGTTGTACTAGATTAACCCAACACCCTTATCAAAATATTCCTTCATCCAACGTTTGACTTTTTCACGTTGTTCTTCGGTGGTGGCACGTTCTAAGCACCAGATATAAGCAGTTCGTGGACTGACGTTTCTTGTGGCACAGAACTTATCTATTTCCAACTCGCCCTTTAAAACCAGATCGATATCTGAACCCATAAATTTTCGTCTTGATGTCATTTTTTTATATAAGTTCAGACAAGCTGAACTTTCCTTCGGTCAATCCCTTTCGTTGGATCGGATTTGCCGGATGAACCGGACAAATCCTTTAAATATTAAAACGATTTATTCCCTTTTCCTAATAACCGCTCTGCACATCTAAGCTGTTTTCTGAGTTAGTTTTCTCTTTAAACTCTCTTTATTAATTAACTGCAGTGATTCATAAAACTCAAGCGTCCATTTCCCACGATTTTTTTTAGCTATTTTTCTCATTTTATCTCTAATGGATACTACCTGCTTATCTGACCACTTTGTAAAATCACCAAGCTTTTTTTTGCTGTCTTTGTATAATTTAATGGTTTTCTTTACTGCATCTGACATTGTCAATCACCTCTTTTTTTAATTAATTATATAACAAGTATGTCAGAAATTGGATAATGTCATTCTCTGGTTGACCAGTCTTTAGTTAGCGCATAGAGGACATTCCTTGTATTATTTATCTATATGTCACCACTAACCTTAGAACTTGCATATCTTTACCCAAAACTTCTAAACATTTATGGTGATAAAGGGAATGTATTAACTTTGTCTTTTAGATGCAAGTCCAGGGGAATTAATTTAAATGTGACAACAATAGGTCCTGGTGAAAATTTACAGGGAAAAGATTTCGATATTTTTTTTATTGGAGGTGGACAGGACCAACAACAAGTTTTAGTATCAAATGATCTTCAGATAAAAAAGAAAGAACTTGTTAATTTAATTGAAAATGAAGTTGTATTTTTAGCTGTATGCGGGGGCTATCAATTACTTGGTAAGTATTACAAAGCAGGCGAAGGAGCAGAAATACCTGGTATTGAGGCTCTGGATCTTTATACTGTTGCTGGAAATAAAAGAATGATAGGAAATGTATTATGTGAAGAAATCGAACGTAAAGAGGGGGGGCACCCGTCTTTAATTGTAGGTTTTGAGAATCACAGCGGAAAGACTTTTTTAGGAAATTCTATTAAGCCCTTTGCAAAAGTAATTCGTGGTGGTGGAAATAATGGGGAAGATGGTTTTGAGGGTGCCAGATATAAGAACGTTTTTGGAACCTATCTTCATGGATCGCTTTTACCCAAAAATCCACATTTGGCAGATAAATTAATAAGGCTTGCTTTAGAAAGAAAAGGACTAAATATGCCAGAAGTTGCTTTGGATGATGGTTTTGAAGAGACTGCCCACAGGAAAGTGAAAACTCTTCATTATTAATATTTTTTAATTACATCTTCTAATTGCTGCCTGTTTGGTAATCCACTTTTTGGTGCAAGTAAAGTAAGTGCAAAATATTGTGAATCAAATAATTCATTTGCAAGCTTAATAACTCTCTCATTTGTAATAGATTGGACTGAATCATTTATTTCATCAATTGTAAAAAATTTATTATAGTAAAGTAAATATAATGCATTTCTAAATGCTCTAATCTGGGTTGATTCAAGTTCTAGAAAAAGACTGGTTTTAAGCTGCATTTTTGATCTTTCCAATTCGTCAGGCTTTAAGCCGTTCTTTTTAATAGCTTTTAATTCTTTTAAAATTAGGTCAGTAACTAAACTTGAATCTTTATTTGTAGTAGCAGCATATACACTAAATAGTCCTCCAAGCCGATTTGTTTGGTAATTAGATGAAACAGAATAAGCTAATCCTCTTTTTTCTCGTATTTCCTGAAATAATCTTGAACTCATTCCTCCACCAACAGCAATGTCAATTACAGCTAAAACATACCGGTCTTCCTCAAATACTGAAACTCCTTTAGTAGCAAAACATAAATGGGATTGTTCTATTTCTTTTGCTTTGATAAAAATGTCAGGAGTAATTATTAAAGGAGGTGGCTCATCTTTTTTCTTTTGTCTTTTAACATGTGAGGTAAATTTTTCTGTTTGTTTTATGATTTCATCCAGATTAAATTTCCCTGCTACTGAAATAACTATATTGTCTGGAGTATATAAACTATTTAAATATTTCATTACAAGCTCTTTTTTTAAACTTGCAATTGATTTTATTGTTCCTGTAATTGGCTTGCCAAGTGGGTGGTCTTTCCAGATGATTTCATAAAGAAAATCCTGAGCCAGATCCTCGGGGGTATCTTCATACATTTTAACTTCTTCAAGAATCACCTGCCGTTCAAGCTCAAAGTCATTTTCATTTAATTTTGGATTAAGCAACATGTCTAAAAATAACTCAAGAGCTACAGAAACATGTTCACTTAAAATTCTGGTATGGTAACAGGTGTGTTCTCTATCTGTAAACGCGTTTAAATTTGCTCCGACATTTTCACTTTGTTCGGCAATATCAAGAGCTGATCTTGTCTTTGTACCTTTAAATAGAATATGTTCAATAAAGTGTGAAATACCGTTATTACTTACATCTTCATCTATTGAACCGGCATTAACCCAGATGCTTAGTGTACACGATAGAGCAGTAGGAATTTCTTCAGCTACTATTGTGAGTCCGTTATCAAGTAGTATTTTTTTTGGTTGTTTGTTTTTGGGAGAAGTTGACATTGAGGTAATACTTACCGCCCTCCTTGCTCATTCTTCGCTTGTCGGGCTTTGCATAGTGCTTCTGGTATGCCATTTGTAGCATTATACAGATTTTGTCGATTTACTCGGCAAAATCTTTCCTTGCTAACTTTATATTGATAAATCATTACAGTAGCTGAGTAATTACACATTGAGTCTTATTACGTGACTTATAAATCGGATTTTGTCAGAACTCACGTTCTCCTATTGCCTGATCCTTAAAATATGCCGGGCTTTTTGATTCTTTACTCTTGCTTGAGTTTTTGGTGTTAGTAGAACATCAATTTCGTCACTTGCTCCATTTGAACAGATTACAGATATTGTAACGGTTTCTTCTGTCTGGTTATTTATAAAATCAATAGCTTTAGCAAGCGGGACTTTAAATTTAATATTTTTACTGGTTCTAACTGAGTCCAGTAGAAATGATTTAACCTCGTTTTTTACAAGCTGGCCATTGGATTTTTTAACTTTACAGTTAGCTTTAGACTTGAAGTTAGAAGCATCAACTATAATTTTAAAGTTGTTCATTCCCAGATCGCTAAGAACTATACTGGAAGGACCTAAGAGGGCTATAGATGGTGGTGTACTGCCTGAGTTAGTTACTGAAAGTTTATATGGTGCAGAACCTGAGAATGCACCCACTCCTAAAATATAAGTACCTGCTTGAAGTGGAGAGCTGATCAATTCATCGGTTTTTCCAGTCTGACTTGAGGCATCTATTATTTCTGCTCCAGTTGAGCTGAATAAAATCAGATCAAGATCGCTATCACTTGAACCGTCGGGAAAGGTAAGTAATGCATTTATTGAATCAGACTGTGTGAGGGTAAATTGAAAGAGATCACTTATTATAATCATTTCACCATCATCTGAATTTAATCCTAATTCTCCTGGATCTCCTTTTGCAATATTTCCGGAGATTGTAATAGGCAGGGTAATTATTTGAGATTCACCAACTGAATTATTTGGTTCAACTTCATTTATTTCAACGGAACCGCTGCTTGAGGTACTTGATGAAGAGGTCGTTTGTGATGCAATAATATTTACATCTTTTATTGTCTGTCCGGCAGTTATGTTAACAATTAGTGCCTGAGTTTTATCTGAGGTTATTGGTTTATTTGGACCTGTGTAAAACCCTTTTGTCACAGGGTTTTGGAATGATCTATCCGTCTTGCTTGCAGTATATGGTCCTACTCCGGAACCACCGGTAAATGAAAGATCAACAGGTTCTATTTCAATGGTGTATTGTCCTGGTGGAATTGTAAAAAGCTTATAAAAACCATTTCCCTCTATTAGAAAATCAGATACACATGAAACTGCTTCTAGAGTAGGATCACTTATATTTCTTGCAATTACATTTGCACCTAGAACTGGTGTTGTTCCATCCTGTCTAAAGAGCTTTCCTTCTATAGTTCCAAAACCACTTATTGTACTTTGATTTGGATAGAGTGAAGAAATTGCAGAAGCATCATCTCTTCTAATTATAAATAAGTCATTTACAGCAACTGGAAACATTAATGGAACGGTGTCTCTAAGCTGCTGACTTGAGCCTGGTTTAATGGCTTCTACATTTATCTGTGAATGATCCAACCCTCTCCCGTGTCCAAACTCGTGAATTATAGTACCCCTGAAAGAATCAGTGGTAGATTCAGGATTAGTAGAAGTATTAATACCGTCTATAAACTTTCCGTTAAAAACAGCCTGTGATTCAGCAATCTGATTTGCCAGCGGACCAGAGCTTACAGTGATGGGACCGGATAAACCAAGAACAGAATTTGCTGCACCATTCCCGAGGAAAGCATTTAATACTGAACCATCAGTATCAAAAACTACAGGGGTATATCCCAGAAGACTATTTGAATTTAAAATCGAGTCAAAATTGCTTGCAGTCACATCAAATTCCAGAGAATCAGGAGTATCACGTTTAAAAGTATCTAATGCTGTAGGGACTGCTTTCCAATCTGAAAACAGATCTTCAAAAAGCTCTCTTGCCTCGACATTGCTAAGCATTCCGAGAGTTCCCAGATCAAACCTGTAAAGAAGAGGCCTTGAGCCATAAGTTATAGCCATTCCATTCTTTACAACTAAAGGGCCGCCTGCATAAGCACTTAAAGAGCTTATTATAAAGAAAGCTAAGACTAAAAATAGATAAAGCTTTTTCATTTTCCTCTTTTTTCTAAGTACCTCACTGCTTTAACAAACTCTTGATATCTCATTGGTATTCCAAGTTCAGAACAACTTTCAACATAATCATTTATGTACTTATCTTCATTAATAACTACTTTCTTTTGTGTTCTTAGATTTCTGTTTAATCCTCTATTACTGGATTTATTTCTAACAACTTCACTTCTTCTTATAAGTCCTTTCTTTTCAATTTCAAATTGTCCCTGTAAGAATCCTACTGGACTTGTTAATCCTCTTTCACTGTCAGGATATAAAAATAAAATATATTTTTCCCCTGCCTTGTAACTGGCATCTTTTGTGGTAGGCTTCCATTGTTTAAAGGTTACTTCTTCTTTTCCCTGTAGCCCTTTTATTGCTTCAGTAATTTTAAATGTATATTTAGTTACCGGCAGTTTTGATTCCGGATCATTTTCAATTTCTTCTACATTGGTACAAATGCCGGTAAATATTCGGCCTGCAGCAGAAGTGATTTCTTCAAGGTTTAAAGGTAATGTATCAAAAACAAAGTGTCTTTCAATCTTTACGCTGGAAGATTCAGTTCCTTCGTTGGCATATACACTGTAGATGAAGCTGTAAAAAATAATTAAGCTTATACAGAAAATAAAAGAGTTGAAGATTATTTTTCTTTGATTCATATCTCTTTTTGTATTATATCTTTAAAATTGATTTGTTTTTAGGGCTATCTACTAATGTCCCTTTGCTAATACTATTCCCCTTTTGTCTCTTATGCAAAACAATTGTAGGAGCACGATTAATTCACCTATATAATCATTCCAAGTAAATGAGAGTCAACCCTGATAGTTTTGTTCCATAATATAATTAAAACTTATATGACTGACTACAAACCTAAAGAAATTGAATATAAATGGCAGGAAGAATGGGAAAAAACCTCTCTTCATAAAGCCATTGATTTTGATAAAAAATCCAAGTATTACTCCTTAGTAATGTTCCCTTATCCCAGTGGTGATCTCCATATGGGTCACATGAGGGTTTATACCATTAGTGATGTAATATCCAGACATAAAAGAATGCTTGGATTTAATGTACTAAATCCAATGGGTTTTGATGCTTTTGGACTTCCTGCTGAAAATGCTGCTATTGAAAGAAAAGTACCACCATATGAATGGACTAAAAAAAATATTGATCACATGAAAAATAAACAGTTAAAGAGAATGGGGACCAGTTATGACTGGGATAGAGAAGTTGTTTCGTGTAGTCCTGATTATTATAAATGGACGCAATGGTTATTTCTTCAATTTTACAAACATGAACTTGCCTATCAAAAAGATGCACCGGTAAATTGGTGTCCAAAATGCCAGACTGTTTTAGCAAATGAACAGGTGGAAGATGGGAAATGCTGGAGGCATGATGACACTCTTGTAGAGCGTAAGATGATGTGTCAGTGGTTTTTAAAGATTACTCAGTACGCGGAAGAGTTGTTAAATGATCTTCAAAAATTAGAGGGATGGCCTGAAAGAGTAAAGCGAATGCAGAAAAACTGGATTGGCAAATCTGAAGGTGCTGAAATTAATTTTAGTGTTTTTGAAAAATCAAATATTAAAATTCCTGTTTATACAACAAGACCCGATACAATTTATGGTGTTACGTTTCTTGTTTTAGCACCGGAGCATCCATTTGTATCCGAGCTTACAACAAGTGAAAACAAAGAAAAAGTTCAGGCATACATAAAACAAGCTGGTCTTTTAAGTGAAATTGAAAGACTTTCTGAAAACAAAGAAAAAACCGGAGTACTGCTTGGAAGCTATGCAGTAAATCCATTTAATAACCAAAAAATACCAATATGGATAAGTGATTATACGCTTCTTGAATATGGTACCGGTGCTGTAATGGGTGTGCCGGCACATGATAGTAGGGATTTTGAATTTGCTAAAAAAGTCAACCTGGAAATTAAACAGGTAATTTCACCGGATGGACTGGCAAGAGAGCTGTCGAATGCTTATATTGAACCTGGTTTAATAATTAATTCAGATATTTTTAATGGATTGCAAAGTGACGATGGAAAGAAAAAAATCATTGAGTATGGAAATAAAAAAGGTTTTTGCAGAACAAAAACTACTTATCGTCTGCGTGACTGGTTAATAAGCAGGCAAAGATACTGGGGTTGTCCTATTCCAATAGTTTATTGTGATAAGTGTGGTGTAATTCCGGTTGATGAAAAGAATTTGCCTGTAATGCTTCCTGAAGCTGGAATTGAGTTTACAGGAAGTGGAGGTTCTCCTTTGTTACGAGCCAAGGAGTGGCTTAGTGTAAAATGTCCTAAATGCAGTGGAGAAGCCAGACGTGAAACAGATACAATGGATACTTTTATCTGTTCAAGTTATTACTATCTTCGTTATGCTGATGCTGGAAACGATAAAGCAGCTTTTGACAAAGAAAAAGTAAATTACTGGCTGCCTGTAGATCAATATGTGGGTGGAGTAGAGCATGCCATACTGCATCTTCTGTACTCAAGGTTTTTTACGAAAGCTTTCAGGGATTTTGGACTCTTGAATTTTGATGAGCCTTTTACAAACCTTCTTAGTCAGGGAATGGTAACAATGTTCAGCCCAAAAGAAAAAAAAATTACAAAGATGTCAAAGTCAAAAGGAAATGTAGTAGGCACTACAGATTTTTTTGATGAGTATGGTGCTGATGCGGCAAGATTATTTATTCTGTTTGCAGCACCGCCTGAGCAGGAGATTGAATGGTCTACACAGGGTGCAATAGGGCAGTATAGATTTATTGAAAGAATCTGGAGGCTATTTTTTAATCTAAAAGAAAATGCAGGATTAAAAATTTACGAAGAATTTGTCAATGTAGAGGCGTTGCGCGCGATGCCTCTACATGAGATATATAGAATTGCAAATTACACTATTAAATCTGTATCAGAAGATATTTCATCCGAGAAATATATTTTTAATACTGCAATTGCGCGAATGACAGAGCTTGTAAATGCAATGTATAAATTTATTTTAGATAAAAAATCTTACAGTGATTTAGAAAGTACAATACTGAGTTTTTCTTTTACAAATTTATTAAAGCTTTTAGCACCATTAGCACCTCATATTACTGAAGAGCTCTGGGGTAAACTTGGTGGTCCTTATTCTATCCACCAGCAGAAGTGGCCTGAATACGATAAGCAGGCATTGGTTACAGATGAGATAGAACTTGTTATTCAGATGGGCGGGAAAAAGATAGATGTTTTAACTACAAAGAAAGGACAGTCTCAAAAAGAGCTTGAGAAAATTGCACTGAGTCTGGAAAAAGTAAAAGCACGAATAGATGGGAAGGAGCTTGTCAAGGTAGTGGTCGTACCTGACAAAATAGTAAACATCGTTGTGAAATGATCGTAAAGGCAGGTTTAAAACCTGCCTCAACAAAATGAAAAAACATATATCTTTAATTGATGCAGATTCCGGTAATCTTCACAGTGTTTACAAAGCATTTAAATATATTGGTGCAGATGTTGAAATCACAAAGGATATTGGAGTAATAGAAAAATCAGATGCAGTTATATTCCCCGGTGTAGGGGCATTTGGTGCAGTAATGTCTGCAGTTAAAAAGAACAACCTGCAGGAAATAATTATAAAATCAGCAAAAAATTCAAAACCATTTTTAGGAATATGTGTAGGTATGCAGGTTTTATTTGAAGATAGTGAAGAAAATCCAGAAGAAAAGGGATTAGGAATATTTAAAGGGAAAGTAGTTAAGTTTAAAAAAGCAAGAAAAGTTCCACATATTGGGTGGAATGATGTGACATTTTGTGGTACACAAACCACAAAATGTCATCCTGAGCAAAGCGAAGGATCTCAAACCGTTTCACATTATGAGATTGCTTCGTCAGGCTTATGCCTTCCTCGCAATGACACGAATAAGTATTATTTCGTTCACTCATATTATGTAGTCCCGGAGGATAAAAATATCATTTGTGCGGAAACAGAATACGACACTGAAAGGTTTACAGCAATAATAAAAAAAGATAACTTACTTGCGGTTCAATTTCATCCAGAAAAGAGTGGGAATGCGGGTTTGGAGTTTCTGAACAATTTTATAAAAAACTTTTAATCATGTTAATAGGATAAGAACTAGTTAAACCTCTTCCAAGAAGATTTTAAGTGTTATTAAGAAAGATTAATTTTATTTAATCAAAAATATCTTATTGAGCTATCAACTTATTGACTTATGCGGCTTTTCTATTATTAGAGTGAGGGGGGATTATTATGCCAGGAATAAATACTGTAATGATAGGTGTAGCGGCAGTTACAGCTGTTGATAATGTTCTTTCTAGGCCTATCGCAGAAGCTGAGAATAGAATACTAACTAGATATGTTCTAACTGTAATTACACCGCAACCAGCTAATCTTCAAACTGCTCATAACAATTTTCTAGACGCATTAAGAAATGATGCAGCAATTCCACAAAATGTTAAATCATTAGCTGAGTTAAGACTCAATCGTACACTTTTTTTATTCAACCAATTAAGAAACAACAGGATTGCTTTTGATAATGCTTTTAGAGCAAGCGGAAATAACGCTGCTTTTTTAGATACTCTTCAGGCTCAACAGCTAAATCAACAATATGGCCAAGCTGCTGGAGTACTTAGAAGAATAGTACCAGAAGATGCCTTTAGAGAACTTTTAACATATGCATCTGCTAGACCTATCCGGAAAGTTCCTCCAGACTAAATTCTTATCTTTCTTTGAATTAAATTACTGAGGTTAAATTTTCTACATTAGAATCTTTTTGATTTTTCTTTTCAATAGCTGCAAGAATTAATTTCACAATATCTTCTGCAGCATTGGGCTTTGCAAAGGATTTTGTAATTTTTGACATTTCGTTCAGGTTGCTTTCATTATTTATGACTTTAAGAATTGTGCTTAAGAGGAATCTGCTGTTTAATTCTTTTTGCCTTAATAAGATTCCTCCACCGGCTTCAATCAGATGATTTATGTTTGCTTCCTGATGATTTCCGGCAAATGGATAAGGTATAAATATAGTGGGTTTACCCAGAATGGTAATTTCTGTAGTGGTCATTGCTCCAGAACGGGAAATTATAAGGTCTGAGATGTGATAGCACTTCTCTGGATTATCAAAAAAAGGTTTTGCAATATAATTTGTTCCTCCTCCTACAGAAGCAGGAATCCTTTTAGAGAAAGTTTCATGGCTTATTTCTCCAGTTTGATGAATAACCTGTATATTGTTGTCTAAAATAAGTTCTTTTAATACTTCAAGAACAGTTTCATTAATTGCATTTGCACCCTGTGAGCCGCCAATTACAAAAAGAGTTTTCTTTTTAGGATCCAGATTAAATTCTTTGAAAATTGATTCTTTATCTTTCTTTTCAATTTCAAGGAAAGTATTTCTTACGGGATTACCGGTAACAAAACAAGGAGTAGTTTTTAAAAATTCTAAATTTGATGAGAAGCCAAGTGTTATGCAGCAGGCGCCGTTTGCACAGAATTTATTTGCCAGACCAAACCTGACATCAAGGTTATGGATAATATATGGGATGTTAAGTCTTTTTGCAGCAATAAATACAGGAGCACTGGAATAACCACCAGTTCCAAAAACTATATCTGGTTTAAAATGTTTTAAATAAACTTTTGCTTTTGAAACTGCTTTAAGCAGATTAAAAGGCCAGGTTAAAAGTTCTTTTTTTAGTTTTCTCGGGAAACCAGAAAAGTCATATCCGTAAAAATCAATCTTATTTTCTTCACAAAGCTTTTCTTCAGTTTTGCCGTTTACGCCTACGTAAAATAAATCACAATCTTGATTTTTTAACAGTTCGCTGATTGCAATATTTGGGAAAACATGCCCACCGGTTCCACCACCACACAGTACTATCTTTTTCATTTTTTATTTTTTAGGTTCAGACAAGCTGAAACTTCCTTCGGTCAAATGTTGCGACGGATCAAATTTGCCGAGTGAATCGGACAAATCCTTTAAGTTTAGAAAACGTAAAAGCATAATTTATCCTGTAGATTGAACCGGTACTAATCGGCATTCAAACGGTATATTGCAGACAGATTCCACGGGGCCTTCAAGTCTGCCAATAGAAATAGTTACAAAGTATACACCAGTTTCTCTAAGAGTTAACATCATTGAAAACGAATCAATACACCAGTGGCATGAAATGGGTGGACTTGATGTAATGGTAAACTGATTTTTTCTTTCAGCAAGTAATTGACCGGTGGGAGTATAAATTTCCAACTGCTGTAAAAAATTCCCCTGTGCATTTGTCCATTGATTTGCTACTACAAACTGTGAAAGTGTGGCAGGAAGAGTGGGTGTTTGAAAAACATTTTGAATGTTTAACAGATGCACTGCATGAGTTACTTTATCAAAGCTAACCTGGCTGCAAATTGCACCGATATTATGTCGTGGAAGTAAATTAATTGTCATGTGGTTATTATATCAATTTTTATAACAAAGCAATCTTTAATTTTTCTAGAATTTCTTTAGCTTTTTCCAATTGCTTTACTTCATTGCTTATAATTACATCCGGGATAATGCCTTTTTTATTTATATTATTTCCGCCTGGAGTCAGGTAAGAAGCAATAGTTACATGTAGTGCAGAATCATCCGGCAGTTTAATAATTTCCTGAACAAGCCCTTTTCCAAATGTTTTTTCTCCAATTACAAGAGCTCTTTTATTTTCTTTCAATGCACTGGTTAAAATTTCACTTGCACTGGCGGTATTCTCATTTACAAGGATAACTATATTTGAGTTATAGATCTGACTTGAGTTAGCAAGTTCATTTACTGTCTTTGTAAGATTTACAGTGCTGACTATTCTTCCTTCAGCTAAAAACATGTCAGCAATTTCAATTGCATTTTTTAAGAGTCCACCTGAATTATTTCTCAAATCAATAATAATTCCGTCTGCTGACATAAACTTTGTAATTTCATCTTTAAATAACCTGCTTGTATTTTCAGGAATAAATGAATCAATCTTTATAAGTGCAATGTTATTATCCAGTAACCGGCTTGAAACTGCTTTAAACTTTAATTCTTCGCGTGTAATAGTTTTGGTTAAAATTTCTTTCCCTCTTTTTAATTTAATAGTAATAGGTGAACCAATCGGACCTCTGATTAAATTTGCAGTCTGACTGCCGTTTAAAGTAGTTGTACTTTTGCCACCGATGGCTAGTATTAAATCATTTGGCAGTATTCCTTCTTTTTCAGCAGGACTTTCAGCCAATACATCCAATACAAAGGGTTTATGACTTGAGAGCTTTACTCCTATTCCGGTAAGTCTGGAATTTATAATATTTTGTTCTTCTTGAAACTCTTCTCTTGATAAGAACTTTGTATATGGATCATCAAGTTCTTTTACAAGTTTACTTATACAGTTATGGGCATCATCCAGATCTTCAATTTTGTCTTCAAATTTCTTTTCCCATCTTCCCAGATTGATTTTTGATTTGAAATAGAATTTGTTGTTTATTGTCTCCCATGCGGTTTTATAAATGGAGCTTGCATAGATGCTGCTTGAATTAGCATGAACTCTTTGAATGAAAATAGTCGAAGATGATAATAGAAAAACCACTAAAAAAGTTATCAAATTAAATTTGAAATAGATTTTTGTATCATTTTGATTACGCATATTTAATAAGCTCTCAAATAATATTAAACATAGTCTATTCTATAACCTGTCAGGAGGTTAAGTGGAACTTTTATTTTATTTTTCGATTTCGTTAATAGCTATTTTAATTTCCTGCATTATTTTCAGTAATTCAATTGAATGGCTTGGCGCAAGGTTAAATTTGTCACATGGGATTACAGGGAGTCTTTTAGCGGCTGTAGGAACTGCTTTACCGGAAACGATTGTTCCGCTTGTAGCAATTTTCTGGGGAATAAGTCAGGAAAATTTGGTTAAGGTTTTAAAGGGGGAAGCAGATACATTAAATTCTGTTAATCAAATCAGCATGGGGGCTATAATTGGTGCTCCTTTTATGTTAAGTACGATAGCTTTTTTCTTAATTGGGTTTTCCAGCTATCTGTACTTTAAATCCGGCAGAAGAAAATCAAACATTATAAATGTGGATAAAACAATTCTTGAGAGGGATCTTTCTTTTTTTCTTGTTTCATTTTCTCTTGGATTTCTGGCAATTTTTTTAAACCATACTTTTCATGTAGCTTTAGCTATTGTAATGATGATTTTATACATGGTTTATTTGTACAGGACTATTAAAGAAGAAACAAAGGGGAAATATAAAGGGGAAGAGCTTGAAGAGAATTTGGATCCATTTTTTCTGACAAAGTTTATATCAAATTTAAAGCCTACAACTTTTTTAATTTATTTCCAGCTTGCGTTTTCATTGGTATTATTGCTTTTTAGTGCACACCATTTTGTGGAAGTAATAAAAGAAATATCCCACAAATTAAATTTCCCTGTATTTATAATAAGTCTTTTACTTATACCGCTTGCTACAGAGCTTCCTGAGAAATTTAATAGCTGGATGTGGATTAGGCAGAAAAAAGATACCCTTGCTGTGGGTAATGTATCCGGGGCACTGGTTTTTCAGAGCACATTTCCAGTCTCCATAGGACTTTTATTTACCAGCTGGCATATAACTTCAGTAATATCCTGTTTGACTTTTATTTTTTGTTTAATCAGTGCAGGGATAGTTTTAATTGCTTCAAAGAAAAATAAGCTTAACTTTAAAACTTTCCTGCTGGGTGGAGTATTTTATCTGGCTTATTTAGTGTTTATAATTTTTAACTGTAAATAAAGCGCCTTCATAATAAGCAGTATCATTCTTTTCTATTTTTTTATTTGTTCTAGTCTTGTAGTTATTGAATCTTTGGTTATTGTAGAATCGAGATCGATTAATCTATCTAAGGTATCGTTTCTTTCAAGAATGACTGCCAGTAAAGAGGTTCCAGCATTAACTCTAAGCTTGGCTCTAGGACCATCTTGCATAAAAATATTAAATATTGCTTCTAGAGGTCTGTTTATAGTTTGCTCATTCTTTGAATTAACTATAATGTCTTTTAGAAGATCCAGCGTAAATATTCGTAATTTTAAGTGGTTATCCGGACTAAGACCAGGATTTTTTCCAGTTGTAGTTCTTATATCAAGCAATTCTCTAATTTTTTTTCCAGTTGGGGCTCTTAGTACATTAAGTAATTTTGTAACTAAACCTCTTTCTTCACTCTTTTCTAATGTATCTCTTAAAATAGAGACTTTTAGTTTAGAAACTTCATCCATGCATTCTTTAAAGAGAGGATCTTCAATTGGAGAAATTGGTTCTCCTTCTCCTGGAATGGGCTTAGGTTTTCTAGGTTTATGAAGTGGAGCAGGAAGTTCTGCAGGGTCTGGTAGTTTAGCAGCTGGATCTTCTATAGCTGGTGCTGTCTGAGTTTTTGATCTGTCTTTTGTTACATTTAACTCTGGTTCCAGCAGCCAGCTTGCTATGGTTCCAACTGTTCCAACAGCAGTAATTAGTTCAGTAATGGGTAACCTTGTTAGAAGAATACCTAATGTTCCTCCCACTGCAGTTACTTCACTCAAGACCCTTGCCGTGGAAGCTAATTCTAAAGGATCAGGAGCTTCAGTTTTTTTCCATTCTTTTAATTCTTTTATTGTTGGATAAGTTCTTCTGTAGCCAGTAGGAATCAGTATTTCTGGAATCCCACTTCTTAGAGCAGGATTTGGATTAACTGATATTTTTAATATAAACATATAAAGTTCTAAAATTATTGAGACATCTTATTTTAAGAATTGTATTCCAATTTCAAATGATTTTGGTTAAGGTATATAGCTTTTACAAGGAGGTTAAAAAGCAATTTTAGGATCATTTAACATTTCAAACAGGGGGGGTGTAAATTTTTCGAGGATAGTTGTCATTCCCGCGAAAGCGGGAATCCAGAAAAGTAACAATTTCGATAATTTACTGGATTCCTGGTCAAGCCAGGAATGACATCCTCGAATTTCTTATCAGACCCTTCAAACAGTGTTATTATTTTTTTAGTCAAAAGTTACAGGGATTTGGGTAAATTAGCTTTAGAAAGGGATAATAGTTATGAAGAAAGTTAATGTAAGTACTGTAAACGAATCTGGCTTTTTACTTCAGCTTGGGGAAACACTTCAGACAGCGATTGTCGGAGTTTTAGATGGAAGCAGTACAATTTTCAGATCAGTTCTTGGAACTTTTAAAGACTCAGCAATTTTTGCAATCCGTTCTACTAAAGAGGTTTCAGATGAGCTAGGCAAAAGCGTAAAATCCAGTACTCTTGGGACTCTTGAAGGGACCCATGAAATCAGTGTTAAGTCAGCACACACTTTTGGAAAAATAGTAGTTGATCTCAGTCAATGTACTTATGATACAGGTGCAAAAGTGGGTAACATAACTAAAAATGCTGCACTAAATTCAATACGTGGCACAGCAGAAGTAGCCCATGAACTTTTAGGAAAGATCAAATCAGGTGTGGGTGAAGTTATTGACATGGATAAAATTAGGTTTGGGAGAAAGAAATCCCAGATTGTAGATCAAGATCAGTTAGAAATTAATTAATTTTTGCGCCAGACATATAAAACGCCTCCCTTCAAATCGACTATTTCTGCAAGCTCACAGAGTTTTTCGCTCGGGTGCAATAAAAAATTAAATTTCTATTAAGTTATTTAATATAAAGTGAAACTTGGCCTTACAATAGCATTTAATTAATACTTACAAATATTAGAGGTGAGGTATAAGATGGTAGACAAAGTTATTAGGATTTTTCCACTTAGTCAGGTAGTTGAAAAACCAATAGTAGTAGGAACACCTTCTGATGACCCTGATTTTACAACCGCAATTCAATCCACTCGTGACGCAAACAGGCTCTTTACCAGTAATGATTATTTTTCTGCTATTCCTGCATATGAAAGAGCAATAAGAGAACTTAATGGTTACCTGGAAAAAAACAGTACGGCAGATCCACAATCACCAAAAATTCTTGCAGTTAAGGCAGCTATTAAGAAAAATACTGTATCCCTGGAAAAAGCAAAAGAGGGGACAGAAGGGACTATTAAACTTTCTTCCGGGATTTTACTTGCTCTTGTTGGAGCAGAAGGAATTACTGATCAAGAATCAGCTGAGAAAAGAGGAAAGATTTTTGATAAATTAAATATTCCTCTTGGATATAGGGGTAGAGTTATTGAACAGGCACAAACTTTGCTGGCTTCAATACAGAGAATTACAAGCCCAACAGAAACTGCCACGGATATAGATTTTACAAATCTTTCAGAATCTGGACTTTCATGTTCAGATGAAGGAGCTACTCTTAATGGTGATGTACAGCTTGCCGGTAAAAGTTTAACTGTATGGATTGAAGAAATAGAACGAAGTCTTGCTCAAAGCGCTGAGCCTCTTGTTCCAGATGCACCAGAACCTTTAGATTCTGCAGTTTCACCAGGTACTGGTGGAGCTGAAAAAAAAAATGAACTAGATAGACCTCTATTGCGTTTAACATATAGACCTGACTTAAGTTTACTGCCAGAGCCCCCTGTTCTTCTTGGATTATTGGCTGGACTTGAACCGATTGGAAAAGATGAGCTGGCATTAGCAGAAACAAATGGATTGCCAACTACTGCTGCAGGAGCAGATAAACCTTTATTATTGCTTACTTATAGTCCTGCTCCACCGCCAGTGCTTCAAACAGTTATACAAGTACCAACTGTAGAAGTAAAACTAAAAGATATAAATCTATCTAACTGGAATGATTTGACAGGAGGACTGTTTAGTCCCGGAAAAGAATTAAATCTTGTTAGACTTTATTTCAAGGAATTAGAAGAAGGTAAATTGCCAACTGCCAAGTCTCTTAGAAAGGGTCTTGCTCTTAAAGATGAGAATGAAATTGCTCCTATACTTGAAAAAGTAAATAAAACATTGGAAGAAAGTGGAATTAAACCCCTTAAATTATTTAGTTCTAAAGGGATCGGTCTATTAGGTAGTACTTATGCTGCATATAGGACATTAGTTGGTCAGGAGGTAAGTCTGGAAGAAGTAACTTTAGAAAAGATTGCAGGAGCAGCAAGGCAACATGGACAACAGATTAATGTAGACTCTTTAGCAGATCAGCTTTCAAAAGCTAGTAACGGTAATTTGGAGATTCTTTGTGAGGTTGATTCAGGATTTAAAGCAGTATGTGGCAAATTAGGACTTGCTGCAATGGAACAGTCATTTGCAGCTACCGACTTAAGGGATGCAAGAAAATGGGTGCCTGAAGGTGGTGAAGTCGATTTATCTGTAGCTTTGTTAAGAGAATATTTGTCTGGTATTGATGACTTCTCTCTCATCTCTTCTTCTAAAACAGCAGATTCATTTTTGTATGAGATTCAACAAAATCTATTAAAAATTGTTGAAAAGGAAAATGATACTCGTCCGATTAAATCAATAAAAGAACAAACTTTATTTAATAAGACTCTTGAATCGATAGGATTAAGTGCAGACGATCTTAAAGTTGCATGGTGTGCAGGAAGATCAAAAAGCGGAGATAGTCCTTATAGTGCCAGACGACTAAGTGAAACGTTTTATGGGGAGATGGGGAAAAGAGCTCCATATGGAGAATTAAAAACGAGTTTAGAAAAATTATCACAAGCTACTGATGGTGTTATTGGTGATAAAACATGTTTAGATTCAGCTATAGAGGAAAAAGTTAAATATAAGGCAAAGGTTGCTCCACAGAAGTTTGATGACTTTGTAGATTTTATAACAAAAGAACTTCAAGCAGAAGATTATGGTGACCTGCAAATCATTAGTGCTGATGTTAAAGCTTCTGTTGAGAAGAATTGTGTTAATGAATTTGACTATAATTTATATAGAGCTGCCAGGAGTATTAGCTTTATAAAGAGAATTGATAATGAGGATGTAAGAGTAGTTTATTTAAATGATGTTCAGAAAGAGATTGCTAAGAGGGTAGAAGATACTGCTGATGAAGAAAGAGTACTAAATGGTCTTGAAAGAATACATCAGTTTTTTGGCGAAAGATTTTATTTAATTGATCCATCAAAAGATGAAAAAATCATTGTAAGAGCTAAAGATCTAGATCAAAGGGCTAAACGTCTCCTCGGACATGAAATTCATGCAAAACCAGTTCTTGCAGGGACGTAAACGATGATGACAACTCTTTATTTGGCAGGAATAATTAGCGACGTTCAGCCTTGGTGTCTTTGGATAAGTCTGAATTTTTAATTCTTTTTGCTGCTAATATTCCAGCAGCTTCGCCCATAGCCCAACAATTTGCTTGAATCCTGGCTGAGCCTTGGGCTTCAAAACTGGCTGATAAACAGCGTCCAGCCACAATTAGATTTTTTATTTCATTTTCTTTTGGAAGTAATGATCTTAGCGGGATCTGGTAATAATCATTTTTAGGCGGATGTCTTAACTGTCCTTTTTCACCGATTCTTGAAGGATGAATATCAATAGGCCAGTTTGAATCAGCAATAGCGTCTTCAAATTTTTTACCACTTAAAACGTCATCTGCACTTAAGACATATTGTCCAATAAGTCTTCTGCTTTCACGAACTCCAATATTTGGTGCTATCTGGCAGACATAAGAATGACTGAATCCCGGTAAATATTTCTTACAAAAATTACTGATTTTTTTTATCATTTGCCTGCCGTGAGTCAATATCCATGAGGTGTCTTCATTATTTAGTGGATCTAAGGTTTTACTTTCAGGCGTAATTCGTGGACAGTTAAATGCTACGAGCCCTTGTGAAGCCGGCACAGAGAAGATTTGAAAATATGCAGCATCTTCTTTTTCCAGCTCTTTGTTTTTTAAAGCGTCATCAAAAAAAGGTTTTAGTGTCCATTCTTTTTCAAATGTATAAGCACTTGAAAGCAAAATGTCACCATTGTCTAAAAAATGAACTGGTGAATCACCTTTTTTGTCATTTTCCTTAAGCCACTTTGCAAGAACTCTTAAATCAACTCCACTCATCATAAAGCGAAGTGACATTGCTTGACGATGATTTTTTTCACCAGATTCATGACTGGTGCCAGAAAGTGCGATTAAATCTCCATCGCCTGTACAGTCTATGAATTCTTTTGCAGCAATAGAAAAAAATCCACCTTTGTTTACAAAGAATATCCTCTTAAGTAGAGACGTTGCGTGTAACATCTCTACAGCGACGATTTGATTCTCAAACATTAATTTAACTTTTGCCTCAAGACACATTTCATCAAGAACCCATTTATAAACTTCAGGATTAAACCAGCCTGGATTGCCATCTTGGAAAGTAGCTCCACCGCCGGCTTTTACAAGCCTATTGCAAACTTCTAAAAATACTCCCTTTGTTAAAATATTTCTAGCATCAAGTGCATTTTTCATCATTGGAGTAACCAGTGCGCCTGTAGCCATGCCGCCTAAGAATGTACTTTTTTCAATTAAGATTGTTTTTGCGCCAGCTCTTCCTGCACTAACTGCTGCTGCTACTCCTGCTGAACCTCCGCCAGCAACAAGGACATCACATGGTGGAAGCTCTTTATAATTTAATTCAAGTTTTGGCATTATTTATTAACTATTATTTAATAATTTACTGCTTGATTTTTTATTTTACATTGATAGGATTGATAAGTCATGTCTCTTAGAATTATTCAAGCATATTTACGGTCAGTATCAATGCCTGGTTCTTTGCCTTGCAATCAAGATACACATATTGGACTAACCTTTTCTGTTATTGATGAATATTCTTCTCCAAACCCTCTAAGTGATAGAACAAGACCAACTGGTTTAATATCTTCCCTTTCAGGCAGCGAATATTCTGGAAATGATGGATTTGCAGAGAATACAGATAAGCAAACAGAGCTGGCCTTGTTTTTAATTAGAGAGCTTGGTTTAGAAAGAAAAGGACCATTTCTGGATGTAGGATTTGGGACTAATGTACATATAGCTAATGCTTTTGCCGGAGCAGGAATAACTTCATATGTAGTAGATAGAATAGATCATTCTAGGAATTTGCAGTCTCCTGGTAATCCACTTAAAACTAAAGCTAAAGGTGTATCAGTTTTGGTCGGAGATGCTACAGAAGTTGATAAGTTATGTCGTCATAAATTTGGCACTATCTTGTTTAATGGTTCTTGGATTGCTGGTGGAAATAATTGGACAGTTAATCTTATTGGTGAGAGTAAATATCATGGTCAATTGCAAGAAGCTCGAGGAATTTCCAGGACGCAATTACCTGTTTCGATAATTACAAATAAGGCAGAATTTATAGATAAAGAAAAAGATAGCATACTCTCTTCGTGTGGAAGAGCCTTAGCTGCAAATGGGATACTTGGAATAGTTTCTTCAAGATATTCCCATCATGGAGCAGGATTTACATATAGTCAGCTTCCTGAAGAAAAACTTTATTTTATTGATTTGTTCGAAAGGTTTACAAGACTTGGGGCAAAAAGAATTTATCTCTTTGGTCTTTCTCAGAATGGATTTGATGAGTTTTTATCCTTATCTAGAAAAGCTAGCCAGGATTACATTGATGCTCAACCTCCTTTATCTGGAAAAGCAATAGTGTTTGCACCTCAAATGCTTCGTGAAGAAGAAATTCAAAAAGTAAGAGATCAACTTAGAAGTGTAAGTAATTTACCACCTGAAGATATTTGTTCACGATATGCAAGTAGTGAAGAAGAAAGAGATTATCAGGTACGTAGAAATAAGAGTAATTTAGAGGCTGCTGCATCTATAAAAGAATTAAATAATATTGCAAGAATAGATGCAATGTTTGCCGAGTTTTAATTTTGCTATTTTATCCCAAATAGTTTCTTTGTATTTTCTGATGTAAGATTACCGATTTCATCGGTGCTGACATTGTGGATTTTTGCAAGTTCTTCTGCAACATGTTTCACATACTTTGGCTCATTGCGTTTGCCACGATGCGGTACAGGGGTTAAAAATGGGCAGTCTGTTTCGATCAAAGTGTTTTTTAGAGGAATATTTTTTGCAACTTCTTTTAGGTCAGAAGCCTTTTTAAAAGTTAAAATCCCAGACCATGAAATATAAAAACCAAGTTTCAATGCTTCTTCTGCAGTTTTTAAATCTCCTGTATAACAATGAAACACTCCACCGTTCTTTGGCTTTTCATCTTTTAAGATTTCAATTGTTTCTTTAAATGCATCCCGGGTGTGAATTATTAGAGGTAGTGAAACCTCATTTGCAATTTTAATTTGTTCTCTAAAAGCCTTAACCTGAATGTCATTAGGACTATAATTGTAGTAAAAATCTAAACCTGTTTCTCCAATTGCAACTACTTTTTCTTCTTTTGTGTATTTTACAATTCTGTCATAGCTTACATTTGTCCAGAGTTTGGCTTCATGAGGGTGAATTCCTACACTTGAATACAGATTTGTATATTTTTTTGTTAAAATTAGATTCTTTTCTATCTCGTCAAGAGTATCGCAGGACTGGACAATATGTGTAATGCCGTTGGAAAATGCTTGTTGGATTACATTGTCTCTGTCGCTGTCAAATGCTTCAAGAATTAAATGTGAATGTGAGTCGATGAAAGTCATGAATTTGATTAAGTTTTTAAAAGGGCTTCAGGTTGAAAAAAAGTACTTTACCAAAAAAGTATTGCTTGGACTTGCTTTTGGCTTTGTGCTGTCGATTATTGTACTAAATGTAGAAAGAAAATTGTGGGTACCTCTTGAACTTGAAATAATTAATAGCCGTAACGAATCAAACAAAGATTTAACAAATCAGATACCAGCTACAAAAAAAATTGTTCTTATTCTTTTTGATGACAAAACACAGTTTTTACTTCGTCAGAACGGAATGCCTATAAAAGACTTTGAAAAAAAAGGAAGAGATTTAATAAATCAAGCTATTGAAAAGCTTGAAGATTGTGGTGTAAAAGCAATTGGTATAAATTTAAATCTGAATAATCCTTCAGGGACTAAATCTGATGAAGCATTAGCTAAAACAATTTTAAAATATAAAAACATTATTATTGCTGATTCAGTCCATTCGTTTCCCTCTTATCCTTTAAATGATATTTTACGGAGTGCTTCTGAAATAGGCTATGGAGAATTATATGCTGATTATGATAAGGTCGTTCACAAATTGGATTTGGTAGATGTAAATTCTAAAAATACACGGTCTTTCTCATATGTTCTGTATAAGGTTTCTAACGGCAGTGAGGTTGAACAAAAGCTAAAAAATAAAAACGAATTTTATTTGAGATATCCTAAAACCGCATTTTCCCAATATTCATTTATTGATTTGTTGGAAGGGGAAATAAAACCGTCAGACCTGGAAAATAAAATTGTTATTTTAGGGATTGGTTTAAAAAGTAAATTAATCAGAGATCAGCTGTTGAGTCCTGTACAAAAGGATGTTTTAATATCGGATAGTGAAGTTCAGGCAATAGCACTTTCAAATTTATTCAGCAGCTCTTATTTGTTTAAACTACGCTTAAAAGACTTTCACATGTCCTTTATTTTTCTCAGTATGTTTTTGGGTGCGCTTTTTGGTATTGTTCCTGCTGTAAGAAGGCTTATAGCGTTTTCGTTCCTTTTTATCTTTGTAATTTTATCTACCCAGATATCTTATACACATTTTAATTTATTGCTTGAAATTGTTCCTGTTATATTTTTGTTATTAGGAAATCTGATTATAGGTTCACTTGTCTTTTTACAGTTAAACCTGCAGGAGCAGAATATAAAATTAGAGAATTCCCAGGAAGAACTTCAAAGGAAAAATGCACAGTTAAGCCTGGCTTTGTCAGAATTAAATGAAAGGGTAAATGAATTAAAAGAAGTCAGAAAACAACTTTCCAGCAGAAGTGAAGAAGAAAGAAAAAGAATTGCAAGAGAACTCCATGATGATACTTTAGCAAGGATAACTGACCTAAGAAGACATATTGAATCTGTCATTAACTCTCAGGAGTTGCCAAAAGTGATTAAGAACCAGTTTGAGGATTCTATCCAGACGCTTAGTAAGGTAACTCAGGAAGTTCGCAGAATCATTAATGCTTTAAGGCCATCAATGCTGGATAATGTTTTAGGCCTTATACCTGCGATTGAAAGTCTTCTTGATGAACTTTCCAAGCGTTCTATTAGTAAAATTCAGCCAAAGCTTATAACAAAACTTTCTAAAATAAGACTTGCAGAGGCAAATGAAATTCATCTTTATAGAATAATTCAAGAGGCACTGAATAATGTTTATAAACACTCTGGAGCTAATAAAGTTGAAGTGTTAATTGAACAGCAGCCAGGACAGATTTTAATTTTAGTCAGAGATAATGGTAAAGGTTTTCGTAAGAATAGTTTAAATCGGGGGTTTGGATTAGTTGATATGAAAGAAAGAGCAGATTTAATAGGAGCAAATGTTCAGTATTTAAATGAACTGGCTGGTGCTACCCTGGAAATTACTATACCTGAAAATAAAATTGAGAATATAAGTGAGCTTGAAAATAAACTAAATAATGTTACCGCAGCTATCTGATAAAAGCGCCCGAAAAAAACATTCCCAATAAATTTGCAATTAAAAAAGTAAACAAAAATATTCCTAGTAAAAATGGAATAATTGCCATTAAAAGTACACGCCAGGCTTCAAGCTGAAAACCTTTTGCCAATGCAATCCAGAATAAAATAAACGACCATATGTTAACTAAAATCTCACAAATACTATAAATAGAAGAATTCAAATTACTGATTAAAGAAATAGGTGCTAGTAGCAGAAATGGAATACTTGAAAGTCCTGTAAAACCTAAAAGTCTTCCCAAATTATTATTCGGGGTTTTAAAAACTGTGCTTAGAAAGAAAATAAATATACCGACAAAAATCCAGCTAAAAAGTCCTATTACTTCTACACCAAACAAATTTAATATTCCGATGCTTCCAGGTTCTAATTTCCCAAGGCTGGATAAAAGAACTGCAAGTGTTCCATAAACCATTGTTGTGAAGGTGTCTTCATTAAATAAATCTTCAAAAACTTTTTTAGGACAAAATAAAACACCGTAAAAAGCTTCAAGAAAACCAATTGTTGGTCCGTCATTTGATATGTTGTAATTTATGTTAGGGTTTTCTGTGTGCATTAGATTAACTATTTTAGCTTGTTTTAAAATGTATTTTGAAAACTATTATGTCATTCTGAAGGAGTGCAACGACTGAAGAATCTCTGTTGGCTGACAGTGCTTTTATGAGATTTTCTCGCCTCGTCTCCGACTCGTCGGAGCGGGTCGGCTTTGCCTTAGAATGACATAGAGTATTACTATATAATCTCATGAACTAACTTTAGTTTAGATGGCTCTTTTTGTCCAAAAGTTATACCTGATAATAGTTTCCTTTTTATTTTTTCGATATCTTCTTTACTTTTTGCATGGATTTCAAGTAAAGGTTCATTCCTGATAATTTTATCTCCGTGCTTTTTCAATAATACTATTCCAACTGAATGATCAATATTTTCTGTTACTTCCCTCCTGCCTGCTCCTAATGAATATACTGCTTCTCCAATATTGTCAGCATCTATTTTTTGTATATAGCCTTCCTGTTCACTCTTCACAACCTCAATACACTTTGCTTGTGGTAATCCAATATTTAAGTTTCCTCCCTGAGCTTTTATCATTGATTCGAATTTTTTTAGAGCAGCACCGTTTAGCAATAAATCTTTTAATTCAGTATCTGTTTTTGCGGAGCTTCCATATACAAGGTGTATTGCTTCTCTTGCTAAACAGATTACAATTTGAATTAAATCTTCCACTTTTTCCCCCGATAGAACTTCAAGAACTTCTTCTATCTCCAGTGAATTGCCGATTTTATATCCAAGTGGTTCATTCATTTCAGTGATTACAGCTTTAATATTTTTGTTTAAGTTCCTGCCAATGCCTACCATCTTATTTGCAAGCAGTTTTGCATCTTCAATGGTTTTCATAAAAGCACCTGATCCGGCCTTTACATCTAAAATTATATTTTGTGTACCGGTTGCAATTTTTTTACTCATAATAGAAGAAGCAATTAATGGCATTGAGTCTATGGTGCCTGTTACATCACGAATGGCATAAAGTTTTTTATCTGCTGGAGCAAGATCAGAACTTGCACTGCACACAGCAAGTCCAATTTTTTTAATTTGTTCTTTTATTTCATTAATTGATAAATTTGTTTTAAAGCCGGGAATTGATTCCAATTTGTCAATTGTTCCACCTGTACTTCCAAGGGATCTTCCGGATAACTTTGGAATATTTATTCCATATGCTGCAATCAGCGGTACAAAAAGGAGAGTTATTTTATCTCCTATACCTCCTGTACTGTGTTTGTCTATAGTAGGTTCGAGCTCTTTCCAACTCAGGATATTTCCCGAATTGGCCATTGCTAGTGTAAGTGCAGATGTTTCATCATCATCAAGTCCATTTGCTTTTACTGCTTTTAACCATTGAGTGATTTCTTCCTGAGAAAAACTATTTAAATTGTTTATAAAGTAATTTATGTCTTCTACAGGGTGTTTCTGTGAATGTTGTTTTGCATTAATAAAGTTTTCTATTTTCATTTTAGTTATGTGATGTGTTGTTAGGGCAGGATGAGTCCTGTCTCTATATTTATATCAAAATTAGAATATACTTCCTGCACATCATCATACTCTTCAATTGCTTCAAGCAGCTTAAGAATATTTTTTGCATAATCAGGGTCAGAGATTTCTATATGTTCTTTTGGATGATAGGTAAGCTGTGTTTCTAATGGTTCTATTTCCTTTGCAAGAATGTTTTTTTGTACTTTTTCAAGTTCCTCTGACTTTGTGATTATAATTGCACATTCTTCATCAGAAAAATCAATATCTTCAGCCCCTGCTTCAATAGCCAGTTCGTAAATTTGTTCCTGATCTTTAAAGGAAGATCCTGCAATTTTTATTTCACCACGTTTAATAAACATCCAGCTTACTGCACCGCTTTCAGCAAATTTGCCATGATACTTTGAGAAATAATTTCTTAAATCAGCAACTGTTCTGTTCCTGTTGTCAGTAGTACAAAGAATTAAAATTGCTGCACCACCCGGCCCATAGCCTTCATAAATAACTTCTTCAATATGTGAATTTGCTGAATCCAATCCGGCACCTTTTTCAATTGCTCTTTGAATATTGCCTTGAGGCATTAGATTTGTTTTTGCTTTTTCAATTGCAAATCTTAAACGAAAGTTGCTTCCTGGATCTGGTCCGCCTAATCTGGCTGCTACCATAATTTCTTTTGAAATTTTTGAGAATCTTGCCCCTCTTTTGGCATCAGTAACAGCCTTTTTCCGTTTAATTTGTGCCCATTTGGAATGTCCTGACATATGACACCTTATTTTATAATAAAACAGTTTATCACTCTTACCTGTTATATTTTTACTGTTAGGGAAAATTAATAGAATTGGAGTAAAACAAATTACGTCATTGCGAGGAGCAACTTTAGTTGTGACGAAGCAATCTCATAACGCGGATGAAGATTGCCACGCCTCATTTCACTCGACTCGCAATGACATTAAACGAAAAATATCATGAAAGTAGATATAGTTAAATACCGTTGGTTTTGGATTGGGTTTTCACTTGCAATTTTAATCCCAGGATTGATTGCAGTTGGAATGTGTTTTATAAGATATGGTGCACCAGTTAAACTCGGGCTTGATTTTACCGGTGGAACCAAACTTGAATATAAATTCTCCCAAAAGCTTGAACTGGAGAAAATACGAACAATACTTGATAAGCAGAAACTTGGAGGAAGTAATATCCAATTATCTAAGGCGGGAGAAGATGGTTCCCAGGTATTAATTATTAGATCAAAAGCCATTAAAGAAAGAAAGTCTACTCAGAAAAAATCCAGCCAGAAAGAAAGATTAGATAATAATTTGCGACAGGCATTTGGTGATTTTGAAATCCTTTCTATAGATACAGTTAGTCCAATCATTGGTCCTGAACTGCTTGCATCGGGTTTACTCGCTTTAATATTTACTCTTGTAGGTATTGTTTTGTATATTAGCTATAGGTTTAAAAGAGATTATGCAGTTTGTGCGATTATTGCACTGCTTCATGATGTTTTTATTCTGGTTGGTTTGTTTTCAATATTCAGCTTAATTTGGGGATTAGAAATTGACAGCTTGTTTATAACTGCTGTTTTAACTGTAATTGGTTTTTCGGTTCACGATACTATTGTAGTCTTTGATAGGATTAGAGAGAATTCAAAGTTTTTAAGTAAAAATAAAACCTTTGCTGAAATTGCAAATGAAAGTATAAATCAAACATTAGTTCGAAGTATTAATACTTCTCTTACTGTCCTTTTAACACTTGGGACTTTATATCTTTTTGGTGGTGAAACTACAAAAAACTTTGTAGGTGCAATGTTCCTGGGAATTGCCTCTGGAACTTATTCCAGCATATTTGTAGCCAGCGCTCTTCTTGTATGGTGGAGAGAGATTGCTAAGAAGAAAAAATTGAAAGTTGTTTAAACGGTGATAAATCAAGACTTACTTATCGGTGCTGGTTGTGCATTTACAATACTGACTATAATATTTACTTTGTACTTAACAGTTTTTAGGAAAATAATGCCTGATCATAAAGAAGAAGATGGTAAACCATATTTTCCATTTGATGAGAAGTAGAGACTTGCCACGGCAAGTCTCTACTTCTTGGCGATTCTCATTGCAGAGTTTTTTTGCTCAATTTTCTTTTTTATTTTAGGGATCATTTTTTCAGCTTCTTCTTCACCAGCTTTAATTGCTTTTGCGAGGCTTTTAGGATCTAAATCCAAAATACCTACGCCGGCTAAATTTGGACTAATAACAATATCTGCTTTGTCTAGAATGTATTCTGACTGTGCTTTAAGACCAAGACTAATTACCCTTGTAATTACTCCTTCAAAGGTTCTAAAATCTTTTAAATGCATTTGATCTAGTTTTGCGTCGACCTCAATTGCTATTACTAGATCTGAACCCATTTTTTTTGCTTCTTCTACAGGGGTGTTTTTTAAAACACCGCCGTCTACAAGAAGCTGATCATTTATTTGAATTGGCTGGCGCAGAGTAGGAATGGCAGTACTTGCCTGAACTGCTAAGCCGACATCACCAGATTTAATTACGACTGGTAAACCTGTAATTAAATCTACGGCAATAATATGTAAAGGGAGATTCAGTTCAATGGACCCGTCATTTTTTGAAATTACCTGATCTACAAAGTGGTGTAATCTGTGATCGTTATATAAACCTGCATAAAACGATTTACCAAAAAATACATGTGCTACTTTGCTGCAGTGTAAAAAAAAAGCTCTAAGAATTGAGAAATCTGTTTTATAAACTTTTTGCATTGCACCGGATAAAACATACTGTTCAATCTCGTCAGGACTGATACCTCCGGAATAGAGAGCTGCAATAAATGCGCCTGCACTTGTACCAACCAGGTTATCTATGGGAATATTTTCTCTTTCAAGTACTTTAAGTACACCAATGTGTGCTGCACCGCGTGCCCCCCCGCCTCCAAGTGCTAAACCAATCTTTGGGCGTATGACAGACTTATTTTCTGCAAAAGCAGGATTGAGGATTGAGAATTGAGAATTGAGAAGAAGAACAAGTAATCCAACACGAAGTGTTGTCCCGAGGAATGCAATGACTGGAGATCTCATAACGCAATCAGATCCCTCACTACGTTCGGGGCGACACCGATCGGTGTCGGATTGCTTCGTTGACTTTTTAAGTCTCCTTGCAATGATACTTTTAAATTCCTGCATCATCGCTCAATAAAACCATTTTCTTTTAGCCACCTTAAAATTTTGTTTGCACTTTCTTCAGGAGTTTCTTTATTTGTTTCAACTACTATTTCCGGAGCAGTTGGTTCTTCATATGGATCAGATACTCCTGTA
This sequence comes from Candidatus Melainabacteria bacterium, assembly GCA_023250195.1. Taxonomy (GTDB): domain Bacteria; phylum Cyanobacteriota; class Vampirovibrionia; order 2-02-FULL-35-15; family 2-02-FULL-35-15; genus 2-02-FULL-35-15. The sequence goes on along the minus strand of JAHFBF010000001.1, from coordinate 478,623 downwards.
AATTGAGGGATTTCACCAGATCTTGCTTTTTTATAAAGGCCTTTTACATCTCGTTTTTCTACTACTTCAAGTGGACACTGTGCATACACTTCTATAAAATTTTCATGCATTTCTCTTACTTCATTCCTAATGTCTATGTAAGGAGAAATTGCTGCGGTAATTACAATCACTCCATTTCTTGAAAGTAAACTTGCTACGTAGCCTATTCTTCTTATATTTGTATCGCGATCTTCTTTGCTAAAGCCAAGTCCTTTGCTCAGGTGTGTTCTAACAACATCTCCATCAAGAATCTCAATTTTTAGACCAAGATCTTTAATGTTTTTTTCTAAAATATTAGCTATTGTAGATTTTCCGGCTCCTGAAAGTCCAGTAAACCACAGGGTAAAACCAGTCTGAATTTTATTTTTTATATTCACTATCCCGGATGTCATTTTTTCATTTTATCATTTCATGTCATTGCTTTGCTTCTTCTTTTACAGATACTGCTACAAGTGCAGGTCTTATCACTTTTTTGTTTAACATATATCCCTTTTTTAAAACCTGCATTACGGTCTGCTCTGGAAGTTCATTTGTTGGAATTTGATGAAGCGGTTCATGGTGGAAAGGATTAAAGGTTACCCCTGTCTCGTCAATTGTTTCCAGTCCGGTATCTTTTAAGCACTTCAATAACATTTCAAATACGAGATTAAAATCCTCGATAATCTTTTCTGGCTTTGAATCTGGTTTTACTGCTGATTTTGCATAGTCAAAAGTATCCAGTGCAGGGAGTAAAATTTCAATTGTTTTTTGTGCAGCATATTTATAGAGGTCTTCTTTTTCCTGAGATGTTCTCTTTTGCAGATTTTGGTAATCAGCCATAAGTCTGATATATTGCTCTTTCATCTTTTGGATGTCTTCATTTGATGGAAGGGGAGCTTCAGGAGTTGTATTATTTGAAGCTTGTTCTTCCCCGCTCCGACTCATCGGAGACGAGGCGAGCTGTTTTGATTCTTCATTCAATTCTGGGGATACCTCTGCAGCTTCATTATTTTCTGTCATATTCTCTTTCCTTTTCTATCATTTTTTTGCTTCTTAAGTATATCCTTTAGTAGTTAACCTAAATTTTAACTGATTTTGGTACTGCCCCTGTACTTCCAAAACCTTTTCATAACCTTTATGTAGGATTCTATAGACTATTAAACAAATCACTTGAAAGCATAGATGAGGTAAATTATGAAGACAAATACACATGAAGAAATATCATTTACTAATTGCCACGCCGGCATCTACCTTAGCAAGTCAGAAGGTGCTGTTGCAGTAGACTTTAAATCATCAGAAATTGTTCTATATCTAAATACATCTTTATATCAGTCCCTTGCCTGGCTTCTATATACTGCAAGTGAAACTAAAGAAATAATGGATTATATTACCTGGACTATTGATCCAAAATCAACAAATAAAAAAACTTTAATTGAACTACATGGGCCAGAACATGCAGCCTGTTTAATTTGTTCACCAAGTCATGAGAGAATTCAGCTTAATCTTGAAATTGGAGTATCCATTGATCTTAAATTCTCGGACTTTAAAGGTTTAGTTGAATTAGTGCTTGAAGCTCAGAGTGATCTTGAGTGGAGAAGGCAATTGTTACAATGGGCTCTGACAAACGATACCAGTGATAATCACAAAGATTCAAAAGATAGAAAAGCCATATAATTTTCTTAACACATCAAATATTATTCCTGTTGTATAATCTTTTTTCATTAACTAGGAAACAACGATGTTTACTATATATACTTTATCCGACTCCAGTGGAGAAACCGCAGAGTTAGTTGCAAAGTCAGCTCTTAGCCAGTTTGGGCTTGATAAAGCTGCTCTTTGCCGGTTACCAAAGGTCAGATCGGTTGATCAAATAAAAAAACTATTTTTAAGCCTTATTAAATCACCTGGAATTATTGTTTATACATTGGTTTTACCTGAAGCCAGGGAAGCTTTAATAGAACAAGCTAAAAAATATTCTATTCCTGTTCATGATGTTTTAGGTGGTCTTGTAGGTAAGTTTGAAGATATTTTTCATTCTGCAGCATTACATGAACCTGGCTTAAGATTAAAGATTGACCAGACTTACTTTAACAGGATGGAAGCAATTCACTATGCGATTAAATATGACGATGGTCAGAATATAAATGAAATTGATAGTGCTGAGCTGGTTTTAATGGGAATTTCTGGTACTGGTAAAACCCCGACATGCATGTATCTGGCTCAGCATTATGGTGTAAAGGCTATAAATATCCCAATAGTTTTAGGGGTTGATTTCCCTCAAAAATTATCTCAGATTAATCCGCAGAAAATTATTGGACTGCTTTGTGAGCCATTAATACTTCAGTCATTCAGAACTGCAAGGGTTGATTCTACTCAAATGACTTACAGTTTGGATTATAGTAATCTTGATAAAATCGCTCTGGAAGTTGAATATTCAAAGAGGATCTTTCGTGAATTAAAATGTGAAGTAGTTGATATGACTAATAGACCTGTGGAAGATTTAGCTGTCGAAATAATTGCAAAACTGCAGCTGGCAAAAGCATAATCCTATATTCCTGCAGAAGTTGCTACTAATTCACTTATGTCCTGTACTGCTGGTGGAGTCTCGCTTTTATCCAGTGTTCCTGCAGTTTCCAGCATTATGGTGCAGAAAGGACATGCAGTTGCTGCAGTTTTTGCGCCTGAATCTTTAATTTCGTTTAATCTCATTACATTAATTTGTTTTCCCGGTGCTTCATACCAGAGTTGTGCACCGCCGCCGCCGCAGCATGTCCCTTTTTCCCGCGAGTTTTCCATTTCTGTATATTTCAAACCAGGAATTTTATTTAAAATATTTCTTGGTGCATCATATTGTCCATTGTGGCGGCCTAGATAGCAGGAATCATGATAGGTGATTTCTTCAGAAATTTCTTTTGTCATATTTAGTCTGCCCTGCCTTATTAAATCCCATAAAACTTCTGTATGATGAATAACTTCAACATCTTTTAAACCAAATTCCGGATATTCATTTTTAAAAGTATTGAAACAATGTGGGCAGTGGGCAATTATTTTTTTTACATTTTTACTCTGAAATGTTTCAATGTTTTCAATTGCCAGTTCCTGGAAAAGCCCTTCATCACCGGCTCTGCGAGCAGTGTCACCGGTACATTTTTCTTTTTTACCTAAAACTGCAAATTTAACCTCAGCTTTTTTAAGTAATTTGACCATTGTTTTTGAAATATTCTGATTTCTACTATCATATGCACCGGCACAGCCAACCCAGTATAAATATTCAAATTCCGGAGTGGTATCAATCATTGGAACATCCAGTCCTTCTGTCCATTTTTCTCTGTCCTCAGGCGACTGTCCCCATGGATTTGATCTGGAGCGGATATTTTTTAATGTATTCAATAAATTGTTTGGAGCTTTATTCTCGGAAATCAAAGTTCTTCTAAGCTCTATTATTTTAGTCAATTGGTCGATTCCTACAGGACAACTTTCTACACAGGCATTGCAGGACGTACATGACCAGAGGGTCTCAGGAGATATTAAATCTGGAACGATAGATTGTTCTTGTAGGGGCTTACCGCTGTAAGTAGAGGTTGGTTTAAAACCAACCTCTACTCTAAAACCATGATTAAACAATGGTTTCTTGTACATTATTTGTTTCAAGTCCAGAATTACCCACTTTGGCGAAAGTGGTTTCTCAGAGTTTGTAGCTGGACAAACTTCATGGCATCTGCCACATGCAGTACATGCATCAAGATCCATTAAATCTTTCCAGGTAAAATCTTCAAGCCTTGAAACAGTCTGGGCAAAATCTTCCGGTGGATTTTCCATTGCCATAATTTCTATAAGATTAAAAGGAGTAGTTAATTTACCATTTGGTTTTGAATCAGCAAAAAACAGATTTGCCGGTGCTATAAATATATGACTGAATCTTGTAAATGGAATAAGTGCTACAAAAGAAAATGTTTGAATAGAATGCAACCACCATAAAGTTAAGTGGATAGACTTTTGTATGTCATATGATAAGTTTTGAAAACCAAGTGCAATCAATGCTCCAACAGGTGTATATGGTTCAATCTGATTTGTGGCAGATTGTCGTATTCCTTCTATTAAAAAACCAATAACTACAAATGAAATCAGATAAGTAAGCTGAAACCAGGCATTCCCAAAATTATCAAGCCTTTTTGGTTTTTGAATGTACCTTATGTATACAAAGATTAAAAGCCCGAGCAGCATTAAGATTCCGGAAAGATCCATTGAAAGTGAGTATGCTTTATAAAATAAACCCTCAAAAAAATAAACAGGCATTTTATCCTGTACGGTTAGAATATCAGTTCCTATCCAGAGAGCAAAAAATCCATAGAAAGCCAGGATATGTGCGATAAGTACAAAATTATTTCCCCGTCTCTTTTTTGTTTCCCAGCCTTTGTGCAAAAAACTTTTTAAAAACATGTTTTTGATTCGAGTAGGAATATTATTAAAATTATTTTTAAATTTTCCACGTGACCAGTTCTTGATTTTCAAATAAAAGCCGTAAATAAAAAATAAAACAGAAACGAAAAATAACGTATAAAAGATTTCCTTATAATGAGGGAAATCATGAATATTCCACCAGAGTCCACGGGTTTCCATAAGAGGCTATTCTAGCAATTGAGAATTGAGAATTGACAATTGACAATTAAAAGATAAAGAAAATCCTTAATTCTCCATTATCCATTGTCAATTCTCAATTTGTTTTCTAGCTGGGGGATTGACTTGTTGTACGAATCCCCTTTATTCTTTCTTCAAAAGCTTTTGCTTTTACATTATCACCTATTTTTTTGTAAACCTCGAGGATATTTTCCAGTACTACTGAAAGATCTGGATGGTTTTTTCCGAGTTTCTCTTCAAGAATTGTTAATGTATTTTTGAAAACAGGTTCTGCCTCTGTGTACTTACCTTCAAGAAAATAAAGTGCACCAAGATCATTTAGTGCTTTTGCATAATTTAAATCATTTTTCCCGGCAATTTTTTCTCTTAATGTAAGTAATTTTTTATATTCTGCTTCAGCCTTCGGAAGCTTTCCTGTGCTTTTATATAGCTCTGCCAAATTTCCAATAAGTGCGATCAAACTACGACTATCTTTTTGAGGACTTTTTTCCATTACTTTTAATGCCGTTTCATATGTGGTTTGTGCATCATTAAATCTATTTTCAGCAAAATAAACCGAGGCTAAATTATTCAAAGTTAGTGCTACTTCCGGATGTTCTTTACCAAGTAGTTTTTCTCTAATCTCAAGAGATTTTTTATAATGCCATTCTGCATCCCCAAATTTCTTATCAAGTCTGTAGAGTTCACCCAGATTATTTAAAGAGGTTCCTGCCTTTAAACTGTCTTTCCCAAAGGTTTTATTTGCAAAATTTAAGGAATCTTTTCCTAGATTGACAGCTTCTTTTAATTTCCCCTGTTTATATAGTTCAAGCATTTTGTAATTTAGATTTTGCCAGTAAGATTCCTGTTCTTTAATTTGTTCACTGTTCATGCCACATTGAATACAGGTTTTTTTTGCACATCCTGTAAATGAAAATAGGATGATTACCAGTGTTAGGAAGATGATTTTAATTTGTTGTTTCATTTCTCTATATAGCACAAGACAAGCTTGTGCTTCCTTTGGTATTATCTCTCGGTTAACCGGCTTTGCCAAATAAATTGGACAAAGCTTATAAATTGTGAGAACGTAAGTAATTTTTAGACCGAGTATAATTATCAATTGTTTATTCTAGATTGTCAATTTTCTCTTTAAAGACATCACATTTTGCAACGGCTCTGTCTGTTTCAAAGATTACATCTGGTCTTAAATTGAAGATACATCTTATGCCAGGCTTGTAAGGTTTTTGCGGCGTGAAGAATTTGCATTTACTGCACAGATCATAACGTGCTGTAGTAGTAGCTCTTTTGCGCCACGGATCAGAGGTTATTTCTGAATCTACATCTTCGTTTAAGTTTGACATAACTTCTTTGCTTTTTCAAAGACATGCATAAACATCTTAGCAGTCAATCTTCCTGTCTGTGTATTTTGCCTGCTCGGGTGATAGCTTGCAATTAATATGTGTGGCAGACTTTTTGAGTTATAGATTGCACCGTGGGTAAATTTGAAATCTTTTTTTTGAAAAGGGCAGACAGGTTGATCTGCCTCAACAGGTTGGGTTGCCCTTACAGATAGCCACTTGACGTAGCCATCAAATGCAATTTTTCCAAGTGCAACTACAACTTTTATTTTCTTTAGCAGTTTAATTTCTTCTTCAAAATATACAAAGCAGTTCTCAAGTTCTTTTGGTGTAGGTTTATTTTGAGGTGGTGCGCATCTCCCCATTGCAGTTATATAACAATTTTTTAAAACCAGACCGTCACGCATATCTGTAGCAATTGGTTTATTACACAGTCCTGCTTCATGGAGTATCTTGTACATGAAATCTCCGGAAGAATCACCGGTAAACATTCTTCCAGTTCTATTTGATCCAAATCTTCCCGGAGCAAGCCCGATGATTAATATTTCTGCATCTGATTCACCAAAGCCTGGGACAGGCTTACACCAGTAAGAAGGATATTTTTCTTTTATTTCACTTAGGTATTTAACTAAACGAGGACATTTTTTGCATTTGATTATCTGATTTTGTAATAACGATAATTTTTTCATTGAATGTTGTAGAGGTTGGTTTAAAACCAACCTCTACACGTGATCATCTTCTTTCAATTGAGGGAACTTCTCTTGGCGGGGGTCCCTGATAAATAGCTCTTGGTCTAATTAGTTTATTATCGGAGAGCTGCTCAATTATATGTGCTGACCAGCCGCTTGTTCTGCTTAAAACAAATATTGGGGTGTCTAAAGGAATAGGAATTCCAAGCAGATAGTAAGCTAAAGCTGAGTAGAAATCAGCATTTGAGAATAAACCCTTTCTTTCTTTTACAGTCTTTTCAATTCTTTCTGCGATTTCAAATAGTTTTAGATTTCCTTTTTTTACAGCGAGCTCATGGGAATATTTTTTCATTACATCAGATCTGCTGTCTTTTCTCTTATAAACGCGGTGACCAAATCCCATAATTTTTTCTTTGCGGTTTAACATATCAATTATGCCTGCTTCAGCTTCCTGAGGGTCTTTGAATTTTAAAATCAAATTCATTGCAGCTTCATTTGCACCGCCATGGAGAGGACCTTTTAAGGTTCCAATTCCTGATGTAATTGCTGAGTAAATGTCAGAGAGTGTTGAAGCTGTTACTCTGGCACAAAATGTAGAAGCATTAAGCTCATGTTCTGCATAAAGAATAAAACTTGCATTAATAACTTTCTCATCAAATGAATCTGGTTCTACTCCTGTAACAAGCTGAAGAAATCTGCCTGCATAAGAAAGCTGTTTTGATACTTTAGGTAAATCCTGATTTTTTGAGAAATGATACCAGCTCATAAGTGCAAATGGTAATTTTGCCATAATCGAGTATGAAAGTTGTTTTATATCTTCGATTGATAATTGTTTGCTTTCATCAAGGGCCCCCATGTATGAGACTGCAGTTCTTAATACATCCATTGGGTTTGCAGTTTGAGGAATATTTTTTAAGAGTTTAATTAAAGGCTTTGGAAGTTTTCTCTCTTGAATTAAAAGCTTTGTAAGTCTTTTAAGTTCTCTTTTCTTTGGCAGTCTTCCTTCAACGAGTAAATGAATGACTTCTTCAAAGTTGGTTTTTTCTGAAAGTTCAACAGCACTGTAACCTCTGTAAAGCAAATTTTCATTATCTGGATTTATAGTGCAGATAGATGTAGTTCCTGCTACGACATCTTCTAAACCTTTTTTTAGTTGTTCTGTCATTGTTGTTGACATATCATATCTCCTGCCGCTGATTCTGCGGTTAAATCGCTATGTTCGTTATAATATAGCATTTGTTATTTTTTATCAATGATTTCCTCTGCTTCATAATAGTTTAGAAGTCGGTAAAGTTCATCCCTGCTTTGCATGCTGTTTAGTATTGGCTTCTGGGTTCCTTCCTTTTTGATAATACGATACACTTCCTCTGTAGCTTTCATCATTCGTCTGAATGCAGTTAAAGGGAAAATGACCATACGTACTCCTACTGACTCAAACTCATAGACTGAAAGGTAAGGAGTCTTGCCAAATTCAGTCATATTAGCTAATACAGGAATCTTTAAAGTATCAACAAACTTTTTATACTCGTCCTTACTTTCAAGCGCTTCTGCAAATATTGCATCTGCCCCTGCATCTTGATATTTTTTTGCTCTTTCAATGGCATCGTCAAATCCTATAACGTTTCTTGAATCTACTCTTGCAATTATAAAAAAATCTGAATTTGTTCTTGCTTTTATTGCATTTTGAATTTTTAAAACCATCTCTTCAGGGGAAATTACTTCTTTGCCTGGCCTGTGACCACAGCGTTTCGGAAAAACCTGATCTTCTAAATGGATGCCTGCTGCGCCGGATTTTTCTAATTGTTTTACCGCATCGGCTTCATTGCCAAAACCGGTATCGGCATCTACCAGAAGAGACGTTGCATGCAACGCCTTTACGTTTGTAATTCTTCGTGTCTCTTCGCAGACATTTTCTAACGTTGTAATCCCGAGATCAGGAACACCAAAACATCCTGTGGCAATGCCAGAACCAGATAAATACAATGCCTCAAATCCAGCGTTTTTTGCCAGTAGAGCAGATGCTGCATTAAATACTCCAGGAATAACAAGAGTTTTTTGTTCTTTTAAAAGCTGGTGGAAAGGTTTCATTACAGAAGTTATTTTAGCTCATTTTAGATTCTTCTGTCATTTCCTTGTCATTCCGGGCTTGACCCGGAATCCAGGCAAGACTGCTACCGATACTGGATTCCCGCTTTCGCGGGAATGACATGAAAACATTAATTGAGCAAAACTGATTTATAATCAAAAACAAAAAAGCCACCTTTTTAAGATGGCTTTTTAAAACAGTTCAGCTTACAACAGAAGTTATCTGTCAGAAGGAGGGTATTCAAAATAGTCCTTCTTATATGGCGGACTTTGCTCAAGGAATGAGAATGGTTTTATTTGTGCTTGTTCTCTTTCCTGAAATCGTCTGACAGCAGTACTAATTAACTGGTTAACCGGTGCCAAACTAATTTCTAAATCTAATATAAACATAATTTTATCTCCTTGATTTTTTTCTTGATTAACCTTGCACTTATATCAAGCTAAAAAAATATTTGTTTACCTGGATTTAACCGACTTCTGGCATTAATGGGGAGAGTTTTTACATAGGCTTTTTTGTCTATGATATTTGTTATTTATAAATATCTAATCTGGATGTGCTTCTATAGAAGTAATAGTAATTTCATCTTTAGCAGAATAAGTAAAGAAGATACGGTAAGCACCTGAAGTGTAGTTCTGTGCATATACTTGAAAAATATCTAAACCATGTAGATTGCTCAACCTTTGATTTTTATGAGTATGCAAAGAAGGATGTCTTGGATTTTCACTTAAAAATCTGATTGTCTTTATGATTTGCTTTAGTAATCCTTGCCTTGGCTCTCGTTTTTTTATCTCCTCCAATTGTTTCAAAGCTAAAGGAGTTAATTTGATATTAAACATCATCTAATTCTTTTAATTTTTTTAAATCAAATGGCTTGGCTTTTCCTGCTTTTGCTTCCTCGATACCTTTTAGAACGTTGGATAATATCTTGGGATCTTGATAAGGCCATGCTTCTTCTAGCGGAAGACTAATCATTGGTTTTAAAAGTACATTACCACTAGAGTTTATAAATACTTTGAAGCTATCAATATGTTGTTTTAACCAAGTTACAATAGGAGTTATAACGATCCTATTTTGAAGATCAGGGCCATTTACCACACCAATTTCGGTCCAGTTTTTATTTAGTGATTCTTTCTTTGCCATGTCATTTCAATTCCCCATAATGCCATTCTACCACTATGGAGTATAACTATAACAGGTTATAGGTTGATTAAAAATAGAGAATAATGCTCCAATAAGGCTAACTTTATTTTTTCACCTTCCACTTTATAAAAAAAGTCACCTTTTTTGAGATGGCTTTTTGAACTTACATTTGCTGATGAATATAAACTTAAGGGCTATTATGGAGGTGATATCCCCAAGAATTGCCAGAACAGACCTTCAAAATAACTCTTGTTTTCCAAGTTGATTATTGCTTCCTTTAATCTTGCTCTATCTGCTGGATTAGGCGTAGCAAGTGCAGTTGTTGTTGTTTGGATTCTCCTTTCAACTTCTTGTGCTTGCTGTTGAGCATTTCTTATTGCATTCAAATATAATTCTGACATATTATCTCCTTGATTTTTTTCTTGATTAACCTTTGCACTTATATAAAGGCCCCCCGGAAATTTTTATAGGACTTAAGATTAAAATATTTTTATTTTCTAAAATTAGAAAAAATGATAAAAAAGAGATCAAAAAAATATTTGTTTACCTGGATTTAACTGACTTCTGGCATTAATGTGGAGAGTCCTTTTTGATGCTCAAGCATCATTACTTTCTCAATCTGCTCTTCAATATTATTTTGTCCAAGGTGCGGACCAGCCAGTGTTCTCCACTTACTAAATACATCCTCATCCTTCATAGGATTTCTTGGGTGACCAAATGGATGTAAAACTTCTTTTATAATTTTCTTTCCATCAAATAAATTTATCTCTAATCTGTTTCCAAAACTTTTTGGATAATCAGAAGTATATCTTTGATCTTCAACTACTTTTATTTTCTTTAAGAACTTTAGCAAATTAGAGTCTTTGTAGTTTTTCTTATGAAAACTTTCATCGGTTACGTTTCCATCCCGAAGTGCAATAGCTGTGCAGTAAGGGAGGCTGTGATCAGCGGTTTCTTTTGATGTAGGTCTCCACTTCTCAGGTTCTGAACCAATTATTTGGTAAGAAGCGCCATGAGTATAAACAGTCATTTCCTGAACCTGATCAATTTTTAAACCCTCTTTGTTTAATTTTATAGCAGCTTCAACTGCACTCTGTGCATGATATTCTACAGGATAAGGTTTAATATAGGTTTCTAGAATTTTCTTTGGTGGTTCGCCAATATTTGGAAGTTTTAAATTCATTGGTCCTGAAACTAAGGTTTCAAACCCTTTTGTTCCTTCAAATATTGGAGCAGGTCCTGTCATTCCTTCTTTTGCTAATCTTGCTGCAAATAGTCCCTGTCTTGCAGCATTAGCAAATGCACATGCTTTCCACATGGACATTTCGCCGACTCTTGTCTGACGTGTGGCAATGTTACAAACACCGGCAATACCAAGTGCATTTTCCAACTGTTCTTCATCTAAATCCATTAATACAGTTGCACCGCATGCAGTGGAAAATGCTCCGTAAGTAACATGATCAATTCCTTTAGCACGAAGTGATGCACCATCACAGAGCTGACATTGTATTTCATAAGCAATTGCAATAGCCAGGATTAAATCAAGACCGCTTTTTCCATATGCTTGTGCACATGCTAATAGAGGTGCAATATTATCTGATGGATGAGCAGGCTCTAAAGATAAATAAGTATCATTAAAATCCAGATATCTAACAAGTGCCCCATTTGCAAAAGCAGCTTCCTCATAAAAAACTTCTTTTCCTTTTCCAAATAAGGGAGCTTTATATTTTCCTTTTATTTTTGAACATGCCTTTAAAACAATTTTACAGACCTTTGAATCATATGCCCCTATTGCACAGGCAAGGCTATCAATAATTCTTCTTTTTACTTCATGAATAACTTCTTTTGAAAGTGATTCTTTCTTTTGTGATAAAACATAACTTGCAATTTCTTTTGCTTTGCTGATTTGTTTTGTAAGGGTTTCCGGCATAATGGAAATTATATCAGTAAAAATTAGATGTTTTATGTCGGTGAAAATATTTCTCTAATCACAGCTACATGCCTTTTTACATCAGCTTTTACTCTTTCATAATCTCCACCGATAATAGCATCAGCATTGAACATCCCGCTTCCAGGGCAAACTCCATAAGCACCATATTTTGTTAAAACTTCTTTCATATTTTTGTCATTAACTCCACCAACTGCATAAGTTCTGATATTGTGTTCCAATAATTGGTCTGAGAATTCTTTTAATTTTTCAAACCCAACTTTTTCATCAGAAAGTTTTATGAATGCCTGCTTGCTGGGCTTTTCATTTTTAGCTTTTAAATAGAATTTATAAAATTGTGTCGGGCTTTTAATAATGAACACATTCTCAGAGTTAATTGACTGACCGTCGGATGCTAAAATCTCCCAGCCAATTTTATTTAACTCTTCAAATTCATCCCTGAAGGGCTCTCTTATTGCTTTGAATAATTCTTCATTTGTTTTTACATGCGCAGGGAAGAACTTTACATCAGCAATTCTAAGATCAACTGCCTGTTTAAAGTTTGGTTCTGTAAAAACTCCAGGAAGAATAGGGATATTATGTTTATTCGCTGCTTCTATAGCATCTTCAAAAAATCCTGGGCTTACCAGAAATTTTGCACCATGGTCTATCGCTTCTTTTGCAGTTTTTTCGTTTTTAATTGAGCCAACACCGATATTTAAATTCCTTTTTACACATTCATCTACAATGTTTTGCCAAAAATCAGAATTTGAAGTGACTTCAACAGCAGTGGCTCCAGAATCAAATGCAGACTGTATTGCGTTAATTGCATTAATAGCAGGAGTATCCGGCTTTGTTCTTAAAATGCCAACCAATCGGGCATTTAAGTAATTTAACGATTTTTTTTCTTTATCAAACATTGAAATAAAATTTAATATGGTGCCATAATATTAACAATGGAATTATCCTAACATGACAGACCTTATTACTAAGACCATTGGACAACTTTTAGATAGTACTGCACTTAAGTATGCAGATAAAGACGCAATTGTTTTTTGTGATCTGAATTACAGATTAACTTATAAAAACTTTAAAAAACTTACAGATGAAATTGCCAAAGGACTTCTTGCTCTTCATATTCAAAAAGGTGAACATATAGGGATATTTGCGGTAAATTGTCCTGAGTGGGTAATTTTGCAGTTTGCAGCAGCAAAAGTTGGAGCAGTCCTGGTAAATATTAATCCGGCACTTAAGAGTCATGAACTTGAATACATACTTGAGCAGGGTGACATTACTACTTTGTTTTTAACCCCGTATTTTAAAAATTCATCGATGATTGATGTTTTAAGCAGTGTAGACAGGAAAAAAACAGGCAAATTGAAAAGAGTTATAACAATCAGAACAAAACAAATAAATGATTTTATGTGCTGGGATGATTTATCTCAACTTGCAAAAAATATATCTGATGAAGATTTGGCAGAACATGAAAATAAGTTAAATCATGAAGATATAATAAATATTCAATATACTTCAGGGACAACAGGTTTTCCAAAAGGTGCACAGTTAACGCATCTTGGGATTTTAAATAACGCATATTACTGTGGTGCGAATATGAATCTTACAAACAGAGATTCTATTTGTATCCCTGTGCCTTTATATCATTGTTTTGGATGTGTGCTTGGGACTCTGGTTTGTGTAAATTATGGAATTACAATGGTTTTTCCATCAGATGTTTTTGAGCCGCGGAAAACGCTTGAAGCAGTACATAAAGAAAAATGTACAGCATTATATGGTGTGCCGACTATGTTTATAGCTGAACTTGCCCTGGATGATTTTAATAATTATGATTTAAGCTCACTTAGAACAGGTGTAATTGCAGGAGCGCCCTGTCCGATGGAACTTATGAAACAGCTTATTGAAAAAATGAATCTGACTGAAATTACGATTGGTTATGGATTTACAGAAGCATCACCGTTAATTACTCAGACCAGATATGATGACTCACTTGAAATAAAAGTTGGAACAGTGGGAAAAGCACATCAAAATGTAAAAGTAAAAATTGTCGATCCTGAAACCAAGAAAGAAATTCCTTTTGATACTGCCGGTGAACTTTGTGCATATGGTTACAATGCCATGAAGGGCTACTATAAAATGCCGGATAAAACAAAAGATGTTATAGATGCTGAAGGCTGGATGCATACAGGAGATCTGGCTGCTATGGATAAGAATGGGGTTTGTAGAATAGTAGGCAGAATAAAAGATATGATAATTCGCGGCGGTGAAAATATTTATCCTGCTGAGACAGAAGAGTTTTTTATGACAAATCCAAAAGTAGAAATGATACAGGTAGTTGGAGTCCCGGATCAAAAATTTGGGGAACAGGCAGCAGCAATAATAAAATTAAAACCAAATGAACAATGGACTGAAGAAGAGGCAAAACAGTGGTGCTGCGGTAAAATTGCAAACTATAAGATTCCTTATTACATAAAGTTTGTAAATGAATTTCCAATGACGGCGAATGGAAAAATCCAAAAGTATAAAATCAGAGAAATGCTGCAGAAAGAATTGAAAATCTTAGTTTAAATTAATCAATAGTATATCGTCTTGAGGCAATAGTAAAAAGAGCTTCATTGCCTTCTACACCACAAAAATCATACTGAACTACGTCTTCTTCAGGAGCTACTTCATCAGGATTGGAATCCTCACCTCTCTTATTAAGAATTACGGAGTCTCCGATTTTAAGCGGTGCTCTGAAAACAGCTGGGGAAGCAATCGATGTCTTTATTCTTTCTAAAGGCTTTCTTTCACCACTTACTGCATTATATAAATCGCCAAAAAAGAAAACAGGACCTGAAGTTACCTCTACATTGACATTATTTCCAGGACCTATATTTGTTGGTGTAATTGAAAAATGCCTTTGTGAGCCTCTTTCTTTGACACCAACATAAGTGTCATGTCTTTGATTAGGACCTAATCTAGTTTTGACTCTATTTAAATCAGCAGTAATACTCATGTATGTTCCCCCATCCCACGAAACCATCTAAAAAGTTGTTTTGATTATAACTCCATAAGAAAATTGTCTTTCTGGTCTTAATAAAGATTTTATTTTTGTTGCAACAAAAATCTATAAATTTAAATCTACAATAATAGGCTCATGATCAGAAACTCTTCCAGGATATACATGGTTAATCAGTTGTAATGTTTGACCGTTAAAGGGTTTGAACCTGTTTCCTTTTGGTTTTACAAAAAACCAGTCAAGCTTATAATATGCAATAACTCGCGGTTCTATGAATTTAAATGTACTTTCGAAACCTTTTAGTTGTCTTTCGTTTGAGCTTGCAAGCAATCCTCTTTTACCATTTGAACTTCTATCTCCACTTATATCAAAGACTTCACCATCAGTAAAACGGAAATCTTTTAAATAGTTAAAAAATTTTTTCTCCTGGTTTGGAAGAAATATTGGAATACTTGGTGCAGTAGGATCTTTGTATTGAATTAATTTGCTTAAGCCAAAAGAAGCAAGATTGACTACTCCTGGTATGCCACCTATAGGAATTATTGCTAAAACTGCCTGACGGGTAAGATAGTGAGGATCTCTAATCCTTTTTACAAGTTCTTTCTTCAATGATGCAGGGGCTGAGTCTGTAGTAGTGGTATTAAAATCACCGGCAAGTACAACAGATCTCCTTAAAGTTCTTAAGTTTGAAAGTAAATATTCAAATTGCTGAAAACGTTTGTCAGGGAAGCATCTGTCTTCAAGATGTGTTGAAACCACTGTAATAATTTCTTTATTTGGCAGTTCTATATCTGCAATAAGGGCATTTCGCCCCCCACGCCGTACCTCATTTTTTGTAATATTTTCACTAAATGCTCCTTTTGCACCAACTCGACGGACACTTTCTAGCATAGATTTCTTTTGAATCTCAGCTTCGTACCACTTATAGTATTCAGGAAGCCTGATTATACGAGCAGATTTAATTGGGTATCTGGAAATAATTGCATTTCCATGTAAACCCAGGTAACGAGCAGGATTAATCCTTTGTTTGTAAATTATTGAATTTAATTCTATAAACTCAGTAGCAAAAACATAATTATAATTAAGTGCCATTGCTATTTCAGATGCAATATTTTTATAGTCGGTTCTTGGCATTCCAACATCGACTTCATTTAAGGAGATAATATCGCTTCTGGAGATATCTTCCAGTTCTTTTTTTAAATCACTTTGTGTAGAACTATCCAGATTATTTTTATAACTATTGTAGTACCGGTATTTATTGCTTAGGATGGTTTTAATTGCAGTTACATTAAACCCTCTTTGTATGTTCCAATGTGCAAGACGTAAAAAATTGTATGGGCGCGATTTATCGCGCCCTGAGAACATGGTAAGGAAAGTTTTATTAAATATATAAGGAGTATTTAACTGTTTTTGAAGTTTAAAGTAAAGTGGTGAATTTGGTATTGGTTGTTTTGTAAGGTTTACTAAATCGCTATAAGATAAGCAGCTTATGGCTTCTTTCAGTTTCAAATTTTCGCAGATATATCTATCTTTAAAACAGAAAGGAATTAAAATAATAATCAAAAAAGCAATAACAAAAGTCCAAAACAATCTATTGTTTTTTTTAGTTTCTTTCATTTGATATGATTTTAGGGTTGATTCAAGTTAAATTATACCTATGTTTTGGAAAACAATATTTACAATTTTTTGCATTTTTATTTGTTGCATAGAAGCTAATGCAAAAACTTTTCAGCTTGATGAAAAGAAAAGTAAGATTACTTATACTTTAACTAGTTTTGGATTTCCATTTAAGCGAAAGGCATTACCGACGACAGGTGAAATTGGTTTAAGTGAAAACTCGGAAATGCTGGAAAGACTTGAATTAAAAGCCAAGTTCACATCAAAAAATCCAATATTTAAAAAGTTTATAAACATTGAACAATATCCAGATTTTCAATTTGCTTCAATACTTACTAAGCCCATACAGATAAATGGGGTAAAGGTTATTGAATTATCGGGAGATGTTTTGTTTCATGGAGAAATAAAAAGAGTAACAGTAAAGTTAAATAATAGATCAAAAGATAAAAAAATCATATTTACGGGCTATTTAAATATAGAGATGAGTAACTTTGGACTAAAACCGCCAAGGTTTCTATTCTTTACAGTAGAGGATTTGATTAAAAACAAAGTGGAACTGGTAGCAGATCTATAACTTATAATTCTCCCACTTCTTCTGAATTGAAGACTGCTTATCGTCGAATATTTTTTCATACCAAAAACAGGTTTTCTTTATAAGACTTTCAATAAGCTTTTCTTTTGAAAATTTTTCAAAATCTTCTTCCTTCATTATCTCTTCAAGAGATATTGGTTCTACTGCATTCCTGTCAAGTTCATGTCTTGTTGTGTGTGTGTTAATTCCTATGCCGCTGATTAAAAACGAAATTCCTTTTTTATGTAACCTGCTCTCAACTAAAATCCCGCCCAGTTTTTTATTATTGAAATAAATATCATTTACTGGTTTTAGTTTTGTTTCAATGCCAGTGATTTCTTTAATTGCCTCTACACATGCAATTCCGCAGGCCAGTGTATATAATGTAGTTAATTCAAAAAACTTTTTATCTTCTGGTTTGTGAATAACTGACAGATATATTCCTGAGTTTGAAGGAGAAGACCACTTTCTTCCACGTGTTCCCCGTCCCTGTGTCTGTGAATTTGCAATTACATATGCAATGTCTTTAATTTTTCCACTTTGTATTAATCTTCTAGCTTCATCCATAGTGGAATCAAGTTCTTCATACCAAAAGCTTTTAGGGATTGTTATGTTCATATAAGATTATTGTAAACCTCTGCCGTGATAAAATGAAAAAACTATGAGATCAGTATATGTAGTAGCGGGCGGCATAAGTAAATTTGCAAAAGCCAGGCCAGATAAAACATTTCCTGCAATAGTAAAAGAATCTTATGAACTTTTACTTGAAGATCTTGGTATTGAACCAAGACAGGCATATGAATTAATTGATGGAACAGTCGCTTCATATTTTAGTGATCACTTTTTACGTCAGTTAAAAGGGGCCACTATGGTTCAGGATTATCTAGGGCTCTGCCCAAAACCATCTCACAGAGTAGAAGGTGGTGGTGCTACCGGTGGACTTTCATTTCAGGAAGGCTGGAAAAGTGTAGCATCCGGAAATATGGATGTATGTCTGATTTTTGGGTTTGAAACCATGTCACATGTAAACACCTGGAAAGGTAATGAGTTTATTGCACTTGCTTCTGATGTGAGCTTTGATTATCCTGTTGGTGGTTTTTATACAGGCTATTATGCAATGATGGTTGTACGCCATATGCAGGAGTTTGGGACTACTCCGGAACAGCTTGCACATGTGTCGGTTAAAAACCATGCAAATGCTTTTTATAATCCATATGCACAAAAGAGGGAAAAACTTTCGATTAAAGATGTGAGAAATTCTCCAATGGTTGCATGGCCGCTAACCCGTAGAGATGTATGTGTAATGAGTGACGGAGCTGCTTGTATACTTTTAGCGAGTGAAGCAGGATTAAAGAAAATTGAAAAAGCATGCAGGAAGTCTTTGCCAAAGGTAAAAGTTACAGGGATAGGTCGTGGTACTGATGCTATGAGAATGGCAGACAGACCGCATAAAAAAGTAATCTTACTTCCTCATGAAAAAGAATCTGATTATAAAGGTTTAAAATATCCAGGAGTTCATTCGTTTAGAGCAGGGCGTATGGCATCCAAACAGGCTTATGAAATGGCAAAAATCACAGATCCATTAAAAGAGATTGATTTTGTTGAATTGCATGATGCTTATACATCAAGTGAAATTCAAACTTATGAAGATATGGGACTTTGCAAGTATGGTGAAGGTGGAAATTTTGCAGAGTCAGGCGCTACATTTATGCCAAGTGTTGATTACGGATTAAAATTAAAACAAAAAACAATTTGTCCTGTTAATCCTTCAGGTGGATTAATTGCATGTGGACATCCAGTTGGAGCAACAGGTCTTATGCAGGGGGTTTTTGCTCTTTGGCAGTTACAAAATTCAATTAAAAAACATTTCAAAGATGACACTCTTCAAGTGAAAAATTCAAAACGTGGAATTATTCACAGCCATGCTGGAACAGGTACATATGTGACAGTCTCTATTCTGGAGAGAGAAGGCTAAGTAGTGGCAAATCAGCGTGTTTGCCTGTAGAGGTAATTAAATGCAAAAGATAAAAAAAAGAAAAATAGAAACAAATGGAAAAAATGGTGACCAAGGAACAAGTGTAGGTCTGTCTTTCCGACAAACCGGAATGTCGAAAGAGATCAGCCGCGAAAAACAGAGCGATTTCAAGAAATTGCGGAGCGCTATAAAAACTGCTATTCCAGAGGATGATGAAGGAACAATTCTATTTAATGTACCGTTCCCCCAGGAATTGGATGAAAGAAGATTAAAAGATTTAGAAAATTATGGTCCTATAATAATCAAGCAACCGTACCATATTGATTATATTCATTCTTATGGACAGGACTCACCATTTTTTGCAGGACTGGCAAATAAAAGATTGCTGGGGACAGAATGTGAAGAATGCCATACAAAGTTTGCAACGCCACGTTTGTCATGTAGTGAATGTGGTTCCAAATGTAAATGGATTGAGTTGTCACAAAAAGGGAAGATTCATACTTTTACTGTTTGTTATTTTGGTTCAGAAGCATTTTTAAAACAAACTCCTTTTGTTCTTGCACTGATTGAATTTAAGGGAATTGATACTTGCTTTTTAACAAGGATTGTTGGATTAGATCCTCAGGAACCAAATCTTGACTGGGTTGGGATGGATGTAAAAGCAAAGTTTGTTAGAAATTCCAAATTTAGTCCTACTGATGTTTATTTTGTACCTGAATAATAATAATGAGTGCTGCTATAACAGAAAAAGAAACAATGATTTTTTCATTAAGCGAAGAACAACTCTTACTTCAACAAACCATTTGTGACTTTGTAAAAAAAGAAGTTATTCTTTATGCAAAAGATTGGGATGAAAAAGAAGAAGTCCCTTTAAGTACAATTAAAAAACTGTCTAACCTTGGAATTATGGGGATGGCAATTGATCCAAAGTATGGAGGTGCAGGACTTGATACTCTTTCAATTGCAGTGGTTATAGAAGAATTATCCCGGGGAGATGGCTCACTTGCACTTACTGTAGCAGCACATAATGGACTTGGTTCCGGACATATTGCACGTTTTGGCACTGAAGAACAAAAACAAAAATATTTACCGGATTTAGCCTGTGGAAAAAAACTTGCAGGCTGGGCACTGACTGAGCCTGGTTCAGGTTCAGATGCAGCAGGAATGAAGACTACTGCCAAGAAAGATGGAAATAACTGGGTACTTAATGGTACAAAAATGTTTATTACAAATGGATCGGTTGGTGAAACTTTTGTTGTTCTGGCAGTTACTGATCCACTAAAAAAACAAAAAGGCATAACTGCTTTTATTGTAGAAAAGGGTGATAAAGGATTTAAAGCCGGGAAAAAACTTGAAAAAATGGGAATGAGATCGTCTGATACCAGTGAACTTATTCTGGAAGATGTACAAATCCCAGATTCAAAAAGACTTGGAGAATTAAATCAAGGTTTTATAAACACTTTAATGATACTTGATAAAGGGCGTGTAGGTATTGGAGCTTTAGCTCTGGGGCTTGCACAGGCAGCGTTGGATGAATCACTTAAATATGTTCATCAGAGAGAAACGTTTGGAAGACTTTTAAAAGATCATGAAGTTATAAAATTTATGCTTGCAGATATGAAAACTGAGATTGATGCAGCAAGATTACTTGTTTATCGGGCAGCATCTTTGGCAGCTGCAGGTAAGCCATTTACGATTGAAGCATCAATGGCAAAACTTTTCGCTTCAGAAATGTCTATGAGAGTCTGCAATAAGGCTATTCAGATACATGGCGGATATGGTTATATAAGAGAATTTCCGGTAGAGAGATATTTGCGTGATGCAAAACTTTGTGAAATAGGTGAAGGGACAAGCGAAGTCCAAAGACTGGTTATTGCAAGAGAAATGCTCAAAAATTAAATAAAAGCTATGCTGCAAAAGAAGAAGTTACTTTTTCTAAATCTTTTACATTAGAAACTACAATAGGCAATGGCAAATCACTCATGCCTTTTAATGAGACTTCATCTTCAGTAAAAAGAATTAAGATTTTGCCTTCTGACTTTAGCTCTCTATCGAGATCAATTAAAAATTTATATCCTGCATTATCAATACCGACATTACCAATCTGTAAAATCACAACATCAGCCTTTCCTGCTTTTTCTAAAATCTCAGCTTTAAGGATTCTTTTATTACGGTGTAATGCATTTCCAGTTAAATTTACATCAGGTTTAATTTCCAGGATTACTGAATTTTCTCTTATTTTTGGAGGAAGAAGTAGTTCTTTAACACTTCCAGGTGGACTTTTTATTCCGGTAGGAATTTTTGCTGAAATTGTTAGATCTGAGATAGACATTGATTTTATCCTTCTAATTTAAATCTATAGATACCAGGTAAGTTTAGAATTAATGTTGGATGTCTGTCAATTAAATTAATTGTAAAGCTTTGAATTAGTTAACAAATTAAAAGGAAGGCGCTTTATTTTAAAATATTAGGACCAAATTTTAGTAGTATAGTCTATATCCAGTGGCGTTAATAAAACTCTATTATTTTTAAATTCTACTTGAACATGTCCTTTTCTAGCTACCGACTGGTTTTCAATTAGAAGGTCTCCTGTCTTGCTACCAATTACGAAATTATCTTTATTAATTATTACTTCTTCCAGTTCTTCTTTTCCACTGCCTTTAATAAAGGTGATCTTAAAGCCGGCTTTATCAGGCAATTTTTCTAAAATTACAAAATTACTTGAACCTACTTCAAGTAAAATTTGACCATGTTTAGGGAAATCAATTTCTTTCCTTTGATCAATTAACAATTTAGCTACTAAGTCCTTATCTTCAGCTAGTTCTTCAGGAATAGGGGATGGAAATGTAATATTTGTTCCTGGGGTTTTATTGCCTCTCCAGCCAAGTTTACTTAAAAAGTCTTCCGGTAATGTACCGTTAGCTAAAGCAATAAAAGTTTTCATATTAGTTTCATATGATGAATCAATATTTTTAGATAAAGTCTTGAGATACTTGTCAATTGAAGCAGTATCAAAACCTAAATCATGCATCATAGAACGAATTTCAGCTGGTTTATAGGATTCTCTTTTCCATTGTTCCAGTCTAGCCAGATAAGGTTCTAATCTGTTACCTCCTGCAGGATCTACGAAAGGTGTTTCGCCGGATTCTATCAGTGTTTTTGCTTTTGCAACTGGATAAATGTAAGGTTCTGTAACAAGCATTCCAAAATCAACTAAAACTGGTTGCTCATTTTTCCAACGGATGTTAACTTTCCTTAAGTCTCTTACTCCAAAAAGAAAAGATGCTAAAGATAAATCTTCCATATAATTTTTACATAAGGATTGTGCTTCTTCCTCTGCTTTTCTTTTTGCTTCCTCTGAATCGTTTAATGGTTTAATTTCTTCTGACTCTACTATCTTTGACCAGACTTTTATAATGTAGTTATCACTTACATGGGCAAATGCATCAGGAACAATGATTCTGGGTAAATATCTCTGAATAAGTTCTCTCATTAAAAGATCAGACCTTACTATTTCCAGGTTGTTATCAAAGCAAGTCCTTCCATCAATAAGAGTAGGTTTCCTTGCCCATTCACCGGATGGAGTGGTTATGGATTGAACATTAAATCCACCAAGTGGTTTGCCTTTTAATAAATCAGGATCTCTATATTCATTAAAACCAAGTATTCTAGATGATTCTACTTTGGAATAAAGACCTGGAGGAGTATAGGTATCGCCAATTATTTGAAGCTCTTTGCTGGTTAAACCCATTTCTCGAAGTGCAACTGTAACGGCATAGTTGTAATTCCCTAACCTTAACTGGTTCTCAAGATCATCAACTAATCCTCTTCGTTTATCGGGTTCTATTGGTAATGCCTCAGATTTTAAGCCTTGTTTTATCCTCAATGCAAGGAACTCAAGCCTATTATAGGCACGAGGTTCTTCAGAAGATTTTGGTCTCGTTGGTATCAATGAAATTTCCTTAAATATATTTTTATCCTAGCAAGTCTTTCCTAGTGAAATTGAATCCTTAAAATAACTTAATCTTCTTAACCTAAAGCAGTCTTTGACATTATAAAAAAGCTGATCATAAGTGTCAGATTATGAACGAAATGGGTGATTATGGAAGGGATTAAAGAGTTTGAAAAGTATCTGATTAAGGTTAAAACAAAGCCATAAAAAATAAACAAACTAAGCAAAATATGAGCATTTCCAATATTCATAAAATGTGAAAATCCAAAAAATAAAGCAGTGATTATAATGGCCCAGAAACTATTTAATTTGCTTTGAAAAAAAGGAAAGATAAAACCGCGATAAAAGATTTCCTCAAATATCGGAGCGAATAGTGCACATGTAAAAAGATAAAGAAGACCAGCTTTTGTATTAATCAGATCCATTGCGTAAAATTCATCTGGTGCAAATTTAAAAATTACTGGCAGTGAGAGCAAAGGCATAAGGATTCCAATTAAAATAGAGATAAGAAAAATTTTGTTTGATGGCATAGATAGAAACAATCCTTCTTTTAAAGGTCTGTTTTTTCTTTGACAACAGAAGAAATAAGTAATGTATAAGGTGAATATAGAAGAAAGAAAAAAAACAATAATTCCAAAGTAATTTGAGTCAAAAAAATCTTTCTGGACAAGTGAATTCTGTTTGAGAAAAACGGGCAGAATGATAAAGCAGGAGATTGTTGTAATTAGCATTAGCAATAGTGCTAAAAGAAATTCTTTTGTAGAGATAAAGTTAAATTTGCTTAATTCATCTTTTTGAAGGAACATATAATAATTGTAATGTAGAAATGTCCATTACAATAAAATGTCATACCCGCGGAAGCGGGTATCCAGGAGATAGTTATTAGTGTGAGTTTCTGGATTCCCCGGTCAAGCCGGGGAATGACATATACGCTAAAATATTTTCATGACTGAAAATAAAATCTCTATAAATACAAAAGAAATTCCTTTTCAGGATCGGTATAAATTACTTATTGGTTCAATTGTTCCAAGGCCAATTGGATTTGTTTCTACTGTAAGCCCAAATGGTATTTATAACCTTGCCCCCTTTAGTTTTTTTAATGGTGTTTGTTCTGAGCCAATGACTGTTTTATTTTGTCCGGTTGTTCGTGGATCTGATGGACAGGAAAAAGACACTTTAAAAAACATAAAAGTTACTAAAGAGTTTGTTGTAAATATTGTTTCTGAAGAAATTGCTGAAAAGATGAATCAATGTTCTGCTGAATATTCTTATGGTGTTGATGAGTTTAAGGAAAGTGGTTTAACACCTGTACGAGCAAATATGGTTAAACCACCACTTGTAAAAGAAGCAAAAATAAACATGGAGTGTAAGTTGTTACACCTGGTAGAAATTGGAAACAAACCAGGTGGTGGAACGGTAGTTATTGGTGAAGTTGTATATTTTCATGTCCAGGAGAATGTTTATAAGGATGGTAAAATTATTTTAAGTGAATTAAAACCGATAGCAAGGCTAGGCGGTACAGATTATGCAAGAGTGACTGATATATTTAGCTTACCAAGGCCTACGATAAAAATACCTGTTGGAGAGAACCCAAATAACAAATGAGTACTGAATTACAAAAAAAGAACTATTCACGTCATTGCGAGGAAGCCCAAAGGGCTGACGAAACAATCTCAAAAACGTGAATTAGTTAGGGAGATTGCTTCGGGCTAAAGCCCTCGCAATGACGTATTCCAAATGAATATATCCACTTATACAAAACAAGATCGTGAACTATATGGTTTTACCTCGCCCGATCAGCTTCGAGAAATTAACCTTAAAAAATCAAGAAAAATGATCAGTAAAATCACTGATCTAAAGTCTGCGATTCAAAGACTTGTTCAGGATGGAGATTATCTTGGAATTGGCGGATTTGGAATGGATAGAATCCCGGCTGCTGCATTGCATGAAATTGTCAGGCAAAAGAAAAAACACCTGGCACTTGCAGGACATACTGCTACGCATGATGGGCAGATTCTTTGTGCAGGAGGTTGTATAGATAAAGTAGATGCAGCGTATGTGGTGGGTATTGAGCTTTTAGGACTTTCACCAAATTACAGAAGAGTTTTTCAGGAAGGAAAAGTAAAAGTTACTGAATGGACAAACGCAACACTTGCATGGCGATTTAAAGCAGCTGCGATGG
The DNA here is from genome assembly GCA_023250195.1 of Candidatus Melainabacteria bacterium. Classification (GTDB taxonomy): domain Bacteria; phylum Cyanobacteriota; class Vampirovibrionia; order 2-02-FULL-35-15; family 2-02-FULL-35-15; genus 2-02-FULL-35-15. The sequence goes on along the minus strand of JAHFBF010000001.1, from coordinate 453,475 downwards.
GATTATCATTTTTGCCGGTTCGATCTATGCTTGGAACTGAAACCATAAAACACAGCAGGGCAATTGAATACAAATGTCCATTTACTGGAGAAATATATGCTCTTGTTCCAGCCTGTTCCCCTGATGTAGCAATAATTCATGTTCCGCGAGCAGATGAGTTTGGAAATTGCCAGATAGATGGAATTACTGTTTCTGATAGTGATTTAGCTAGAGCGTCAAAAAAGATAATCATTACTACAGAAGAAATAATTTCTACGGATCAAATAAGATCAGAGCCTGAAAGAACTATTATTCCTTATTATTGTGTAGATGCTGTTGTTCATGTGCCTTATGGTTCTTATCCATGTAACATGCCGGGGAAATATTACTTTGATTTGGAGCATTTGAGAGAGTGGAGTGAAGCAGAAAAAGAGCTTCAGACCTTCGAAAAATTTTTAAATAAATACATTTATGATATTAAAGATTGGAATGGCTATCTGGAAATTTGTGGTGGAAAAAATAAATTGGAAGAATTAAAGACGATGGAACTCAAACCAGAGCCTAAACTCAATACACAATACTCGATACGCAATACGCAGTCATATAACATGACTGAGTTCATGATCTGTACCGCAAGCAGATTTTTAGAAGATGGAAAGACTGTCGTTGTTGGAACAGGGCTTCCAATGTTAGCTGCTATGCTTGCACAGAAAACTCAGGCACCAAATCTTTTAATGATGTTTGAAGCAGGTGGTATAGCACCTTTACTTCCATCACTTCCAATGTCTGTAGGTGATTCAAGGACCCACTATAAAAGCCTTGTAGCAACAAGCATGCCTGAGATTATGGAGACCTGTGCCCGTGGAATGGTTGATTATGCATTTTTAGGTGGTGCTCAGATAGATAAATATGGGAATCTAAATTCCACTATGATTGGCACTAATTATGAAAAACCAAAAGTCAGGCTTCCCGGCAGCGGCGGGGCAAATGATCTGGCTTCCCTTTGCTGGAATACTATTATTATAATCAAGATGGACAAGCATAAATTTGTAGAGAAGCTTGATTTTCTAACCACGCCGGGATATTTAACTGGAGCAGGGAGCAGAGAAAAAGCAGGACTACCACCAAATGCAGGCCCTTTAAAAGTAATAACTGATTGTTGTGTAATTGGATTTGATAAAGAAACAAAAGAAATGCAAATTGAGAGTTTGCATCCGGGGATTACATTAGAAGAAGTGCAAAACAGATCATCCTTCAAGATTAATGTAAAAGCAGGTCTCAAAGCTGCTCCAATAACAAAAGAGCCTACACAAAAAGAACTGAAAATATTAAGAAAAGAGATTGATCCAACTGGGCAGGTAATTGCAAAATAGTGTTAATATTTTATCTGATATGACAAACAATGCTCTAGTATTTAAAGGATTTGTCTGGTTTATCCGGCAAATCCGATCTTGTGAGGATCGATTGAAGCATTACATAGAAGCTAAGTGTGGTGAAGGTCAATGTGGCGGTGATGGGAAAAACATTTCAAAAAGAAAAAAATAAATTACCAAATTTTGGGGTTGGACTTGGACTAAGAAGAGAGTTATATAGCCCTATTCTGAGACATAAAAATCAAATTGACTGGCTTGAAATTGCTCCTGAGAATTATATCTGTCGTGGTGGAGAAATATTTGAAAGGCTTGTAAATGCTAAAAAATATTTTCCAATTATTCCTCATGGATTAAATCTTTCAATTGGTGGTACAGAACCGTTTGATCCGGCTTTAATTAATAACGTAAAAAAGCTTTTTAAAATTATAGACCCCTCATGGTTTAGTGATCATTTATGTTTTAACTATGTTGAGAAAACATACATTCATGACTTGATTCCTTTACCTTATAACAAAGTTACAGTCAAACATTTAGTAAATAGAATAAAAAAAGCTCAGGATATTTTCCAGGTTCCTTTTTTGATTGAAAATCCTTCTTATTATATGGTTATAGATAATGAAATGAGTGAAGCAGATTTCATTTCACAAATCCTTGAAAAAGCAGATTGTGGGTTACTTCTAGATATAAATAATGTTTATGTAAACAGTAAAAATCATAAATATGACCCGATAAGGTTTTTGGATAGTATTCCTATTGAACGTACTGTACAGGTACATATAGCAGGGCATTTAAACAGAGGGAAAATTATTATTGATACGCATGGTGAACCAATTATCAGAGATGTTTACAATTTATTTGGTGAACTTTTAAAAAGATGCACACCAAAAGCAGTATTGCTGGAAAGGGATTTTAATTTCCCAAAGTTCTCAGAACTGCTCAATGAAATAAAAAAAATCAAGACTATTATGAAATCTTTTAAGAAGGCGGCTTAGTGACTTTAAATAGTCTAAAAAAAACTCAAAAAGTAATTAAAGATTTGATTCTATTTGATTCTGTCTGGAGTAAAAAAAATAAAGTTAAAGGTTTATCCAGGTCAATCCTTGAAAGAATAAAAATTTACCGTGAATTAGTCAGAGGTTCTTTTCACGATTTATCTGTAAATATTTATCCGGTGACTTATAAGTTATTGAGTAAAATTTGGGACGATTTATTATCTGATTATTTGGAAAAATATCCGCCAGGCTCTCCAATTTTTAATAAAGTAGTTGAGCATTTACCCGAATATTTATTTACGAGAAAAGACATCTTAAAAAACTATCCTTTTATAAGTGAACTTGCATGTTATGAATGGCTTGAAGTGAAAATATATGAGAAAGAAGGAATTAAGAAAGCTAATAAGACTCTTTGCTTGAATCCAGTACATGAGATTTGTGCTTTTCAATATGCAATTCCTGAAATTGTTGAAATGATTGAAAATAATCAACCTTTAGGGAAGATATATAAACAAATAACAAATGTTCTAATTTATCGGGATCCAAAGAATTTCAATGTAAGATTTTTTGAGCTTTCAACAAGTAGTTTTGCATTTATAGAACTTTTAAAATCCGGGTTATCAATTGATATGGTTATATATTTCCTGGCAAATGCTTACCAGGTGGATAAGAGTAATTATAAGAATTTTGAGAAAGAAGCTATGAAATTAGTTAGTGTATTAAAGAAGAGCAGAATATTAATTTGATTGTCATCCTGTAAACCATCTAATCCCTGAATATAAATAAAATCCACCAATAATTCCAAGGATTGTTGCGCTTACTATTGAAATAATTTTTGAATGCTTTTTAAAATAATCCAACTGTTTTGCAATGCCTGCAAATAAGCCTGCTATAAAAATTACCCCTGTATAGCCTATAGAATAAGCAATCATTATTAGTGTCCCACCGATTAATGATCCGGCAGTACTGGACATAGCTAAAATTGCAAATAAAATTGGGCTTGCGCATGGAGAACTTGCAAGTGCAAATGCCATACCTACAAGAAATGGTCCACCATTTGGAATTTGTGTAATGAACTGTGGTAATGGGAGTTTTACTATTTCAAGTTCTGATAATGCCATAAATAAAACAAATATTCCAATAATTACATGTACATAGCCTCTGTACTCAATCATAATAAAACTGGCAAAAGAAGCAAACAATCCAAGCAGACTAAAAATAAAGGCAGCGCCTAAAACAAAAAAAAGAGATTTTTTCAATGCGTCAAATTTGGATGTGATATTAGCAGTACCAATATAACTTAAGTTCATTGGTAACATTGCAACTACACAGGGGGTTAAACTTGCAGCAAGCCCTCCGCCAAAAGAAAGCAATATAAGGAAAGGTAAAGGCAATCCGTGTGTTCCTTTTAAAAAATTTGAAACTGCTTGTTCAAAGTTGCTAAGAAGGTTATTCATTTTTTATAGTGCAAAACAAGTTTGCACTTCCCGTGGCTTTGTAATTACATTTGACCGGCTTTGCCGAATAAATCGGACAAAGCCTATAAACTGTGAGAACGTAAATGCAGCTGACATAATATAATCTTACTATGAAAAGATTGAATCTGATGATTTTTTTAAAAAAGCTTTTACTTACTACTTATTTATTATCACTTACGATTATTTTATTCTGCGGTTGCAGTAATTTAGGTATTCAATCAGCAGCCGAAAAAGCAAATGTGCAGGATATAGTAAACAAGGTAAATAATTCAAAGTTAATAATTCTGGATGTTTATCACAACAGATGTGAGACCTGCAAATTCATTGAACCTGTATTTGAGAAGCTTCAGCAGGATTATTCACAAAATCCAGATTTAGTTTTTTTAAAGTATGATCTTTCAAATCCTTTTACAGTAATTAAGTCAAAAAGAATAGCAAAAGTACTTGACTTGGAAGCAGTTTATAAATCACAAAGATATAGTGGCATAGTTATTTTTATTGATTCAAAGACAAAACAGGTTATTGAAAGTTTAATTGGTGAGGATAACATTGAAAAATATAATAAGATTATAGAAAAGAGATTAAAGGGAAATGCATAACATTCCATATAAAAAGCATGTATTGGTTTGCTTAAATGAAACCTGTAAATGTCAGGGTAGTGATAAAGTCTTTGAAAAACTTAAAGCAAGGATAAAAGAGCTTGATTTAAAGAAAACTTATAGGCCTTCAAGGGTGCTTTGTCTGGGTTTATGCGGAAAAGGGCCAAATATAGTGGTATGGCCTGAAGGGACAGTATATTGTGGCTTTACAGAAGATAGAGTTGAAGATTTAATTCAAAAACATCTGCTTGGTGGAGAAGTCTTAAATGACCTCTTGTATAAAGAGAATATATCGGGTTAAAATCTGACTACTATGTCTAAGTTTTTACTAATAATTTTAATTTGTGTCTGTTGTCAGGGATGTTCTTTTATTCAAAGTAAATTTGGAAATAAACAAAATAACAATCTACAAAATCAACAAGAAAATCAAAATCAAGAGAAAAAATCAGAACCAATACCAATTAATCCGCAGCATTCTTAATTTGTATAAAAACCAACCTTTCTTTTTTGTTTTTCCGGAATAGAAATTAATTGCCGGATTGCTTCAAAGATAGACTGAATTTCTGAATCGTGTTTTTCAATTTTACTTTCAAGTTGATTAAGCTTTTGCATAATTTCCTTATTGTTGGCTATGACTTCTCTAAGCTTTGTAAATATCCGCATAATCTGGATATTTACTTGAATTGCTCTTTTGGAATTTAAAACAGAGGATAGCATAGCTACACCTTGTTCTGTAAAGGCATAAGGCAGATATTTTAAATGTTCTCCACGTTTTAAGGTCACAAATTGTGACCTTAAAGAATTAGCCTCTTCTTTTGTCAATTGAAACATAAAATCTTCAGGAAATCTTTCCATGTTTCTTTTTATAGCTTGATTTAAAACTTTGGTCTTTACTCCATAAAGTTCAGCTAAATCTTTATCTAGCATTACTCTTTTTCCTCTCATAAGGAAGATTTTATTTTCAATTTTTTCTTCTGGAATTAAGATAGTTCTCATAATTAGTGCTTTATTAAAGCATAAAATTATTTTTATCAAAGTAAATTGAATAAGTAACTTTATTTTTGTGTAACCCAGGGTTACAAACTCAATCTAAATGTAACTCCTGGTTACATTGATCTGTTAATCATAGTATTCTTAAGAAACATTTAATTTTTAATCGATGAAATCACTTGAAGGTTAAAGCCTTTATTCCTCATAATTAAAGTAATTATGAGCCTGCATTTACCTACTTATTCTTCAATCATTTCACCGGAAGAATACATTCGCATAAATACTCATGAACATTTATATATTGCAAATGCTGATAATTTTATTAAAGAGCTGGTTGCAATAGAAGCAGAGAAATTAAGTACATCTATAGAGGTGATTGAACTTGGATGCGGTCCTGCAAGAATTCTTACTTTAATTGGACAGGTTAAAAATATAAATCTTACAGGGGTAGATTATGACGAAGATTTTATTCAATATGCTTCCAGGAAAATAAAAGAACAGTGCCTGCCTATAAAAGTAATTAGTGATGATGTTACTAACTACGTTCATCCTTTCCCTGTAGATGTATTTTATAGTGAGGGTTTTCACCACCATGTTAAAAAGGGAATCCCTTTAAAGTCGTATCTTGAAAACATTTACAACCAACTGAAAAATGGTGGTGTGTATATTATTGGTGATGAATACTTACCGGAATATTCTAATAATCTTGAAAGAAGAATAAAAGCAGTTATCTGGTATTCGCATATCATTTCTAATGGATTGAATTCAGGGTTTAATTATTTAGCCCAGGAAGAAGTAAAAACATTACTTGATGATTTAAATGAAAACCATAATGAAGAAGCTGTAAAATCCAAAGAACAAATAGGCTTGATTATTGAGAATGTAAATTTAATTGAAGATGCTGCTAAAACAAAAGATTTTCAAATGGCAAACAAACTTGCAAGCCGGCTTCTGGATAAGATAGATGAATTGTATAATACTAAATCGATCGGTGATAATTCAATAGATTTATCCCGGGGCGACTATAAAATATCAGACTCTATATTTCGAAATGAAGTAGAAAACATTGGTTTTAGAGTTGAATTGGTTAAACGATTTGGTCCGGCATATGATGTTGGCGGTGTTTTTGTTTATTTATTGAGGAAATAATTACTTCGATTTTACCTTAACTGTATTCGATTCCTGCTCATCAGGATTTTGTACTTTTACTTCATGCTTGCCTACTGTATTTAAAATAAAATCTGCAAATAATAAAACATTTGATTTAAATGTAGTTATAGCTTCATTATTGTCTACAAATGTTTTTGCACCGTTGACAAAATTCTTTCCCATTATTGAAATCATTGTTTGAACATTTGTTTTTACTTTGCCTGGTTTTATTCTGCTTATAACAGGTTTCAGGGCTTCTCCACTGCTTGAGGTGGAACCTGAAGTAGGATTATTTAAAATTTCTCCACTGCTTGAGGTAGAACCTGAGGGAAGATTATCTAAGACCTGCTTCTGAAAGAAGTCAGGAAATTTTGCTACAAGATCATTAGTGATTTTAAAACCAGCATTTTTAAAGGCAACTCCAAATTCATTCTGTGGACCACTGCCGTTTGCACTTAAATGGCATACATTACACATTCCTTTTAGTGCCGGCAGAGCTCTCTTATCACTGTCATATTTCACCTGACAATTAGAAAATGCATAAGCATCGCTTAAATGACCAAAGATAATTAACAGAATAAAAAAGACCCGGATCATTTGTTTTAATTTCATAAGTTATATCATCATGTATATAATTAACCTTAGAGATTTATAATGATAACAAAAAATACTTACAAACAGAGAACATTTTTAGATCCGATACATGGGCCAATTAAGCTTAATTTGAATGATCCTATAGACTTTTTGCTTGCAAATATAATTGATACAAAAGAATTTCAGAGATTGAGAAGGATAAGGCAGATGGGGCTTGGCTGGTTTACTTTTCATGGGGCAGAACATACCCGCTTTGGTCACAGTATAGGTGCAATGTTTGTTGCAAAGAAAATGATAACTCACCTGGCAGATAACTTTGAAGAAATAAATAAATATAAAGCCAGAATATTGGTTTCTGCTTTGATACATGATATTGGACATGGTCCGTTCAGCCATACTTCTGAGAAGCTTTTAGGTTTTAGTCATGAGCAATGGACAAAGAAAATTATCGAAGGTGATTCAGAGATTCGTAAACTCTTTGTAGAATTTGACAAGAACTTTCTTGATGATGTTATTGAAATAATGAATGGTAAAGTAGAGGCTGGATTACCCCGCCTCTACTTAAGTCAGATTATTTCGAGTTATGTGGATTGTGATAGGCTGGATTATCTTCATAGAGATTCATATTATATCGGGGTGCCTTATGGTTTAACGGGGTCAGATAGAATAATTGCTTCTCTTGAAGTTGATAAAGTCAGGGGTGAGGGAACTTCGCCTCTGCTGGTTATAAATGAAAATGTAGGGTTGGATGCAGTAATTCATTATTTGCAAGCCAGATACTCCATGTACCAGCAGGTTTACCAGCACAAAAAAAATCTTGCATGTGACTTTTTGCTTAGAAAAATTATTGAGAGATTAAAGGAAGTTAAACCAAAAAATATTCCTCATGTTTTATATGAGTGGTTGAATATTGACAAAAAGCAATTAGAAAAAATTGATTTGAGTCCATATTTAGGGGTTGATGATTTTTATCTTATGTCAGCCATTCAAAGTTTTTCAGAAGATTTAACAGGTGACAAAATCTTGAAAGATTTATCAGGTCGCTTTACAATGCGTAAGTTATTTAAGTCACTTGAGTTTCGTCAGGAAGTTAACAAAAATAAAATCAGTGAGGTTCTGGAAAAATTAAAACCAATTTCAAAAAATAAAGACGTTGATCCAACTTTTTATTTAGGGATTGAACAATCAGCTGCAAAGCCATATGAACCATATCAGGTTACTGATAAAACCGGTAAAGCAATTTTTATAAAGCAGAATAATGGAGTCGTAAAAGAGCTTTCAGAAGTATCAGGATTAGTAAAGGCATTAAGTCAGGAAAACATTGTCAAAACATGTCTTGTCTTTGCTCCTGAACTAGAAGACGAAATAACTAATACAAAAGGATTTCAGGAATTGTTCAAATAAAAACGCTATAATAATTCACTGAATCATTCTGATTCTCTGATCTCTGATATCTGATTTTCTGAACGGGCCCATGGCTCAGTTGGTAGAGCGCCTCCCTTGCACGGAGGAGGTCAGCGGTTCGAACCCGCTTGGGTCCAATTCCTTCGCTCGTCGCATCTTCGTTCATTGATTTTTTCTTGATGAACTACGATGACTCCTCGCTTTGTCTCACTTAACCCGCTCGGATTTTCGTTTACAGAAAATCCTCGCTTAGAATTTTACTAGAAAGGAAATGTTATGGAAATTGGTTTAAGACAATCTTGCGTTTTAGGTTTTGTAAACAAATTCCCATCAACCTCTGCAGTATTAAAAAGAAATTTAGAACAGCGCTATGGTGCTTTATTTGAAGAAAGTGGTAATAGACCAGCTGAATACAATTATGAATTATCAGTTGAATATTATGGAAGAGATGAAGAGGACAGTCCTATTGGAGAACCAGTTACTGCACCAGATGGAAGAAGTCTTTGTGAGACAAGATCAGTTTTCATAAGTGGCAATTATGCAAGTCGGTTTGGTAGTCCTAAAATAGCTCTTTTTGGATTGAATATAACAAACCCTAATTCAGGGGCTCCTAATGAAGAAGTTGTAGGTATTGAAACTCTGTTTGCTCAGATTAAATCCTGTCCTCTTGATTCAGTACCTAAGGAAATTACTGCTTAAGTTCAAGCTAAAATAACTAAGTGCAAATATTTTTCTCACTTTTAATTAAAATTATTCCTTTATACATGCTCATTGTGCTTGGATTTATTGCAGGGAAAAAATTAAATGCTAAAAAAGAAACCATTGCTTCTATTTTAATTTATGTTGTTGCTCCAATAGTAATTTTTAACAGCATAGTTACTACAAAGATTACATTTCAATTACTTCTTTTACCGTTGATATTTTTTATTTGCTGTTCTTTTATATGCATTTTGTTTTACCTGCTTGGAGGAGTGCTTTTTAAGGACAACACAAAAAATCTTTTGGCTCTTGCGGCCGGCACTGCAAATACCGGTTATTTTGGTATACCTGTAGCTATTGAATTTTTAGGAGAACAAGCAGTTGGAATTATGATTTTAGGAATACTTGGTTTTACAGTATTTGAAAACTCTCTTGGATTTTTTATAATTGCAAGAGGAAATCATACGGGTAGAGATTCAATATTAAGACTTTTAAAGCTTCCGACAGTTTATGCATTTTTAATTGGACTTCTGGTTAATTTTTTTGGATTGCAGCTTGGGAAAAATTATTTAAGTTTTGCAGGCAATTTTATTGGAGCTTATACAGTGCTTGGGATGATGTTAATTGGCTTAGGACTTTCAGATATGAAGAGTTTTAAGTTGGATTTGAAGTTTTTACTTTCTGCATTTGGGGCAAAATTTGTAATCTGGCCTCTCTTAATTGGAATGTTAGTTTTTGTTGATGTAAATTTTATTAGTATTTTTAACAGTTCTGTTCATAAGGTAATGATTTTATTATCTGTGATGCCTTTAGCGGCAAATCTAGTAGCTTTTTCTACAGAATTGAGAGCACAGCCTGAAAAGGCTTCACTTGTAGTGTTTTTAAGTACATTGGTTGCTCTGATTTATGTACCTTTGTTAATAACTTTACTCACTTAGTAAATGAGTTAGAGGTTAACCTATGTATGAAATCTTAAGTATTAATAATTGGTTCTTTACAAAGGTAAAAAATTTAGCTGATTAATGTAACTAATTGAAACAAAGTAAGTAAACAGATAAAAAGTCCTTATAGTTTTTAAATACTGTAGTAGAATGATAACAAAGATAGATTAGTACAAACTTATGAATGCGAGAATCCTTGTTGTCGATGATGATGACGATGTGTTAGCTCAAGTAGAAAATGCCTTGTTACGCAATGGCTATTCATTAATTATTGCTAGGAACGGAAAAACAGGCTTAGAGCTTGCACTAAAAGAGAAACCTGACTTAGTTGTTCTTGAAGTTTCACTTCCTGAGCTGGATGGATTTTCAGTCTGTAAATCTTTACGTTCTGAAGGATATAGTAATCCAATAATATTTCTAACAAAGAAAATATCTGAAATAGATGCAGTAATTGGACTTGAGCTTGGTGCTCAGGATTATATAAGGAAACCATTGCACATTAATGAACTGCTTGCTCGAATTGAAGTTAATTTAAAAAAGAGCAATGAAGAAAACCTAAAAAAAATCTCAGTTAAAGATCTGGAAATTGATCTTGAAAAAAGAAAAGTAAAACATAAAGGTGAAATCAGAGAACTTACTCAAAAAGAATTCCAGCTTTTATATGCTCTTGCAAAATGTCCGAACAAAGTATTTTCAAGAAATGAACTGTTAACTAATGTCTGGGGCTGGGCTCAATATGGTGAGACAAGGACTGTTGATATTCATATTGGATATTTGAGGAAAAAATTTGAAGATAATCCCCGCAAGCCTACTATTTTTCAGACTATTAGAGGTGTTGGATATACATTCAATACTGAGTAAGAGCATATAGTGGTATGTTCAAAAATAAAAATTCTCTTAAGATTTAAATCTTATTACAGATTTATGTTGTTAGAATAGTTTTTGTGAACACTTTAACTACAGCACTATTTACGACTTCAATTGTAACCATTGCAATTTTAATTTCAGCCTGTGGGAGTTTAATCATTTCAACTTCAGGGAGATTAATAAGAGTAACGGATATTTGCAGGGGACTTTGTGAAAAAGCAAAAACAGAAACTAACCAAACAGAGTTAGAGCAAATTTTTTATCAGCTCGAAAAAATTGGACCTAGAATCAAGCTTCTTGAAACTGCACTTACACTTTTTTATGTTTCAATAAGTTCTTTTACTCTTACTACATTAGTATTATCTATTGATCAAATCATTTCAAATGACTTAAGTGCCTTTACTCTTGGAACCGGTATATTGGGAGTTTTAATAATGCCTATTGCTTCAATTTTATTGGTTGCTGAGCGTCAATTTACAATGAAATCCATCTGGCAGGAAATAGATTATGTTAATAAAACATTTAAGAAGAAGTGATTTAATTTGTGGGCAAAAGACAATCAATTTTCTTTGTACCATCAATATTTACAAGGTGTGTATAATCCCCGTATATTCGTGGTGTTTTGAAGAGCATCTTCATGGTATCGATCATTGGAATAAGCTGATATCTTTCAGGATAAAGTTTTAAAAGCAGTTTTCTTACTTTAGGATAATGATATGAACCCATTGATGGAAATAAATGATGTTCTACATGGTGAGAAAAATTTGAAAATATTTTGTCAACAAACCAGCTGTTTTTTAGTGAAAGTGAGTTTACCAATGGATCATCAATATCTCCTGTAAGCGGAGAAAGGAAATGATTTGTGTGAATATATGACATTGCAATTATGTGTGCAATTCCAACAGGCATCAGAGATACCAGGAAATAATTCAAGAAGTTTTGATTGCAGACATAAACAAATAAGAAAGCCTGAAAGGAAAATATTAGAATTAATTCTCCAAGCACAAAAAGTCTGTCTCTTTTCTTTTTGAATAACTCCTGGACTCTCTGATATTTCTTATCTTCTTTTATGCTTGCTCTATTTGCAACAAGGCCATAAAACATATTATTAAAAAAGTAGAAGAAAAATCCCAAGGACATAAAAAGCATACTTATAAACGGGTGTATTGCTTCATCGGAGATTCTCATTGAATAAACAAATTTTTCAAGAGCATTAGTAGGCTTTTCATGCAGTATATAACTTCTGTCAGGATCATCAATACTTCCTGTTCTTGCATGATGAAAATTATGTACTCTTTTCCAGAAGATCGGAGCAAATAAATTAAATATACCGACAGAAAGTCCTGTGAGGTAAGCAAGCAGATTTGATTTGATGATTGAACCATGAAAAAGATCATGCAGGAAAAAAGTCAAAGCAGTAAGAGTAATTCCCATAACTGCCGAGATGATAATTTTTAAAGGTAAAAATGAAATGTTTACTATAGAAAATATTCCTATCAGGTAAATCCCCATACATACAAGATAATGAAGAACATGTTTTGTATCAGGCTTGAAACATTCTTCCGGAAGGAGTTTTGCCAGTACTGCTCTGTACTCGTTCTTGGAAATTAAATTTAGTTCTTTAGTCGAACCAGATTCAAAGTTTTTTTTAAAACTAATGTCGTTAGGTTTTACATTTAAATTAACTGCCACAAGTTCCTGCCTTTTGATTTATTTTAAGAACATCAGTAGTATTTTACATAAAAGTTACGACAAAACTAAAAAATGTAGAACTTCCTGGAAGTTTAAAATAGATAAAACCTCTGAGAAGTTCTATATGGTTTTTAATTTGGACTTTTAGTAGTTATTGTTATAGCTGCTTCTTTTTCTGAAACCGCCGTCACTACTACCACTGCCATCACCGTAGCCTCCTGAGAAACCGCCACGATCGCCACGATCACGTCCGCCACCGCCTTCAGTCTGCTCTCTTGCAAGACTGACATTAATGGGCCGGCCTTTTAATTCAGTACCATTCAATGCTTCGATTGCCTGTTGGGCAAGATCCTCAGTTCCCATTTCTACAAAACCGTATCCTCTTGAACGACCGGTTCTTCTATCTACGATTACTTTTGCTGAAGTAACTTCACCATATCCCTTGAATAAATCTTCAAGTTCAAAATCTGCAATTCCAAATGGCAGATTACCAACAAATAATTTCTTTGTCATTTCTTTATCCTCTTTCTTTAACTAGGCACTGAAAACTTTCGAAAGAGGACTAAGCTCGAGACCGCTTAATTTAAAAACACAATAAAAACTTAATACTCTTCTCAAGATCACAAAACCTAAATCATACTAAACATCTACACTCAGGTAGATGTAGGCATTGTACCACAAATCCTTATTCGACGTGCTTCTTGGCTGATTATGGAAGGTGTAACCCTGGACTTTATTGTTCTTCTTTACGGCTTGTTAAACCACAGGTCTCGGACTTCTTATAATAGCAACTTCTCTCTTTAACCATCTTTTCGTAGATTTCATTTAGCTTTGCTTCTGCATAATTATTTTTAAGAAGAGGATTCAAAATCTTTGTAGCTGTTAAGTTATCTATTATCGTTCTGAATACTTTATAACCGGACAAAATTTCACCTTTTGGTGTAACCATGTGTACATCTTTCTCACATTCTTCTTTAGACAGATCAGGAAATATTCTATAAGTCAAAGGATTTCTATAAGATAGAAACTTGATTTTTTTCTCCCAGTCAAGGTCCTTAATATGTTTTGTAGCTGAGCGGCAGTATGGGCAGACATTATCATAGATGACCCAGTAATATTTATCTACCTGATATTTCTCTTTTAAAGAAGAGGTTATTTCACTGCTGCTTGTTTTAATATTTGTTTGAGTAGTGCTTGAAGTTATTTGAGCAAAAGAAGCACTAAAAAAACAAACAAACAGTAAAAGAGTCCCTGATAGAAGAATTATTTGTAACCTGATAAGTTGTATTAAGTTCACTTTAGTGTTTTAGTACCTAAATTAAAAAAATCAATGTAGATTAACTGGAATCAGTTCAATGATCATAATATATTAAAAATAATTAATCTAAAAATATATATTTCCTGATCAATCTTTGTTTTAGAGTTTTTTGAAGCAAGTGTATTTTGTCTTTATAACAAAATGAAGATAAATAAATTATAAAAAGAGTTGAATGATATCCAGTTATAATATAACCTTAGGGCTGTCATGGATCGTAAAAAGGGCTTGTACTTGGATTTAACTTATTTCTTAATCTGAGAAGAGTTAGCTAGTTAAAAAAACAGGAGAATTTTCAAAATGAAAAATAAATTAAGCTTTCTATGTAGGGTTGTGTTAATAGCTGCACTTCTGCTGAATCAAACCGGTGCTGCTTATGCAGTTAATATTTATGCAGTTAAAACCAAAACTACAATCTCTCAAGAGAGAGTATCAGCTAATTTATTGCCGGCATTCAGATATGACAGGAATAATATAGAACTTGATCAAAGAATACCCCTGGATCTGTTACTTAAGCCTGATGCAATGGTTGTAAGAGTAGAAGTTATTGGTGCACAGGGAACAGGCCTTGGAATTGATAATTCCACACTTTTAATGGGTGGATTAAAGATATTTAGAACATCAGAGCTTAGAGAAGATCAAAAGTTGACAAAAACAGGCAAGAACAAAATAGTTACAAAAAATCAATCAGTTACTTTTAATTTAAATAAAACTCAAAATCAAAGCTTAATAGTTCAGGCTCTGGACTTTAAAATATTCAAAGTATTTGTAAAAGGACGTCTTCCTGGCCAATATACTGTAAGAGCTACTATTGATGATAATGATTCTACTGACACGATTGTGTTTACAAGGCCAAACTTTAGACTGGATGCAGTAACCCCATCAGTTATAAATCCCGGTGTTGAAACTACACTTACACTTCTAGGAAAAGGATTGGATGCATTAACAGCAGTTTCATTCAGCAATGGTGATATTACTGTAAGAGATACCATAGCTTTAGATGATTCTACTTTAAAGGTATTGGCAACTTCAACAAGTAATGCCCCAAATGGTTATAGAGATGTAACTATTACAAGTCCGCTTACTGGCAATACGGTCACTATAGTAAATGGAGTACTTGTAAATAATCCGACCCTTGGAACAAATGGTTTATCTCCTGATAATGCAAACATTAATCCATCTGTTGTAATTATGGATGGTATGAATGGCGTGGATGGAATGGGTGTTTGTGATGATATGAATGCTTTATTAATGATTACTACAAACAATGGAATCCCAGGTTCAATGTCTGATGTGTTTTTTGATCCAGTTCTTTGTAACCTTACTTTCAGCATTCCTGTAGGTTTTAATGGAATTAATGGAAGTAATGGATCTGATGGAATGGGTGTTTGTGATGATATGAATGCAACACTTGTAATTTCAAATGTTACCCTTGCGCCAGGTTTAGCAGCTACTACTACTTTTAATTCTATTTTGTGTACTTTAGTTCTTGGTATTCCTGCAGGTGAAAATAGTTTAACTAATACATCAAGCGAACCATCCGGAGCAAACTGTCCAAGCGGTGGGCAAAAGTTTGAAGTTGGTACTGACACTGATGGAAGTGGTGTTCTTGATAGTGGAGAAATTACATCAACGACCTATGCATGTAATGGATCAAACAGTTTAATTACATCCTCAAGCGAACCATCCGGAGCAAACTGTCCAAGTGGTGGTAGAAAATTTCAGGCAGGAGTAGATGATGACGGAGACAATGTTCTTGATCTTGGAGAAGTTGAGTCTACGACTTATGCATGTAACGGATCAAACAGTTTAATTACATCTTCAAGCGAACCATCTGGAGCAAACTGTCCAAGCGGTGGTAGAAAGATTCGCGTAGGAGTAGATGATGATGGAGATAACACACTTGATGCAGGTGAAATAGACTCTACAACCTATGCATGTAACGGATCAAACAGTTTAATTACATCTTCAAGCGAACCATCTGGAGCAAACTGTCCAAGCGGTGGTAGAAAGATTCGCGTAGGAGTAGATGATGATGGAGATAACACACTTGATGCAGGTGAAATAGACTCTACGACTTATGCATGTAATGGATCAAACAGTTTAATTACATCCTCAAATGAAAACCCAGGTGGAAACTGTGCAAACGGTGGAAGAAAAATTCAGGTAGGAGTAGATGATGATGGTGATAGTACTCTTGACTCGGGAGAAGTTGATGCTACATCATATGTTTGCAATGGTTTACAAACACTTGTAACATCCTCAAATGAAAACCCAGGTGGAAACTGTGCTAATGGTGGAAAGAAGATACAGAGTGGGGTTGATACAAATGGCAATGGTTCTTTAAGTGGAGGAGAAATTACATCAACTACTTATGTATGCAACGGTACAAATGGAACTAATGGTACTAACGGAACTAACGGAACCAATGGCTTGAACAGTTTGGTAAAGATTACTACAGAATCAGCCGGTGCAAATTGTGCTAATGGTGGAAAGAAAGTAGAATCTGGAATAGATACAAATGGCAATGGTTCTTTAGCTGGTGGTGAAATTACTTCTACAAACTATGTCTGCAATGGAGCCAATGGTACAAACGGAACCAACGGAACTAATGGTACAAATGGAACCAACGGTTTGAACAGCTTGGTAAAGGTTACTACAGAATCAGCTGGTGCAAATTGTGCTAATGGTGGGAAAAAAGTAGAATCTGGACTGGATACAAATAATAATGGTTCTTTAGCTGGTGGTGAAATTACTTCTACAAACTATGTCTGTAATGGAGCCAATGGTACAAACGGAACCAACGGAACTAATGGAACTAACGGAACCAACGGAACTAACGGAACTAACGGAACCAATGGAACTAACGGAACCAACGGAACCAATGGACAAGCCTGCTGGGATTTAAATAATAATGGAGTAGGTGATGTAGCAACTGAAGATCTAAATGGTGATACTGTAGTAGACGTTGCTGATTGTGCTGGAACTGATGGAACTAATGGTACAAACGGAACCAATGGTACTAACGGAACCAACGGAACTAATGGAACTAACGGTACTAATGGAACCAACGGACAAGCCTGCTGGGATTTAAATAATAATGGAGTAGGTGATGTAGCAACTGAAGATCTAAATGGTGATACTGTAGTAGACGTTGCTGATTGTGCTGGAACTGATGGAACTAATGGTACTAACGGAACCAATGGCTCAACTAGCTTAGTTGTTGTAACATCTGAAGGTTCAGGTGCAAACTGTACAGCTGGCGGTCAGAAAGTGGAAGCCGGTATTGATGCAAATAATGACAATATGCTAACTGGTGGTGAAATCGCTTCTACCAGCTATGTCTGTAATGGAATTAATGGTACAAACGGAACCAATGGTTCAAATGGAACTAATGGAATTAACTGCTGGGATGTAGATGAAGATGGTGTAAATGATGCAGCTGAAGATGTAAATAATGACGGTTTATATACAGCTGATGATTGCCAGGAAGCAGCAATTATCGGTTTGGTGAATAACTGGAATACTTTATCTGATGAAGTAAACTACACTACAAATGACATGAGCAGTATGACTAGAATGGTAAAAATACCAAAGTTTACTTATAAAGGTGTAGAGTATGGTGGTTTCTGGATAGACAAGTATGAAGCTTCTAGAGCAAATGCTACAGCAACAGATCAAGGAACTTCTAGTGTACCTGTAAGCCAACGTAGAGTAGAGCCATGGACAAACATAAGTCAGGCTACTGCAAAGACAAATGCATCTAGTTTAAATAGACAAATTACTGGTATTGGTTCATGCAGACTTATAGGAATGAAAGAGTGGACTGCTCTTTATATTCTTGGTAAAGTTGCAAAAAGTACAGGACTCTTTGGTTCAACTGCTACAAACGGTTGGAATGAAAGAGGGAATACCAGAAATGGAAACAGAGATGGCAGAGATAGTGGTTCATCTGTATGTGAAGATGATCCAGATCAAAGTGGTACTGGCGATGTCTGCTTAACTGGAACAGGTTATAAGAGCTGGGGACATCTTTTAGATGGTTCAGCTACTATAAATGCGACAGGTACTTCACTTGGTAGTACAGCAGATGCTGTTAAAGATGACAATGGTGGATCAGGTGCTGATACTTTGGATGGTGATAAACAGGTCTATGATCTTGTTGGAAATGTAAAAGAATGGATTGACTATACTTTTACAAATTCTTCTACCATGTCTGGCTCAGACTTTGTAGTTGATACTGGCTATACAGGAGCAGGATCAGTGCTTCCATTTACGACAGATGGAGCGATCTTTAACTCTATAGATATATCAACATCATCTACTTTTAGTGGACTTGGACTTCCTGCTACTGCAAATGGTGGCTTGAATGATACAAATGGCGGGAAGAATTCAGGAACTCTTTCTACAACTACAACAGATGCACAATACGGTATAACTCGTGGTGGTGCTTGTAATGATGGTGCCAGTGCTCCTTCACCACTTATAATTGATGGTAATGATGTGACTACTACTACTGACGAGCGTCGTGGATTCCGTGTAATCTGTGACTTCTAAAGAGTAAGAGCCTCTTCGTGAAAAACTTTTAGGGTGCATGTAACAGTGCACCCTATTTTTTTGCAATAAATAACTTTGTCTTTATATCAAGTGAATGATGTCCAGTGCAACATGATCTTAGGGTTGCCATGGATCACAAAAGGGCTTGTACTTGGATTTAACTTATTCTTAGTCTTGATCTGAGAAGAGTTATCCAGTTAAGAAAATTGGGGAGCTGCAAAAATGAAAAATAAGTTAAGTCTTCTATGTAAGGTTGTATTAATAGCTGTACTTCTGCTGAATCAAAGCGGTGCTGCTTATGCAGTTAATATTTATGCAGTAAAAGCCAGAAGTACAATTTCTCAAGAGAGAATATCAGCTAATTTATTGCCGGCATTCAGATATAACAGGAATAATATAGAACTTGATCAAAGAGTATCCCTGGATCTGTTACTTAAGCCTGATGCAATGGTTGTAAAAGTAGAAGTTATTGGTGCACAGGGAACAGGTCTTGGAATTGACAATGCCACACTTTTAATGACTGGATTAAAGATATTTAGAATATCAGAGCTTAGAGAAGATCAAAACTTAATAAAAACAGGTAAAAATAAAATAGTTACAAAAAATCAATCAGTTACGTTTAATTTAAATAAAACTCAAAATCAAAGCTCAATAGTTCAGGCCCTGGACTTTAAAATATTCAAAATTTTTGTAAAAGGGTTAAAACCAGGCCAATATACTTTAAGAGCTACTGTTGATGGCAATGATTCTGCTGACACGATTGTGTTTACTCTACCTGAGTTTAGGCTTGATTCAATAACACGGGATCTAAAGGCCGGGGTAGAAAATAAACTTACAATTAAAGGTAAAGGATTAGATGCATTTACAGAAGTTTCATTCAGCAATAATGATATTACTGTAAGAGAGACTATAGCTTTAGATGATTCAACTTTGGATGTGTTAGCTACTCCGAAAAGTGATGCTCCAGTTGGATCTAGAGATATAACTATTACAAGTCCGATTCTTAACTCAACAGTAACTATTGTAGGTGGAGTATTTGTAAATAATCAGACCCTTGGAACAAATAGTTTGTCTCCTGAAACTATCCCTACCGTTGTAATTATGGATGGAATGGATGGGATTAATGGCATGGATGGTATGGGTGTCTGTAATGATCTAAATGCATTATTAATGATCTCAGCAAATAATGGTGCACCAGGGACAAAGGCTGATGCGTTTTTTGATCCGGTTCTTTGTAACCTGACTTTTACTATTCCACTTGGAACTGCTGGAAATGCAGGAAGCAATGGTAGTGATGGAATGGGTGGAAATAATGCACTTACAAAATCAACCACAGAATCAGCCGGAGCAAATTGTGCAACAGGTGGAAGAAAAATAGAAGTTGGTCTTGATGCTAATGGAAATAGTGTGCTTGATTCTGGTGAAGTAAGTTCAACATCTTTTGTCTGCAATGGAGCAAACGGAGCCAATGGAACTAACGGTACCAATGGAACCAATGGTTTAAACAGTTTGGTAAAGATTACTACAGAATCAGCAGGAACAAATTGTTCTACTGGTGGCAAGAAAGTAGAATCAGGGCTTGATTCAAATAATGACAATACTTTAGATTCCGGTGAAGTCACAGCAACAAATTATGTCTGTAATGGAACCAATGGAACTAACGGAACTAACGGAACTAATGGAGCAAATGGAACCAACGGAACTAACGGTACCAATGGAACTAATGGTTTAAACAGTTTGGTAAAGATTACTACAGAATCAGCAGGAACAAATTGTTCTACTGGTGGCAAGAAAGTAGAATCAGGGCTTGATTCAAATAATGACAATACTTTAGATTCCGGTGAAGTCACAGCAACAAATTATGTCTGTAATGGAACTAATGGAACCAACGGAGCAAATGGAACCAATGGGACTAATGGAGCAAATGGAACCAACGGAACTAACGGTACCAATGGAACTAATGGTTTAAATTGCTGGGATTTAAACGGCAATGGTTCATGTGATACAGCTACTGAAGATATAAACGTAAGTGGGTCATGTACAGTGGCTGACTGCCAAGGAGCAAATGATATTCCTACAGTTCAGGAAGTTTCCTCTAGCTGGAATTCATACTCAGATGAAAAGACCTTCTCAACAAGCTCATGTGATGTATCACCATCTTCACTTTGTACAACAAGAATGGTAAGAATACCAAGATTTATTATTAATGGAATTGTTTTTGGGGGTTTCTGGATTAATAAATATGAAGCATCAAAAGCAGATGCTACTGCTACCGCAGAGGGCAGTTCTTCTATTCCTGTCAGTCAGAGAAATGTAGTACCTTGGACTAACATAAGCCACTCAACTGCAAAAGCAAACGCATCTGCTTCCAGTGCCCAAATTTCATCTTTAGGATCGTGTAAACTTATTGGAAATAAGGAATGGACAGCACTTTATATACTGGGCAGATTTGCAAAACAAAAAAGCATCTTTGGTGCAACCGCTACAAATGGTTGGAATGAAAGAGGAAATACCAGGGATGGAAACAGAGATCTAAGAAATAGTGCTTCATTCCAATGTGCTGATGATCCAAATCAAAGTGGTACTGGAGATAGATGTTTAACTGGTACTGGCTTTAAAAGCTGGGGACATATTTTGGATGGTTCAGCTACTAAGAATACTGATGGTACTACATTTGCATCCAGTGCAATAGCTGATGATGTAACTAACTCAAATAGTGCATTTGATGGTGATAAGCAGGTATATGACTTGATTGGTAATGTAGAAGAATGGGGAGACCTTACGATTACAAATTCTTCTATGTCTGGTGGTTCAGATTTTATAGTTGATTCTGGCTATCCAGGAGCTGGAATAGTACTGCCATTTACAACAAACAACAGTGTCTTTAATTTTCAGGATATTGCAGGTGGTGCTGCTGCTGTAGACATAGACTTTGAAGGATCAGGTCTTCCAACACAATCTGGAGCTACTGCTGACTTAAATGGTGGTAAGAATAGCGGTAAACTGTTTACGGATAGTACTGATGCTCAATATGCAATAACTCGTGGAGGAAATTATACTTCAACCAGTGATGCTACATCGCCTATTACAGCAGACTTTAGAAATCAAACTACAGCTACAGGGAGTACTCGTGGCTTCCGTGTAATTTGTGACTTCCCTGCAGGGCAGTAGAGAACGCAATTAATCGCATTTCTTTGTGAAAAGCTTTTAGGGTGCATGTAACAGTGCACCCTAAATTTTTAATCTTATATAGATATATCTAAAGCTAAACATAAAGAGTTTAAGATTAATGCTTAAGATCTAAAATTAACTTTTAGGATTTATTGACTTTGTATTAACTGTGTCATATGATTTTACTTCTAGTAGTTTTAGAAGTTTCAAGGGAAATTAAGGATATTAAAATGCAAAATCAAGAATCAAATAAAAACATCAAATTAAAGGCCTTTAAATTTTTAGTTAGTCTTACTTTAATATTAATTCTTAATTTACCAACACTGGCTCTATTCAAGACAAAAGATTATTCTGCAGCACAAGCATATTCAAATGGTAGAAATAGAAATTACACTTCTATATCACGAACTTCACATTCAATAAAGACAAAGAAAGATAAAGAAACTGCATTTTGTTCCAATGGGAATGTTTTTTGTACTAGTGGAGAAGTAGCATCATGTAGTGGTATGGATACTTTATCTTGCATAGATGGAGAACCAAATTGTTGTGATTCTATGTCAATGTGTGATGACAAGGTTAAGTGTGATCCTGCATCAAGTTCTAGTTCATCAACATCAGGATCCAACTCATCGACTTCAGGATCTAACTCATCAACATCAAGTACTTCAAGCTCAACATCAAGCACTTCAAGTTCAACATCAAGCAGTACATCATCAACAGGCGGTCATGATGATGACGATGATGATCATGGTTCTTCTAGCACATCATCATCAACAAGCTCAACATCAAGTAGTACATCATCAACAGGCGGTCATGATGATGACGACGATGATCATCATGGTTCTTCTAGCACATCATCATCAACAAGCTCAACATCAAGCACTTCAAGCTCAACATCAAGCACTTCAAGCTCAACATCAAGCACTTCAAGTTCAACATCAGGTTCAACAAGCTCAACATCATCAACAACTTCAAGTTCTACATCATCAGGAGGTTCTTCTTCAGGTGGTATAAGTTGTGTAGATGGAGCAGTAACATGTCCTACTGGTTCTACTCCTGCTTGCCCTTCTTTAGGTTCACCATCTTGTTCAGAGAATACACCTGCCTGTTGTACAGTAGGAGACAATTTACCTACTCGAACAGTTATTCGTCATCAAGAAGCACTACTCTGTAACAATCCTGCCCCAGTTTGTGTACCTGTAGGAGGAGGAGGAATATCTAACGTTCCAGACTGTCAATGGACAATGTGCGGAAACAACTGCTGTATATTTGGCTGCTGTGAATTTAATCCAGAAATTTGTTCGAATCTCCCGGAATGTGTACCAGGAACTTCATCTTCAGGGAATTTAGGAACAGACCAATTTTCCGGCTCTTCTTCTAGTAGTTCCTCTTCTAGTTCTTCCTCCGGTGGCTTTGAAGCAGGAAGAGGATATGATATCGATATTACAGGAACTCCAAAACTACCAAATGCAGTTGAACTTCCATTAATTCCAGATGAGTTTATTGGGAAAGTTGGAACTGCTTATCCTGGTTCTAACCCATCTTTTGAAATTAGGTCTTCATTGCCCTTAATAGATACAGAAATACTCTCTTTAAGCCTTTCATCCAGTAATGGAAATGTATTCAATGATCTTCAGTATGAAATAATGAGTATTTCTAATGAACCTAACAAATACATTCTTACTCTGCTTTTACCAGATGGGAATGCAGTCAGTACAGGCGATGCAGTATTTTCATTTAATTTAAGTAATGGACTCTCACTAAGTGGAATTATTGAGATAATTAACTTTAATCCTCTTGTAAGCCCTACTGTAATAAGAAGATTGTCTTTGAATGTACATCATGGCAACAAAGCTACTATAACCTTAAGAGGTCGTTCTTTAGTTGCTGCAAGGAAAGGACTGCACAACAAAACTGCTAACAGTATCACCAATGATATTGTTGCTACTGTATTCCCAAGCGGCATAAGTCAAGGAGATGAACAGGTAACGGTAAATAAAAACGGGGTTATTACAGTTAAATTTACCCTATCAGGTTCAATGATAGATTTGGGAAATTCAGTAGTAGTTCTTGCAACGGAAAGAACTATATTATCTAAAGATCTTGCATTAACTAGAGATAGAAGAGCAAGAACAAAATAAAGCTTCCGTAAATTACACTAATTAAATAGCTCAAGAAATTGAGCTATTTTTTTTAGCGTTCAATACAAAACCCAACTTTTCTTTTTGGCTTTACAGGTATCTAGATGAAATATATACTTAGGAGCTAAAAGAAACCAAAACTGGTGACTAAGATTCAAATGACCCAATTAGAAACTTACAAAAATGATTTGCTGGATAGATTAAAGAAACTGCCCACAGATTATTACTACTTAGCATTAATAGTAGTTACTTCATTCATAACAAGAATTGTTTATGTTTTTTATTTCACTGATTATAAACATTACCTTGTAAGTGATATGAGTGGGTATTGGAATAGAGCGCTTGCAATGTATGAAGGTAATATTTTTTCAATGTTTCACTGGGCAGCATGGCCTGTTTTTTTTAAAATATATCTTTCATTCCTTTTTAAGATTATTGCTTTTATTGGTTTATATAAACATTTGCTGGAAAGTGTGTTAACTTTTCATATTTTTTTATCTTCTATTTCTATAGTGTTTTTCTATTTTATTGCTAAAGATCTAATTAATAAATCACCTATTCCCATGCTTGCTACTTTGTTTTATGCATTTAGCTATCCATTGATATATTTAAACGCATTTATACTTACAGAAAATATTGCTATCCCTGTTTTTATTTTTTCAGTTTATTTGCTTTTCAGTTCTAATAATAAAAACCCGAGAATATTCTTTAGTGGCATTGTGTTTGGATTTACAGTTGCATTAAAGCCCAGCTTAGCTCCAATTTTCCTGTCTTTCTTGTTTTATCTTTTACTTTCCGGAAAGAAGTCTGGAATTAGTCATCTTGTAAAAAGCGTGATTTTTTCTCTTGGTTTCTTTTTAGTCATCTTTATTGCCAGTTCCCAGATATTTTATATTTCAAAAGGAAATGTATCCGGTCTGCATAACAGTACAGGAGCAAATTTTTTTCTTGCCCAGTGTAAATACCGTGGACTATCTTCATCATATAAAAAACATAATTTTTCGCTTGGTCCACCGCTGAACTGGAAGCACAAGGAATGGCCCACATTTAAAACAAATCATCCAATAAATGATCAAAAGTATTTTTATGACTTAGGGTGGGAATGTATGAAAAAAAATCCTCATTGGCTTAAAGAGCGGGTTTTAAATTTAAAGGAACTCTTTCTTGGAAACTTATTCCCTGGATTTTCAAGTGCCAGATATTTCCATCCATTAATAGATATTTCAAAGTGGTTAATGGTGTTTATGTCCTGTTTTAGCTTGCTGCTATATTCCCCGCTTAAGAAAAAAATTATACCTATTAGTAAGGTCTTATTTTTAATTTCAATTCCCCTTTCTGTAATTATTGTTTCATTTCCCTACCAGCCTGAATCAAGATATTTTTATCAGCTACTTTTTGTAATTGAACTACTTTTCTTTCTTACTTACTCACACTTTGAATACATAAAAAAGAAATTTCTTTAAGTAACAATGTAACCCACGGTTACATTTCACGAACCTTAAAAATTTTTTATCAATTCGTGTAACCTACGGTTACAGATTTATAAAGAATTTACAGGATCATCTATTGAAATCAAATCCTCTTTTTTAATATAATTTTTTTTCTGAGCCGGGACATGAGAAATTTTTCTCATGTACAAAATATAAGTGCAAGATGTTCTGAGGAAGAATATCTTGCATGCCGGAAAGGGAAAGGGAAAATCTCGTAGGGATTTTTCTGGTAGAAACAATAAGGAGAAGAAAATGAAAAAAACAATAATCGCACTTTGTGCTGTATCTTTGTTTCTTAATGCTTCTGTAAAAGCACAAGAGATAAAAACAGCTTCAGAACAGCTTAGCGCAGGTGTTCAGGAAGTCCAAACTGCAGCTTTGGAAGATAGTGAAAACGAAACTCCAAAGAAAAAAAAGTCAACAAAGAAAACAAAGAAACATAAAAAAGCAAAAAAACAATAAATCTTTGTAGAGGCGGGATTATCTCGCCTCTACTGGATTTATATTAAAAAGGAGGTTCAAAATGTCAGCTCAAAATCAAGTTACATTAATCGGTAGATTAGCGAGAGATCCGGAGGTCGAAGAGGTAGGTATAAATAAAAAATATTTCAAAGCAAATTTAAGCCTTGCTGTCAGGAATATTAGAAAAAAACATAAGGAGGGTGAAAAGCAAATTGATGCAGACTTTATAGATGGTATTGTAGCCTGGGGTAAGCAGGCAGAGTTTGCTGAAAATTATCTGACTAAAGGCAGAATGATTGTAGTTCATGGTGAACTAAAACCTGATAGGTGGAAAGACAAGGAAAATAAAAACCATTATCGTCTGACTATCCTGGCTAATTCAATACAGTCATTGGATTCAAAGAAAAAGCCTGCGTAGAAGCGCGATTTATCGCGCTTCTATCAGATCTGTATTATGAAGGTATAATTATGAATAAAGCTATGATTGATCCTATTGAACAAAGAGTAAAAGCTTTAGAGTTAAAGGTTGGATTCCTTGAAAATTGGAAAAATACTCCATTTATTCAGATGACTTTACCGATTATGCTTTCAATTTTTTTGGCCACATCATGGAACAGCTTTGGACTGACATCCATGGATAAAAGTATAGGTTCTCTTGGCGAAAAAATTGGATCTGTTGAAAAGAGAGTTGATAGACTTGAAAATAAGATGGATAGAGTCTTGTCAGAATTAGCAAGTATAAAATTAGAATTGAAAAAAACTTAACTAATCTGTTCTTCTATTACAATACCTGCTCTTTCCTGTGTGCAAATCAGCTCCTTAGCTTTTTTAGTCAACATTGGAACTTTCATTGAAAAATATATTGCCATCAAGAAGCAAATCACAGCTCCGATTGAGACAGCTATTGGTGCACCTAACATGTGTGCTAAAAAGCCTACAGTTAAACTGCCAAGCGGAAATATTCCCATAAACATCATTGAAAAAAGCCCGATAACTCTTCCTCGCAAGTTGTCAGGAGACATTGCCTGCATTGCAGTATTGCTGCCTGAGATTATTATGATTGAACAGAATCCTATTATGGTTAGGAGTGAGATTGAAAGCAAATATATTTTTGAAAAAGCAAAAATAAAGATACAAATGCTTGATACTACACTGCAGAGAGCAATTATTTTTTTTATGCCAAGAACCTTTTCTCTGGATGCTAAAAACAATGCTCCAACTACAGCACCAATCCCTGATGCTCCCATTAATATTCCAAGTCCTTTTGCTCCTTTATGTAATATCTGATCGCTGAAAATCGGCATTAAGGTTGTAAATGACATACCGAAAAGACTATATATGCCAAGTAAAAGAAGCAAATTTCTTATAGGCAGTGCATTCCAGGCAAATGAAATACCTTCTTTTAAATGTGCTAATGAAGATGTAAACTCTTTTGCTTTTTGTTCTTTTATGTTTACAAGAAATAAAAATACAATAAAAGGCAAATAACTAAGTACATTTAAAATAAAACAAACGCCTTCACCGTATTTTGATATTAATATTCCGGCAAGTGCCGGACCGATGATTCTGGCTGCATTAAACATGGATGAATTAAGTGCAATTGCATTTAAAAGATCGCCTTTTGTAACAAGAAGCGGAATAAATGTTTGTCTGGCTGTAACATCAAAAGAATTTGCCATGCCAAGAAAAATCGCAAGAATTAAAATCTGCCATTTGTTTATATGGCCACTAAAAAACAACGCTGACAAAATTACTCCCTGTATTACGCATAATATTTGGGTTGTAAGCAGTATATCTCTTCTGTTAAACCGATCGGCAGTTACTCCGGATATTGGTGCAAGTATTAATGCAGGCAATGAACTTGCAAAGCTAACCAGACCTAAAAATAAAGCAGAGCCAGTTAGGCGATATATAAGCCAGCTTTGTGCAGTATTTTGAAGCCATGTCCCAGTAAATGATAAGAACTGCCAGAAAAAAAAATTTCTGTAATTTTTATGTTTAAACGCACGGGTAATATTTTCAACAATACTCATGTATTATGAGACATTGGAGAAAAGGAAATGTTGCAAATAATGCTTACTTTAAACCTGCTCCATTAGCGTAACAGGAAGGTTCTGTATATCCATCGGATGGTTCACTTGGAAGTGGAGAGCGTGTCTTTGAAATCGTACTTATAAGTGAACTTAAAAGTTGTGCATTTCCATTTGCTGGTCTGCCATTCTTTGAAATATAAAGAGCTACTGTCCCGGCTACATATGGTGATGAAAAACTTGTACCGGAAAGAGAACTATATCCGCCACCAAGAGCTGTTGAAAGAATATTTACTCCTGGTGCAATAATGTCTACTTCAGTTCCAAAGTTACTAAAGTATGCCCATGTATCAGCACTATCCTGAATACCATTGCTGTCGCTTACTGCTGATACTGTAATTACTTCCGGGTACATTGCTGGAGCACAATTGTTTGTGGTGACATTTACGGATTCATTTCCTGCAGCGACTACATTTACTACTCCTGCATTTGCTGCTCTTTGATAGGCTGCGTGTAAAAGATTTACTGCATCTAAATAGCTCTGAGATGGATTTATCCCTCCATTTGCTCCAAAGCTTGAATTTGTAACTGCTATGGTACCTGCGTTTGCAGTAACATAGTCAAGTCCGGCTATAATGCCGCTAAAACTCCCAATGCCGGAACTTCTTAAAACTTTTACTGAGACAAGAGTAATTTTAGATCCTGTGCCTAATACACCTATTGAGTTATCCAGTGCAGCAATAACACCTGCACAATGTGTACCATGTCCGCCAATACTTCTATTATTATCATTTCCACCGGTATTGTCACCGGAAAAATCTCTGCTTAGAAATGTGTTCACCATAAGATCAGGATGGTTAAAATCAATTCCTGTATCCAGTACAGCTACTGTTACTCCATTACCTTCATTTGTAGTATTTAATTCAGCATCAATCCAGTTAATTCCTGTGGGGATTACCTGAGCTGGTGCTCCACCCATAGAAGCACTTGACATTCCATTTGCTTCTATTTCTGGTGAACCATGGTCATCATGGTTATTTCTGTCTACTGCATAAACAGTAAAGTCCTGAACTAATTGTGCAACATCTGGATCATTTGCTACATCTTTTTCTTTTCCAGGAGGCACATGTATAGTTGCTCCTTTAAATGAGTTCTCAAAAACATTATCTGTCATTGCACCATGCTTTTTTTCCAGATTGCCTATTTTATCTGAGGCATTTCCTTTTTGATCTTTAAACTTAACTATAAATTGTCCAGGAATTGGCTGACTTAGATTTTCATTCTGTGCATTTGCTTGTAATGAAAAACAATTCCCTAAAATCATTGATAAAATAATTAATATTCTTATAAGCATTTTGATCTCCTTTTAAGCTAACCTGCGTTAAATTCTACCTCAAGTTTAATTTGTAATATAGATTAAAAGTTTATTGCTTGTTCTTTAGTATTAAAGCTAGTTCAGAAGCAACCTTCTCGCCTAAAATATTTTCTTTGAATAATTTGTTTAATTTGGTTCCTTCAAAGTCTCCACCTGTATAAATATTGTATTTATCTGCACTCATTCCAATAATTCCAATTTCTGCTACTGGTGGACGGGAACATGAGTTTGGACAGCCGCTCATTCTGATGGATACTCTTTCATTGCCAAATCCAAGTTTTTCAAGTTTATCAATTATATCCGGCAGTGTTCTCTCAGCCTCAGCCAGTGCAAGTCCGCATGTAGGCAGGGCAGGACATGCCATTGAATTTCTTCGTAATTGTGAAACGGTTTCTTTTGTGTAAATTTTATACTTTGCCAGAAGTTCATTTATTTTACTTTTGTTTTCTTCTTTTATGTTTGTTAAAACGACATTTTGATGTGGGGTTAATCGGATGCCAGGCTCAAATTTTTCAACTATTTCCCGTAATCCAGTTTTTATTTGTCTTTTATTAGTATCAGTAATCCTTCCATTTTCAATAAATAATCCTAAATACCATAAATCACTTTTTTCTTCTGTTTTCTGATCTCTGTTTTCTGATCTCTGATCTCTGACCTCTGACCTCTGTCTGTTCCATCCAAGATGGTCACACATTTTGTATTCTGTAATCTTTTTTGGTGATTCTAATTTGGCCCCTGTTCTCTTTTCTAATTCTGTTTTAAACCAGTCAAGCCCTTTATCATCAATTAAATATTTCATTCTGGCATGTTTTCTATTTGTTCTACTGCCATAATCTCTTTGAATAGTTACTATTTTTTTAAGAGTATCAACTAACTTCTCTGGTGTAATAAAACCAAGCTCGCTTGCTAATCGTGGGTATGTCTCTGGTTTGTTGTGATGATGTCCAAGTCCGCCGCCGATAAGGAGATTGAAGCCTAATAGTTTCACGTCATTTCGTGTAGCGTCAGCAGATTGCTTCGTCGCTTTGCTCCTCGCAATGACAGGTTCCTCTGTAATCCCTACAAGACCTATATCCTGTGTAAACACATCAATGCAGTTATCCTGCGGCAAAGCAAGTCCAATTTTAAATTTTCTTGGCAAATAGGTCTTTCCATAGAGAGGTTCTTCTTCTTTTTTATCATCAAGGTCGATTTTTTCTTCATTAATCCAGACTTCGTAATATGATCTTGTATTTGGCAGTAAATGATCTGAAATTGTTTTTGCTATCTCGGCCAGGTTAACTGAATATTCAGAATCAATATCACAAACCGGACAAGCCATTATATTTCTTACTACATCACCACATGCACCATAAGTAAGAATTAAAGTTTTATTTATTTCGTTTAATGTTTTATGTAAATTACCTTTGATAGTTCCGTGAAATTGAATTGTCTGGCGGGTTGTAAGTCTGAGAGTCTTATTTGTGTATTTGTCACAGATTTCATTTAAGGCAATATATTGCCTGGAAGTCAGCTCCCCTGCAGGAAGTTTTGTACGAATCATGAAAGAATATTCTTTTTCAAGCTTATTTGCTATTCTTTCCTGTCTTGTGTCTCTATTATCCTGCTGGTAAATACCATGAAATTTTAAAAGTTTTGTATTTATTTCATCGAAACGAGAAGAATCTTTTGCTAATTCTTCTTTTATAGTGCCACGTAAGTAGTCACTGTTTTCTTTTATTTGCTCTTCTTTGGTAGGCTTTTCGTCTTTTTCTTTTGGCATGCAGATTAATTATAACTTTGAGTGTTTATTTTGTTAACTTTTGATTAAAAAATTAATTTAAAAGCATTAAATTAGAAATATTCCAGGAATAAATAAAAAGTTTGATATCTTAGCGCTGCCTTAAACATAGTTTTTTAGTATTAAGGTCAGGGCAGGCAGAAATAAGGAGAAATATAATGGAATTACAATTAAAAGAAAGTCCTCTTCTCGATCTTGGATTTGTAAACAGAATAACTGAGCTACCAATTACTAAAAGGGAAAAAGAAATATTAGTTCACCTTGCTCAAGGCAAGACGAACAAACAAATATCCCAAGTGCTGGTGTTGAGTTCTTCTACTGTTAGAAATCATATATCCAGTATATTTAATAAATTAAATATTTCTAATAGATCTCAAGCTACAGCAATAGCTATTTATGCAGGTCTATTGAATCTAAGTCCATTTGAAAAAGATGAACCGGTGCCTGCAGTAAATTAATCAGGCAGATAAGTCTTAAATAAATAATTTTGTCATGATTTGTTTGACATAAATTTTTTGTTCCTTGAAATTTAAAACTTAATATGTCAATAGTATGATTGTCATGGCACTGTTATTTGATAAAAAGTAAATTTGAAAAATATAAGTCAATATTTTTATTATTGGGTATTTAATACTATGAAAACCATTCAACATAAACAAATTTTTGACAATATATTTTTTCTATATAAAATATTTCAACAATCTAAAAACTTTATAAAGATTGTAAAGGAAATTTTACTTGGGTATAGAATCTTAGTCTGTTCTTAAATCTAAGGTTCTAACATTAATAGTTATTATAGTCACTAAAGTTTGATAATGTTCGAGGAAAAGCAAGGGGGGAAGTATGGGCATAAAAGAAAACGATGTTATGGATTTAAGTTTTGTAGATAGGCTGTCTAATCTTCCTATAACAAACAGAGAGAAAGAGGTTTTGGTTCATCTTGGACAAGGAAAGACTAATAAGCAAATATCTGAATGCTTAATATTAAGTCCTTCAACTGTGAGAAATCATATTTCAAGTATTTTTATAAAATTAAAAATCTCAAATAGATCACAGGCTACAGCAATTGCAATCTATTCCGGATTATTAAGTTCCGCTGTTGAAAAGAAAAAAGAACAAGAAGTAAAGACAGCGTAGAGACGCGGTAACTGTGTCTCTACGCTGTGTTAATATTTAATCCATGGTAAAAGGGATTAAATTTGGCACTGATGGGTGGCGAGGGGTAATAGCAGAGGATTTTACATTTGAAAATGTAGAACTTGTATCCAATGTATGTGCAGATCAGTTTTTAGAAGATTTAGATAAGAATAAAAAATTAAATAATCTTGTTTTTATTGGTTATGACAGAAGATTCCTTGGCAGGGAATTTGCTGAACGTGCTGCCTTGATTTTTTCTGAAAAGGGATTGAATGTGAGTCTTTATAACAAAGATGTTCCTACTCCAATGGTCTCTTTTGATGTTAAAAAACAAAATGCTGTTTCTGGAATAGTAATTACTGCAAGTCATAATCCCCCCAATTTTTCTGGTTTTAAAATTAAACTTCCAGATGGTTGTTCAGCATCAAAAAGTTATACTGATCTTATAGAGAAAAGATTAAGTAATATATCTGTTGAGGTAGATGTAAAGGCAGGTTTTAAACCTGCCTCAACTATAGATCCTTCCAAGGATTATTCTGGCTTTATAAAAAAGACAATTGATCTAGATAAGCTAAAAAATATAAATGAAACTGTAATTGTAGATTCTATGCATGGCACAGGTGGTGATTATATAGAATCATTTTTGAAAAATGGGAAAATTAAGGTAAAAACAATTAGAGGAGATATTGACGTTAATTTTGGCGGTGTTAATCCTGAGCCTATGATGCCGCAGCTTTTACCTCTTTCAGATGAAGTTCTTAAAAGCAGGGCTTTAATGGGCTTAGCAACTGATGGTGATGCTGATCGTGTAGGAGCAGTGGATGAAAATGGCGAATATTTAAATACACATAAATTACTGGCAATTTTGCTTTATTACCTGGTTGAAAAGAAAAAACTTTCCGGTGGTGTAGTAGTTACTTTTTCACAGAGTGTCCTTGTGAAAAAAATGGCTCAAAAATATGGATTTAAAGTTTATGAGGTGCCAATTGGGTTTAAACACATAGCAGATTTAATGATAAAGGAAGATATTTTAATTGGTGGGGAAGAAGCTAATGGTATTGGTTCAAAGCTGCATTTTATACCCGAGAGAGACGGTATATTTAATGCACTACTTTTACTTGAAGCAGTTAATTCGTTTGGATTAAAGCCAAGCCAGCTTGTGAAAAAAATACATGATGAGTTTGGAGCTTTTTATTATGATCGAGTTGACCTTCATATTCTAAGCAGTCAAATTGGAATTGATTTTGTAGAAAAAATTAAATTAGCTCCTCCTAAAGAAGTTAACAATGCAAAAGTAAAAGAGCTGCAAGCTCTTGACGGAGCTAAACTGGTTTTTGAAGATGATAGCTGGCTGCTTTTTAGAGCTTCTGGGACGGAGCCATTACTAAGAATTTACAGCGAAGGAAGAAGTAAGGAATTTGTTGAAAAGATGTTAAAAAGCGGACAGAATTTGTTTGAAGGGAAAGTTAGTCTTTCCACGTCATTGTAACTTCCCTTTTTCAGTTGGTCCTGTTTCCTGCTCATTTAGTACATCAGCACCAGTCCAACCAATAAAATAATCTTTTGCATCCTTGCTTGCAATTGCTTTATAAAGGTTTTCTTCTTTTACAAGATTTGCACCGCTTAATTGATTTTTTGCAAACTTTAAATATTCTTCTTCTGTCATATAGCCATAAATATCTGGATATGCTCTTACAAAAAGTTTATTCTGGAACTCTTTAACTTCAATTGGATTATAAATTACGTGAACTGTTGTACCAACCATTACAAGATTAAAAAGTTCTTTCATATCGTCAGGATGTAATCTTATACAACCATGTGTGCTTGCTCTTCCAATTGAACTTAAGTCGCTTGTGGCATGAAATCCATACTCCTGGGTCTTTTTATTCATTGCAAATCCAAGCCAGTGTTGACCAATTGGATTTTTTTCACCTGGTGCTATTACTTTTGACTGTCTGTAAGGATTTACCCAGGCTGGGTTATAAATTCTTCTTACGACTTTAAAAACACCAAGTGGTGTTGGTGTTAGCGATGCGCCAACTCCTACGGGATATTCTTTTGTGGCTTCTCCATTAGTATAAAGAACGAGTTTTTTAGCAGCTACGTTTAACACAAGCTCGTAGTTTTCATTTAAATTCCTCAAAGCAAGTGCAGGTATTTGAATAACTGTTAGTAATACTAAAGCTATTAATATCCTTCTCATAAAACTCCTTTTTCTAGTCTTTTATTCCCTCTAGTTCCTAGTCTCTAACCGGGTCTCTAGTACTACCACATTCCGGCAACGTTTTTATTTGCTGCATCTTCTGAGAGATAGTTTGAATCACTGTCAAAGCCTTTATCCTTTGCAGAATCAAAATCTTTTAATTTATTCAGGTCTTCGGAGTTTTCATCAGGTTTATTGATAGCTAAATCCTTATTTAAGTCTTCTGGATTTAGTCCGGCAAGTCTACTTTGTTCCAGTTTGGACAACTCTTCTAAAAGTGACTTTTGCTCTTCAGGGGTTAGTTCTTTTCCAATTCTTCCACCAATAACTACGTAGTTAGAAGTAGCAGATGTAACTCCGGTAATTTGCCTGTCTGCACCGGCTATTCCTTCAACTGCAACTCTAGCGCCACGGACAGAACCTTCAACAGCTCCACCAGTAAAACCTGCAAAAAGACCGGTAACTGCACCGGTTGCTACTGCTGTAGCAGATGAAGCCCAGGCTCCTGCTTTTCCTGAAATATCACCACCTAATGCTCTGCTTGCTGAATTTGCAGTCTGCACTCCAATTTTTGTACCTTCAACTAAACCTTTTCCAGCTCCTGTAATAGTACCAACTGCTGCACCAAACGGAGCAGCTACAGCTCCAATTGCTTTGGATTTTGTATTGAATTGTTCTCTTGGCAATTGTGAAAAATCGCCTACTAAATAAAAAGCATGTGGAATACTGACTGTAGGAAGTGAATCGTTTTTTGATCGTTGAACATCTTTTTCGTGAACAGTGTTTTTGTCAAAAAGGAAATTCTCTTCAAGTACAATTCCATTTGCGCCTACTTTAAAAAACAATGTGGGTTGTGAAACAAATTTGCTTGTGACTTTATATAAAACATAATCTCCCTGTGTAGTAGGTTTTTGTCCTTCTAAGTCATATTTTTTTAACACGCTGCCAATGACTTCGCCTGGCCTTGCAGAAGCTGGTAAAAAACAAGCTAACTGACCGATTAAAATTATTGCTAGTAAAGAATTTACGAATCTCATATTTATCACCTCATAAAAAATATTTTTTAGTTATTTCTAAATAGACTGACGCTTATAAATAAGCAGGGTTTCTAATTAATCCCTAATGAAATTATAAGTAAAGTGCAGGATAAATGTTATCAATACACAAAAAACTAGGCGTAATACTAAAATTAATCCTGGTAAAGATGTCCTTAATCGATTTATTTCACCCCTAAAAGCTTAACGTTAAAAATTAAAGTTGCATTTGGAGGAATATCACCGCCAGCTCCTCGTTCTCCATATGCAAGCAATGAAGGGATAATTAATTCTCTTTCTCCACCTATTTTCATTGTGCTTACACCTTCATCCCAACCTTTTATTACCTGGCCAACGCCGATTGTAAATTGGAAGGGTTGTCCGTGATCTACAGAACTGTCAAATTGCTTCCCTTTTTCTCCATTGTTATTAAGCCATCCTGTGTAATGTACTGTTACTGTTTGTCCTTTAGTTGGTGATTTACCGGTTCCAACAACTTTATCTATATACTTTAGTCCACTGGGTGTAGTTATTTCATCTGTCTTTTGCATTTTTTTAACCTCTTTTTTAATTTCTGCTGTTGCATTTGAAGTCAAAATGCCTGTTAAAACTAAAGATATTACTAAAAAATTTAAAATTAGAAAGTTCTTAATCATTTTGTTCTATCTCCTTTATGTAAAAATCACAAGCTCAATTATACAATAGGTTTAAATTTTACTAAAAAAAACCATTTTCAAAGCGACTAAAAGTAATGCTGTGCCAAATACTTTTTGTAAAACTATTGAGGAGGCGCTTGTGGCTATCTTTGCTCCAATCAATCCCCCGAATAAAAACCCAACACATAAAAAAATTGCAATTGGCAGGTTTACATAACCACTTTTATAATATGTCCATGCAGCAAAGATTCCAATTGGTGGAATCATCATTGCCAATGTGGTTCCCTGGGCTTCGTGTTGAGAGAGACCCACTAATAAAACCAGAGCAGGAATAATTATAATCCCACCACCAATTCCAATTAAACCACTTAATATTCCTGCAACTAACCCAATGACAATATAAATTAAGATATCTGCCATTGGATTAGATTATTTCTCCTTTTGATAAACTGCAGGTTTTAGCTTTTATTTCTTTGTTTTGCCTTCGCCGCATTTACCTTCACCGCATTTGGCTTCAGCACTTTTTGCTTTTTTAGTAGCTTCTTTTTTTGTTTTTCTCTCTTTTTTGCTGCCACATTTACCTTCACCGCATTTGGCTTCAGCAGCCTTTGCTTTGGTAGTGGTTTCTTTTTTTTCACCACATTTACCTTCACCGCATTTGGCTTCAGCAGCCTTTGCTTTGGTAGTGGTTTCTTTCTTTTCACCGCATTTACCTTCACCACACTTGGCTTCTCCGTCATGTGCAATAAGTAAGGACTGGCTATTAACTTCTTTTAGACTGAAATCAGCTGCAGAAGTGCTGGCGGCAGCACCGACTGTAATTGCTAATGCTGACATAATTGCTCTTTTGTTAAAACTCTTTTTCATATACGTTCTCCTTGGTTTTTAAACTAACTTCTACATTATATACTCTCTTTAAAGAGGTATATATTTATTTTATTATCAGGATTTAAAAATAATAACGCTGGAGCTTTTTATGAAAAACTCCAACGTTAATGTGTCTACATAAATTTGTTCTTTACTTCTTTGCTGTAGTTTCAAAGTGAGAAATAATTTTTTCAAAATGATCAATTGGATAGGCACCAAGAATTTTAACACCGTTCAAGACAAATCCCGGGGTTCCTTGAATACCGATATCCTGTGCTTGTTTTGAGTCTGCCTGAATTGATTTTTCAGCATCTTCACTTGCCCTGTCTTTGTTGAATCTATCAAGATTTAATCCTAAGTCTTTTGCTATTTGAACATAAAGATCCTCAGCAAGTTTACCTTGGTTTTCGAATAACTTATCGTGATATTCGTAAAACTTCCCTTGTTTGCCTGCTGCCCATGTTGCTTTTGCTGCATTTTTTGCTTCAGGGTGAAAACCTAAAGGAAGATTTTTAAAAACATAGTTAACTTTTTTGTCATATTTTTTCATAAGCTCTTTAATTGTGTCATCACCACGTTTGCAAAATGGGCATTGGAAATCTGAAAAAGCAATTATTGTATATTCTGCTTTTTTATCTCCTCTTATAGGAGAATCACCAATTTCAACTTTTACAGTATCTTCAAACAATTTATTAAATTCATCTTCCTGTTTTTTGCCAGAAGCTTCTTTTTCATATTTTTCCAGAGCTTCTTTAACAACTTGTGGATTTTTTTTAATAATATCTAAAACCAAATTTTCAAAACTGCTTTCTTCAGCTAATGCAACTGGTGCAAACAAGATCAACGCCAGTGCAAATGCAATTATCTTTTTCATATCTTCTCCTTTTTTATAGTTCCAGACAAACTTGAGTTTCCTTCGATCAATTACTTAATTACCGGATCGGATTTGCTGAGTTTTACACCTTCTATAGTATCAAATTCAGTTTAACTCAAGTCCTGTAGGGATATTCTACCCTTCATTTGATTTGATTGACACAATTTTAAAATAAGTTTTTACATGGGTTCAGATAACCAGACAATAAATAATAAAAAACAGACAGAAAAATAATGTGAACTTGTTTGGTGGTAACTAAAGTTTAGTTAAGGATTCTAATGATAACCCTAGTGGGCAGGGTTTTAATTCTTAGAAGTGATGGTAAACACCTAATAGGATTAAATTTCTATGTAATGTAAATTATGCGGAAACTGTCTTTTATATTTTTATCTTTTTTTATGGGGATTTTCTTATCTCTTGGCCTTTCTACAGAAGCAGTGGCTAAGAAAAAAAACACAAACAATGGAGCTTTAACAGTTATAAATAATAAAGGTGAGAAGGTTCTTAACGGTAGTGTCTTAGATTCTACGGAAGATCAAATGTTTATTGCGCTCCATTCCGTACTTGTATCTACTTTAAGGGGGGATTTGAATAATGTTTCCATTATTTTAAGTTCAATAGCAGATCCATCAAAAAAATTCCTCATATCTAAGGATGCAGTTAAATTACAGAACAGAAAAGTGAATAAAAAAAATGGCAAATTTTTATCAGTAAACTTATTCAATGTTAAAACACAATCAGGTGTAACTATTCCACCAAGTGCTCTTCAGACAGATAATTACAAGCTAAGAATAGTCAGTAATATGCTTGATGTTTCTACAGAGTCATTTAGTTACCGGACTCCGACACTGGTAGTTGGTATGGTGAGTCAAAAAAATTCTGGTTTTGTTGTAGTTGAAGATTTGCTTGGTAATAAAATCTCGAATAGCATTGTAACGTTAACTCCAAATGGTTCCTTTTTTACTGAAGTTAGAGCAGATATGGTAAAACCAGTAAACAACAGGAATCCCTTAAGGTCAAGCTTAAAAAATCAGGTAGCTGAAGATGACTTATCAGTAGGTGTTATTCATGTAATCTCAGATACAGATCTCTTTGCAATTACTCCTTTGGATAATGATCCGGAAATCAATGGGGCACAGGCAGATGAACCTTTGATAGTTAATGAAAGCACTACATTAACAGCTAATCTGGCAAAACAGGATGAAGAGCTGGCTCTGGAAGTTGCAAAAAAAGAATTAGAAAATTTACAGTCTAATACAGGTGATGATACAGAATTTGGAGATTTAAATTGTGACATAAATCAGTTTGCAGATCGTTGTGATACAGAAGATGAAGAAGCAGCTGCTTCTCTTGGTAATGATGTGAAAAATCTCATTTCAAATCCTCAATGCAACCTTCCTAATTTTGTTACTGACTTTGTCTTAAGTGCTGAAGAAGGTAGTATTGGGAAAGGGTATTGTGAGTTTGTTGGCAGGACTGAAGATAGTTCCAGAGTTTGTAGGAATTATTCTATGGTGTTAAATGACTTTATGGTTGGTCTTGTGAAACAGCTCCCTTGTCCACCTTCTGAATGTACTGTTTTCCAGAATATAAAACCTCCAAAATGTGTACCTTCGAAAAGCTTT
The DNA here is from genome assembly GCA_023250195.1 of Candidatus Melainabacteria bacterium. Taxonomy (GTDB): domain Bacteria; phylum Cyanobacteriota; class Vampirovibrionia; order 2-02-FULL-35-15; family 2-02-FULL-35-15; genus 2-02-FULL-35-15. The sequence goes on along the minus strand of JAHFBF010000001.1, from coordinate 414,001 downwards.
TGTGATATTGATATACAAAGTGACAGCTGTATTAGTAAACCCGAGAGAGATTTGTTTTGCCTGCAGGTGCCTGATGAACTTTCAGAGTCTGATTGTGTGGATGATAGTAGTGCTAGTCCAGATGAAATACAACCTGGCTGGGTTGTAGCAGAAAATTCTCTTGGGAACCGGTATTGTGTTCCTTCAAATCCAGTTATTTTATCTCCAATTACAGGGATAGATTCTTCTCCAGGAGATGTGGCAGAAGAATGTGAATATAATTTTTGTCACAGACAATGTGAAAACAACTCACCAGCGGAGATTGAAAACTGTCATTTTAACTGTGATTTAGACTTTGGAGAAATAATTGATTGTACTGATGGAAACTCTCCATATTTTTCAATTCAATGCTGTAACTCTATAAAAGCTCGTATGGCTTCAAAGTTATCTTATCAGGCTGTTTCCAGCAGTTCTGCCAGTTTATCTAATCTTTCTACAGGTAAAATTTCTTCAGTTCCTGTCATTCTGGATGTAGCTGCCTGTCTCTGCAGGGATAATAATAATTTTGATGATATTGGATATGCATATGAGGAATCTAAACTGGCTTGTAATGGTACATGTTCTCCTGGCTTTATAAAAGATATTTCAGGAATTTGTATTTGTCCGGAAGGTCAAAAGAAAGATCCATTGACAGGTTCTTGTATATCATCAACATTATTAGGAACACAATGCAAGTCACCACTTATCTCTAATTCTGGTGGGACACCATCATGTAAGTGTCCTGATTCTCTTCAATATTCTTACCTTGATACATGTGTTGCAGCATGTCCAGCTTTACTTACTCCTCAAAAATCTTCTACCGGGTTATTAACCTGCTTATGTTCTGACAGCTCAAGTCCTGATTCTAATGGAAAATGTTCAGCAGCACAGCATACTTGTGCCGCTGATGAAGTTTCAAACTCCTCTAATTTATGTAAATGTGCAGGAGCAGCAACAAAAAATTCAAATGGAATTTGCCAGTGTCCAAGTGGGCAAACTTATTCAGCAAGCGGGTGTACCACAGGATCTTCCCCCAGAACACCAACAGCTCTTACAGCAGCTTACTCACAGACTTATGGAACAATACTGTTAACATGGACAGATAATGCAGATAATGAAACAGTATTTTCAGTATACAGACGAAACTATGGGGTATCAACCTGGACATTGTTAACAGAAAGCCTTTCAACAAATACTACTACATATACCGATAATGGTATTACATCAGGAACAAGCTATGAGTATCGTGTAGTTGCATGCAATGCAAATGGATGTTCAGAAGATTCAAAGATAGTAACTGTAACAGCTGGAAGTACAACTTATTGCTCACCAAGCCAGGCTTCTACATCTAGTAATCCATGTACATGTGCCTCTGGTGCAACAGTTAATTCAAATGGATACTGCCAATGTACAAACGGACAGACTTATGCAGCATCTGGATGTCCTACTCCTACTTGTACTAATTCGCAGGTTTCAACTTCATCAAATCCATGTAATTGTGCAGGAGATGCAATGGCAGGTTCAGATGGTACATGTCAATGTCCTTCTGGTAGTGGACCTTATTCTTCAAATGGTTGTTTTAGGGCTCATAACTGTGAGCCGGGCGAAGCGTATTCAAATCTTAATCCATGTACATGTACTGGAAGTGCAACTCTTGGAAGTGATTCAACCTGTCAGTGTCCATCAGGACAAACATATACTGTTGCCAGCGGTTGTACAGGTGCTGCAAATCAGATTACATTAAATAGTGTCACTATTAACGGTAGTTCAGTAACAGTAAATTACAATAAAAACTTTTCTTCCTGTGTAAACCTTGTGACAATTCATCATGTTGCTGTACATTCTGATGCATCAGTGTTTTGTGGAAATAGTTCTACATCACCTTTAATATCTAAGTTTAATTCCAGTTTCCAATCTAACCTTGATGTAAAACTTTGTAATAGTGATCTAACTGTGTGCAGTTCTGTAGTAACAACTACTGGTACTCCAAACTGTGCTTCTGGACAAGTTTCTACTTCGACTAATTCATGTACATGTGCTGGTAGTTCATATCAAAGTTCCAATGGATGTTCATGTAATTATGGGAATACTTATGATCAGGTAAACGGCTGCATATGCGGTATTGGTCAGTATGATTACTATAATACTTGTGTCTGCCCTACCAATGCAACAAAAGTAAATGGAGTTTGTGTATGTTCTGATGGCAGTAATGCCCCGGTGGCTGGATGTCCATAATATTAATTTTTTCAGAGATGACCCTTGAAGTTCCCCTTTGCTCCATTGTGAAATTAAAAATATAAATGTAATCTATTTACCATAGGCTAAATTCTTTGTGAATTGTAAATTATGAATAAATTCTGTAGGATATTTTTTTATTTATTAATAGTACTTTTGTTCTATACAATTGCTTCTAATTCTGTTCTTGCGGCAAAGAAAGATTCTCTTTCTATTCAGGTATTCAAAGTTTATAGTAATAAAGGTGAAAGTACCATTTATGGAAGTGTTTTAAATCCTAAAGAAGATGAGATAAATGTACGGCTTCCAAAAAGTACAATTGAAAAATTCAGGCAAGTTAAACTGGATAAACTTACTTGTAGCATAACTTCAAAACTTGATAGCACAAAAACTTATTCTATTCCAGAAAATTCAATAAGTATACAAAAGAAGAAAATTAAAAATATTTCAGGTAAATATTTGGTAATCAGCTTATTTAATTTAACTACTCCTTCCGGAATAACTATATCTCCAAGCTCATTACCGAATGATGATTACATAATAAAGATTTTAGGTGATAATGTTGATTTAACAACAGATTCCTTTAATTACAAAACACCTGCATTGGTTGTAGGTACTGTTGATTCTAAAGTTGCTGCTTTGGTTACCATTGAAGATTTAAATGGGAATAAGATTTCAGACAATACTGTTGCAGCAGATCCAAATGGTACTTTTTTTACAGAGGTAAGAGCTGATAAAATAGGATCACAGACAAAAGCTAGAAAGTATTTAAAAGCACAGACTGTTGAGGATGGCTCAACAAAAGAAATTGATACAGCATTAGTTCATTGTGTTACTGATACTGATCTGTATGCAATAACATTTTTAGATCCTGATAAAAATGGAGATATAACTAACCAAGATTTAATAGTAGATGAAGACTCAACCTTAACAGCAAATTTAGCAATGGAAAATGAAGAACTGGCTTTTGAGGTGGCAAATGATCAATTACAAGGCTTAGATAATGGAGCAAATGATAACACTGGAGGGAATACGGACAATGGTAATAGCAGTGCCACTGGCTGTAATATTGATAAGTTTGCCTCTAGATGTACATCTGATAACGAATCTATTTTTACTCCGATTGGTAAGGATTTTAAAGATTTCCTTGAGGATGCAGAATGTGATTTTCCTCAATTTGATTTAATTAAAAAAATAATTCTTGCTTCACCTGATGATCAGAATGTTTTAATTGGGAAGGCTTACTGCGAGCATTACACCAGAGAAGTGAATAATGATAAATCATGTCAGGCTTATGCAGAGATTTTAAGTGATTATAAAGTAGGGAAAATCAAAAACCTTCCATGTCCTCCCTCGTCCTGTAAAGAGCTTCAAAACAAGTCATTAAAATGTTCTGATGGAAGCGGGTTTTGTGAAGATTCTAATGTGACAAACAATTGTGTTCATAAACCAGTTAAAGATTTATATTGTTCAAGAATTGGAATTGATATTCATGCAGAAGATTGTAGTGATGATAATTTTAGTGGACTTGAGTTTAAGCCAGGCTGGAAAGTTGTAAAAAACTCAAAAGGAAATGAATATTGTGTTCCTTCTAATTTTTCAAAATCCACACCTTCAACGCCGGAAGAAATTGCTGAACAATGTGAAATAAGTGCTTGCCATAGGGAATGTGAAGAAAAATTTGGATTTAATACGACTTCAGTTGAAACAAATCTATCAAAGTGTGATGTATGTGACTGCCATTTTGTCTGTGATGCAGAAGCCGGGAGAGTAGTAGACTGTGAAAACCCATCATCTAAATATTTTTCAATTAAATGCTGTAAGCAGGGGATTTCAACTTCTTCCAGTGATTCTAGAAATTGTTTGTGTAAGGATCAAATAAATAATTTTGATGATAAAGGATTTGTAAAACCAGAAGCTCAATCAATTTGCAAGAAAAAATGTCCAGAAGGATTTGTAAGTGATGGTTCCGGAGGTTGTGCATGTCCAGCTGGTCAAACAAAAGATCCAGTTAGTGGCAAGTGTGTTACAGAATCACAGTGTGGAAGTAATTTATTGTCAAATCCAAACAACAATGGAGAAGCACAATGTATCTGTCCGGATGGATTAAAGTTCTGGAATGGAACTGCATGTGTATCAAGCTGTCCAAATGGACTTGTACCTAGTCCAGCTCTTCCGTCAAAATCTCCACAGCCATGTGTTACTAGTGGAACTCGTATTTGTCTAAATGGAGAATATCCAAAAGCAAATAATTGTACATGTGCATCACCAGCAGTAGCAAGTGGAGCAAATGGAAATGGTCCATGCCAATGTCCTGCAAATTACAATGGACCTTATACAACTAATGGTTGTGGTACTTTAACAACACAAAGCTGTCCAGCACCATATATTACAAATCTAAATGGTAACCCACCATGTAAATGTCCAGAAGCTACACCGATAAATTTTGGTGCTACTTGTGTAGCAAAATGTCCTGAAGGGTTAACTGCTGGTTATCCACAAACCAGCGGTACAACTGCTAGTAACTATGCACCACAATTAGCTTGTCAATGTCCTGATAAAAGTTATCCTGATCAAAACGGAACGTGTACTAGTAGTACAAACTATTGCTCGCCAGGTATTTCTACGTCAACTGGTTGTACATGCAATCCAGCTGGTGGAGCATATGCTTTAAATGGATATTGTGTGTGTACAACCAGTGCTCCTTATACAAAAGAATCTGGTTGTAATTCACCATCATCAAGTTGCCCATCACCATATATTAAAGATCCGACATTTCCTACACAATGTGCTTGCCCGGAATCTGTGCCTTATGAATTTGGTACAACTTGTGTTTCTGTTTGCCCATCTAATCTTGTAGCATCTACAGCTCCTGCTACTTCAAATAGCAGTTCAAGAAAAGTTTGTAAATGTTCTGATGGTAGCTATCCGAATAGTAATGGAATATGTAGTGGTTCAACAGCGCAAACTTGCTCATCACCATATGTAAATAATTTAGCTTATAATTCTTCGAATTCAGGTTATACGCCTCCATGTAAATGTCCTGATGGAAAATATTATTATAATAATGACTGTGTAGCTGCTTGCCCAGGTTCACTTGTAGTTGGTACTCCATTAACAGGTCCTGCTGGTCCAATACCTTCATGCTTATGTGCTGGAACTTTACAAAATCCAGGATCAGATGGTCAGTGTAGTGATACATCAACTGCAAACTATTGTTCTCCAGGTATTTCTACGTCAACTGGTTGTACATGTAATCCGGCTGGTGGAGCATATCCTAATAATGGAAATTGTGTGTGTCCAACGAGTGCTTCTTATACAAAAGAAACTGGTTGTAATGCTCCTCATACCTGTGTATCAGGAGAAATATCAACAGCAGCAAGTCCATGTACCTGTGCTTCTGGTGCAACATTAGGTTCGGGTGGAAGTTGTCAATGTGCAAATGGTCAAAGTTATACTGTATCAGGTTGTAGTGGTGGAATAACTTGCACATCAACTAAGGTATTAGATCCAGCAACTAATACTTGTAAGTGCCCAACTAATCAATATCAAGATCCGTCTAATCCAGATTATTGTAAATGTACCATTAACGGGATGTATCCAGAAGTTAATACTGGTTGCCCGACAACTGCACGTACCTGCTATCGTGGTGAAACTTATTCATCATCAAATCCTTGCCAGTGTGGTACAGGGGCATCTTTTAGTTCAGCAAATGTTTGTCAATGTCCTAGTGGTCAACTTTATGCAACACTTACATCAGGTACTTCATGTATTAATAATCCTACAATAAACTTTAGCAGTGCGGTTCTCATTGACGACAAAATGAAAATTACTCATAGTTCTTCTGAAGGTACTCTTTGCTACGATCTTTTCAAAGGTTCTTCAACTGTAAGTTATTTTACAGTATGTACCAATGGTACAAATGATTTGACTCTTGCTGCTATTGCAAGTAATGGAGGTACTACTAAATTTGGTGTTGGTGATTCGTTTAAGTTATGTTTATCAATCGATCGTACTATTTGCAGTAATACTATAACTGCAACAGATGGCTGTACTGAAGGAAAGGTGTTTAATGCTTTAACAAGTAAATGTGAATAATCTGTTTATCTTTCCTGATTCCATAAATAATAAATTGGTAGTCCGATTAAAACTATTATTAATCCAGGCCATGTATAAAGTGGTTTTAGGATTAGTAAATCTATTGAAATAGCAGCTGCAAAAATTATGTAGATAAGGGGAATAAAAGGATAACCAATAGCTTTGTAAGGCCTTTCTACATTTGGTTTTTTAATTCTAAGAACAATAAGTCCACAAATAGTTAGCATATAAAAAATTAAGACTGCAAAAATTACATAGTCAAGCAGATTACTATAAGTACCTGTTATACAAAGAATACAAGACCATATACATTGAATTATTAGAGCGTATTGCGGCACTGAATGCTTATTAAGTTCACCTGCCTTTTTAAAAAACAAACCATCTTTTGCCATTGCATAGTAAACACGTGCAGTTGAAAGTATTATTCCATTGTTGCAGCCAAAAGTTGAAATCATAATTAAAATAGCCATTATCAAAGCTCCAGAGCTGCTGAATATCATCTCTGCACAGGCTGTACCTACTCTGTCATTGCTGGCAAATTGAATTCCGTGAGAGAAAACATCACTACCGTTTATATTTCCATGAAGTGGTAAGACACTTAGATATGCGACATTAACAAGAACATATAAAAGTGTTACTATACCAACTCCAATCCCTAAGCTAAGAGGAATATTTTTTTTTGGGTTGATTGTTTCACCTGCAGTGTAGGTAACTGTATCCCATGCAATTGAGGAAAAAAGTGAACCTACCATGGCTACGCCTAGAGCACTGAAAATTGACAAACTATTTAAATTTTCAATATGAAATTTTGGTAATGTATGTATCCATGAACTACTCCAGATATTTTGCAGATTATGAGTAATTGCTGAATGATTTCTTCCTATTGTTATTCCAATAAAAATAATTCCTAATAAAGAAAGTATTTTTGTCGAAGTAAAAATATTTTGAATCCATTTTCCACTTTCAAGTCCGCGTGTATTAATCCAAGTAAGAAGAATTATTGAAAACATTGCAAGAAGATTTTCAGTGTTTAATCCGATATTGTAATTATGGAAACAATTTATTTTTAATACCCAGTTTGAATTTGAAATAATAGGAAAAATTACACCTGTAAACTTTGCAAATGCAACAGCTACTGCAGCAATAGTCCCGCTTTGAATAACAGCAAACAAAGTCCAGCCATAAAGAAAAGCAGGGAGTTTCCCGAATGCTTCCCGAAGATAAACATATTGTCCTCCTGCCTGAGGCATCATAGCTGCAAGCTCACCATAACTTAGAGCTGCAGCTAAAGTAATTACTCCTGTTAAAACCCATGCTATTAGCAACCATCCGGGAGATCCTAAAGTGCGAGCCATATCAGCAGATACAATAAATATTCCTGAACCAATCATTGAGCCGGCTACTATAGCCGTAGCATCAAATAGACCTAGTCGACGTTTAAGCTCAGTCATTTCTTATACTTTCCGATTAACTCTGCTTGAGCCAATATGTGATCTTTCATTGCATTTTCCAACTGCTTTTTAGTAGCACCAGCCTCAAGGTTTAATTTTGTATCAAGTGCATAAAGCTTGAAAAAATATCTATGTGTACCACTGGGCGGACATGGACCACCATAGCCTATTTTATTGAAGTCATTTAAACCTTGTTTTGTGTCATGAGAAAAATTTTGTAAAGGAAGAACACCTTCCTGTAACCCTTTTGATATAGGTGGCATATTATAAATAATCCAGTGTACCCATGTTCCCATAGGAGCGTCGGGATCATCTGAAATTAAAGCCAGGCTTTTAGTAGTTACGGGAATTTTACTCCAAAATAATGGCGGAGAGATATTTATTCCATTACAGGTGTATTGTTTTGGAATTAGTTTATTATTTTCAAAAGCAGGACTTTTAATTTCTAACAAACTTTTTTCACCGGCTTTAGAGCTGTAGCACAATAAAAAGATACACAGTACACTAAATAAAGTTATAATTTTTTTTGCCATATAACCTAGTGCACTTTTGTTCTTATAATTATCAAGTAAATATATTTTTTTGATTTACTACTCAATGTTTCCTTCACAAACATCGGGAATTTCATTTTCATTTGTGTCTTCCCTGAAAACATCACGGGCATTGTCATATACAGGGTTTACTATACTGAAAGCACCGTTAAATGGTGTAGATCTCATTTCATCAGGAGGCAAAGCACAATCAGGAGTAATAATCTCAGCTAGATTATCTGTTCCAGGTAAAAATGGAGGTATGATTACTGGTCCACAGCTAATACCTATGTTTAAGTTCGACACTAAACTGTACAATTTCTGCATTGCATTATCCAGTACACCCAGACACTTAGCAGGAGGTACTGTATTTAAAGCTTTTAGTATTTCCTTATTTATGGATCTTATTTTTTTATAAGCTTCTCTAGCTTTCTTATCTTTTTGTTTTCTCAAATCTCCAAGAGCAGTTTTAATATTATTTAAAAGATCGCCTAACTTATTGTCCAAGGTCGTGCCTTCAGTGGCAGAAGAATCTGTCTGAGCAATCGATTTTGAAGGAATTACTAAAAGAGTAAAAACTACAAATAATAAAAATATAATTCTTTTCATTTTGTTCCCTATATCTGCAATGACTATAATACTTATAAAAAGAACAAGTCAATATGAAATTTCAAACAGTTAATTTTTTGTAATATATTCTCAATTGGTTGAAAAATTTAGGAATTTATTCCAGGTAAAGATAAAACTATATCTGTTACAATCTTTAACCTGGGCTTAGATGTCCATTGATAAACAAGGAGAGAAAAGATGAAAAAGGTTCTAAATATTGTAAGTGTAGTTGTTTTTATGCTTGCCGTGCTAGTTTCAAATTTGCCGGCGCAAGCTTCAAGTCATCGTGAAGCACCATTTATTTCTTCATTACCAAAAGTTGATGGTACAGATTTTTATGTATTTAACAGTTATGAAAGTGGAAGAAGTGATTTTGTAACTTTAGTAGCAAACTACCTGCCACTGCAGGATGGTTATGGCGGCCCAAATTTCTTTGAACTTGATCCTAATGCACTTTATGAGATTCACATTGATAACAATGGTGATGCAAGGGAAGATCTAACATTCCAATTTCGTGCCATGAATGAGCTGAAAAATATTGAATTGGATATTGCCGGAGAAATGGTTGGTGTTCCATTTGTTAATGTTGGTGGAATTGGTCCAAGCATATCTGACAATATGTCTACAAACGTAATTGAAACTTATACTGTAAACCTTATAAAAGGAAACAGACGTACAGGAAAACCTGAACCAATTATCAATGCATCTAGCGGAGAAAAAATATTTGTAAAACCAACAGACAACATTGGTAATAAATCGATTTCGAACTACGAAACTTATGCAAGAAATCATATCTATAACATCAATATCCCAGGTTGTCAGGGAGAAGGAAAGGTATTTTTAGGTCAAAGGAGAGAATCGTTTGTTGTAGATTTAGGCGGTACATTTGATCTTGTTAATTTTAATCCTTTAGGAGATCCAAAAGGTGGGTCGAGTGAAATCGCTGATAAAAATATTACTTCGTTTATTCTTGAAGTTCCAAAAGCATGTGTTACCGGAGATACTTCTGTAATTGGTGCATGGACTACCTCCAGTCTGCCAAAATCAAGACTGCTTGGTTCTAAGCTGCCTACCTTTCAAAAGCCATCTGTTGAACGTGGACCATTTGTTCAGGTTTCAAGATTATCTGCTCCACTTATAAATGAACTTATAATTGGTCTTAAAGACAAAAATAAGTTTAATGCAAGTGAACCAAAAGATGATGGCCAGTTTGCTACATATGTAACAAACCCAACCCTGCCTGCAGTATTAGAATTGCTTTTTAGCAGTGCTGGATATAAAGCTCCTACTGCATTTCCTCGCACTGACTTAGTAGCAGCATTTTTAACAGGTGTTGAAGGGCTAAACAAAAACAAAGCTGTTGCAGAAATGCTTCGCTTGAATACAAGTACTCCTGCAGTATCAGCATCACTTCAAAAACCGCTTGGTGTTATTGATGGTGATAATGCCGGCTTCCCAAATGGCAGAAGACCTGGTGATGATGTAGTAGATATTGAGCTAAGAGTAGCTTCAGGTGCATTATTGCCTGAAAAAGATGCTCCAGCCGGGAAATTAGCTATTACTGATGGTGCTTTTGTAAGTGCAAAAGATTTTGATGAGACATTCCCTTACTTAAAATCTCCAGTGCCTGGCAAAGTAACAACACCGTAACTAAGCTAAACTTAAATGCTTACAAATGACGAGTGCTTCTTTTAGTGCTCGTCGTTTTTTTAGCAGATGGTAATTCAGTATGAAAAAAATCATAGTTCTTTTTTTACTTTTTATTTTACAAATTAAGTCAGGGTCTTATGCAAAGCCTTATTTACCTCAAAACGATTCTCAGATTATTGAACGTTTAAGTACAAAAGTAGGTGGTAACCCATCGGCTGAGGTACGAAATTTACGCAGTGAGATTGGGAAGAATCCAAAAGATCTAAAACTTGCACTGAAGATTGCAAAACGTTTTATTGAGCTTAGCCGTATTGAATCAGATCCAAGATATTTAGGTTATGCAGAGTCGGTAATCAGTAATTGGTTAAAAATGGAGGCTATTCCACCTGAAATCCTGGTGCTTCATGCAACAATTCGCCAGAGCAATCATGATTTTGATGGGGCTTTGAAAGATTTAGATAAAGCGTTAAAAGAAGATGAAACAAATTCACAGGCATGGCTTACAAAAGCAACAATACTGCAAACACAGGGAGCTTATGTAGAAGCTAAGCGTAGCTGCGTTCCTTTACTTCGCTTGTCAGATGAACTAACAACTATAAGTTGCATAAGTAGTGCAGCCAGCTTAAACGGCGATGCACTAAAGAGCTATAATACTTTAAAAAGTGTAGTAGAAAAATCCAAAGATGCTCCTGTACAGGAAAGACTCTGGGCAATAACTGTTCTTGCTGAAATAGCTGCTAGAAGAGGAGAGGATAAGCTGGCAGAAAATCATTTTAAAGAGGCTCTCTCAATTGGATATGATAATTATACTTTAAGTGCATATTCAGATTTTTTGTTGAAGAAACATAAAGCAGAAGAAGTAGTAAGTTTGTTGAGTGATAAAACAAGAATCGATAATCTTTTGCTTAGATTAGCGCTTGCTAAAAAGATTCTCAATGCATCTGACCTTAGTAAACACATAAAAGATTTACAATCTCGTTTTATAGCAAGTCATTTACGCGGTGACAATGTACATCAAAGAGAAGAAGCTATCTTTGAACTTAAATTAAAAAATAATTCTTCCAGAGCACTTGAGCTTGCCAGAAAAAACTGGAAAATCCAAAGAGAATCACTTGATGCAAAAATTTTTCTTGAATCAGCTATTGCTTGTGGTGATAAAGCTTCTGCTAAGCAGGTAGTAGAATTTATTGAAAAGAATAAGCTGGAAAATGTTGAGTTAACTAAACTTGTACAGAAGGTTAAGCCATGAAAAGAAATTACGATACACGTCATTGCGAGCCTTCGAAGAAGGCGTGGCAATCTCATAATGTTATGAGATTGCTTCGTCGATGCTTTGCATCTCCTTGCAATGACACAATTATGTTATTTCTTTCCCTCTTTGCATTTTTATGTCTTGCTTTGCCGGCTTGTGCTCACAAACCAAGCGACAGTTATATAACTTTAAAAAGAGTAAACAACAATATTCAAGGACAGTGGGATATTGCTGTTCGTGATCTTGAATATGCAATTGGAATAGATAAAAACAACGATGGAATAATTACCTGGCGTGAGCTACGTGATAATCACAAAAGAATTGCAGAATATGCTCTTAGCCATTTTAAGATGAAAACCAGTGATGGGTATTGTATTAATCACCTAACTGAGCAGCTTGTAGATAATCACAGCGATGGTGCTTATACGATTCTGCGGTTTCTAATAGATTGTCCCGGGAAAGATAAAATACCAAAAGTTTTTGATTTGGATTACAGTTTATTTTTTGATATTGATCCACAGCATCGCGGCTTATTAAGTATTCAGCATAAAGGGAAAACGCTCACCTCGATTTTTAGTCCTGATAAACAAGTTCAGCATTTTGATTTAAATAAATTAACTTTTTTGCGTCAGTTTTTTGATTTTTGCGCTGAAGGAATATGGCATATCTGGATTGGGTTTGATCATATTTTATTTTTGCTTGCATTGCTTTTACCCTCAGTGCTTATAAGAAAAAATAATCAGTGGGAGCCCGTAAATAATTTTAAATCAGCCTTTCGAAGTGTTTTTGAGGTAGTTACTGCTTTTACACTTGCTCATTCTGTAACGCTTAGTCTGGCGGTTTTAGGTTTTATCCAATTGCCGTCCAGGCTTGTAGAATCTTTAATTGCAGCTTCTGTAATTCTTGCTGCAGTTAATAATATTTTTCCTGTTTTAAAGGATGGACGATGGATTGCTGCTTATTGTTTTGGGCTTATACATGGTTTTGGATTTGCAAGTGCTCTAATGGATATAGGATTACCTAAAGAATCACTTTTAGTTTCTCTTTTTAGTTTTAATCTTGGTGTTGAAATCGGACAGATGGCAATTGTCCTTGCATTTTTACCAATTGCATATAAACTTCGTAGTTCACTTATATATCAAAAGGTGGTTCTTATAGGAGGATCAGTTGCTATTACCATTCTTGCTTTTATCTGGTTTGTAGAGAGAGCTTTTAACATGAGTATATGGCCTTCATAAAATTAAAATGATCTGCTGATTCCACAAATCATCCTGAAATCAGGCTTCTGTCCTTTTCCCATGGGAGCAGAAATTGTAGGTATACCAAATGAAAAATATGTAGCCCATTTTTCACCAATTGCTAAACGCAGGCCGGGAGAAACATATATAAAACTACCACCATTATTTTCATCTTTAAATCCAAATGGCTGTCTTGTACCAAAAACCTGCTTTTGTCTCCATTCTCCGTTTAACTCGATAATTCCATCGACACCAAAAATTGAATACCACTTGTGTTCATGCTTATGAGAGTGAGAAAATTTATACTCTTCAATAGGTGCTCCATAACCATGTTCATGTAAGTGAATATGAGAATGCTCAGGGAGCTCTTCAGAATGGTTATGGTGGTGGTGATGTTGCTCCAAAAATCTATATGAAAGAGCCAGATTATAATTATGAAGATCTCCAGGATAAAAATTTTGAATTCCTTTTACTGCTTTTGTAAAGAGATAATTTGTATCAAAAGACAAACGATGTCCAAAGCGTTTAGTAATCGATAAACCGACAAGTGGTTCAAAAGCTCTTTTACTTGGTTGATGATCAGCACCAAACCTGTCCCCAAGTTTATCTTTTACATGAGCTAATCCTGATGGAATAGTAATCCCGGAGAGCAATGCTGCTTCAAAAGCCTTATCTTTTAAATTTAAGAAACGATATTGAGCAAAAAGAGTTATGTCTCCAAGTCCATCTGAGCTTCCTAATCTAGAAAGGTAAGGCATTCCGGTTTTACTTAGGAGTCCATCAGTTATATTACCCTGGACACTGTAAGGAAGTCTCAAAGCAACTGTAAAATTGTCAGTTAATCCATAAGCAGCTCCAATTGAAGGGCTTAAAAAATATTGTCCACTATGAATAAACTCTTTTTTCTTTGCAAAATATTTTAGAGCACCTGTTGAAAGTTCGTTAAAGTTTACATATTCAGTTCTTATTCCAACTCCCCAGTGTCCTTTGGGTATTGTTGAAGCTGGATTAGTTAATATTGGTCCTGCAGTTCCAGCGAAGCCAAATGTAGGATTATGGTGTGCTTTTGCTTTGCTAATGCAGAATGAAAATATAAGGATGATAGCTAATAGCCAATTAAACATAGGTATAAATCCTAACATTTCAATATATGTAGAAATTTGTGTTTCTGATTCTTTGTAATTTAGTAAGTATTTAGCTTATTTTATTAGTGTGCCATTCCAGCGTGTACTGCTGAGAATCCAGCGCTTGAAGCTTCTGCCACTTCTGCAACTTGTGCTAATGGACAGGTTGGGAAAATTAGGACTCCTTCAAGCCTTGTTGGGGAATCCATCTTACAGAGATTGAATTTCGCAAACATTGTATCAAGAAATTTTCCTGCAGCAACAAATCCTGCGCTAAGACCAACTATTTCAGATGTAAAAACACCGATGTTGCCAAAAAATCTTGAAAGAGGATTTTCAGATTCATTGACTGCAATATGTACTTTTTTTGTAAAAACATTTAATAGGGGAGGAATAGTGTTGATGAGTGCTTCCAGTTTTCCAAGAGCAAACAGATTGTCCTTTGTTATTATTGTTTTCATATTTCCTTTATTAGCTTTAAAATTTTCAATTAAGAAGACAGCTAACCCCATGATTGGTCTTATTAAGCTGCGTGGCATATCATAACTTGACTTTAGGTGTGTAAGTGCTACAGCAGTGGCTGCAGTCAGAGATATTCTGGTTGGATTTTTAAGTCCTTTGTTTGCAAGTTGCATTGCTCCTAGTGAAAGCGGGATAGCAAGATATGGACTGAGAGCCGGTAAAAGAAGTTTTAAGCTGCCAAGTGCTATTAAAAGATTACTGCACATTACAATTGTTTGTTTTGCAGAAATACTGCTAATGAAACGGTCAATGCCAAGTTTTTTAAGAGAGGCGGTATTGATTGCTTTTTTTATTTTAACTTCAAGAGGAAATAATTTTGATGCGTAATCTTCAAGAGTCTTATTTTGATTATTTTTATCTGTTTGTACATTGCCCTTGCTTGAAATGCATGCAATTAATGTGCCTAGTACTGCAAGCAAAGAGTGCATAGCAATTGGCTTATAAATATCATCTTCTCCCCACTTTCTAACTACTCTGGGAATTAACCACCCAATGCTGCCTATTGCACTTGCTGCTCCAATGGCTGTTCCGATAGTTGTATCAATAGGGGTATTGTGATACCACAGCTTCTTTGAATTTAAATCTGGTTTTTTAAACATTGGCATTTTCAATAACTTGAGTAAAGGATTTTGATCATTTTGTGATGAAACCCCTGCAAGTGCAGCTCCAAATAACCCAATAGTTGCCTGCATGCTTAAAGGCTTGTAAAGCCAGTCTTCTCCCCAGTTCTTTACAGCAGTTTGCATTGCTAAGGCTAAACTCCCAAGAGCAATAGTTGTTCCGGCAGCTTGTCCAAAAGTTGTATTTAATGAAGAGTTATTAGATCCGTTTTTATCTGACGATGGCCTATTGAAAATAGGTGTTTTCAGCAAGGGCAACAGGGTTTCTTTTTGCTTAGAATAAGTGGGAGCTTGGATCATAAACTTCTATAATAGTTTTTTATACTATTATAATTGTTCTGGATTCTTGCTCGTAATCTATACAGATTTACGGTTTAAAAAACTCTTGTTAGATTAAGTAATAATCTTATGTTTGGTCCTTTTTGTACATGATTTAAATCTTCAATTACAGGAAGTCCAACTGATAAATTAGTAATCCATTTTTTGTTGATTAGTAGTCTTATACCTGGAGATAAATAAATAATTAAACCTCCATGGTTTTCATCTGCAATATGCATTCCATCAATATTTGTTACTGGTTTTTGTGTCCATTGTCCATTCCCTTCAAAAATCAAATCCCATGTTAGATCCTTGTCAAAGAAGTGCTCAGGAAAGATTTTATTAATTATTTTGTCATTAGCATGTACTCTATGAGCTGCTGCCAGGTTAAATGTAACAATATCCCCAACTGATGTGTGTTGTGTTCCTTGTGTAGAAAATTTATATAATCCATTTGAACTTAGTGAAAAAAATTTAAATCTCTTGGTAACTGCTAATCCTACAGATGAATCCCATGAACCAGTACCCGGTTGATCATCGGTTTCGAATAATCCACCCTGATTATCTCTAAAATGTTTTACACCGCTTGGAATCTTTAATCCTGAAAGAAAGGAAGCATGTAAGCCAATATTTTCCTTTCTTAAAAATCTATAAGCACTGAAAAAAGTTATATCACCTATTCCTATAGAGCTTCCTATATTTATAGGTGGTCCGTCGCTAACTCTTTGATTGAACTTAAAAACATAAGGTACATTTAAAGTCAAATACCAATTATTAGTGATTCCATAACCGGCTGATAAAGACGGAATAAAAATATTTCTAAATGTGTGAACATCTTGTCCTTGTTTTCCTAGGTTTATGAGATCACCATTTGAAAATGAATCAAAATGTGTGTAACTCGTTCCAAGGGTTATAAATTTTGTCCCCTTTGGTAATGTAAGAGCAGGAATGGTTATTATAGGCCCCACAATTCCAGGACCACTAATACTTCCTTCCCCTCCGTGATGAGCTTTGACTTTGTTATTGAAGCCAGTAAAAAATAAACCTATGGATAAAATAAAAACTAAAAAATAATACCCCATGAATAAAAATCTAACATTTGTAGCTTTCTATAAAAGCGTGATTCACTTTTTTTGTAATTAGGTAATTACTTACGCAGCAATAGACATTACACCGGCTTCAGAAGCTGCTTCGGCTACACATACAGGAGCTCCACAACAGGCACAAACAGCACCTTCTGCTCTCATTGCAATTGATTCTTTGTCAGATAAAACTTTAAATTCTACAAGTGATTTATCAATTAAATGTCCAAGACCTACAAAACCTAAACTTAAACCAGCTATGTGTAATGCAGATATTCCAATGCTACCTAAAAATTTATTTATCATACCGTCATTTGATTCATTCATTTCTTTTAGTCTTTTAGTATATAAGTTGGCCAACCAGGGAACAGTATTAATTTGTCCTTGTAATTTTGCAAGATTAATCCAGTCAGATTTTGTGATTTCGTAATTTTCTTTTTTTATGTTTTTGTCTTTATGATCATGGTCATGATCGTGATTGCAGTTTTCAGTGTGAACATGTTCTTTTTTAGAGCCATTTTTTTCAATGAAGAAAACAGCTAATGCCATAACGGGTCTGATAAGTATACGAGGTAAGGTTACAAATTTTTGTGCAGAAATAATTCCAATAGAACTAAGTGCTGTAAGAAATAATTTAGGTAAGTGTTCTTTATTTGTCCCTCTGTTTGTAAGATGCATAGAGCTTATGGCAAGTGGTGATGAAATTAAAGAATCAACATGAAATGCCCCTGTAATCTCAGAAACACCGATTGCAGGGGTGAGATTGCTAATCATAGTTAGAAACTGTTTTGTAAAATTATTGACTTTTAATTCTTTAATTTTTTCTTCAAGAGGAAATAAGCTTTTGGGTTGCTTAGCTTTAGGAGCTGGCTTGTGTTCAGGAGGTTCTGCTGGTTTGTCAGGTAATGGTGGCAAAGGAGGTTCTGTAGTTAAACCTGCTTGACCATCTTTTACAGGCTCACATTTAAATTCCCGGTGATTAGAGCAACCTCTACAGCCTGAATGATTTAAATTAATTTCGTCCATATCAAAAGTTCTTATATCAATATTATTGCAATAAGAATCTTATCGTAAATGCAATAATATTGCAATAATAAATCTCCTAAATCTCGATGTATTATCAGTAATACCAAACGTGAAAAATAAACCGACTTATCACGTCATTCCGAAATGACAGGAAGTGTTAGATTAATTTCCACAAATGGTATAAATGTGCTGTTTGGAACAAATTGATATTAAGAGGAACTTAAAAATTATTTACATGAATTACATATTCCATGGAATTCCAGGTTGTGGGTTTTGATTTTAAATCTTGAATCAAATTCTACTTTTTTAATAACATTAGAAATTCCAGCACAGTGTATTTCTTCTACTGAATTACATTTTTCACAGATTAAAAGATGATGGCAATGGTTATCCTGATGTTTCTCACAAGTATCCTCATGCTTCAGCTTGCACTTTTTTACTTTATTGCTTGAAAGAACTTTATGAACCAGTCCATTTTTTTCAAGACAGTCAATTATTCTATAAATACTTACAACATCCACGTCAAGCTTTTTTGTCTGAAGTTTATCCTTAATTTCATAGGCTGAAAGAGCTTCTTTTGATTTGTCCAGAAGTTCGATTACAAAAAGCCTTTGTTTAGTTATTCTAAAACTATTTTCCTTAAGTATTGTTAGCGCTTTATTAATATAATCTGACATCGTAGTTAAATTATACAAGGACTTCTATACTTTTTTTTGTTTAATAGTTTCCATTACTTCTTTAATTAATTTTTGTCCCTCGCCTTTTTTTATGGCATGACTTACACAGGTTTTTAAGTGATCTTCTAATACGATTTCGGTTACTTTGTTTAAGGCTGATTGAACGGCCTGAATCTGTTTCACAATATCTATGCAGTATTTATCTTCTTCAGTCATTTTATGAATGCCTTTTATATGTCCAAGAATATATGAAATTCTTTTCAGAACATCAGATTTTACTTTTGGGTGGTGATGCAGCATAGTTTTTATTATAGCTTCAGAACCTTTGATATACCTTAAATAATAACCAAAGTTCCGTAGAATTAATAGTATTTAACAAATCTATAACTATTCTGTGTCATTTTGTTATTATAATTGTTAAACTTTTTATAAATTAACCCCATACCCACCCCAGGGGGGTATTTATAGGGTACAATACAAACAGATGCTTATGAAGCGAGTAAAGTTATGAATAAATTTATTTCAATTTTAATTCTGATCGTTTTAAGTCCTCTTGGCTTGCACAATTCTGTTTTGGCCTGTGGATGTGGCTGTGCAGATAAATCTAATAATTGTGGAATTGCCCAAGACTCACAAAATGAAGAGCTAAAACTTGAAAGATCCTTTTGTGGTGGGACTGGTTACTCATCATTGGAGAATGATCAGAAGACTAAAGTTGAATATAGTAACAAACTTGTTCATAGTGGCTGTGGAAGTTATATAGATGGAGGAAATAAAAAATGAAAAAAGCAATATTACCTTTGTTAATTGCTTTTGCAATTGTGGGTGGAGGATATCTGGTTGCATGTAAGGCAGGAATATGTCCATGTAGCCCATGTCACTGTAGTCCATGTAATTGCAAATAGTTAGTTAACGAATGATATATTTCATAGAGGCGCAATTATCTGCGCCTCTATGTGTTTTTGATAATATAAGATCATGAAATCCTACCGAGAATATCTAACTTTTAACACAAAGAAAAAAAGAGAATATATTAATATCACATCTCAGGTTGAAGAGGTTATTAGAAAGTCCGGCATAAAAGAAGGTCTTATACTTGTAAATCCTATGCATATTACTTCCAGCTGTTACATAAATGATGATGAGCAGGGGTTAATAGAAGATTTTGATGAGTTTCTAGAAAACATTGCGCCATATGATGTAAAAAAATACAGGCATCATAAAACTGGTGAAGACAATGGCGATGCTCATCTCAAAAGACAATTGTTTGGTAGAGAAGTAGTAGTAGCTGTTACGGATGGAAAGTTAGATTTCGGTCCATGGGAACAGATATTTTATGCTGAATTTGATGGGAAAAGAAATAAAAGAGTTTTGGTAAAGATTATAGGGGAATGAGGAAAAGTTTGGAGTTTTAACCTTTAACTTTTTAGTTCCTTGTTCTTCCCCAGTTAAAGATACTTAAAATATTTGAAAAGTCATCACTCCAAAGTGGAAATTTGGGGTTGTAAACTAGAGGTTTCCACCTACTATCATTAGCAAGTATTCCTAAGTTTTCTTTTTTTCTTGCCATAATTACCCACTTTGATGGCTTTTTCCCAAGGGCTTTTTCAGCTTCAGTTATATTTTCATCAAACTGAACATAAGCTGTAAGTTCTGCATCTGAAGCTAAATTTCCAAGAATTGGTTCCAAATTTAAATACTGGTTCGAAATATGAAATGCCAGAATTCCACCAGGTGTAAGTTTATCCAGATAAAGTTTTATAGCTTCCCTTGTGATTAAATGTGTTGGAATAGAATCTGAACTAAAAGCATCCAGAACAAAAATATCATAGTAATGATCGGGTGCTTTTTTTATGGACAATCTGCCATCCCCAAGCACAATATTATATTT
Source organism: Candidatus Melainabacteria bacterium (assembly GCA_023250195.1). GTDB lineage: Bacteria > Cyanobacteriota > Vampirovibrionia > 2-02-FULL-35-15 > 2-02-FULL-35-15 > 2-02-FULL-35-15. The sequence continues at coordinate 393,660 of JAHFBF010000001.1, read as the reverse complement.
TCCATAGCAATCTTTTAAAAAGGTAAACAAATTTTCATTTAATGCGATTTGTTTAATTACAGGATCTATTTCGTAAAATGTTATGCTTTGATCAGCTCTTGCAAAACCTGCCAGAGAACCAGTTCCAAGCCCGATTACGGCAATCTTTGATTTTGTTTTATCATTTTGAAATGCTGTAAATAGCTGACCTATAGGACCAGTTTTGAAATAATATATTAGTAATTCCCTACGACGAGCAGGATTTAAACTTTGTGCTCCGTGCAGAATCCTTCCGTGGATGAGATAGTGACATTTTTCCTGTGAATATTTTCCTTCTGAATCAAGCACTACTCTATGTATTCCGAAAAAACTTCTTGCTGTATATAAAACATTTGCTTTTGCATTAATGCAAAGTGTCGTAATCAGAATAACTATTCCTACTCCAATACCAAACCTAATCGGACGCTTTGCAAAGCTGTAGCATAAAATTGCAGGTAAGCCAAATGTAAGCAGATTACTTAGCCAGTCAGGCTTTAAATCAAATGTATGAAAACCATAAGAAAGAATAAAACAAAAGACTCCAAGAGCAATTGGCAAAATAAAATCAAGTTTTTTCTTCTTGGAATTCTCTTCTTTAGAGTTTAAATTTGGTCTGAGTAAGCATGCAAGAACTAATGCTATAGGATATTCAATTACAGTTTTAAATATTGTTGGTGCAATAAGAGCATTAAATAATCCGCCTAAAAATCCGCCAAATGAAATCCATAGATAAAACTCGGTAAGATGATCTGTAGAAGGACGGGTTTTTGCAAGCTCTCCGTGGCAGACCATACTTGCAATAAATAATGTAAACAGATGTAAAAGAAAAGTAAGCCAGACTACTTTTGTCTGTTCAGAAAGAATATAAATCATTACGGGGAGAACCATGATAGGCATGATTCTTACCATAAGCTCATGAGAGAAAATAGGTTTTCTTGCAAAGGCCAGTACAAAAGAAAACAGATAAATAGCAAGCGGAACCACCCAGAGAAGTGGAACTGATGCAATATCAGTAGATAAGTAAGTGGTTACACTTAGCATTAAACTTGATGGAACCATGGAAAGCAATATCCATTTGACTTTTAAACTTAAAGGAAGCAAAGAATTTGTATTTTCTTCCGGGATGCTTTTTGCAATTAATATAGGTGAACGCCATAAAAATATTGCACAACTTAGTATAAAAGTGACCAGTAACAGATAAAAAATAGTCCAAAGATAGCTTTGTTCTGGAAGTCTAAATGTTGGTTCAAGTAAAAATGGGTAGCCTATTAGTGCAAGCAGACTTCCAAGATTACTTGCTACATAAAGAAAATATGGATCTTCACTTGCCTTATGGCTTGTATTTGAAAACCATTTTTGTAACATTGGTGCATTTGCAGAAACTACAAAAAATGGAAAACCAACTGAAACAGTCATAAGCATTAATAACCAGGGAATTGGATTCTTATCTGTCGGTGGAAGCCATCCATTTGAAACAGTAATTGGTAAAAATAAAAGCGGCAGAAGTAAAAACGCTGCATGTAGTGTTGCCTGTCGTCTTACCCCAAGCCATGAGATTGATTTATGAGCATAAATGTATCCTAAAAGTAACATTCCTTGAAAAAACACCATGCAGGTATTCCATACATTTGGTGTACTTCCCAAAAGAGGTAAAATCATTTTTCCAAACATGAGCTGTACCCAAAAAAGCAGGACAGCACTAAGAAACATTGTGAATGAAAATAAAACCAGCAAAATGACCTCAAAGATAAATGGACCCAATCGGATTCGAACCGACGACCTATTGCATGCCATGCAAGCGCTCTACCAACTGAGCTATGGGCCCTTTTAGAAAATCAGATATTAGAGAATCAGAAGTCAGAGTTTAAAAATTTAACAGGTTAATTATAGCTTATTGATGAAATTTGAACAGCTATTTTACGTCACATTTAGCTTACTTTTAAAAGTTCCCTTGCATTTTTAAATGTCAAATTACTTTTTGTTATTTGATTGATTAAATGTTCTCTAAGCCATGTCCCCTGTTTAGAAAACATGTATCTTTGGATAAAAGGGATAAGTGCTTTTATTACATTAAATCCTGGATCAAGTGCATGACCGACTCCCTCAAGAGTTAATAAAGCACGGATAATCAATGCAAGCTCAACAGGAATTCTAAATGGATATTCATAAATAATATGAGCAAGCTCTTCAATGATTTGCTTAAAGCTTGTTGTAATATCATCACTGTAACCAAAACGTGCATCATAAACAGGTTGCAGTGCAGCAACAATTTCTTCAATACGATTAAAATCTTTATCTAATAATCCCAGGGTAATAAAATCATTTACTACTGCTTTGTAATCTCTGTTTATTAAATGAAGTATTGTGTTTACAAGGTTTATCTGTATTTCTTTTGTGACATATCCAACCATTCCAAAGTCAAAAAAGGCTAATCTTCCATCTTCCATTATTCTTAAATTTCCCGGATGTGGATCTGCATGGAAAAATCCATCGGTTAAAAGCTGTTTTAAGTAAATATTACAGCCTTCTCTTGTAATTTCTTTCAAATTAAATCCAGCATTTTTTATTTTTTCAACCTCAGTAACTTTCCAGCCGTGAATATGCTCAAGGGTGATTACCTTCCTTGTAGTAAATTGCCAATAAACCTTTGGTACATAAACTCTGTAATAACCTTTGAAATTCTTTCTAAACAAGTCACAATGCTTACCTTCTTTTATGTAATCAATTTCTTCATAAATTACCCTTAAAAACTCATCAAGAAGACTACAGTAGTCATTTCCTCTTGTAATTTTTGGATATTGTGTAATTTCTCTTGCAGCTGTTTTTAATATAGAAATATCTTCTTCAATTTGCTTTTTCAAGTTAGGTCTTTGAACTTTAATAATTACTTCTTTGTTTGAGTCTAAAAGTATTCCTTTGTAAACTTGTCCTAGACTTGCTGATGCTAGTGGAGTTGAACTAAGCTCTGAAAAAATGCTTGTAATTGGTCTGCCAAGTTCACTTCTAATAATTTCAAAAGCAAGATCATTATCAAATGGAGGAACTTCATCCTGGAGTTTTGCTAATTCTTTCATGTATACAAGCGGAATAAGATCTGCTCTTGTAGCCATTATCTGTCCTAATTTTATAAAGGTAGTTCCATGCAGAATAATTTGTTCTAAAAGCCATTCAGCACGCTTTTTATCTCTTTCATCTTTTGAAACAAGCAGCAGTGGATCAAGTTTTGTACACAAATAAAATAAAAAACTTCTATTTTCAAAGCTTGTGTGATCTAGATAAATATAAAATGCTACACGAAGCGTAAATTTTACAAATGAATAAAGCCGCTTAAATCCTTTTAAACCAAGTCTGGAATAAACTTTAGAAAATACAATATAAAAACTTTTAATGGCTTTTAAAATCATTATAATCAATAACCTTCAATTAATTCCTGCCAAAACTATCCTTTGGATGATTGTATTGAATTGATCCATAGGGGCAGCCTATGGTACATAATCCACATTCTAAACAGTTTTCATATCCTATAACTAATCTGTTGTTTATAGCTGACCATGCAAAAACATTTGCTGGACAAAACTTTGTACATTCTTTTCCTTTGCATAGCATACAAATATCCTGATTTACTGTTACGTGGGACTCTGTGTCAGGGCAAAATTTTATCAGGAATAATTTTTCTTCTACGGTCTTTGCTAGATGGTCACTTGTGTTTTTTGTTGTTTTTACCATTTCATTTCCTTTGTAAAATAGACTCGTTAAAATTATTTAGCATATTGAGATTATCATCCTGTAGAGGTATTTCATGCAATTCGTTTACTAAAGGTAAATAATGTGCAAGAGTTTTTGCTGAATAATCATTTAATTCTTTTGCTCTTATTATTGTTTGTGCGGCAGCTTTGCCGGATAAAATTGCTAAGGTAGATACATCCCAGCTGAATATATCTATTATTAAAGCGGCTCCGCCAATTAACAGACAGCCATTTGAGAAAAGCTTTAATGATTTATCATTCTGACTTTTAAGAGATGGAGCCGGCAGAATGTATGAGCAGTAATTTTTTGTAGTTCCATTTGTTATAAGTGGTTTAATGCAGGAATGTTCTTTAAGTTTTTCCAGGCATTCATTAGGATTTATACCTTTAGAGATTAACTCTGAAAACAAAATTCCTATGCCAAGAGAAATTGAATTATGGTTCGTGTAAATATAGCCAATACTTGGCATTCCAAGCATTGCCTGAGTAAATAATTTTGCGGAAATGCCGTTAAATGGAGATAAATTAAACCTCTCTTCAATAACTCCAGATGATAAAGATATATTTTCTTCGACAAATGTAAATATCTGGTTTGATCTAAGCTCGCCTACTCTTAAACCAGAGCTTTTTGTTAGGACTGAATTTACTCCTTCACTTATAATTACTACATTTGCAAAAAATTCTTCTGAATCAGTTTTAACACCTGAAACCTTGCCGTTACTTATTATTAGTTCTTTTGCTGCAGTACCGGTTATAACCTGTGCTCCTGCTTTTTGAGCTTCTTTTAGTAACCATGAATTGAATTGTTCTCTTAAAACTATATAACTGTTTTGCTTATTGTTTTGTACATTAAATGAAGTAAATGAATCTTCCTGCAGTATGTATGCTCTATATTGATCAACAAATCTTTCAAACGGAGCCATTATTTTGCCATTTGAGTGGTCACAAAAATTGGTAAAAATTTCCTTTAAAGGTTCTTCGCTTATAATCCCGCTGAAAAAATTTTTAGAAGAACATTTTTTTGTCTTTTCGAGAACAAGGGTTTTAATGCCTGTATCTGCCAACACTTTTGCTGCTGATAAACCTGCTGGACCTGCTCCAACAATAATTACCTCTGAGTTGTTTGTTTTAGACATAAGATAAGCTATTAATAATATACCTCACCTCAACACACCAAAGACAAGTTATGTTTAAAAAGATAGAATAATACTAATGAGCGAAGTTGTTAAAAAAGAATTTCTAACAAGTGAACAGATCTCCAGGCTTATCGTAGGATGGTTGGTATTTTTTATAGCTTTTATGGCATTGTATTTTGGAGGCTGGGTTTTAAGCTTTGTATTGCTTTTTGTTTTCTGGCATGTAAATACTGAGTTTATTAACATAGTGCGGCAGAAAGGAATTAATCCTTCAAGTAAATGGATTAGGTTTATAAGCATACTTTTTATGCTTGTGTCTTCTCTGCCTATAATTGGCTTTTCTGCAACGCTTCCAATTAAACTTTTTACTTTTGTTTTTATTTTTGGTGTGATTGGTTGTTTCTTTCGTTTAATATTTCGTGGAAATAAAAAAGATTCAATTGCTACAATTCCGGATATTGGTGCATCAGTTCTTGGTCTTGTTTATACAGGCTTGTTACCAGGTTTTTTAATACTGCTTAGGCATATGGGTTCTATTTATGCTTTTATAGCTATAATCAGTACTGCTTTTTGCGATATTGGTGCATATTATGGCGGAAAATTATTTGGGAAAACAGTACTAAAACCGGAAATAAGTCCTAAAAAAACTTTTGAAGGAGCTGTTAGTGGATTTGTTTTAAGTATGATTGTTTCAATAATTTTTGTTTACTTTAACAAACAAAGTTTTGGAAACAATTTATATCATGGACTAATGATCGGAGTGTTTACTGGAATATTCAGCCAGTTTGGGGATTTGTTTGAATCACTTTTAAAAAGAGATGCAGGTATAAAAGATTCAGGAAAAGCTTTACTGTCTCATGGTGGAATTCTGGATCGAATTGACAGTTATATCTTTGTAGTGTGGGCAATTTATTTTTACATTGACTGGTTTGTCCTACACAATTTTAGTATCTAATTTTATATCCGCTTATTAGATTGCTATAGTTGGTCTCAAAGTATTAATAGTACTTACTGAAGCACTTGCCGCAATTTGGCTGGCTATATCTTTAAAGACTTTTGAAATTTGATGATCTGGTTTTACTGCACAAATTGGTTTTCCTGAATCCCCGCCAATTCTTACATCAATCTCAATTGGTATTCTTCCTAAAAAAGGAACACTCAGTTCTTTTGCAGCGTTTTCTCCACCGCCATAACTGAAAATATCAGATTTCTCACTACACTTTGGACAGATAAAGTAACTCATATTTTCAACTACACCTAAAAGTGGTACCTTCATTTGCTTGAACATGTTTACTGATTTCCTGCTGTCTAAAAGGGCTACATCCTGAGGTGTTGTAACGATTACTCCACCGGCAAGCGGTACTGCCTGACAAATAGTTAACTGTGCATCTCCTGTTCCTGGCGGCAGATCTACGATTAAATAATCAAGTTCTCTCCACAGGACATCCCTTAAAAATTGTCTTATTACACCATCAAGCATTGGACCGCGCCATACTACCGGTTTATCAGGTGGTACAAGTACTCCCATTGAAATATATTTAATTCCATAATTTTCCTTTGGAATTATTTTTGCATTTTCTATCTGCGGTGGTTCCTGATCCCCCATCATAATTGGCACATTTGGTCCTGTTATATCTGCATCGAGCAGTCCAACTTTTGCACCGGTCTGTGAAAGTGCAATTGCAATGTTTACAGAAACGGTAGTTTTCCCTACCCCACCTTTGCCGGAGCTAATTGCAATAATTTGATTTATGTCTTTAAGTCCTTCTTTTCCCTGGATACCATGCTGCCTGACTTCACCGGTCATATCTATTTTTATATTTTCACTTTTAAACCCAATCTCGTTTAGGGCTTTTTTACACTCATCTTCAATGACGCTTTTTAGTGGACATGCTGGTGTAGTTAAAACTACGGTAAGTGAAAGCCTGTCACCGTCTATTTTTATGTCACGAATCATATTTAAGGAAACTAAATCTTTTTGAAGTTCAGGATCGTTTACTTTTGATAGAGCTTGTTTTACTTTCCCCTCGTTCATATCTAAAATATTAACATTTAATACAATTACATGTCATTCTGAAGGAGCAAAGCGACTGAAGAATCTCATAAAAACGCTATTTGTCAGTAGAGATTCTTCGTCTATCGACTCAGAATGACATATCATATAAATAAATTACTTATAAAAACTAAAATGAATTTACTCTTAAGACCCAGATTACAGCGGCCATTAATAATATAATTCCATGTAACCCAAAATAATTAAAATATCTTTTCATTAAATTCATAATCTTATCCTTACCTATATAAAGGAACTTTAGCCTGAAATTTGATACCGGTGGTTATATACCCAGATTGTAAGATTTATGAACGTTTGGTTAATAATAGGGAATCTTTTACCACGATTTCTGCAATTTTTATGGTATTTAGTGCAGCACCTATCCTAAGATTGTCTGCTACTATCCAGAAATTATAGGCATTTGGGCAGGATTTGTCAGGTCTAATGCGGCCTACATAAACAGGGTCTTTTCCAGCAATATCAATAGGCATTGGGTACTTTGAATCTTTTGGATCATCAATAATTTCAATGTCACCAAATTTTTTCAGGGCGTTTATTATTTCATCTCTTGTAACAGACTTTTCAAACTCTACATTTACACTTTCACTGTGACATATATAAACCGGTACACGAACAGCAGTGCAGGTAATTTTTAGATTTGGCAGATCAAGAATTTTTCTTGACTCGTTTATTACTTTTATTTCTTCTTTTGTATAGCCATCTTCACTAAATACATCAATGTGTGGAACTACATTAAATGCAAATTTTTTGTTTACGGCTTTTGAATTATAAGTGCCTTTACTTAGGTGTTCTTTTGATTGTTCTTGTAGTTCATCCATTGCAGCTTTTCCAGCTCCGGAGACGCTTTGATAAGTGCTGATAACGACTCTCTTTAAGCCAGCTAGATTGTGAAGAGCTTTTAGGGGTGGCATAAGTTGAGCAGTAGTACAGTTTGGGTTTGCAATAATTCCTTTGTGTTTTTTTAAGTCAGTGTTATTTACCCCTGCAATTACAAGCGGGACATCAGGATCCATTCGATATGCAGAACTATTGTCTATTACAACTGCACCAGCGTTTACTGCATGTGGTACTAATTCTTTACTAATGGATCCGCCTGCTGATGCTAAAACGATATCAATCCCGTTAAAACTATTTTTTGTAGCAAGTTCTACTGTATATTCCTTGCCTTTAAATTTAACTTTAGCTCCAGCAGATTTTTCACTAGCCAATAATTTAAGACTTTCAAATGGAAAATCTCTTTCTTCTAAAATTTCAAGAAACTTCCTGCCTACATTACCGGTAGCACCCAGGATTGCAAGATTTGGCTTTTGTTTTGACATATGAATTACATGATAACAGATGATATAATTCATTTTGAAGTTATGAAATCCAAAATTGTTTTAGCATTAATCCTTAATCTTTTGCTTTCAGCCACTATTGTAAAAGCACAGACTCTTTGTACCTCATGTGATTCCACGTTATTTGTAACCGGTACTGGTGAAGTTAAAGCACAACCGGATATTGCTACTACTACAGTTATTGTTACAAGCAGAGGGAAAACAGCCAGTGAAGCAATCAATACAAATGCATCTTCTGCACAAAAACTAATTACGGCACTTAACAATGCCGGTATAGTTCAAAAAGATATTCAAACCCAGAATGTAAGTGTTTTCCCAATCTACAAAGATAAAATAAATTCACAAAATGCCACAAATAATGTAATTGCCTACGAAGCATCAAACAGCATAATAGTTATTATTAGAAAAATTAATGATACGGGAAGCATTATTGATTTAATTTCAAGTACGGGAGATTATACGATTTCCGGAATTAATTTTGCTCTTGAAGATGATAAGAATGAGAAAGCAGAAGCGATTGATAAAGCAGTAAGCGATGCTCAGGATAAAGCAAATGCAATTGCAAAAAGCGCAAGGACAAAAATAACAGGGATCAAAAGAATTAGTATTGAAAATACTTTTACGGGAAGTAAATTTGCAGATGCTGGAGCAGTCGCTTCTACCCCTGTTCAGCCGGGAGATTTAACAGTTTCTGGAAGTGTTTCTATTGAGTATTTGATTGAGAAGTAGAGACTTAGAAGAGTTAATATCTTATGCAGAATCAATTTGGACAAGTAATAACAGCAATGGTTACGCCATTTAAAAATGACTTATCAATTGATTTTGAAGCTACTGAAAAACTTGTTAACTATCTGATTGAAACTGGTACTGAGGCTATTTGTGTTGCAGGTACTACAGGTGAAAGTCCTACACTGAGCTATGAAGAAGAAAGAGAGCTCTGTAAATTTGTTCAGAAAACTGTAAAAGGAAAGACAAAAATTATTTTAGGGACAGGTTCAAACTCTACTGCTACTGCTATTGAGTCTACAAAAGAAGCTGAAAAAATTGGTGTGGATGGGGCGCTTTCTGTAGTACCTTATTATAATAAGCCTTCCCAGGAAGGGATGCTGGAGCACTTTGGACAAATTGCAAAATGCACAGGTCTTCCAATTATTCTCTATAATATTCCTGGTCGTACTGGTGTAAATATGGAGCCTCAGACAGTAGCAGAACTTGTAGCAAAGCATAAAAATATTGTCGGTTATAAAGATGCTACTGGAAACCTGGAAAATACAAGTCAGGTAATACAGTTAGTTCCAAAAGGGTTTTTAGTATATAGCGGGGATGATAGCTTAACCCTGCCAATGTTATCGGTTGGGGCAGTAGGGGTTATAAGTGTAGCCAGTCATATTGTTGGAAAAGAAATTAAGGATATGATAAATTATTTCTTTACGGGTAAAATAGATCTAGCAAAAGAAATTCATAATAAACTTTCCCCGTTATTTAAAGAATTATTTAAGGCACCTAATCCCACATGTATAAAAGCAGCACTTGAAGTAAAAGGATTATGCAAATCAAACCTGAGACTACCGCTTGTGAAATTAAATGAAAAACAACTAAATGAATTAAAAGAAATTATGAATCAAATAAATTTGAAAGAATATATCAACGCAAAATAATATGTAAGGGCTTGTCATGGCAAGCTTAATTAAAAGGGTTTACAGGTAGAAAAATGTAAGGGTTAACCAATGTGTTTGCCCAAAGGGATAATGAAATAAATATGACAGAAAAAACAAATGATACTGGGGAAAAACGCATACGCAAAGTAATTAAACGTGGTGATGACACTGTCGTAGTAACAAGAGGGGTGGATGATTCAAATGGATATGTACCTTTAGTCCCAAATGCAAAAGTGAAAATTATTCCTCTAGGAGGAATGTGTGAAATCGGGAAAAATACATGGATTATTGAATATGAAGATGACATGGTAATCATTGATGGTGGATTGGCATTTCCTTCAGATGAGATGCCCGGGGTGGAAATTGTTTTGCCGGATATCAGCTATCTTGTTCAAAATAAAAATAAAATAAAGGGTCTTGTAATTACTCACGGACATGAAGATCACATTGGCGGTATTGTACCAATGTTAAAACAGTTTGATATTCCAATTATTTATGGACCTTCGCTGGCTATTGGACTTTTGGAAGCAAAATTAAAAGATGCACAGCTTACAGATAAAACTACACTGGTAAAAGGAAGACCCAGACAAACTTTTAAACTTGGCTCACTTGCATTTACTTATGTGAGAAATACTCACTCTATTGCTGATAGTTTTTGTTTGATAATTCATACTCCTGCTGGAAAGATTGTTCATTCAGGTGATTTTAAGTTTGACTTTACGCCTGTAGATGGAGAATTCTTTGATGTTTATACTCTTGCAAAAGCCGGTGAAGATGGTGTTTTGCTTTTAATTAGTGATAGTACAAATGTAGAACGTGAAGGTTTTACGCCTTCAGAACGCTCTGTTTATGGAAGACTTGAAGAAGAATTTAACAGAGCACCAGGAAGAATTGTTATTACTACATTTGCATCGCAGGTTCACCGGATAAGACAGATTTTGGATATTTGTGTAAAGATGGGAAAGAAAGTTTCGATTTTTGGGAGGTCAATGCTGTTACTTGCCACGATTTCCAGGGAAATGGGACATATGAAATTTCCTGATGGACTTTTGATTGGTCTGGAAGATGTAAATAAACTTCCAGATGAAAAAATTGTAATTTTAACTACAGGATCTCAAGGTGAGCCGCTTTCAGCACTTACAAGAATGGCATTTGATGAGCACAAACAAATTACAATTCAACCGAAAGATACTATTATTATTTCGGCTACTCCAATTCCGGGGAATGAAAGAGCAGTTGCAAATGTTGTAAATGCTTTAAGTGCAAAAGGTGCACGGGTAATTTACGGGAGAGATTCAGGTGTACATGTTTCAGGACATGCATGTAAAGAAGAACAGCGTATGCTTTTAAATATCGTAAAACCAAAATATTTTTTGCCGGCTCATGGTGAGTATAGAATGCTTGTTCTTCACGGAAACCTGGGAGTAGAGTGTGGTGTGGATCCAAAAAATGTTTTTATTATGGAGAATGGAGATGTAATTGAATTAACCAGCAAATCTGCAAAACTTAATGGTCAGGTTCCAAGCGGAATAATAATGGTAGATAGTACAAGAGTTGGTGATGTGGATGAACAGATAATTGAACAAAGAAACAAGCTTGCATCAGAAGGACTTTTAAGCATAATGTCAATTATAGCTAATGGAAAAGTTCTGGAAGAACCAGTTGTAGAAGCAAAAGGATTGGTTCTTGCTCAGGAAGATACTACTCACGGGCAGTTTGTCTCAGATGCTAAAAACATTGTAGCTGAAACAATCAATGAAAATCTGGATAAAAATAGTGCAATAAATATTGAAGATTTAAAAGAAAAGGTTAAAGTTGAGTTAAAGAAATTAATTCATAAGGAACTAAAAAGGGAGCCTCTCGTTCAAGTTGTAATATTGGAATCAAAGTAGGGACGCAGCATGCTGTGTCCCTACGAGGACCCAAACAAAACATAACTATTTCTTGGTATATGTACAATAATGAACTTGGTAAGATTAAAAACAGCAAACGTTCATGAAATAGATGTAAACGAATTACCTGATTATAAATTAATTGGGACACTTCTTTTAGAGCAAACGATAAAATATCCTGGTGACATAGTAACAATAGATGATAAAAGCTATATCACCGTAGAAAAGATCCATCATTATTACTTTGATGGGGTAAAATATCAGTTTGCTAAAACAAGTTTAATAGTAAGAGGACTTGAGGATTTTTGTTAGCTTTTTTATAATAACTTCAGACAAGCTGAAGTTTCTTTATGCCATCCCTTTCGATTGATCGCATTTGCCGAGTAAATCGGACAAATGCTCTTCTTGCTAAAAGTTTTATTTTATCTCTTTTTTTCATGTCGTTAATTACCATTGCTGCATATAGAAGTGCAGGAACAATTAGAAATAAAGAAATTAAAAAAGCTTCAAATTCACTAGCCATTATTTTTTCTCCTTAATTGCAATACGACCCAGGAAGATAAGAATGCAACCTATTATAAGTACTATTATACCCATAATGTAATTGGATTCTAGAAATGGTTTTTTTAGAACAATTGTTTGAAATGCTATTGAACCAATGGGGGTTAAAAATGCAAACCCAATATTTTTGAAAATACTCGAGTCATATTTTTGCTCTTCAGTAATTATAATGAAAAATATATCAAAAGATTATTGAAAACAATGTAACCTACAGTTACATTGAACAGATTTAATTAAGGTTTAATATTTCTATGTAACCTACGGTTACATAACTAATCCATCTAAATAAGTATCCATATCAAACTCAGCAAGATCATCTATTTTTTCACCAGTACCAATTAGTTTTACAGGTAAAGAAAGCTTATTTATTATGTTTAAAATTACACCGCCTTTTGCTGAACTATCCAGCTTGGCAAGAATAATTCCGGTAAGTCCAATTGCTTTTGAGAAAAATTCAGCTTGATTCATTGCATTTTGCCCAATGGTTGCGTCGAGAACAATTAGCTTTTCATAATGTTGAGGCAATTCCCGCCGAAGGCGAGGCTCGCCAAGGGCGGCATGAATTGCCTTTACAATGACCAGGTCTATTTTTTTTAATTCATCCATTAGATTTATCTGAGAATGTAATCGTCCTGCAGTATCGACTAAAATCAGATTGTAATTTTCTTTTTTTGCTTTTTCCATTGCACTGAATACAACGGCATCTGGTTTTTTAATTTCAACAGGCGAGTATATTTCTACACCTGATCTATTTGCCCATATTGTTAACTGCTCCTGGGCTGCTGCTCTAAATGTATCTGCAGCTACGATTAAAACCTTAAATCCAGACTCTTTAAAATACTTTGCTAATTTACCAATTGATGTAGTTTTTCCTGAACCGTTTACTCCGGTAATAAGAGCAATATTTAGTTTATCTAAGGTAAAGTCTACGTTTTGCTCTGTCGGGGTGGGTTTTAAACCCACCCTTACAATGTCTTTTATTACCTCTTTTAGCCTTATTTTCAAATTAGGTTCTTTTATTTTTTGATTTTGGATCTGCTTTTTTAAATTTGAAATAATTTGTTCTGATAAATTATTACCAACATCTGCCTTAATAAGCTTTTCTAATAAATCATCATAAAAGTTATCATTAATTTCAATATAGGTTTCACCGGTAGAGACTTGCCATGGTAAGTCTCTACCACGGGTTTTGAACAGGGCATCTTTGATTTTTGAAACATTATTTTGCAGCCAATTTTTCATATCAAGCATATAATAATATCATTATGTCAGAAAAATATTCTATTGCCCTTCTTCCTCTCGACAATCGTCCAGTTTCATATTTGCTTCCAAAGCAGATTGCGGATTTTTCTGGCATTAATCTTATTTTACCTGAGAGAAAATATCTTGGAGATTTAAAACAAGAGTCAAATTTAACTTATCTTGAAAAATGGTTGAATGATGTTGTAGGGACTGGTCGCGACCAGTCCCTACAATTAATAATTTCATTGGATAATTTTATCTATGGTGGCTTGGTGCAGAGCAGAAAACATAATTTATCTTTAAAAGAATTAAAATCTCGTGTTGATTGTTTGAAAAGTTGCCGTAGAGGCTTGCCATGGCAAGCCTCTACCTATGGATTTTCCTCAATAATGCGAATACCAAATTACAATAATTCAGAAGAAGAAAAAGATTACTGGAAGGATTATGGAGAAAAGATTTTTAGGTGGTCAGAATTAACACATAAAGTTGGTGATAAAAATGTAGGGGCAGCCAGCGAATTGCCACTACTGCTTGATGACTGGTACAAATCGTCAAAGGCAATCCCCCCACAGATAATTGCAGATTTTAAATCACACAGGGATAAAAACCTTACAGTTAATCTGCTCTGGCTTGAATCTTTACATGAAAATTGTTTTGAGTATTTGATTTTTTCATGTGATGATTCGGGAAAATACGGAATGAATGTAGTCGAAGCTGAATATATAAAAAAGCAGATTAAAAACCATAATTTTGCAAATAAATCAAAAGTAATCTCCGGGACTGATGAGATTCCTCTTGTTTTATTGACTAAAATCATATTAAAAGACTCTGAATATAAACCCTCCGTATCTTTGTATTTCAATACTATTGAAGGAAAAAATCAGATTGCAAAATATGAATCAAATTCAATCTATGATTCCATTGTAGACCAAATTGCAACACTGGGAATTGAAATAAAAGATTTCAAAGACTCTGATATTGTCTTATTTGTGCATTGTGCAGATTCAGTGCAAGGTGATCATATTTTTAAAATGGAGCCAAATGATACAAAAGATAATGTAAATGAATTGATAAAGCTATTAGAAAAATCCGATAAGCCAGTTATTTTACTTGATCTTGCCTATGCAAACGGGGCAGATCCGAATTTGATTGAAGCTTTGTTGAATTCAAAAATAAAGTGGGGAAATCTTTATGGCTATGCAGGCTGGAATACATGTGCAAACAGCACAGGAAGTGCATTAGCAATTGGCATAAATAGATGGATAGCAGAAAAGAAGAAAGTATTTAATGTAGTTGAGTTTAACAGGTGTTTGTTGACAAGATTTTTGGATGACTATGCTTATCAGGGAGAAATTAGATGTCCTGAAATTACAGAAGAAGAAGTAAATGAGAGAATGAAACCCTTTATAAAGAGATTTTCTGACCTCTTAGGGCTAAGCAATTTGAAAGTAGATTTTAAATTACCTTGGCAGAGATCTTTTGAAGTTGAAATTGACTAGACAGCGCATGTGGCTGGCATCTTAGAACCCACTAATTGAGCGAGCTCTACAAGCCTGTTTGAATAACCCCACTCGTTATCGTACCAGGAAATTACTTTTAGCATTTTATCCCCGGTAACCATAGTCATTTGACCATCTACATAACTTGAATGTGGATCGCCCAAGAAGTCCATACTGACAAGTGGTTCATCTGTATAACCAAGAATGTTTTTTAATGAACTATTTGCAGCGTCTTTTAGAGCTTTATTTATAGATTCTACTGTCACAGTTTTTTTTGTAGTGGCTACAAAATCAACAACACTTACGTTTATAGTAGGAACCCTCATAGCAAAACCGTTTAACTTGCCTTTTAATTCAGGTAACACTAAACCAATTGCTTTTGCAGCTCCTGTAGTGGTAGGAATCATAGAGACTGCAGCAGCTCTTGCTCTTCGTGGATCTTTGTGAGGACCATCCTGTAAGCTTTGATCGTTTGTGTAAGCATGAATAGTTGTCATTAAGCCCATTTCAATACCAAAAGTATCATTCAATACTTTTATAACTGGTCCTAAACAGTTTGTAGTGCAGCTGGCATTTGAAATAATATTATGTTTGGCAGGATCGTATGTTTTTTCATTTACACCGATTACAAATGTAGCGTCTTCATCTTTTGCTGGTGCACTGATAACTACTTTCTTAGCACCTGCTGTAATGTGAGCTTTTGCTTTTTGGGCATCAGTAAATGCTCCTGAACATTCTAGGACTATGTCTATCTTTAAATCTTTCCATGGTAATTTTGCAGGATCTTTTTCCTGGACATATTTTATTTTCTTTCCACTTATAATAAGACAATCACCATCAACTGAACATTCCCCTTTAAATCTTCCAAAAATACTGTCGTATTTAAACAGGTGTAAAGCTGTCTGAATATCACAAAATGGATCGTTAATTGCTACTAGATCTAAATCTTTAAGGCCCTTTTGAATCAAAGCACGGAGCGCATTTCTCCCGATTCTTCCAAAACCATTAATACTAATTTTTGCCATTTTTTTTCTCCTAATATTAGCCTTCACAAATGTAGATATTACAATATCACAAAATTGCAGAAATTGAACAGTAGGGACGCGATTAATCGTGTTCTTACAACGTATAATTAGGTGGAAATAAAAAATGTTTATGAATACAATTGTCAGCATTCGTGGTGCAATAACAGTCAACGAAAACAGTGTTAAGGAAATTAAGAGTGCTATTACAAGACTTCTTAATGAGCTTTTCACTCAAAATAATCTTAAAGAAGAAAAAATTATAAATATAATTTTTACGGTTACAGATGATCTGGATATTTTAAATCCGGCAACAGTAGCAAGAGAAGAATTTAAAATTGATTTAATACCAATGCTTTGTATGCAGGAAATGAAGGTCAAAGATGGACTACAAAAGTGTATAAGAGTTATGGTCCAGGCTTATTCTAATCTTAAGAAAGAACAGGTTAAACATGTTTACTTAGGAAATGCAACAAATCTACGTCCGGATTTAAATCTAGATATATGAATCAAATTCCCAATTTAATCAGTATCTTACGAACAATACTTGCAATTGCACTTGCAATTTTTGTTTTAAAGAATCCAGAAAATAAAAGTTTTTTAATGATTGCTTTTTGGATGACATGGTTAATAATTACTCTTGATGGGTTGGATGGAGTAGTTGCAAGGTATTTAAAATCAGAATCTGATTTTGGTGCATTTTTTGATATTGCCTGTGACAGAATTACAGAGCTTATATATATTTCTCTTTTTATAGTACTTAAGTGGATTCCATTCTGGATATTGGCAGTTTTTTTAGTAAGAGGGATTCTTGTAGATGGCATACGTGGTCTTGCACTAAAAGAAGGAAAAACCGCTTTTGGTACAAAGTCCATGATGCAAAGTAGTATTGGAGTTTTTTTAACGAGCTCCAGGTTTATGAGAGCGTTTTATGGGACAGTAAAAGCCTCTGCATTTGCGTTTATGTTTTTGTTTCAGGCAAACTGTCGTGAATTCTTGCCTGCTGAAATGATATTGATTTATCTTATGACTTTTATTTGTATAATTCGTGGGATGCCTGTTTTAATTGAAGGGAGAAGATTTTTTCGGTAAAAAATCTTGACATAGTAAATAGAGTATCCTTCATCTCTACAAAAAAGTCAGTAAGAGCTGCTTTTACCTTTCTCATTTTTTCTTTCACATCTAACTTTTTGATGAATTCCTTTAAAGCTTCTTCGAGAATTTCTTTTAATTTATTCATTTGAAAGGATAAAACAGCAACAAAGGATGATAAAGCTAAAGATATCTTAGGAATATTCTGCACACCCAAATTTTTTGCAATGATGCCTATGAATGGATTAACAATATTTAATACAAAATCAGAAAAAATGTAAATTATCTTTCCTGAAATGTTTTGACCGGTATTATTAATCTGATCTGAAGTGTTATTTAAACCAAATAACTCAACACCGAAATTTCTTAGCATTGCCTCAATAATTTTTTTGTTTAGTAAGTTACTTAGCATCATACTTACACCAATACGGTCAAAGCGTTTATCATCTCCGCCACCACCACCGCCTGCCCTGCGAAGCTTTTCTAAAAGGTCTTCCCAGTACTGTTGATTTGATTGAGCACGTTCCATTGAGGCATTGAGTGCTGCTTTTGAAGCATTTGTCTGAGGTTGGTTACTTGATACCAGTGTTAGATTTGCTCTGCCTATTCTGGGTTGACTTACTGTTCCACTAATAGGTTTATAACCTGCTGCTGATACTCTACTTAATTCTACTGCCATTTTTATCTCCTTTTGATTACCTAATACTTACTTTTTCTCTTAAAACATTGACCGGCTGTAAGTTTTCCAGATCAATTTTTTTACTGACAGGTTTAGAAATTTCTTCAGTGCTTTCAATACTTGTATCCTGTTTTAAGAAATGCTTACCAAGCATAAAAGCCCCTGCACTAAAAACTATGCCGCCTAAAGCTGCAAGAACTGTATTTAATAGATTTGATTCATTTCCCTGATTTAACTGTTTGCCAATAGCCATGCTGTTTACTTTTCGTCCGTCTTCAGTTAACCAGCAGGTACTTCCACCATCTGAAACAACATTTCCTGTATAAGATTCATCTTCAGATTGCCCAAATAGCATTGTTGCTGTTTTATAAGCACTTCTTGATAAGATTGAATCCCAGAGATGGACTGAGTTTCTAAGCATTAGTCCTTTCACATCACCGAATTTTGCAGGAATGTTTTTTACTTTTTCTCCAATTTGAAATGATAAGGCAGGTCCAACTAAAACCATTAGTGGAGCAGGAATGAAATTGCTTAGTTTCATTGCACTTGCTGAAATTATTGAGTTCATAAAGTGTAGGAAAGGAAGCCTTTGTAATTCACCCCCTAAAGAAGTAGAAGATACCTCGAAGTTTTTAATTAAGTTTTTTCCTTTGTTTGAAAAACATGTGAAATAAGTTAATCCAGCAAATCCAAGGGAGAGAGGTATTCCTAGCAAACTGTTTCCTACTGAATCTCCTAAATTAAATGCAAGAGTTTCAGGCAGACTTAAAATTCCTTTTACGACTCTTCCTTCAAGTGTTCCAAATGGAATCTGATAATTAGTAGAATTCAAGAGTGAACCTAAAATTGGTAAGCCGGCAGTTACTCCTAAAGTCCCAAGTGCTATTTTTTTTGTAGAGTTAAATGTTGAACTAAAGGTATGTCCAATACTTGCAAATAATGAATCGAGAAATTTTGAGCCTCCCTGCGCTACAAAGCCTTCCATTGAATCCCATTGCATTTTATTTGTTCTTAAATTCTTTGGAACCAGAAGTCCTGCAGTTGAAAGGGAAGAAGCAAGAAATGCTCCAAGCTCATTATGATTTGTAGAGATTTCTGTGGCCTTGCTGGCCAGCATTGAATCAAGATGATGAATTGAAGTTCTGCCTAATATCCCTGAAATAGAATCGTTGGGTAGAGAAAGAGATTTATTGTCTTTGCCGTTTATGGAACGGTAAGCACTAAAAATACTTGCTCCACCAGCTAATAAACTTGGTAAAGTGTATTTAGCTCCTTCTTCACCAATTCTTGAAAATATTGAATCCAGTATGTGTAATGAACCACGAATCGAATTTGCACCTAACGAAAAAATTGAAAATTTTCTAGAAAGAAAAGGCACGTCTTTAACAAAAGATGCTCCAAAAGATACAACTGCAAGTCCAAGCCCTGAAATTAAGTTTAATTTTTTTGCTATTAATGCACCTATTCCGGAAAATAAAGAATTAATTACACTCATTCCGGCAAATCTAAATTGTCCGGTCAGTGTATTTAAGTTTGCTTTTAAATTTAAGGTGGGGTCTTTAAATTCAAATCCGTTTATTTCAGAATCCAGAAATTCTTTTTGTGACATTTCACAGTCATCCAGCTCTTGAGTTGTAAGAACTTCTATATTATTTGAATTTCTAGAGCTAGCAGTATGATGCTCATTGAGTGAGCCTGTTAAATAAAATGAAAGAGCTTTTTGAAGTGAAACTTGCAAACTAAAAACCTCTGTGTTTTCTTTCACGAGAGATTTTTGTTTCTTCTCAAACAATTTGTTTGATAAGTCTCAGCTTGTCTGGAACTCTAGAATAAACAAAAACCCTTTTGAGCCTCGCAAAAGAGTTTTGTATTTAAATCTATGTGGGTGTTCCGGCTTTTACGGTTGCGGGTCAGTGTAGGATTTTCACCATACTTCCCCCAAAAAGATTTATATAATATTTAATTTTTTCCCCCCAATCAGTGTTGGTATGAAGATAATACAATGGATTATTTATTTAATCATGTATGGATAAAGGAAAAATTATAAATAAGATTAAAAGTATCTTCATAATCTAAGTTCTTACAATTATGACTAAGCTTACAGATTAAAGGTATAATTTCAACTTAAGAAATATGAAAAAAATAGTCCTATCTATATTAGCGGTATTAATTTTATTGAATTATAGCTCTCTGGGGTTTTGTCAAGAAAGCAAATTAATTGATATTAATTACAGTAACAAACTTTTATCAGATGTTCTCAAGGACTTGGCAGATAAATTCAGTGTTGATGTTGTTTTAAGTAGTGCTGCAAGTCAGAGTATTACTTGTAGTGTAAAAAATGTAAGTATTGAAGATGCTTTGGATCTGGTTCTTTGTGGGACGAATTTCGATTTTACAAAACCTAATTCAGGCAAAAATACTTATTTGGTTTTTAAAACTGAAAAAAGTAATTGCAGGGTTGGACAGAAAAGTAAAATTTTCCCTCTGACAAATATAGAGGCAAATTATGTAAGTGAACTTTTGCCGGATAACCTGAGAGCTAGTACAAGAATAATAAATGAACAAAATTCTTTAATTGCAGAAGGTACTTATAATGACTTAAAAAGGATAGAAGAATTTATAAAAGACATTGATAAACCATTAAAACAAGTTGAACTTGAAGTAAAGTTGATTGAAATTAAGAGAAATGCTCTAAGAGACTTAAGGATTTTTAATGATCAAGGATTTTTAATTGGTAAAATTAGAAATGGCTTAGGTATTTTTGATTTTAGTCATAACGAATGGCTTTTATTTAATAGAGAACTAAGATATTTAGAAAGAGTTGGTTTAGCGCATGTTCATGCTTACCCTAAAGTAGTATCTCTTTCAGGTAGAACTGCAATGATTAATATTAACCAGGATACAAATATAATTCTTGGTCAGGGAATTGGCTTTGGAGAACAACAGCTTGGAGTAGTACAAACACAAAGATTAGAAAAGATTGTAGCAGGTACAAACTTAAGCATTACTCCAGTTATTGGGCAGAATGGTTTGATTACTACAGCGATTGGTATTGAAGTCTCGGACAACAGCGGAAAAACAACTCAAAATGGAGTAACAATTCCTACAACAACACTAAGAAGACAAATAAATTCAGAAGTTCAAGTTAAAGATGGTCAGACAGTTGCACTAGGAGGACTTGTAACAAATAATAATTCAGTTGATAGGCAGGGGTTACCGTTTATAACAGGCATTCCAATTATTGGAGATATATTAAGTAACAGATCAAGCTTAAAGAACCAAAGCGAGTTAATTGTTTTAATAACACCTAGAATTAGAAGTTTAAATGAAGAAAGTATAACCTTGAGAAAACTGCCACAGTCTTCTTTAATTGAAAATGAGTATATTGAATCAGCACCTGGTCAAGTATATAAAAAGAAAAGATGGTTCTCTATATTTAAGTCAATGATATATTAGTTTTTTACCAGATCTTTTTCTATGTGTGTTGACTGCTTAACGGTATTAATATATATTTTTATTTTTTCAACTGTTTTTCTGGAAGTTTTAACAGTGTCATTTATGGATATTCCATATAAATAATTACCTGTAAAAAATAATCCAATGTTTGTATCCATTAACTCTTCAATTCTTTTAACCCTGTTTAAGTGTCCTAAATTGTATTGTGGAATGGCATTTGTATGGACTTTTATATAAATTGTCTCAATTGAATTTGAATCTGATATTTGCATAGTTTCTGCAACTTCTTTAGCAGTTAGGTTTGCTATTTCTTCTTTTGGCTGGTCTATTATCTTTTTATTCAGAGTCCCGCCAATGTATGAGGTTAAAAGCATTTTGTCTGAAGGAGCTCTGTCTGGGAAAATTGAGGATGTCCAAATAGTCCCTAAAAGCTTTTTATGTGGTTCTTTTGTACAGAGATATCCAAATCCTTCTGTGGATGTTCCTACGTTTGATTTATCTACTGTTTGTACAACTGTAGCAATAGGTGAATATTCAATTTGTGTTATCTCAGAAGCATAACCTTTTGGAAGTAAATAAGCAAATTCAGACATTGCATAAGCAGGAATTGCAAATAAAATTGAATTGGCTGTGTAATTTATAGTTTTATTATTAACCTTAAAATTTACAATGTAAAAATCTTTTGCACGTGAAATCTCAATGTCTTTTGCTCCAAGTGTAACTTTATTTTTCAGTTTATTATGGATTTCATCTGATAGTGTTTCCATTCCATTTGTAAATGAATAAAGTGTAAGTCCTTTAAATGAACTTCTAAATTTTGAAGATAAAAACATTCCAAATACAATGCTTCTATATTTCTTCTCAAGCTCTTTTAACTTCGGAAAAACTGCATTTGCAGAAAGCTTTTGAACATCACCGGCAAAAAGCCCATTTAAATAAGGCTGTATAAAATTCTTTAACACTTCTCTACCAAATCTTCTTTCGACAAAATCCTGAACAGTTTCTTCTTTCTCTTCTTTTTTAATAAATAGCTCTTCTAAAAGCATCATCTTTGAATCTTTTGATAAGATATCTGTTTTAATAAACTCTTTTAAACCAGATGGGACAGCCACTAACTGACCGTTTCTATATATAGATCTTTTTTTTGCTTTTGGGTCTGCTTCCTGCAATAAATCTTCTATTCCTAAATCTTTTATTAGTTCCATTGTTTCTTTGCTAAGAGAACTAAATGTATGCGGTCCACTTTCAATTAAACAATCCCCAATTTTAAGGGTTTCAATAGCTCCGCCTGCTCTATCTGTAGGTTCTAAAATCTGAAAATCAATGTTGTTTTTATATAGTTCAAACCCTGCTGACAGACCAGCAATTCCAGCTCCTATAATAATGACGTCTTTCATTCTTTTTAATAGCTCAAGACAAGCTTGAGCTTCCCGATTTTGTTTCCTTTCGCTGGAGCGGATTTGCCAAGTTCTTTATATAAAACCGGGAACAAATTCTATAATTACAAAGGCGGAAGAAATTTATTTTAAGAGTAACAACTCTTTAACACTTACATTATTGTTTTCTAAGCAGCTAACCACTTGATTATATAATGCCTGGATTAAATATTTGTCAGTGTTTAGAGCCGGTACTCGGGCAAATCTCTTTATTCCAAGCTTATTTGCAATTTCTTTATACAGCATGCCGATTTCAAAAATGGTTTCTACATGTTCACAAACAAAACTAATTGGTACAACCAGAATATTTGTGTTTTGATTTCTTTGGGCTATTTGTTCTATAACTTTATCAGTGCCTGGTTCAAGCCATTTTACTGGACCAAGTTTGCTCTGATAAGCAATATGCCATCTCTTTTTCCAACTAATTTTAGTGATTATTAAGTTAGCAGTTTCAGTTATATGTTCTTGATAGGGATCTCCATTTTCTATATTAAAAACAGGAATACTGTGTGCGCTGAAGATTATTTCTGTGCTTCTCAAATCCAGGTTTGATAAGGAATTGTTGATTAAGTTTGCATAAGATTCAATATAGTCTTCGTCTTTATACCATTCTTTTATAAAATGGATCTTCATGTCATTGTGAGTAGATGCATTAGCATCGATCCGGTAATCTCTAAACCATTTATCTACGATAAGTTCTACAGATCCTGCTGTGGTATATGAATATTGTGGATATAAAGGCAGGATAATCAACCTTTCATATGTACCTGAAGATATTTCAGCCAAAGCAGACTCAATAAAAGGCTTGCAATAGCGGAAACCAATAAAAACATCTATAGGAAGATCATTTTTACTGAATAAACTTTGAAGTTTTTCAGCCTGCAGGTAAGTGATAGGAATTAATGGACTCATAGAACCAATTTTTTTGTACATCTTTTGAGAGGCTTTAGCTCTCAAATTTGAAATGAGCCAGGCAAGAGGTTTTCTGTATAAAAAAGCAAACGGAAAGTTTAATACAGTTGGATCAGAAAATAATTTATAAAGAAAAGGTTTTACCGAATAAAGACTGTCCGGTCCGCCGAAATTGACAAGTAAGACAGCTATCTTAGATTGCTTTTGAATAAATCTTTTGTTTTCCATTTTTTTCTTGTAGATAACGATCAAAAATACATGCTATGTTTCTTAGAAAGAATTGTCCTGTTTCTGTAATTTTAATTGTACTGGTAGAGTCGTTGCACACAACGACTCTACTAAGGATTAAACCTTCTTGTTCTAATTCTTTTAGCCTTTCAATTTCAAATGCAAAATACTTGTCAAAGTTAATACTATATTTTTCTTCGATTTCTGATTTGATAATTATTCCATGACAGAGTATTTTCATTATTATTTCTCTTCTTAATAGATCATCCTTGCTTAATACAAATCCCCTAAATAGCGGCATTTTATTTAGATCAACTGCTTCATAATAAGGATTTAATTTTTTTATATTTTGCGAAAAAGTGTTTTGAACGTTACTTATAGCAGTAATTCCCAGCCCGTATAAATCACACCCTGATTTGGTTGTATAGCCTTGAAAATTTCTATGTAAAGTTTTGTTTTTTCTGGCTTGAGCTAATTCATCATCTACTTTTGCAAAGTGATCTAAGCCTATAAAAACATAACCATTGCCAGTCAGGGTATTTACAGCATATTGAAAAATTTCTATTTTTTCAGATGAAGATGGTAGTGCATTTGCAGGAATGTATTTATCCTGATGATTTAAAAGCTGGGGCAGATGAGCATAGTGAAAAAGTGCTATTCGATCTGGAGCCAGTTTAAAAATTAAATCGATTGTTCTTTTAAAACTTTCTTTTGTCTGAAATGGCAGTCCATAAATCAAGTCTACATTTATAGATTCAAAATTAAGAGCTTTTGAATACTGAAAGATTTTTTTTGTTTCTTCAAAGGGCTGAATGCGATTAATTGTTTCCTGAACCTTCTGATCAAAGTCCTGTATACCCATGCTTAATCTATTAAAACCAAGTTCTGATAAGGTTTTTAAGTGATCGTGTGTAGTTACCCGCGGATCGATTTCTATCCCAACTTCACAATTTTTTGAAATACCAATGTTTTCTTTTATTGTAGAAAATAATTCTTTTAATTCGTCAGGATTAAAATATGTAGGAGTTCCGCCTCCTAAGTGGATTTGTTCAACAGATCTGTTCCTGCTTATTAAATCTCCCAGACTGGAAATCTCTTTTTTAATATGTTCCAGATATGGACTAACAACAGATCTTTTTTTGCTGATTACTATATTGCATGCACAAAAGTAACACTGACTTTCACAAAAAGGAAGATGAAAATATAAAGAAACTGGTGATCTGGATTGATTTGCAATTTCATTTGCTTTTAAAAAATCTTCTGCTTTAAAATCCTCTCTCCATTCTGGAGCTGGGGGATAGCTTGTGTAGCGAGGAACACCTACAGAGTATTTTTCTAATAAATTGTGGGATAAACCATATAAGTTTTTGATAGACATAAAAAGCGCTCTCTAATTTATTATACAAGTGAAGGTTTGCTGAAACGCAAACCTGAATGCCGGAACTGGTTTGCATAGAAATAGCAAAATAATCTGCGTTAGCAGTTATTTTGCGTATACCAAGGATTCATTTGCAATTTCAAAAACTGTATCAAGCATTGCATGAACATTTTCAACAGGGGTTTGTGGTAAAACCCCATGACCAAGATTACAAATATAACCTGTTTGCCAGTTTTTCAGGGACTGAATCATGGATTTTGTTTTCTCACGGACAACTGTTTGATTTGTAAGCAAAACTCCTGGATCTAAATTTCCCTGTAAGCCAAGACTTGCACCAAAATTATCTCTAACTTCTTGTAGATTACATCTCCAGTCTAAACTTAACGCTGCAATTTTTAGCATTGAAATTTTTGGCAAGAGATGGTGTGAGTTATTTGTATATAGGATGATTGGAACTTTAAGTGGCATTAAGTCACTTATTAGCTGTCTTAAGTATGGAAGTGCGAAAGTCCTGTAATCTTCCTGTGATAGGATTCCTGCCCATGTATCAAATATCTGTAAAACATGTGCACCTGAATTTACCTGCATTGTTAGATATAAAAATAATGTATTTGTAATTTTAGACAAAAGCTGATGCGATGCCTGTGGATTTGTATAAAGAAATGTTTTTGCTTTGTTAAAGTTATTTGAACTATAGCCTTCCGTCATATAACAGAACAAAGTCCATGGTGCCCCGCTAAACCCAATGATTGGAACCTTTTCACCAACTTCTTTTTTAAGCATGTTTATTGCAGTTAATGTAGGATAAGTTTCTTCATTTGCCATGGGGATTTGAAGTTTTTTAATATCAGAAGCATTGGAAATCAAATTATTAATTCTAGGACCTTCATCGGTAAACTCAAGCTCAAGTCCCATTTTCTGTGCAGGAAGCAGAATATCTGAAAAAACAATTACTGCATCTGTTTTAAATCTTTCATATGGCTGAAGACTGACTTCTACAGCAAGCTCTGGAGTATTACAAAGTTCTAAAAAACCAACCCGTGATCTGATTTTCTGATATTCAGGTAAATATCTTCCAGCCTGCCTCATAAGCCAAACCGGTGGACGCGGGACAATTTCTTTATTTAAGGCTTTTAATAAAAGGTCATTAAACATAGGTATAATTGTAGCAATAAGAGCATGGTGCTAGAATATAGTCCATAGTGTGTTAACACAAGAACAAGGAGAAAGGAAGAATTTATGATTATAGGAAAAGGGGGACAACTTCCAAGTATTTTTTTTGAATTAGCTAGTGTTGTACCATACAAAAGGGGAGAAATTACTTGGGTGTCTGAACAGCAGCCTGCTCCACTTTATGTAAGTAGCCCAGGTAGAGAAGAAGGCTCTTTAGCAGGAGGAGATGGGAAACTCCAAAGCATTTTTACTGAACTAAGTGAAGGCAGATAAGTGAAATTATAAAAGATTAAAGAAGGTTAATTGTGTTTTACAATATCCATTAACCTCTCCACCATAGTCCGTGCCTTATGTAAGACCTTCTCATTTGCGATTTGTCCATCTTTAAAATCATTTCCATAGGCATAAACCGTAGGTTGTACTGTTAGAGCATGAACTTCATAAGATAGTATTTTCATTAAATCTGCTGATGCAAGGTATGACATTACTCCGCCTGCATTGCAGACGATTCCTGTGACTTTATTTTCCATAGCGCTGCAGGTAATATCAAGAAAATTTTTCAATACACCTGAAACAGAATAACAATAAACCGGCATACCGATTATATAGCCATTTGCAGATTCCATTAATTTATAAGCATTTTGGAGATCTTCATTGTAATCCTTTAGATCTCGGCCGTTGCAAAATTCCAACTTTAGTTTTCTTAAATCAATTACCTCATATGTGATATTTTTTTCTTTTAAAATAATTACGACTTCGTCCAGAATTACTGCTGTTTTTGAATTTGGGTTTAAACTGCCCTGAATTAGAATGATTTTGTTATTGCCAGTTTTTTGTACCATAGAATTATTCTACTGTGACTGATTTTGCCAAATTTCTCGGCTGATTTTTTATATAGCGCTCCGTGTTTTTAACAAAACACTTTGCTTTTATATGCTAATGATTTACGACGTTCCGGTTTGTCGATGGACAAACCTTCACTTACTCTACTGTAACAGATTTAGCTAAATTTCTCGGTTGATCTATATCACGTCCTAATTCTTCAGCTATGTAATAAGCTAAAAATTGTAAAGGAATTACTGTTAAAAAAGGACTTATAATTTCTGAAACCTGTGGGATGTGCAAAACAGTGTCAAAGATACTTTCAGCTTTTTTATCTCCATCTATAGCTACTGCAATCATAGGAGCCTTTCTGCTTTTAGCTTCAAGACTATTTTGAATAACACGTTCATAGGTCTCTCCAGATACAACAATTGAAACTACAGGTACATTTGGATCCAGTACTGCAATTGGTCCGTGTTTCATTTCGCCTGAAGCATATCCACTTGCATGAATGTAACTTAGTTCTTTTAACTTAAGTGCAGCTTCAAGTGCAATTGGATAGTTTATTCCACGACCGATAAAAACAAAATCCGGCTTGTCTGCATATTTTATAACTTGTTCCTGATAGCGTTCTGCCCTGACCAATGCTTGATCAATAAGTTGTGGTAGTTCTCTGAGTTCCTGTTTTATTTTGATTAAGCTGGTTTTATCAGCAGTACCAAGAATTTCAGCAGTATAAACAGCAAAAAGATATAAAACAGCAATTTGTGCTGTGAATGTTTTTGTGGCAGCTACACTGATTTCAACTCCTGCTTTACTTAAAATCAAGTGTTCTTTTGCCAGATCTGCCAGTGCTGAGTCTGCTCTATTTGTAATTCCCAAAAGAGTAGCACCTGTTAAAACTGCTTTTTTTATTGCAGTTATAGTATCTGCTGTTTCACCTGACTGACTAATCCCAATAACCAGAGATCTTTTTGTTAATAGTGAATTTGCACTTAGGAATTCGCTTGCAAACTGGACTTCAGTAGGAATTGAGGTTAAGTTTTCTATAACATATTTAGCTGTTAAGCCGGCATGGTAAGCAGTTCCGCAGGCAAGTATTAGAATCCGATCAATGCTTTTTATAAAATCAGGCTCAAGTTTTAGATGATTCAATTGAACAGGTTTTTCTGGATTCGGTAAAAAATCTTTTAAAAGGTTTGATATTACTTCAGCTTGTTCGTTTATTTCTTTTGCAAGATAGTGCTTAAATCCTTTTTTATCCAAGATATCTTTTGTCTTGGTTACTATTTGGGGTTCTTTTTTTATTCTTCCTCCATTTAAGTCATAAAATTCAACAGCATTTTTTGCAACAACTGTAATTTCATTATCATTAAGCCTTATGACCTTATCTACAAACTGCGATAAAGTAGGAATATCACTGGCTACAAAGTTTTCATCATTTCCAATTCCAATTACAAGAGGAGCTTCTTTTCGTACTGCATATATTTTGTCGGGTTCATCTTTAAACAAAATAGCAATTGCATAACTGCCTTCAAGTTCTTTTACGGCTTTTAAAATGGCATCTAAAATTGATTTTGTTTTCTTTAAATTTTCACTTATTAATTGAACTATTACTTCAGTATCAGTCTGGGTTACAAATTTGATACCAAGATTTATTAATTTATCTTTTACTTCCTGATAGTTTCTTATTATTCCATTGTGGACAACAGCTATTTTTTCTTCAGTATCAAAATGTGGATGAGCATTTATATTTGAAGGCTCGCCATGTGTAGCCCATCTGGTATGTCCAATTCCACAGTTAGAGTGACCGTTTGTACCATTTGTAGCTTTCTTTATTTTTAAAACTTCTTCTAGCTTTGCGATCTTTCCAATTGTTTTAATAACATTTAAATGATGTCCTTCATGAATTGCAATTCCTGCTGAATCATAGCCACGATACTCAAGACACTGTAGCCCTTTAAGCAAAAGAGGTACTATTTCTTTATCTCCAACGTAACCTATAATTCCGCACATTTACAGCTTTTGCTCCAGATATTAAATTATAGCCTATGTAGATTTGCCATTACAAATTTAGATTAACTTAATCCCAGAGCTTTCTTTGTAGAGGTAATGACTTCCTGAAGTAAAACTCCGCCACTAGTTACTATCTGGGCTAAACCGCCATTGTCTTGAATAAAAGTTAAAACAGAAGTAATGTTTGGTGAACAGTTTGGATTTGCACAGCCACAGACAGTTTTTTCACAAGATTGTGAGGATGCTGTAACTGTTTTAGTTATTATAACTTGACTGTCTATTTTGCTGACTGTTTGTTTTAAACTAACAGTTGCATCACCTTTTGAAAAGTCTGCTTTAAGTTTTGCATTAAATGATCCATCACTCTTACTTGTAATAGTTACAGAATCAAAAGCTGTAGTTTGATCTTTTGCAAAAGATTCAATTTTTACTTTTGCTCCGCCAATTGAAGCTCCTTTGTTTCCAGTAACGGTTAAAACAGAATTTGAATCTGAAAGATCGATCTTGGTTAAATCAATGTCAGTTACTGAAGAAACAACCTTTGTAAAATTTGTAATTTGTGGAGTGCCAAGCACTGTATCTCTCGCAGTTAGTGCACTTAAGTCCGGATCGGTTAGTATTTGTGATGCTCCTGCTCCTTCATTTACAGCACCACCAACTATTGTGTTTTGCGAGATAGCTCTTGTAGAGAGTGGAGCAAAGGAAGAAAAATTTCGTGGATTTGTTGTGTTTGTAGCAGAACTAAATACTGAAAGTGCTCCAGGGGTGTTTACTATAGCCCCGGAAACAAGCTCATAGAAAGAGAGAGATATAGTACTGTCTTTTGATGCTGTAGTGTCTCCACTTAAAGTAAGATTTTTAATTGTAATTGTTGTTTTTACTGCGGAGGGATCGGTTCCTCCCAGGTTTAATTGAATTGGAATTACAAGAGTTCCAACAGGGGCATTTAGATCATCAGCATTAGTCATAACAAGGTAAGGTGCAGAACTAACTATAAGTGAATTATCGGAAAAAGTAATATCAGTAGTTGAAGGTGGGCTTGAAAATAAATTAATGCTGGAAGGGATAAGCCAGACGTTAATTGAACTGATTTCATTGGAGTTTATAGCAGATGGGTTTATTATTGTAGGAGATGATTGACCATTAATTGGGATTGATTCGTTATTTAGTTCTTCTACTTGAATGGTATTTGCTGTTGTTGCACCTGCTAAAACAGGAGTTGTTCCGGTTTCGTTTGTAGAGGTTTCTCCTTTAATTGAAGTAACTGTTTCAGCAGCATAAGAAAGTTTTGCGGCCTGCATAGGAGTGCCAATATTTGTACTACCAATTGTTTCTGTAATTGTTGGACTGCTAACGGCATTTTTTGCAACTATAGTTGCTGTTAAAGGATTGCCTGCATTATTGGGACAGAAAATATCCTGTGAATCTAATTTAATTAAAATAGAATCAATCATATTTGCATCTGCAAAACCATTAAGTTCTGATATTGTGAAGCGAATTTTTGCTGAACTTGTACTTGTGGCTGGAGCTAAGCCAGTTATGGCAGTTAACAAATTACTGGCATCATTACAGGCTACAGTTAAGCCAGTAGTGGAGGTGCATGTTGGGAATGAAAAATCATTAATAGCTGAAAGATCACTGCTTGCGCCAACTATGTCATCGTCATCATCTATTATGTCACAGCCGTCAGGTAAACTTATTTCAAATATTGTTGATACTAAGCCACCTAGCCTGCTAACTAGTGAACTAAATCCTAATGGATCACCAGAGCTTGATACGCCGCTGGAATTTCCTGCAATTTCAGAAATTAAAATTCCTCTTCCAAGTCCCTGTACTGTAGGATCAGCCTGAGTTGTTATTCCACTTATGGTGGTTAAAAGTGTTCCACCGGTAAAAAATGGAGGAATTGGACACAGTGAACCACTTGAACTTATTCTTGACTGAACATTTTCAGTGTTAACTGTAAAGCCTGAAAGACTTAATCCTTCAGGGGTAGTGCTTCCTGCCATAATTATGCAGATATTATTATTCTTAAATAGTTCTACGCCTTGAACATCAAATGCTGCGTAAGATTTATTGTAAGCAGGAAATAAAAAAAGTACATTTACAATTAAAAATTGAGCTACTAAAAAAAATATTGTTGATTTTCTTAAATTTTTCATTTATACCCCTTAGTATTACTTTCAGATTTGATCTATTATTGTATACGTTGTTAAAACCAGGCAGTTTGTTATCT
Organism: Candidatus Melainabacteria bacterium; assembly: GCA_023250195.1. Lineage (GTDB taxonomy): Bacteria > Cyanobacteriota > Vampirovibrionia > 2-02-FULL-35-15 > 2-02-FULL-35-15 > 2-02-FULL-35-15. The sequence goes on along the minus strand of JAHFBF010000001.1, from coordinate 362,047 downwards.
TAATGTATAATATTTATTATTTTACTACCCACGTATCACCAGCATTTAAGATGCTTTCAAGGCTTGCTTTTGAACCCTTTTCTTTCGCCAAATTTTCTTGTTCAAATAAACGTTCCTGGTATGTAGGTTGTCGAATATCTCTTAACACTCCAAAGGCAACAGGCAATCCTTCATTTTCTACACCCATCTGACCAATTACATAAGACAATCCACGGTCATCAACATTTTCATTATGAACAAGAGCCTCTTTCATGCTTCCGTTTGCAGCATTAATTACTTCAGAATGAAAACCATTTAGTTTAATTGCTTTGTCATGATTTTTTCCAAAGATAAGCGGCTTGCCATGTTCAACATAGACAGAATGATCATCTTTAACGTCTTTTTTAGTAAAGTCATCAAAAGCATTATCATTAAATACTAAACAGTTCTGGTAGATTTCAACAAATGCTGTTCCTTTATGTGCTGCTGCTCTCTTTAAAATTTCCATCATGTGTTTAACATTGTTATCAACTGTTCTTGCTACAAAGGTAGCACCACTTGCAATTGCAAGGGAGACAGGGTTTACAGGATTATCAATTGAACCGTATGGAGTAGATTTTGTTTTCTTTCCAAGTTCCGATGTAGGGGAATATTGCCCTTTTGTTAAACCATAAATCTTATTATTGAAAAGTAATATTTTAAAATCCTGATTTCTGCGTATGGCATGCATAAAGTGATTTCCACCAATACTAAGCCCATCCCCATCCCCGGTAATTACCCATACTGAAAGATCCGGATTTATTGATTTAACTCCTGTAGCTACGGTAAGTGCTCTTCCATGGATTGTATGAAATCCGTAGCAATTCATATAGTAAGGAAACCTGCTTGAACAGCCAATTCCAGATATAAAAACAAATTTTTCTTTTGGTATGCCAAGTGTAGGCATTACAGATTGAACGGCAGATAAAATTGCATAGTCTCCGCAGCCAGGGCACCAACGAACATCATTTGGTGATTCAAAATCTGCTTTTGTATATTTTTGTGGTTCTGTTGTTGCCATTTTTATCCCCGTATCATTTTTTCGGCGGTTTCTACTATGCCGTTGACTTTAAGTGGTTGACCACTAACGACATTAAATCCTTGAGCATCAACCAAATACTTAGCTCTGATTAATAATTTCAATTGTCCGAGGTTAACTTCAGGAATTAAAACTTTTTTATAATTTTTTAGAAACTCACCAAGATTTTTTGGAAAAGGATTTAGGTGTCTCAGATGTGCATTTGCCACCTTGTATCCTTTTTCTAGAAGTTTTTCAGTAGCAGCGTTAATTGCACCTAATGTACTACCCCAGCCTAAGATTAATAAGTCTCCTTTTGGTTCACCGAATACAACTTTTATATCTGGAATGTCATTTTCAATCTGCGCAATTCTTTTTGCACGAATCTTTACCATGGCATCGTGGTTTTGTGGATCGTAGCTGACTTTTCCTGTAGTTTGTTCGGACTCAAGTCCACCGATTACATGTTCTAAGCCTGGCGTACCAGGTAGTGCCCATGGTCTTGCTAATGTTTTTTCATCACGCAGAAATGGAGAGAAACCGTTAATTTCTTTCCTGAACGTCACTTCAATTTTTGAGAAATTACTTATTTCAGGGATTCTCCATGGCTCAGAGCCATTTGCTAGATAACCATCAGACATAAAAAATACAGGGGTCATATATTTAATTGCAATTCTTACAGCTTCAATCATAGTTTCAAAACAATCGCCGGGGGTTGCTGCTGCAATGATAGGGACAGGACTTTCTGAGTTACGTCCAAAAACTGCCTGGAGAAGATCAGCCTGTTCTGTCTTTGTGGGTAAACCTGTACTTGGTCCGCCTCTTTGAATGTCACAAATAATTATTGGCAGCTCAGTTTTAACTGCAAGATTAATAAACTCTGATTTTAAGCAGACTCCAGGACCGCTTGTAGTAGTTACACCAAGACCACCTGCAAAGCTGGCACCAATGGCAGAACCGATTGCAGCAATTTCATCCTCTGCCTGAAAAGTTCTTATTCCAAAATTTTTGTATTTTGACAGTTCATGCAGAATGTCACTTGCAGGGGTTATGGGATAACTGCCTAAAAATATTGTCAATCCTGTTAATTGATGTGCAGCTATTAAGCCTAAAACAGTAGCTTCATTTCCAGTAATGTTCCTATATTTGCCGGGAAGAATTTTTGCATGTTTTATTTCATAGTTTGATATAAAAGCTTCTGTGGTTTCACCAAAGTGATATCCGGCTTTTAGTACTTTTAAATTTGCTTCTAAAGTTACAGGGTCTTTTGCAAATTTTTTCTTTAACCATTCAATTGTTTTTTCCATTGGCCTTGTATAAAGCCAGTACATAAGACCAAGAGCAAATAAATTTTTCGATCTGTCAACTACCTTTGCTGGTAATTTCATTTCTTCAAGAGCAAGTTGAGTAAGTCTTGAAATCTCAATTGAAAAAACTTTATATTTTTGGGTTAGTCCGTCTTCAAGAGGATTTTTGTCATAGCCGGCTTTTTTCAGGTTTGTTTCATTAAATGCATTTATGTTTACTATCAGCATTCCGCCTGGTTTTAAGTCTTTTAAATTTGTTTTAAGTGCAGCTGGATTCATAGCTACAAGTACATCGAGAATATCTCCCGGTGTATGAATCTCTTTACTACTAAAATGAATCTGAAATGCACTTACTCCTGCAAGTGATCCGGCAGGAGCTCTAATTTCTGCAGGAAAATCAGGCAGTGTGCTTAAATCATTACCTACAATTGCAGTTGCATTTGTAAACTGTCCACCGGTTAACTGCATTCCGTCGCCAGAGTCTCCGGCAAACCTTATAGTGGCCTCTTCAAGAGTTTCTATTTTTTTTTCTTTTTTTTCTTCTGTTAAAGTCATTTAATAATCCTTTAGAATTGTACCCTGAGATGGGTGTTTTCTTCTTTATTATAAATGAGAAATACGGATGTTAAGGGGATCTAACGATTCTGTCATTCCTCCTTCTGCCAGAGGACTGAGCCACTTCCTTTATTTATCTTCGTTGGTTATGGTATTAATTGGCTTTGTAATTTCTATAGGCCAAGGAATTAGTGTCAGTATTTGTTCTCCGGCTTTTTTGCTTGTTATATTATATGCAATAGCTAACAGGTTTCCTTTTTGTTTTAACATTGTATAGTTATTTTTCTCGGTTTTAATTTGTAGAATTAAATTATTGATGTCAAAATCGATCTCCATTTCTTTCTTTGCGGATTTCTGCTTGTCAAAATATTCCTTAAGTGAAGTAAACACAGACTGAGCGCTTTCTTTTGTAGTATAGCGGGCAAGAATAAGTGAAACCCTTTCTTTATCTTTAGAATCATCTGTTTGGTACAGTGCTGTTATTATTCCTCCGGATTCAGCAAGTTTAAAAAGATTAAAATCTGTAATGTTTTCTGTGAAGTACTTTTTACAGCAGGCAGAGCCAATACAATATTTTTCACTTCCCGGAATTCTGTTTAAAGCAGGGAGTTGAATTGCTACAACAGGAGGCATTTGCTCTGTTTGTATATTTTTTGAAATATCCTGACTTGAAAGAGTAATAAATTCTTTTGCAATGTTGTCATTGTCAGAATTTGTATGAATGTCAACAAAGTAAACCCCTTTCCAGAAATTAACAAGTTTGTCTGATTCACTTGCATTTTTGCCGACTTTTAATTTTGTAGTGATACCGTTATGTAGAGTAGTATAAGCACTATACGCTCCTGTAAAATCATTAAATTTATAAATTAAAACATCAACAATATGATTTTCCTTTGTGTAAGTTTGTTTTAAAACCTTTTCTAATTTCAATTCGTTAAACAGTTCCTGGTTTTCTGCAAGAAAATCCAGAAAGAGATTGCCTTGTACCCATACAATCGGTTCACCGGAAGCGTTCCAATTGTTATATAGTGAGGGGTCAAGTTTTGGTAAAAATAAAATTAGCTCATCCTTTTGCGGGATAATAATTTTTGGCTCTGAAACTTCTGCAGGAGTAGAAATTTCAATAGGCTTTGCAGGATCTTGAGGTCTAATTAAGTCTTCGTATTTTTTTCCTGCATTATTTTGAATTTCATTTGTCTGGCAATTTGCAGAAAAAAAGAAACAAGAAGTAAGAAGCAGGAAGAATGAAAAGAAAATTTTAGTTTTAATTAGGTTCATAGTAATTACAGGATTATTTTATAACATTTTATGTTAAGATTAACTAGAAAAATAATTAATTTTCTCTTTTTCTGATTCTCTAGAATATGCCAAATCTTAAACATATAAAAGTAAGAATTAAATCAATAAAGAGTACTCAAAAGATTACTCAGGCAATGAAACTGGTTGCTGCAAGTAAAGTAAGAAAAGCACAAATCAGGGTTTTAAGCTCAAGGCCATACACACAACAGATAATCAACTTTACAAATAAAGCAATAGCTTCTATTTCTTCATTTGACAAAAACGAAATTCTTCTTATGAAGGAAAGAAAAGTAAAGTCTGTTGGAATTGTTGTAATAACTTCTGACAGGGGTTTGTGCGGCAGCTACAATACAAACCTTCTTAAAAAAGCGGCAAGAAGAGCTGTTGAACTTGAAAAATCCGAAATAAAACCAAAACTAATTATTATTGGAAATAAGGCAAATAACTTTTTTAAAAGAACCAAAATAGAAATACTGGAAAGTTTTACGCAATTGGCTGCTGTTCCTAATATTGAATTGGCAAATCTTATAGCATCAAGTGCTGAAAATGCATTCTTAAATAAAACAGTTGATCAGGTAGAAATAATAGGGACAGATTTTATTTCAATGCTTAGAAATGAAGTCTATAAAAAACATTTTTTACCAATAAAAAATGAGAGATCAGAGAGCAGAGATCAGAGATTGGAAGAAAAAAATCTCACCTCTGTTCTTTTTGAACCATCCTTAGATATTGTTTTGCAAAATTTACTTCCGCTTTATTTAAGCAACGTTATTTACCATGCATTGTTAGAAGCTTCATGCAGTGAACTTGCAAGTCGTATGAATGCAATGTCAAGTGCTACAAAAAATGCAAAAGAACTAATTGATAAACTGACGATTGTTTATAATAAAGCACGTCAGGCAGCAATTACCCAGGAATTGTCAGAAATTGTGGGTGGGGTTGAAGCACTTAAATAAAAATAAGAATTCAACTTAAGAATCTTTTTCTATAGCTTTTTGAAATCTGAGTAATACTAAAATTTAAGAATAATACAATCAAAATTAGAACTACACCTGTAGCAAATGCTTTGCCCCTTGTGTCGTAGCTTGTAGCCTGGTAATAAAGATGAACAGCCAGAGTTCTTGCAGATTCAGGAAGAAAATATGGATAATCGCTTGATATAAGACTTGGCATGGCAGTAATGCTTCCTCCTGCTGCAAGAATCAGGATAGCTGATTCACCAATAATTCTTCCAATGCTTAGCAGAATACCAGTAAGAATTCCAGGAAATGCTGAGGGTAAAACTACGTTTGCAATAGTCTGCCATTTGTTTACACCAAGAGCTAAACTGCTCTGCCTTAGTCTTTGTGGTACTGAAAGCAGTGCCTCTTCAGAAGTCCTGATTATTACCGGTAAAACCATAATAGCTACAGTGAGTGCACCTGCAAGCAGTGAGTATTCAAATTTTAAAAATATTACAAAAAAAGCCAGTCCAAAAAGTCCATAAATAATAGAAGGAATACCTGCCAGATTTTCGATAGCAAATCCAATTAACTTTGTGATAGCGTTTTGTGGGGCATACTCTGTAAGATAAATTGCTGCTGATATTCCAATTGGTGCAGCTACAGCAATTGCTCCAAAAATTAAATATAATGTTGAAATTAATTGATATAAGATTCCTCCTGTATCATATCGGCCGCCATCCGGCGGGCTAAATAAATAGTGAAAAGATAAAGCAGTTGGTAAACCAAAATAAAAAATATAACCAATAATAAAAATCAGTACTGTTACGATTAGCCAACCAGAAAACCACAGAGTACCAAGAGCGATTTTTTGCTCTGTTTGAATTCTTAAAATATTACCTTTGTCAAATTGAACTCTTTGCATTATTTTTTCACCGCCCTCCTTTAATTACTGTGCTCTCCTTACGCCATATGCTTTTTTTAAAAATAAATAGTAAATTGCGTTTGTAAAAATAATAAAAATGAATAATATTGCACCGGTTGCAAATAAAGACTGTAAATGTGGTCCTGGTTCGGCATATTCGATATCACCGATTATGTTTGTAGTTAATGTTCTTGCCAGACTTAAAAGTCCAAAAAGTGTGTCAGGAGAAAAATCAGGCATTGTCTGGGTATTTCCAATTACCATCTTTACTGCCATAGCTTCTCCAAATGCCCGACCCAGTGAAAGAGTAATTGCTGTCATAAGTCCTGATGAACTGGCTGGCAGGATAGCGCCATAGATTGTTTGCCACTTTGTAGTGCCAAGAGCTATACTACTTTCTTTTAATTCTTTTGGAACAGCCCTGATAGCATCTTCAGAGATGCTGATTATTGTAGGAAGGATCATAACTGAAAGAATGATTATTGCAGCTAAAATTGAAAGTCCTGCAACTTCGGCGAAAGTCTGAATCAGTGGAACTATAAAGGATAAACCAAAAAGTCCGAAAATTACTGAAGGGATACCTGCTAAAAGCTGAACAGCCGGCCTAATTATCTGCTGGGCAGATAGAGGAGCAATCTCGGCAAGAAAAACAGCACAGGCAATTCCCAGCGGAGCGCTTAACATTAATGCACCAATGGTTACATAAAATGAAGTAATAATCATTGGGAAAATACCAAAAAGCTTTCTTGTTACCGGTTCCCATTCAAATCCAAAAATAAAATCTTTTAGTGAAACTACTTTAAACACCTGAATACCGTTATAAAAGACATAAGCTGTTATTAAAAATAGTGAAAGTACTGCTATAAATGCACTGAGAAAAAAGACTTGTCCCATTAAATTATTGACAAGATTTGTCCAAAATCTTTTTTCTTTTTGAATGAAGTATTTTTGCATGATTAAAATTTAATAATTTATATTCTTACATTGTATAGGTCTGTTAAGAATTCAAGGTTAATTGCTTCACGTCATTGCGAGGAGCGAAGCGACGCGGCAATCTCCTAACGTTATCAGATTGCCACGCCCTTCGGGCTCGCAATGATGCAATTCGTTTTTGTTAAACTCATGTATTATATTAAAATGTTTTGTATTTCTTAGCGTAATAATATAATTATTTTGGACATTGGATAAGAATATGGCTGCTATTGACATTTTTTCGAAGATAGAACTTTCTCAAAAAGAAGTTTTTAAACATTTTTTGCAGACTAACACTTTTACAAAAAGCGTCTCTCCATTTTTTACGATTGAAAATTTCACTTCTGCCACTTCTACAATTGATATGAACACTTATTTTTCTCTAAAGTGTATGTTGCTTAATCTTCTCCAGTTTTTTGTGACAGTAAAAGAAATAGAGCCGGATAAAAAAATTGTTTTTGATCTTAATGGATTAATAAAAGGAACACAAACACTTTATTTCATAAATGATGGTGAAAATAGTACTCTCTTGAGGGAAAAATTTGAATTTGCTCTGTACAATCAGTTTAATTTACCTGTACTTAGTTTAATCCTTTCAATCTTCTTTTATATTGATGCCTGTATAAAACATTTTAGACTAAGAAATGCTTTGTATAAAAATTTACAAGTAACGGCAGGTCAGAAAAAAGACAATTTCACAAACATTTTTGCTATTAGAAGTTATATTGTTATTGAGGCTGATATAAATGAAATCAATTCACTATTTCAGGATTTAAATAAATTTGCTCTTTTAGCCTCACCCTTTTTAAAGATAGAAACTCATTGTGAAAATCAGGAACTTAAGGAAGGGCAGGAATTTTTGGTTACACTTATGCTGCCGATCCTGTCCAGGTTTAACTGCAGAATCACAAGAAAAAAATCAAATAACATTGAAGTGTCATTCTCGAATCCTTTTTTACATGGAAGAAATACCTGGTCAGTTTTGCCTTGTGAAAAAGAATTGATTATTGAAAATACACTTGAGATTGATGATGATTCAGTTTATCTGAAGCTGCTCTGGTTGTTATTAGGAAATTCTCTGGTAAGAATTGAGCTTAATAACTGGAATAATAGATTGAAAGATATTGCTGAGAGAACAAATTTGTATAAGGATATGTTGATTAGTCCATCTGGGGCGTAAGATTCAAAATAATCTTTCCTCTGACACCACCCTTTTCTAATTTCTGATGGGCTACAGCGGCTTCGCTTAATGGCAAAACTGAGTCAATAACTGGTTTTAACTGTTCTCTTTCAATAAGATCCCGCATTGTGTCAAGTTTGTATCTGTTGCTTTGAACAAAAACAAAGTGAAGAGAAATATTTTTCATATAGAGACTTGCCATCGGCAAATCTCTACTATCTCTAACGATAGAAGCTATACGTGCAAATGGTTTTGCTGCATCAATGCTTTTTGCAAGTGTTTCACCACCCACAGTATCAAATATTACATCTACACCTTTATTATTTGTGTCTTTCATTATGGTTTCTACAAAATCCTCTTTTTTATAATCAATAATTTTATCTGCACCAAGTTTTTTTACAAGATCAAAGTTTTTACTGCTGCATGTGGTATAAACATAAGCCCCGCAAAGCTTTGCAAGTTGAATAGCATAAGAACCTACACCACCGGCTCCTGCATGAATTAAAATGGTTTCGCCGATTTTTATTTTTGTTCTGTCTATTAGGGCATCCCATGCAGTACCACAGGCAAGCGGAAAACCTGCAGCATCTGTATGTGAAATATTTTTTGGTTTTTTAGAAACAATAGATTCTTCTATTAAGTGATATTCTGCATAAGCTCCGGGAGTACCATTTATTCTTGGCATGTAATAAACTTCATCACCAATTTTAAAATCACTAGTTTTTTCACCGACAGCTTCTATTACACCGGATACATCAAACCCAAGTATTGCAGGGAGTTTAAACATTTCACCGAACATACCTTTTCTGATTTTGCAATCTACAGGATTAGCTGAAGTGGCATGAACTTTTACAAGGATCTCTTTTCCTTTTGGATCTGGTTTTGATATTTCACTTTCTTTAAAAACATTAGTGTTACCAAAATCTGTAATAGTCATTGCTTTTATAGTTTTAGTTAGTGTTTGCATTTTTATTTACCTCTCATATCTATTTTAATGTAACTGTGGGTTACATTGCATAAAATTTATGTAACCTATGGTTACATCGATATGAAATCTTAATTTTCAGGTATTGATTTTTAAATACTGTGCTTTTATACTTTCACACATGAGTACTGATGAAGAGAAGTATAGATCAGAAACAGGTAGATTCCTTGGAATAACAATGCTCATGCCGTTTGGAGGATTACTTCTTACACCGGTTATTCTCTTTAATCAATTAGGTTCACTTGGTTTTGCTATTTATGTTCTTATGTCTTCTGTAGGCTTAGTGATTGGTGTTACAATAATTGAAGTAGGTAGAAGAATCTTAGATAAGAGAGAAATAATAAGATGGAAATAATAATTGTAATGTGTGTCTGGATAGTTGCCGTGATTACATTCTTTTTAGCAGTTTATTATTTGTTTTTTGTTAAATGGGCTAGGTTACAAGATCGTACAAAAGAAAAACACAATAAGATTTAAACCAAAAAAGATCATAAATCAGATCATAAAATAAGTTAAAAACACCTTCTCAAGAGCTTTTCAGATTAGTCTTTGAATCTTAAATAGAATTAATTTGGTAATACATTTGGTTGTTGTACAATCAAATCCATTAATAAATAGAAATTATTTAAGGAAATAATTACAGGTGGAAAGTTATGAGTGCACTTGTTCTAGATAGAAGTACAGCTGGTCCTATTCTTCCTCCTGGAGCTAGATATCCATACTTAGGTGAAAATTTATCTAATCATCGAGGCTACGAGATTCTTTCCAGTGAAATCTATTGTCTTTTAATTTTAGATAAAACTTCATCTTTTAGAATTCCAAAAGATCTAATTGAAATTAAAAAACAGAATCCTAATAGTGACTTTCATCCAGAACGTCATATAACTATCACGATTCGAAATCCAGAAGATGAAAGGGAAAAAGCTAAATTTACTATTAGAACTAAAGACAAGTACAACCAATTTGATAATCCTCCAAGACCTTTTAAGACTGAATCAGAATTGTGTGCTTCTTTTATTCATCCAACAAAAGGGGAAACTGAGTTTATAAGTTCGACAGTAGATGGCTCGGTTAGAGTTGATTGGGCTTTTGATATTTTTAAAGACTTTGTAAAATCAGCACAAACAACCTTTGAAGAGTGGAATGAGATTAGAAGAAAGAATGCTCCACCTCCTCTACCCCCTTTCCTTCATGTTCCAAGGACAATTATTTTCACAAGAAAAGATCTTTCTGCTCCAGAAATTCAATCAGCACCTTTAGCAAAATCTCCTCAAGAAATGAGATTAATGTTACAAAAAGTCTCTGATTTTGTTCTAGCACACGCAAGTAAGCAGCGTAATAGCTTGATCGGGATTTCTAGACATCCAGCAGAACTAGGAGAAATACGTGAGCCCATTCCGCAATCTGGAACTTCACTTGATAACATATTGCAGGTATTAAGAAGAGATGTTTACCCAAATAATTTAGATGAGGGGCATCCACGTTTTTTTGATTATGTACCTGTTGCACCAAATCCTGTTAGTGTACTTTCACATTTGATTTCAGCTGGTGTAAATCCGTTTGTAGGAAGTTGGGCTGAAGCTTCCGGCTCTACCCAGCTTGAGCTTCAAACTATAGACTGGATTAGACAATTAGTAGGTTTTCCACCGGAGGGTGGAGGATTATTTCTTAATGGTGGTTCAGAATCTAATATGCATGGGGTAAGAATTGGAAGAAAAATATTACTTGATGATAATCCTTTAAAGACTCAAAACGCTGTAATTTATACCTCAGGTCAAATTAATTCAAGTGCATATAAAGGACTCCAAACACTCGGTTTTAATATTCATGATCCAAATTTTTTTAAAGAACTTCCAGTTGATAATGATTTTAGGCTTTCAGTAAGAACATTAGAGGAAGCCATTAAAAAAGATAAACAAGAGGGAAGATTACCTTTTTGTGTGATCTCAAATTTTGGAACAACTGGAACTGGAGCTATTGATCCGATATCGGAAATCTCTGATATTTGTAAAAGAGAAAACTTATGGCTTCATGTGGATGCAGCTTATGGAGGAGGTTTTATTACTTCACAAAAATTCAGATCTGATTTTGAAAGAATTGGAATTAATAAAGCTGATTCACTTGTTATAAATCCACATAAAGCAATGTTTACTACATATGGTAATTCACTGCTTCTTGTCAGAGATTCTAGTTGGCTTAAAAAAACATATGAAGGTAAATCGAAATCTTCATTTTTAGGAGATTATAAAGAAACAGAAGTTAATTTTTATGAATGTAGTCCACATTTTACACGGAATGATCGTCAGGCTCTTGAGCTTTGGATGGCAATAAAATATTATGGAATAAATGAATTTGGAAGAGCAATAGATACTTTGAGTGATTTAGCTGGATTTGCGTCAGAGGAAATAAAAAAAGATTCAAGACTTAAGCTGGTGACCGGTCCTAATTTAAGTATAGTAACTTTTAAATATAATTTTGATGGACTTTCTATTGATGAACAAAATAAATTAAATGCAAGCATTAGAGAAGATGTAAACAAAATAGGATTTGCAAATATAGGGACAACGTTATTAAATGGCGAAACTGTTCTTAGGATGTGTTTTATAAACCCACAAACTACTGAAGATGACATAAAACAAACAATTGAACTAGTAAAGAAAATTGGTGGTGAGATTGCCCCAACTATAAAAAGATAAGAGATTAAATTGTAAAAGTTATTTAAACATTTTTCCTAACTGAACAAACGTTTCTTTTGTAACATCACTATATCTCATCTCTCCGCATAAGATTCTTGCCATCGTGTTTGTAGCTGAATGTCTTTTTAAAATTTTGTTGTAGCATATGTTCGGAAACATATAAAGCATTTTTGATAAGTTATTTGCAATTTGCATGTCAGTTCCAATTTCTTTGTGGATAATTTTTGTATAGTTTTGAATTGCAGATATATCTCCTGAAAGTGCTTTTCCTACAGCTTTTGCGGCTTTTAAGCCAGTAAATATTGATGGCCTGATTCCTTCTGCAGTAAGTGGATCTACTATACATGCAGCTTCACCAGCGAGCAGGGCTTTTTCATTTTTTGCATGGAGTGTTTGATTTCCATTCCAGAGTGAAATTGGATGTCCATATTGTTTTGTAGTGTTAAAATCTATATTAAAAATCTTTGAATACTCACTTGCAATTGATTTTAAATTTTGTTTTTGATTATTTTTAAGTACTCCTATTCCAAGTGAATATCCATCTATCTTTGGAAAGTTCCATAGATATCCGTTTTTTACCATGCCAAATTCAAAATGAGCTGTTGCACCATTTTTAACACTGACTGTTGAGGCTTCTGCTTCAATTGCACCACCAATAGTATGTTTCCTTTGTTTAAAGCCTAATAACCCGGCCATTGGACCTTTTGCGCCATCAGCTGCTATTAAATAATGTGCTTTTTCAATTTTTGTTTGTTGAGGCAATTCCCGCCGAAGGCGAGGCTCGCCAAGGGCGGCATGAATTGCCTTTACATGCCAGAGGTTGTCTTTGAATTGAACACCAATTACCTCTGTTTTATCATATAACTCAGCTCCAACTTTTTGTGCTTGTTTGATGATAAAAAAATCAAACTCATTTCTTCTAACCATCCAGAGTGGTTCTTTTAATTTAAGCTCAATGTTTACAGGATCATGCCCATGCCATGTATAACGGAAGTTTTTTACTTTTTGTGAAATTACTGATGAAAAGTCAAAATCAAACCACTTTTGAACTACCGGGGAAACTCCACCGCCGCAGGGTTTATACCGTGGCAGAGACTCTTTTTCTATAATTAAAACCTTATATCCACATTTAGCCAGATTGTAAGCAGCTGTTCCACCGGCTGGACCTGATCCTACGATAATGCAATCGTATATATTTTCCATAAAGTATATGCAAAATTCTAGCATGTAGTGGTGACACTTTATGCGCTACAATATCTAAATATTTAAATGGGTAAATTAAATGAATTGCTAGAATTAGAAAAACGTCCATGGGGTGGATACATAATATTGCTTGATGATGAAAAGTGTAAAGTAAAAAAACTGGTAATAAACTCTAAAAAAAGATTTAGCCTTCAGTATCATAATAAAAGAAATGAAACCTGGACTATTGTACAAGGAAAATTAAAAATTACAGTTGATAAGTATGAAAAGATTTATTCTTATGGAGAGACTATTTCTGTACCAATTGGAACACTTCACAGAATAGAAAATATTGGAGATGAAGTAGCAGAGATAATTGAAGTTCAGACAGGAAATTATTTTGGAGAAGATGACATAGTCAGAATTGAAGATGACTTTGGTCGTGTTAAGTAGAGAGCACTGTAAAGTGAGATCGCAAAAAGCGAAATAATTTGCGGAGCAAATTATGAAGCGTTAAATAAAAAAATGACTCATAAAAAAATTCCAGATGAAACTTACTGGCGAGGGCAAAAACCTGTAGCTGATCTGATTCTAAAAAAAATAAAGAAAAATAACAATATTCTTGAGATTGGTATTGGAAAAGGTGGAGTAACAAAATATCTGCTTCAAAAACAACCCTATGTAAATATTGTGGGGTTTGATATAAATGTATCTTCACTTAAGCAGGCAAAGATTTTTTTTAAAACAGCATGCAAAGGAGAAGTAAAAGTTTTTAAAATGAGTCAGGATGTAAATCTCATTAAAAAATTTGGAAAGGAAAAATTTGATTTTGTAATAAGTTCTGGAGTGATGGATTATGCAAAAGATCCAATTAAAGTACTTAAGGGTATAAGAAATATTCTAAAACCGGGTGGTTATTTTGCTTTTACGTTATTTGATAACAAGAGTTCGATTGATTATGACGGGAAAAGCCCAAAACAAAGATATGTCAGTTCAGTAGGGATAAAAACCTGGGGATTTAGGGATTCTTATATAAGGAAATTATTAAGCAGCCTTGGTCTAAGAATTTTAAAAATGATGCTAAGAAAAAAATTGCATAAAAATCTACCTATAGAACTATCTTATGCTGAAATTAATGCTGTTAAGAATAATCTTGATACTCCTTATGAAGATCACTTTGTGATTTTAGTTAGAAAGAAATGAAAAATAGGGGCAGATCAATGTGTCTGCCCTGGAAGTGCGAATTTTGAAATGTTTAGTCAATATGAAGATTTCATAAATAAATTAATCAGTGCTGGCATAGAAGAAAGTGAAGCAAAAAGAGAGATCTCTATTTTGCTTTCAGAGATAGGTGAAAATAATCTTGAAGAAATAGAAAAGATAGTTAGAAAAAGAGTACAAACCAGAATACCAATTCAATATTTGCTTGGAAAAGCATCCTTTATGGATTTTGAAGTTAAGGTAAATGAAAAAGTTTTAATACCCAGACCGGAGACTGAAATATTGGTGGAAGAAACGGTTAAGAGATTAGAGAGACATGTCATTCCCGCGAAAGCGGGAATCCAGAAACAAGATTATATGCTTAGATCGTCTGGATTCCGGGTCAAGCCCGGAATGACATTAACGGCATTAGATATTGGCACAGGTTCAGGAATAATAGCAATTGCTATTGCAAAATTAATACCGGATATTAAAATAACTTCAATAGATATTGATAAAGAAATAATTCATCTTGCAAAAGAGAATGCAAAATTAAATAATGTAGAGAATAAAATTAATTTTAAAATCTGTGATGTTTTTTCTAAATGTTTTGAAGGATTGCTGCAGAGTCAGAAGTTTGATTTGATTGTTTCAAATCCACCATATGTTAAAGGACGGACTTGCTATGGCAAGTCCGTACAGCCAGAGATTATGCATGAACCAAAAATTGCATTATCAGGCTCAAAAGAAAATACAACAGGATTAATTTATTATGAGAGGATTATTGAATTGATAAAGAAATGTTATGGTTTGCCACGTCATTGCGAGGAGGCACAAAGTGCCGACCCGCTCCGCCGGAGCGAGGCGAGCGTGGTAATCTCTAAACGTTATGAGATTGCTTTGCCTTTGGCTCGTAATGACGTGAAATTGTTAGCATTTGAGATAGATCCACCTTTGGTAGATGATTTGAAAAGCCTATTAAAAAAAAATAATTTAAATAATTATGAAATTATAAAAGATTATTCTAAATTGGACAGATGTTTGTTTGTGTATCCTTAGATTATGAGTCTTTCGATAAATTCAATACAGCTGAATTGATACAATATCTAAGTCCGCTTGGTTTGGGCCCATCCTTAAATACATGTCCTAAGTGTGCATTACAACCGGCACAAACTACTTCAACTCTTTCTGTGCCTAAACTATTATCAGATAGTAATTTGATATTGTCTTTTGAGACTGGAGCAAAATAACTTGGCCAGCCACTTCCAGAATCAAACTTAGTCTCTGAAGAAAATAATTTACTACCGCAGCAAACACATTTATAAATGCCTTTTTCTTTTGAATTATAATATTTGCCAGTAAATGGAAGTTCAGTACCTTTTTCTCTTGCTATGTGATACTGCTCCTCAGTTAAGAGTTTTCTCCATTCAGAATCAGATTTCATAAGATACACTTTTTTTGTTTTTCATAGTACTTCTGGTGATATTCTTCTGCTTTATAAAAAATTTGAGCGGGTTTGATTTCAGTTACAATTTTGTTTTTAAATTCATTGCTCTTTTCAAGTTCTACTTTTGATGCAGCTGCTGTTTTTTCCTGTTCTTCATTATGAAAAAAAACTACCGATCTGTATTGAGTCCCAATATCAGGGCCCTGTCTATTTAATGTGCTTGGATCATGAATGTTCCAGAATACTTCAAGCAGCTTTTCATAGGAAATAACTTTTGGATCATATTCCAAATGTACAACTTCTGCATGTCCGCTCGTTCCAGTACAGATATCTTTGTAGGAAGGGTTTTTGAAATCCCCTCCCATAAAACCAACAGAAGTTGAAATTACTCCTTTAAGTTTTTTAAATTCTTCCTCAATGTGCCAGAAGCACCCTGCTCCAAATGTTGCTTTTTCCAGCGTGTTTTGCATTTTTAGAAATTAAATCCCAAGCTTCTTCATAACCTTTGATAGTTCAGGATTACTTAAGTTCATTAAAAGTTCTAGCAGCTGTTCGTTTTTGGATTTTTCCTGAAGAATTTGATTTGAAAGCTGCTCTGCAAGAAGTCTTAGTTCTTTATTTTCCTGTATAAGTTCCTTATGGTCAGTTGCATTTTTTTCCAGAGTTTCCTTTTTAGAAATAACTTCATGATGCTCGGAATACAAATTTGAAAGCTCGTGTTCTCTTTGTCCAAGCTGCCAGCTTAACTTTTGGATTTGAGTTTCAAGAGAATTCATATGCTGTTTTAGTTCAGCTACAAGCTTATGCTCTTGATTTAAAGCGATTCTTTCATCCACAAGAACTTTTAGAATTGCATGAATTTGATTTGAAATAGAATCAATAGATTGAGAACTTTCAGGAGCTTCCCAAAGTTGTTCAAAACCTTCTAAACTTGTATTTTCTTTTTTAAGTGGGCTATTCATTTTATTCTTATTTTATTCATGACAGGGCTTTGTTCATTTTTTGTTGACGTTCTTATCTTGAATTTGATTCCTAATCCAGATCGTCTAATGCAAAAGGGTTCATTTTGGGTTTTTCTTTCTGTGCCGGCTGGTTAGTTAAAGTTTGTTTAACTTGTTGAGTTTGAGATGTTGCTTGTTGGGGTTTTTGTCCTGGTGTTTGTGGGTTACCTGCTGTTTGAGGGGTTTGAAGATTTAGAGCATTTGCATAAGCTGTTACTGTTAGGGCACAAAGTTTTAACTGCTTTACATACCACATGCAAAGTTCTTCCTGACATAAAACAGGTACTTCTTTTCCAATACTTAAAAGTGGACAATATGGTGTTTCAGGCATAAAACAATTCTAACATTGAATTGAGAATTGAAAATTGACAATTATACAATTTTCTTAAATTATCAATTCTCTATTGTCAATTCTCAATTACATTGCCTTTGGTGCAGTAATTCCCAGTATTTTCAATCCATTTGCAATTGTTATTTTTACAGCTTCAATCAGTGCAAGTCTTGACTTAGTAAGGTTTAAATCTTTTGAAATTACCCTGCATATTGTGTAGAACTGGTGAAGATTAGTTGCTAAATCTTTTAGGTAATTAGCAATTCTGTTTGGAGATGTACTTTTTGCTGCAAGTATTACTTCTTCGGGGAAATCAAGGATTTTTAAAATCAAATCTTTTGTTGCAGCATATTCCTGCTCATTAGACTTAAACAGATTCATTAATAACTCAGGGTTATTAAAATCAAATTTTTCTTCAGCATTTAATTCT
The DNA here is from genome assembly GCA_023250195.1 of Candidatus Melainabacteria bacterium. Classification (GTDB taxonomy): domain Bacteria; phylum Cyanobacteriota; class Vampirovibrionia; order 2-02-FULL-35-15; family 2-02-FULL-35-15; genus 2-02-FULL-35-15. The sequence continues at coordinate 344,560 of JAHFBF010000001.1, read as the reverse complement.
TTATATTGCCTGAAAATACTGCAACATCTTGCATGTGCATACTGAATATAATAAACAGGGTTGTCTTTGTCCTGCTTTTTTGCCAGGTCAATATCAAAAACCATTCTGTTATTTGCATGGGTTTCAATTAAAAAATATCTAAATGCATCTGCACCCACTTCATTTAATACTTCTTCCACCGTTATAACGGCTCCTGCTCTTTTTGACATTTTTACTTCTTGTCCATGTTGTCTTAGGCTTACTAGCTGTACAAAGATTACTTCTAATTTGTCAGCATCATATCCAAGAGCTTTTAAGCCACCTTTTAGGCTAACTTCCTGACCATGGTGATCTGCTCCCCAGATTGTAATTAGTTTGTTGAATCCGCGATTAATTTTATCTATATGATAGGCAATATCAGCGACAAGATAGGTAGGTCTTCCATCAGATCTAATTAAAACCCGATCTCTTACATCACCAAATTCTTCTGCTTTAAACCAGAGAGCGCCTTCATGTTCATATGTAACATCTTTTTCTTTAAGCTTTTTTAAAATTTCTTCTACGACTTTGTTTTTGTGTAGATCAGTTTCACTAAACCATTTATCAAATTCCACTTTGCATGAAGAAAGCAGCTGTTTCTGAGATTTTAAAATTAAATCTTTTACTTTTTGACCTAACTCTTCTTTCATAAATCCTGATTTCATATCTTCAAGTACTTTTTCAACATAAGGAGAAACCCCTTCTTCAGGATAAAAGCCTTCTGACCAGTTTATTTGCTTACCATTTAATTTTTCATAAATTGCCCATGAAGTTTCAGTTAGCTTTGTGATTTGTTCACCATAATCGTTTATATAGAATTCGCTTGAAATGTTGTAACCAGCTTTATCTAAAAGATTTACCAGACAACTGCCAATTACTGCCTGTCTTCCATGCCCCAGATGAAGATCTCCTGTTGGATTTGCTGAAACATATTCTACAAGTATTTTTTCTTTTAATTTATTTTGAACAAAACCATAATTTTCACGGGATTTGTAAACTTCCAGTAAAGACTCTATTAAAGCCTGATCGCTGATAGTAAAGTTTAAAAATCCCGGCTTGGCTACATCAATCTTTGAGATTAAAGCAGTATTTGATTTTAGTTTTTCTTTTATTTCATTTGCAATCTCAAGTGGATTTCTTTTTTGTGTTTTAGCGAGTACCATTGCAATGTTTGTAGCAGCATCGCCATGTTCTTTTAACTTTGTTTTTTCAACTACAATTTCTTCTGTAATTCCATTGAGAGCCTTTTTGATTTCAGTCTGAATTTTTTGTTTGTAAGACATTCTTTATCATTGTACCTTCTTCTCAAATACTCCAAAGTACTCTTCCCCAGTAAATGTATGTGGACAGCTTTCATAATGAAGCTTTTCTACCTCTGCAAAATTATTTTTAAATAAGTCTCTTATTTCTTCCTGTGTAATGCCAAAGGGAGGTCCACCAAGTTCAATTGGTCTTATAAAGAATAACCCGGCTAATTTACCCTTTGGTTTTAAAAGATACTTTATTAAATCAGCATATTCTTTTCTGCGTAATGGATCTATTGCACATAAGCTTGTATGCTCTATTACAAAATCAAAGAAACCTTTCCATTGATTTTCTTTTTTCAAATCAAAAAAATTAACATTATAAAAGAAGATGTTTTTAAGATTCTTTTTTTCTTTTGCTTCATTGCAAAATTTAACTGCACTTTCTGAAAAGTCAAAACCATAAACCTCTAAGTTATTTATGTTTGCAAGATAAAAAGCATCGTGTCCTCTTCCACAACCTAAGACAGCAATTTTTAATCCTGTAGGGGCTTGCCATGCAGTAGAGACTTGCCTCGGCAAGTCTCTACTGCAAAAATATTTAACAAATGCTGGTGCAGCTTCTCCAATATCCCAAGGCATTTTGTTTTTAAGATATCGTTCTTCCCAGAAATCGGTTTTGTTTACGCCTTGTCGCATCTTCTTCAATTATTTTTTTGCTTAATTAGACTTTTCAAGGTTAACCTACAATATTAGTCTAGTGGAACCATTTGTATAGATACCCGTCAACACCATATATAGTAGATGGATATGTATTACACACCTTAATATGACTGGTTCTTTTATTGAAGGTTAAAAAGACAATAACCTAATCTCACAAAATAAAGGTTCTGGTAATTTTTAAGCAGAAAAATACTATGCTAAGCTACATAAATACAAAAGTAATGCTTTTAGAATCTACTGATAATAAGGGTTTCAAGATCATTGTAAACAAAAAAAACAAACGTAAAATAAAGGTCACAAACAGATGACAAAAAGTAATTTCGGAGTACCATTAATCTCTACCATCTTTAATAAGGCTGCTAAGTTTGACAGTTATCTGAAGGGTTACTTAAATTTTGACGACACTAAATATAGAGGTGGAGAAGTTAGCCTGATTTGCTCAATACATAACCAGAATTATTGCAAGCAAGCTAAATACTATCTAAAAGGCTAAGGATAGGCAGGGAATCTTTTCTTAAAAGCAGGACTAAAATGACAATAACCATATCAAACAATTTAGTATCAGATCAAACAGAAGATACAGCTAAATCGGAAAAACAAAATATCTTTACCAGAGAAAAATCAAGAGAAATCTTATCAATGGATTTTAGCGCAAACTTTCCTGAAAATGTTCAGGATGTAGCCAAGAAACTTTATGGCAAAAGAAACGAAAAAGGTGAAGTAGTTGAAACGATAACTCAGACTTGGAGGCGGGTTGCAACGGCAGTTGCAATAGCAAGGCTGAAATATATTATGAAGCCCCATGAGCTAATCAGACTTACGCTTGATCGTGCTCTTGAGAATGAAGCAGTTTTGAAAGCCGCTGCCAGATATTATCAGGCAATGGGTGAAAGAAAAATGTTTGCAAACACTCCTGCAAACATAAATGCAAACCCAGAAGTGTCGCTTAGTGTTCTACAGTATGAAGCTCATGGAGAAATTCTTGGCTGGGGCACGCATAAAATCTGGATGAGTGAAAATGATTTAAGACAAAAATATGAAAGACTTCCAAAAGCAGAAAAAGAAAAAGCTAAAAAATGGATTTCTGATATTAAAGGTGCAAATACAAATAATGCTTACGGGCAACAGCAAAAACTTTTTTACCCGAATATAGTTGAGACAAACAAGCATGAGTTTGCAATGGGTTATTATGCAGCCCGTATAAGAAGGCGTGGTGGGCTTGCAGCTTGTGGTGTTACAAATGCTGGTGATAGTCTTGAAGATATTGAAAAAGCAGCAAATGAAATTATGGATGCTACCAAAGGTTCAATGGGAATGGGGATAAACACAAGTTCTTTGCGTCCATGGCAGACACCTAACAGTGATGGCAGTACAGCATCTGGTCCTGATCGTTTTGTAGAAAAACTTTTTTGTCCTGCAGGTCAGTCTATTGCTCAGGGGGGGAGACGCGGAGGTGCTTTCATAGAACTGCGTGACAGTGATCATCCTGACATAATTCTATTTATTGAAAAGAAACAACTACCTAAAGAACCAAATTTTCCTGATGTTTATGACACTATTGATTTGGCTGCTCCAAAGATTGATGCAAAGGAATATTCAGATCCAAAGGAATATGAAACAGCGCTTTCTCAAAGACCGTTAAGTATTATGCAAAAAGCGCTTGAGCAGTTTAGTAAGGCATCATTTGAATATTATGCAAAACAACAGTATTTAAAAAACTACAATGTTTCAGTAAGAACAGTTCGTGGGTTTATGAGCCATGTTGACAACAAAGAATGGTATCCGGCTTATTTTGCAAATTCTCCATGGAGAGGAAATATCTATGATTTTACAAAACCTATATTGGATTCTAAAGGAGAACAAAGAGTAAATCCCTTAAATAAGGAGCCTTTATTTGAGCTTTACTCTATAAGCCTGGAAGAATATCCAGAAGCAGAGAGTGCTGCAGTAAGACAAGGTTTACAGATTCTAAAGTCAGAAGATGGGGGGAAAATCCAGATTAAACGAGAAGGAGTATTTTGTTTTTATGCTCCTGATCTGTTTAAGAGAATTTGTATTGGAATGGTAAATGGTGGTGAGCCAGGGATTCAGTTTGCTGATCGTGTAGAAGCAGGGAATGCTAACAGACATATATATGAATTGCATACCTGCAATCCATGTGGAGAACAAAATCTTCCTGCACAAATTGGAAAAGATGGACTGGAATACAGAGGTATTTGTAATTTAACTACTCTTCATGCTGCTCATAAAGATTTCTGGGATGAAAGTGGAAACTATTTATGGGAAAAGATAGAAGAAGTTGCTGAGTTGGCTACTGAGTTTATGGATGATGTAACTACTGTAAGTCATTTCCCGATTTTAGCTCAGAATTCTACAGCTCGTCGTGAGAGAAGAAATGGAGGTGGCTTTGCAGGTATTGCAGAATTTGTTTCACGACATGAACTTGAATTTGCATCAAAAGAAGCTAATACTCTTGTTACAAGACTTTATGATCATCTTGCAAAAGCCTCTATACGAGAAAGTCAAAGACTTGCGGAAGAAAGAGGAGTTTATGAAATTTGGGCTGGGAGTACATATGCACAAAAAGGTTTGAAAGTTAGAAACAGCTGTATGATTAACCAGCAGCCTACAGGTACCATGGCACAACTTTGTGGAACTTCATGGGGACCAGAGCCATTTAATGGAATTGTTTTTTCTAGAAAAGTCAGGGATGCCTGGGTAAACTTTACAGCTCCGGGCTTTGAAGAAGCAATGAAAAAGCGAAATGCATGGCCTCAAACAGAGCAGGAGATTCAAGGGCTTTGCGATAAAATCAGGAAAAACGGGAAAAGAGTTACCGGTCTGAAGGAAGTTCCTGAGGATATTCAGAAAATATTTAAGATAAATACAGAAGTTGATCCATATGAGTATATTGAACATCTTGCAAGTATTCAAAAAGGCGTTAGCGGGCATCCGGAATGTTTTAATGCTCTTTCTAACACCTGCATGATAAAGGGTGGATTGCCCTGGGAATATGCATGGGAAGCCACAATGAATGGATATAAGCTTGGAGTAAAATCAATTACTTTTTATCCTGATGGGACGAGGCTCAGTCAACCTGTTGAACAACAGGAAAAGAGATCACAGGAAATTAAAAAATTAAGTAAGTTTATTCCGCATGGTGAGATAGCTGAAGAAGATACACAAACTAGAAAATTAAAATCAGATCAAAATAAAGAAGCGCTGCATGCAGCGCCTGTAAGGGTAAGGCCAAAGAGGCTTTATGGATTTAATGAAGAAGTTATGACTCCGGAAGGTCCTGTCCATGTCCATGTTTATTTTGATGAGAATGGACCAAGACAGGTGTTTGCACATCTTATGAGAGGTGGCGGGGTTGCTTCTGGAATGATTGAAGCAATATGTCGTATGGCTACAAAAGCACTAAAGTGGGGGTGTCCACCGGAAGACGTAGCAAACGGTCTGCTTAATATACAGGGAGGACAAAAAATAATTGGTATTGAGTCCAGCTCTATACCGGATGCAATTGGAAAGGTTTTAAAAGAAGCTTGTAATGGACAATATCAATTGTCACTTTTTAGTGAAGCTTTAAATGGCAGTGAAAATAAGGATGCCATTAATCATGTCTCTTTACAGGCTGTGCAGGGGAATGCTGTACCATTACAAACAGTCCTTCAAAAAAAACATGAAATAAAATTTGAAGAAAAATTTGATGAAATGATAATTGCAAGAATGGATTGGATTGCACATGGACATGAAACACAATGTCCATGCTGTAATTCTGAATTTACAAATGAATCATTTGGAAATTCAGCATGTAAAAGCGGACCTGTTTGTTTGGGCTGTGGATGGAGCCATTGTGGGTAGTAGGGATATGCCATGGCATGTCTTGTTTAAAAGGAAGGAAATAAAATGGTAGCAGTACTAGAAAGAAATGAAGAAACAACCTTAACTGATTTAAAGGAAAAACAAGACTTAAAAGAAGTTAGTTTGCCGGAAGAACCAATTCTTAAAGAAAATAAGGATCGATTTGTACTGTTTCCAATCAAACATGATGAAGTCTGGAAAATGTATAAAGAAGCTCAAGCAAGTTTCTGGACTGCTGAAGAAATAGATTTATCTCCGGATCTTAAAGACTGGGAAAAATTAAACGAAAATGAAAAATATTTTGTAAGCCATGTCTTGGCTTTTTTTGCTGCAAGCGATGGGATTGTAAATGAAAATCTTGCTGTTAATTTTATGAAAGAAGTTCAAATTCCTGAAGTAAGAAGCTTCTATGGTTTTCAAATAATGATTGAAAACATTCATTCTGAGACGTATTCACTTCTTATTGATACATATATAAAAGATCCTGAAGAAAAGAGAAAACTTTTTAATGCAATTGAAACAATACCATGTGTAAAGAAAAAAGCAGATTGGGCTCTTAAGTGGATTGAAAGTAAAAACTTTACAGAAAGACTAGTTGCATTTGCTGCAGTTGAAGGTATTTTCTTTTCTGGCAGTTTTTGTTCAATTTTCTGGCTTAAGAAACGGGGGTTAATGCCTGGTTTAAGTTTTTCTAATGAATTAATCTCACGTGATGAAGGTTTGCATTGTGACTTTGCATGTTTGCTTTATAAAATGATTCAGAATAAACTTTCAGTTCAAAGAATTTATGAAATTATTGGTAATGCGGTAGAAATTGAAAAAGAATTTGTTACAAGTGCATTGCCGGTAGATTTAATTGGTATGAACTCAAAACTTATGTGTCAGTATATAGAGTTTGTAGCTGATCGTTTGATTGTTGCTTTAGGTTATCCAAAGTTGTATCATAAAACTAATCCTTTTGATTTTATGGAACTCATTTCATTGCAGGGAAAAACAAATTTCTTTGAAAAAAGAGTTGGTGAATATCAAAAGGCTGGTGTTATGAACAGCAATAAAACAAAAGCATATGAATTTAGTTTAAATGAAGATTTCTAGAGAATAATTATGGATGTCGTAAAAAGAGATGGCAGGCGTGAGTCTGTAAAATTTGATAAGGTCACTGCCAGAATTGAAAAACTTTGTTACTCGCTTGATCCAAAACATGTAGATCCTGCAGATGTTGCAAAAAAAGTAATTGAAGGGATTTATGATGGGGTAACCACTCCGGAGCTTGATAATCTTGCGGCAGAAATAGCAGCTTCACTTACTACAAAACATCCTGACTATGCTCGTCTTGCTTCAAGAATTGCAGTTTCAAATTTGCATAAAAACACCAAAAAATCTTTCTCAGCTACAATGGCTGATTTATATAACTATGTTGATTCAAGGACAGGGAAAAAAGCATCACTTATAGCCAATGATGTTTATCAGGTTATTCAAAAAAACGCAGATCTTTTAGATTCTACTATTATTTATGATCGGGATTTTGGATATGATTATTTTGGTTTTAAAACACTTGAAAGATCCTATCTTTTGAAAATTGATGGAGAAGTAGTTGAACGTCCGCAGCACATGTTAATGCGGGTAGCAGTTGGAATCCATAAGGAAGATGTTGATTCTGCAATTGAAACTTATAATTTAATGTCAGAGCGCTGGTTTACACATGCTACACCTACACTGTTTAATGCTGGTACACCAAAGGCACAGCTTTCTTCCTGTTTTCTTCTTACTATGAAAGAGGATAGTATAGAAGGCATTTATGACACATTAAAACAATGTGCAAAAATCTCGCAGTCAGCAGGTGGTATTGGACTTAGCATTAATGAGATTAGAGCAACGGGATCATATATAAGAGGTACAAATGGTACTTCAAATGGCATTATTCCAATGCTTCGAGTTTTTAATGATACTGCACGTTATGTAGATCAGGGTGGTGGAAAAAGAAAAGGTTCTTTTGCGATTTATTTAGAACCCTGGCATGCAGATGTTTTTGAGTTTTTAGAACTTAAGAAAAACCATGGAAAAGAAGAACTTAAAGCACGTGATTTATTTTATGCACTATGGGTTTGTGACCTTTTTATGAAGCGGGTTGAAGAAAATGGCAGCTGGTCATTATTCTGTCCAAATGAAGCTCCAGGACTAACAACTAGTTGGGGAGATGAGTTTGAAGCTTTGTATGAAAAATATGAAAAAGAAGGTAAAGCTATAAAAACTGTAAAGGCACAGGAGTTATGGTTTGCAATTTTAGAATCTCAGATTGAAACTGGTACTCCGTACATTCTTTACAAGGATGCATGTAATAGAAAATCAAACCAGCAAAACCTTGGAACCATTAAGAGTTCAAATCTTTGTACTGAAATAGTGGAGTATACGTCTCCGGATGAAGTTGCAGTGTGTAATCTGGCTTCAATTGCACTGCCGAGATTTATAATTGATGGAAAATTTGATCATCAAAGATTATTTGAAATAACAAAAGTTGTTACAAAAAACCTGAATAAGATTATTGATGTAAATTATTACCCGGTAGAAGAAGCAAGAAGATCCAACTTTCGCCATCGTCCGATTGGAATTGGGGTTCAGGGGCTTGCAGACACATTCATTTTGCTTAAAATGCCATTTGACTCGGAAGGAGCGAAGGAATTAAACAAAGAAATCTTTGAAACAATTTATTTTGGTGCTATGACAGCCTCAATGGACCTTGCTAAAAAAGAGGGTTCATATGAAACATTTAAAGACTCTCCCGTTTCAAAAGGGATCTTTCAGTTTGATATGTGGGATGTAAAACCATCTGATAAATGGGATTGGAATGCTTTAAAAGAAGAAGTAAAAAAGAATGGAATCAGGAACTCACTATTACTTGCTCCAATGCCTACTGCATCGACATCTCAAATATTAGGCAACAATGAATGTTTTGAACCATACACTTCAAACATTTATACCAGAAGGGTTCTATCAGGGGAGTTTATTGTAGTTAATAAGTATTTATTGAAAGATTTGGTAGAGCTTGGGCTTTGGAATAATGAATTAAAAAATAAGATTATTACTAAAAATGGTTCAATACAAAACATTGAAGAAATCCCACAGGACATAAAGGATTTATATAAAACTGTCTGGGAGATTAAGCAAAGAACACTAATTGATATGGCAGCAGATCGAGGAGCATTTATCTGTCAGTCACAGTCATTAAATCTTTTTCTACAGGATGTGGATTTTTCAAAGCTTACATCAATGCATTTTTATGGCTGGAAAAAAGGCTTAAAGACCGGCATGTATTATTTGCGTACTAAAGCAGCAGTAGATGCTATTAAATTCACAGTCCAAACACAGGCTGAAGTACCGCTTACACCGCTTGTTTCAAAGAATGGCAGTAATGGAAACGGTAAGCATGCAGAAATAGATAAAGAAAAAGAAATGGCAGCAGTTGCCTGTTCGCTTGAAAATAAAGAAGATTGTTTGGTGTGTAGTGGGTAAAATAGTACAATGTTATCTATGCAATCCCCTCTAGTAGCTGAATATACGCAAAAACAAATAATTGAAAAAACGAAACATGCAGCAAGCATTGCAGGTGAGTTACTTCAGGGAATCTCACGAATAATTAAACCGGGAATATCTGAAAGTGAGTCCAGGAAAAAAACCATTGAGTTGTATGAAAAGTTTGGAATAAAGAGAAACTGGCATAATCCTTATATTTACTTTGGTACAAACACTATTCTTACTTTTAAGGATAAATCTGCGGAAGAAAAGATATTACAGGAAGAAGATATTGCTTATATAGATATTGGACCAATAATAGAGGATGTTGAAGGTGATGCCGGTCAGACACTGGTTTTTGGTAAAAACAGTTTATTTGACGAATTAAAATTTCAAAGTGAACTCATCTTTAAAATGGCCTGTAATTATTGGAGAGAAAATAATTCGACTGGAATTGAATTATACAAATATATTTACAAGCTAACTAAAGAAGCGGGTTTTATTTTTAATTTAGATCCAGCGGGGCATTTGATCGGATCATTTCCTCATAAAGGATGGAAAGATGGCTTAAATACTTATCCTTATCCTCCTGAAGCGGGATATTGGATTTTAGAAATTCAAATCAGACATCCTGAAAAATCTTATGGCGCCTTTTATGAAAAAGTACTTTTATAAACCATGACTAAAATAATTCAAAAAGTAAATATTAAAAAAGCTTCAATAAATGATAGCGAGGATTTGTTTTCTTTGATTGATGCTCTTGCTGACTATGAAAAATTAGAAAGACCGGATTCTGATGCAAAAAAAAGATTTCTAAAGGATGCATTTGGAAAAAATCCTAAAATTACACCATGGCTTGCAGAAAAAGATGGAAAAGCAGCAGCTTATGCAATTACCCTTTATACATACTCTTCATTTCTGGCTTTGCCGACGTTATACCTGGAAGATGTTTTTGTTTTACCTGAGTATCGAGCATGTGGTATTGGAAAATCTCTTTTTAGGCACCTTGTAAAATTAGCTTATGATGAAGGATGTGGAAGAATGGAGTGGCAGGTGCTTGACTGGAATCAACTTGCAATTAATTTCTATGAAAAAATAGGTGCAAAGCATATGAAAGAATGGTTTACATATAGGCTTGATAGAGAATTGCTGAAAAAGTTGATTAAAGATATTATTTGAATCTAACTAATTAACATACTTAATATATTTCTTGCCTAAATTTGATTTAACCTTTAGAATTTGATTAATTACATGTAAATAACAAGATTAAATTCAATGGAGAGTTTATGGTTACTATTCCAATAATTACAACGCAATCTAGTCAGCCTTCTCAACCTACGGCTAAGCCATTGCCAGTTGTTGATCAAACCCTCGTAAGAAATTTAAACACTTTTATGGCAACTAATAAAGTTATACGTTTCAAATACGATAGTGCTGCTGTACCAAATGGTGGAAAAATAATAGTTTTTCCTCAAAAACAAGTCGGTACTAGAGAACTTCTTGGTGAAATCTCAAAAGATCAAACAGGTAGCGCTGTTTTTAGATTAGAAATTAATGAAACAGATACCACAACTGGTGCAAACCAAAAACCAATCAATCAAGAATTTGAAGGGGCTATTAAGGGAGCTTATATTGGACTTAGAGTCATTGGCACTCGCCAAGTAATTTCTACAAATGCAGCAGTTGCAGCAATGCCTTCTGGGAAATGGGGTGCTTTGATCGTACAACCACTAGTAAATTCTGGAACTTATGAACTTTTTCTTAGCGCATTTCCTATACAAGCCAAATCGTAATTACTTAGTATATATTCAATAATACAAAGAAAAAAATATTTGGAGTCCTAATTAAAATTATACGAGTGATTTTGTGACTGCATTGTGTTTTTTAATTGATAAATTTTCAAACAACTCTAATCCTTTTTTACATTCAGTATTAAATTCGTAACTCAAATGCTGAAAATAAGTACTGTAAAACTCTGTTGAAATTAAAACTTTTTCCTGTGCTTTTTTAATAACCTTATCAAACATTGTTGTTAAGCCAAGTTCCTTTGATTTTTCTAGCTGATTTGATATTATTTTAACTTCGTTTGGATATTGGTTTATGATTTCTTTTCTTGCAACCCAGATTCCGAAAATCATTGGTAATCCTGTATATTTTTTCCATAGAGAACCAAGGTCATAAATAAACAGATTTCTTGGCATATTTGAGAATTCCAAGAGTGCATGATCTCCTATAAAAAGTGCAGCTGGATAATTTTTTGATTGTAGAGGTGCTGTATGTAACGCCTCTACTTTATAGACAGCGTTAACTTTTATAAATTCTCTTAATATAATTTTTAACAATTTGTTTGATGTAGCAGATGCAGGTGATAATGCAATTTTTGCTCCATCAAGTTCTTCTATTGGAAACTGTGAAAACAATAGAACACTGTCTGCCGGACCATTTGATGCTATGCAGAGATCGGAGATTTGGACCAGTTTATCTTTGTTTTGAAGATACGTGTAGGATGATATCGGTGCAATATCTATTTCCCCACTTAAAATCTTTTTATTTAATTCACTTGGTACAGCATTTATGATGGTTGCATTAACCGTTACTTCACCAAGTTCAATTGGAAGATTGATAGGCAGACAGTTAATAAAATCTACCTGTCCCATTCGTAGGTGCAGGTCGCCTGCACCTACGTTAGATTGTTTCTTTATATCGTTGTGCAATTGGCATTCTCCAACCATAACCAAAAGATCTGCTTGTTAGTTTTAATCCAGGCGCTGACTGATATCTTTTATACTCACTTAAGTTAATCATATTACAAATTTTTTCAACTGTATCTTTAGGTATACCATTCTTTATTATTTCTTTTAAGGGAGCATGTTGTTCTACATAAAAGTTTAAAACTTTATCCAAAACGTCGTAGGAAGGCAATACATCTTGATCGGTTTGATTTAATTTTAATTCGGCAGTTGGAGCTTTTGTAAGAATATTTTTTGGAATTAATTCTTTACCCTCTTTTTTATTTATATACTCTGCAAGTTTATAAACTAATGTTTTTGGAAGATCTGAAATTATTGCCAGACCCCCGCACATATCACCGTATAATGTGCAATATCCAGTTCCAATTTCACTTTTATTTCCTGTAGATAGGACCAGAGCTTTGTTTTGATTTGAAAGCGCCATTAGAATTAGACCACGTATTCGCGGTTGAATATTTTCCTTGGTTGTAGAGGCATACCAGGGCGTGCTGCTATTCGTAAAAGCTGACTCAAAAAGTTGTAAAAATACTTTAAATGGTTCTTCTATTGAAATAGTATTTAATTCAATACCAAGATTTGAGGCTAAATTTTGTGCATCGCTGGAACTTGCTTCTGAAGTGTATCTTGAAGGCATAAATACACATAGAACGTTTTCTTTCCCTATGGCATAAGCAGCAATGGCTGCTACAAGGGCTGAATCAATACCGCCTGATAAACCAACAATAACTTTTTTAAAATCACATTTTTTTACATAATCACGAAGCCCGCAGGTTATAGCCTGCAGCAATTCCTCGATATCATTGTTGTCATGGTAGAGATGTGCCGGTGGTGTGTCTCTATTAACAATGATTTGATTGTTATCGTTAAGTTCAACGATCTGTAAATCTTCTTCAAAAGATTTTAATTTCATGCATACATTTCCAGCTCCATCTATTACACATGAATTGCCGTCAAAGATCAGTTCATCATTTCCGCCAACCTGATTAACATAAATAATCGGCAATTTATATTTCTTTGCGCAATTTCTTAAGATGTCTTCTCTCAATGTGGGTTTTCCCATAAAATAGGGTGAAGCAGAAGAATTGATTATTAAATTGATATTTTGTTTTGAAAGCTCTGCAACCGGGTCAAGATGGTATCTTGGCTTGGTCCAGCTTAAATCATCATGCCAGATATCTTCACATATAGTTAATCCTATTTTCTGATTGAAAAGTTCAATAGGACTAATTATTTCCCCGTGTTCAAAGTATCTATCCTCATCAAAAACATCATAAGTCGGCAGTAGAATTTTTTGTCTTGTACATAGGACTTTGCCTGTTTGAACTACTGCAAGGGAATCAAATAATGGTTTGCCACTGCCTTTATTCTCTTCTGGAAATCCAACTATAACAGTAATTCCAGCTTTTATGCTGTCAGCCAGTTTATTTAAATACTTTTTGCTGTCTTCTATAAATTGGTTTTTTAATAACAAATCTTTTGGTGGATAACCGCATAAAGCAAGTTCTGAAAAAATAACCAGCTCAGCATTTTTTTTACCTGCGTGATCAATAGCTTCTAAAATTTTATTCAGGTTGTTTTCGAAATCTCCAACTGTTGGGTTAATTTGTGCAAGTGCAATTTTCATATGTAGGGGCGTTGCATGCAACGCCCCTACATTATATATAAATCTTCTTAGGTTGATTCAATTCGGTTAAAAAATCACCAATTATGTTTAAGCTTAGAACAGTAAGCATAATCATAATGCTTGGATAAAGAATAAGATTTGTATGTGTATTTAAAAATTGCCAGCCATCACTGGCTAATGTTCCCCAACTGCAGTTTGGCGGGGAAAGTCCAAGTCCAAGAAAACTTAAAGTTGATTCGGCAATAATTGCTCTTGGCATGATAAATGTAATTGAAACTAAAATCACATTTAAAATATTTGGTAGTAGATGCTTTAAAAAAATTCTTCTTTTACTCAATCCAATTGCTACTGCCGAAAGAATAAATTCATGCTGTTTTAGTTTTAGAATTTCTGCTCTGGTTAATCTGGCTAAATCCATCCAGCTGATTAAGCCTATAGCAAAGAGTATGCCACTGGTAGATCTGTTAAACAGTAGTCCTATAATACTTAAGACTAAAAGATCAGGCAAAGAATAAATTATGTCGATTGCTCTTGAAATAATAAAATCAATCTTGCCTTCAAGCATCCCGGCAATACTACCCAGGGAAACGCCTATAAAGAGAGCAATTAAGGCAGTTACAACAGCAACTAAAAAAGATAATCTTGCTCCAAAAATTAATCTTGCCAGCATATCTCTTCCAAGTTGATCTGTGCCAAGGGGGTGTTCAAATGAAGGTGATTGGAGAATTATCTCCTGATCCTGAAAATCAAAAGAATATTTACCAAAACCAAATCCCATGTACGATAATATGACCAGAACTAAGATTGAAAAAACAAATATAACAGGTAATAAAATGATTTTGTTTTTGATAATCAAGAATATAAAACCCATTACTAATTCACATTATTTGTACGAAAGGATTCCTGTATTTTTTCAATCATTTCATACATGTCTTTTGCATCTTTTAAATATGGATTTAGAGTTAATGCCATGGAGAATTGTTCTTTTGCCATTGGATATTTTGCTTTTGGTGGTTTAGTGGTATCCTGGCATAAAGCTATACCATAATCTGAATATGCCTGAGCTAGTAGAGATTTTATTGGGATTGAATTCGGTTTGTTCTTATACTCATTTTCAAGTATTTTAATTGCATCTCCAAATTTTCCCTTTTGAGAGAGGTTCTGGGCACGTGTAACAGGATCAACAAAGCAGCATGAAGTACTTATTAGGATTAAAATAGTGAATAAATTAAAAAATCTTTTCATAATCGTTATTATATCGTAGATAGTGTCATTCTGAACGAAGTGAAGAATCTCTGTTGACCGATTGCAGCATTTTGAGATTCTTCGCCTTCAGCTTAGAATGACATAGTATAAAATAGAATCATGCATGATTTAAAGGATTTAAGAACAAGACCTGATTATTATAAAGATAAACTCTCAAAAAGAGATAAAAGTCTTGTTTTGCTTTTTGAAGAAATCTTGAAACTGGATCAACAAAAGAGGGAAATACAGGCTAAAGCAGATGAACTCCGCAAAAAGAAAAATGATATTGCAGATGAAATAGGACGTTCAAAAGATAACAAAGATAAAGTTGAAACATTAAAAAAAGAAGGGACTGATGTTAATTCAAAATTAGCTGAGATAGAAAAGGGAGAAATGGATTTAACCCATAAGCTTATTGAAAAAGCTATGTGGCTGCCAAATATTGTTTGTGATTCTGTCCCTGAGGGAGAAGATGAAACAAAAAATAAAGAAATTTCCAAATGGGGTAACCCAAGAATTGAAAACTGGGTAAAACCTCACTGGGAGACAGGTATAAAATTAGGTATTTTTGATTTTGAACGTGGTGTAAAAATTGCTGAATCAAGATTTACTGTTTTAAGTGGTATGGGTGCAAAGCTTGAAAGAGCTTTAATGAACTTTATGCTTGATAATGCTGCTACTAAAGGCTATAAAGAAATTTTCCCGCCAATTTTAGTAAATAAGGATTCAATGACTGGAACGGGACAGCTGCCTAAATTTGATGGTGATTTTTATAAGTGCGAAAATGAATTTTTATATCTTGCACCAACTGCAGAAGTACCTTTAACAAACTTACACAGGGATGAAGTAATTCCACTTGAACAATTACCTGTTAAGTACTGTGCTTATACTCCTTGTTTTAGAAGAGAAGCTGGTGCTGCAAGTAAGGATACAAGAGGGATAATCAGACAGCATCAATTTAATAAAATAGAGCTTGTAAAAATAACTTCGGTTGAAACAAGTGATAAGGAGCATGAAGAGCTTACAAAGGATGCAGAAGAAATTTTGCAGAAGCTAGAACTTCCATATAGAAAAACACTTCTTTGTACAGGAGATATTGGATTTTCAGCCATGAAATGCTATGACCTTGAAGTCTGGTTTCCAAGTCAGAATACTTATCGTGAGATAAGCAGTTGTTCTAATTTTGGCTCTTTTCAGGCAAGAAGAACAAACATAAAATATAAACCAAATCCAAAAGACAAACCGCAGTTTGTACACACTATAAATGGTTCAGGGCTTGCTATTGGAAGAACTCTTGCTGCGATATTGGAAAATTATCAGACAGAAAAAGGAACAGTTCTTGTCCCTAAGGTTTTGCAGGGTTATCTTGGTGGAGCAAAAGAGGTCAGTTAATAATTTTATTTTTTACTACTTCCAGAATTTTTTTTGCTTCTTCTACTCTCAGTGTTAAGGAAAGTCCGTAATAGAGCAAAAAACAAACTGCAAAACTTGTAGACAGTAATATTGCTTTTGAAATAAAATTACAATTTTGAAAATATAAAGAAAAAATATTTATAAACAATAAACCAAATAAATACATTACAAATGTAGCCATTACCATCTTTAAAAGAGATCTAATATGTTTCAACCATCCAAGGCAGCCAATTTCTTTTCTTAGCATGAAGCCTAAAAGTAAAAAATTAAATAAAGTAACCAGTGATGTCGCAAATGCAATTCCAGGAGCCTGATATTTTCCTACTAAAACGATATTTAAAATTATTTTTAATGCTATAGAGAATATTGCTATAAGTAAAGGTATTCGTGAATTGCCAAATGAATAAAACACTCTTGTTAAAGTGTCTCTGGCTACATAAGCAACCATGGAAAGCAAAAGAGCAATTAAAATACTGCTTGTAAGCAGGGTAGATCTTTCATCAAATGCACCTCTCTGGAAGACTATTTCTACAATTGGCTTTGCAAATAAAAATAAATATACTGCAATAGGTAATGTTAAAAACCAGAGAGATCTGATTACCAGGATAGAAGTTTCTTTTAATCCGTCAATGTTTTTAGCATTTGCCAGTTCAGAAAATCTTGGGAAAAATGGTACCAGGAATGAAGTAAGTAAAACGCCGAGTGGGAGCTGGATTAGCCTGTTTGCAAGGATTGTAGCTGTCCAGCTTCCTTCCTGAAGCCCTGAACAAAAGAAACTATCAATGTATACAGTAATCTGACCAATAGAAGTGCTAAGTATGGCAGGGCCTAAAAAATGATTAAAGCTACTTACAGCCTCTTGCTTTTTTATCAGTGCAAGTTTTAAATTTTCATATAACCCTGCTTTAAGTAAATCAGGTAATTGAACGAGCAGTTGTAATATTGCACCGATTACTGTTCCAACTCCAAGTGCAATGCCAATTTTTGGTTCAGGATTTATCAGGATACAACAAATAATCGCAATGCTTGGTAAAACAGGGCTGAATGAAGGCCAAAAATATCCACCATAAACATTTGCTACGCCACACAAAATCCCGAGTAATCCTGAAATAATAATCAATGGTGACATTATCTCAAGTTGCATGGTCGTTAAATGCCATAATTTCTCCTGATAAGAAATATCATGTCCGGTGGCTGGAGCAATAAAATGTACTATTTGATTTTTAAAACAGATTACTGCAAGTGTTATTAGTGAAAGTGCTATAAATGTTGAGATAACAATTTTTATTAAAAAACTTCCAGATTCTTTTGCACTATCTTTTATTTTTGTAAGAGTAGCTATAGTGGCTGAGTGAAAAGGACCACCAAGTCCACCAAGCAATATAAGTGCATTACCGGTCAAAAGATATGCAAAATTGTATGCATCTGCTGTAATTGTAGTGCCGTAAAATTTTGCAATTACTAAATCTCTAAGTAATCCAACGATTTTACTTATTACGGTAATTATTCCTACGAAGCCTGCGATTTTAAAAAGTTTTCTGTTCATTTTTTCAAAGCGCAAAACAAGTTTGCGCTTCCTTCGATCTTATCTTACGCTTGATCGGCTTTGCCAAGTAAATTGGACAAAGCCTCTAATTTGTGAATTTGTTAGATAGAATAACAATTCTAATCAGATTGAATTATAATCAATTAGGCATAAATCTATCAAAAGAGTTAGAGTATAAATTAAACCAAATGTTTCCATTTCTAAAACCTACTTTAATCTATGATGGTGATGTAACGAAAGTATCACTTAAAGATCTTAAGAATCTTGCTGTAGAAGGCTTAATCCTTGATCTGGATAATACAATAATGGCACCGAAAAGTGCTAGATTGGAGCCACATGTACAGCCATGGATGGAGCTGATGAAAAAAAATTTTAAGATAGTAGTGCTTACAAACAATAAAAAAGCATTTTATCTGGAAGCAGTGAAACAGGTTTTGGATCTCCCGGTAATTGGATTTGCAAAAAAGCCCTGGTCATTTGGGGTTCACGAAGCCCTTGAAATTTTAAAATTACAAAATGATAAAATTGCAGTAATAGGCGATCGTCCTTTAACTGATACATGGCTTGGTCAGAGGTTTGGGTTTAAAACAATTTTGGTTAGAGCGCTAACAGCAGATATTGAGCCCAGGTGGAAATATATTCTCAGAAAGCTTGAATGGTCTTTTGTGAAAAGATAATGGCAAATAGAAATAGAAAACGTAACATTTCAATAATTCTTGCACCTTTTTCCATTGGTGGACCAAATGATGCTGCTAAAGATGGTCCTAAAGCGTTGATGTCCAATGGTCTTTCAGATGATTTAATTGAATTAGGGTTCAATGTGAAAATCATTAAACCCGATAAAGACTTAATGACTTATGTTTCTACTAATAAATCAACAAACAAAAAAAATAGAATTAAAAATATAGAATCAATAATTAAGGTTAATGAGTGGCTTTCAAAAACCGTTTCAAGAGAAATTAAAAATGCTTCTATTCCGCTAACAATAGGTGGTGATCATAGCCTTGCTATTGGGACAATTTCTGGTGTAGTGGCAGGTTTAAAACCTGCCACTACAGGGGTTTTATGGATAGATCGTCATTTTGATGCACATTCTCCTAAAAATACACCATCGTGGAGAGCACATGGAATGCCTGTTGCAGTAGCTATTGCAAATAAAAACTATGATTCACACCCTGATTTTCAAAAATTATTAATGATAGGGAAAAATAAAAAGTTGCCGAAAGTAAAACCGGAAAATTTTGTTCAGATTGCAATTGGTGAAAAAAGTTATATTAAACCAAATACAAAATGGTATTTAATGGAAGATATTGATAGTAGGGGGATAAATAAGATTGTTGATGAAGCTCTAAATTATCTTTTGAAAAGAGTTAAGTACGTATATATAGCCTGGGATATAGATTCAATGAATGTTACAGGTACTGGTACAAGTGGTGACAGCCAGTTAAATCTTAGAGAGGGGCTTGTGCTTGCCAGAGCTATAAATAAAAGAATAAGACTGACTGATAGATTGGCTGGTTTTGAAATTATGGAAGTGGCTCCGAGACTAGAACGTAAAGATTTAAGAGGGCAGACAGTTGATTGGACTATTCAGTTAATAGCTGCCTCATTTGGTGGTAATTTATTTAATAATTTATCCAGAATGACGAGAAATATTAATATGCATGCGGAATAGGATAAAATAGGGTTTGTATATGAAGATAAAGATTAATACAAAAACGATAACTGATAAAAATGAAGCAAAAACCTTTCTCTCAAAGTATGGCTTATATGCTGACTTCTGGCAGCCGGAAGTCACAGACAGTTCTATTTCAGATCCACTTGTAAAATATAAAAATCAGATTGAAAAATTAAAAAAGAAATTTGGATATGCATCAGCAGATGTCTGTGCGATGAGTTCGAATACTCAAAATCTCGACAAAATGCTAAGTGCATTTATAAAAGAACATCATCATTCGGATGATGAAGTTAGATTTACAGTGGAAGGTGAAGGGATATTTGGAATAAATCCGCTTACTGATCCACCTTTTGAAGTTTATGTAGAACCTGGAGACCTACTGGTTGTACCAGCTGATACAAGACATTGGTTTGATTTAACTGATAAAAAAAATATTTGTTGTATTCGAGTCTTTAAAGAAAATCCCAAATGGGAAGCTATTTATGAGATGCATGTGAACACTACTACTAGCATTTCTTAATTAAATAAATTTACTTTCAATCTTTAGTTTATTTTTAGATTTGAGAATTGAATTATTGTAATTTACTGGCTAACATAGGGATAGATATACAAAAACAGGGGGCTTATTATGCGTATACACTTAGGTGGAATTAAATCTCTTAAAATGAACAGTACGGTAACTGGAGGTGGAGATAGTGGTGAGGTTAATGGTAATAATGATGATAAGAGAACAAAAGAAGAAAGACAAGCAGATGAATTAAGAGGGGCAATAAGATTAGCAGGAGCATGGTTACAGCCAGAAGTAGAACCAATTCCTCCAGAAGTTATGGAAAGATTACAAGAACGGCTAAGAAAGCGCCTAGAAACTGAAGAAAAAACTGCTGAATAAAGACTTAAACTAGAAGGAAGATATATTAATTTAAAATTTTATTTACAGTTCCTTAATTCTATATTCAAAAAGAAACTCAAATATTTCTATATGCTTTTTAGCTTCTTGAGGGGTCTTCCCCCAGGCATAAATTCCATGTCCTTTTAAAATAAGTCCTGGTATTTCTTCACTAATATAACTTGGTGCAATGGTGGATAGATATTTCATATCCTGATTATTTTCAATTATTGGAATTTCTATTTTCACATCATGTGTTTTGAAGCCCAGTCCTTTTAGCATTTCAAGATCTGAAAAAATGATTTTATCCTGTGATTTCATAGATAATAGTGTGTTATTTGCAGTATGAACATGAAAAACAGCTTTTGCATTTGTATGTTTATAAATAGTGCTGTGTAAAAGAGTTTCAGCTGATGGTTTTAACGTATTCACGTCACTCCTCGCAATGACTCCAAACTCATCTACTAAAATAAAATCATCTTCAGTAAGTTCTCCTTTATCTTTTCCACTTGCAGTAATTAAAAATTGAATTGGATTTTCTTCAATTAAGACAGAAAGATTTCCCGAAGTACCAAGCATCCAGCCGCGATGATAAAAGCTTTTACTGACTTTTATTAAGTCGGTTTTTGCTTGCTGTAGTTTTAAATCTTTATTGATAGTTTTTGTACTAATTTTTCTTTTACCTCATGAAAGTTTGAAAAAGGAATATAAGAAATATTCTCTTGTTCTAAATATTTTATCAAATCACCTCTTGCAAATACGACATCTGCTACTTTTGAAGGAGATAAGTCTGTAAGACTGTCACCTATTAATATTCTTGTAAACTTTTCTTTTGTGAATTGTTCTATAACCTCAATTTTACAGAAACCACAGTCGCCACAGGAAGTACAGTTTATAGGCAGATACTTATAATCTATTTTTATTCTGTCTGAATTGAAATTTGCTTTATTACAGAAGATTTTTAATTTATCTTTAAAACTTTCTAATATAGGCTCAATATGAAAATCAAGCCCTCCACTAAGCACATTGAATTCAATCTGTTTGTTTTTGCAAAAGCTTAAAAAATCTTCAAAGCCTTTCCTTAGTCTTGTATTTTCCTTTATATAATTTACGATTTCATTTTTTTTACTACTTTCAATTAAACTGAAAAGCTTTTCTACACCGTCTTTTAAAGTAACGGTTCTTTTATATAAAATTTTGTCTTTTAATTCTATCCATTCTGGAGGAGCAAACTTTTCCATGATTGATATAATTACATCATGTTCTGTAATAGTGCCGTCGAAATCAGAAAAAATTATCGGAGTTTTGAGTCTACTCATAATTAATTTGAACTTTGAACCACTTCTTTTATGTTTAAATTTTCAATCTCTTTAATAAACTCTTTAGCACCGTTAAGTCCGCCATTTTTATGCTCCCAGACAGCAGTTCCGGCATTTATCACAATATCTTCTCCAAAGTCTAGAACCATTTCTTTTATCATGCTTGTTTTAACACCTGCAGACGGTACAGGCCAAGAAGATTTGATATTTGAAAGTGACCTGGTTAATTTGTCTTGAATGTCTTTTGTAACATCTTTGTCCCATGCAAGTGATCCATATGGACTTGGAAATAAAACAAAATCAGCACCGGCAATCCTTGGCAAACTGCCAAGAAGCAGTTTTTCACTTAGTCCTGAATTGCTGCTCATGCACATAGCCCCTGCAAATGCAGGATGAGCCATAATCGGAATTGAAATAGTCTTTCTAAGTGCTGCAAGAAGCGGCAATCCATAAGAAACATAATTAAATAAAATACAATTTGCTCCGTTTTTTTCTAATTGAATTGCATGATTCAAAATTTCAGTTACTTCTCCTGTAAGATTTATTGCGTAAATTGTCCTGGCATTTGCTTTTTCTTTTGCCTGCAGGCATGCTTCAAGTCTTTTTAAGGTTAAATTAAAATCACTGTTATATAAAATCTCATCATCTTTTACAAGATCAAAACCAGCTTCTGCCTGTGAATAAAACATAGTCCCAAGCTCACCAGGACTAAGTCCTAAACAGGGCTTGAATATGCTCATTAAGAGCGGACTTCTATCCTTGCCGACAAGTTCTCTGATTCCGCTAATACCATATTTTGGTCCTTTAAACATCTGTAAATATTTTTGTGAAAATTCGATGTCTTCAAGTTTAATTTTTGGAGCAAGACTGATTTTCCCATAAATAGCAGTTAATAATGCTCCGAGATCTGAACCAAAATTTTCAATAGGGAATGCAATTTTAATTATAGAAGTAAATTCGGATTCTTCAATTGATAGAACTTCGGCAACATGTTTTGAAACTTGTAATCTTAAATTACCTGAAAGTTCATTCCAGGTACCTGTAGTTTGTCCTATTGCTATAGCCTGAGCAAATTTCTTTATATCCCGCTCATCTTTTTTTACAGTATAAACTGCGGTTATTGAATCTTTTGTCATGGTTGTATCATTTATTATATGAGAAAAATCCTTCTAATCATTATTTTATTTATTATATCTTTAAACTCATCTTTTTATTTTAGTGGATTATGTCAAAAATCTGAGAGTGACATGTCCTTCCCTAACTTGACCAGGGAATCCAGTCATAATAACGATGATGAGTATAACCTGGATTCCCGCTTTCGTGGGAATGACACTACAAAGTTTTATTTAGATTATCAAAATTTGGTTCAATTAAGCAAAACATCAAATCCTTCTAGAGAGCTTAAAGAGAAGCTTGAAAAACAATTAAATACTCCAATTATTTTGCAGCCGTCTGTAGGTGAAATAACTTTCTTGAATGAAGGAATGTTAGGGGACTTTTTTAGGGTAGCGAGCTGGAATATTGAAAGAGGGTTTAATATTGATTTGATTAAGAAAGTCTTTTTAGTAAATATTACATCAGATGAAAATAATGATACATTGCAGGAAGAGCTAAGAGTTCTAAGAGAGACAAGCATAATCATTTTAAATGAAGTTGATATAGGATTGCCAAGAACAAAATATCAGAATATTGTAAAAGAATTAGCATCGGTATTAAAAATGGGTTTTATTTTTGGAACAGAATTTATTGAAGTAGATCCTTACCAGCTTGGAATTGAAAAGTTTACAAATGAAGAAAGAACATTTCTTGAGCCTCAAGCATTGGAGCAGCTGGATAATATCGACAAAAATAGATTTAAAGGGTTACATGGAACTGCAGTACTTTCAAAATATCCAATTTTAAATGCAAAGATTGTAAGGCTTCCTGATTGTTATAAATGGTATGAAGAAGAGTCAAATAAGCTTTCAGCCCTTGAGCTTGCAAGAAGAGAAGCTGCTGAAAAGGTTTTTTCTTCAAAGGTTTTAACAGAATTACGTCAAGGAGGAAGAATGGCAATTGTCGCGGATCTTTTACTTCCAAATAATAATAAAATTACAGTTGTTGCAACACATCTTGAAAACAGATGTGTGCCTGAATGTAGATATAAGCAGCTTGAATTTTTATTAAACAGACTCCGAAATGTCAATAATCCTCTTGTTTTAGCCGGAGATTTTAATACAACCGGTGCTGATGCAACTCCTGTATCAGTAAAGAAAGAAGTGTTGAAAAGAGTGAAAGATCCTGTATACGTAGCTAAGCAGGCAATTTTATATTTAACACCAATTAGCCTTATACAGGCGTTAGGTTTAAATACAGCAAATGCATTTAAACAATTTAAAGATCCAACCACAAAAAATATTCCTATTATTTTGCCAAATAAAGAACGAAAACTTTTTGATCTTTTGACAGAATTCAGATTCAATGATGGTGGCGCATTTGATTTAAGAGGGATATCAGGAAAGGCATACGGCTATTCTGCATTTTCAGGGAATTCAAATGAACGGAGTTTTAAAGGATATAAACATACCTTTGAACTTGAAAGAAATCTTGGAATTGCAAAATATAAACTGGACTGGTTTTTTGTAAAACCCTTAAAATTAAAAGATCCGAAAGATAAAGAAGGTTCATATGTATTTGCTCCTCATTTTGGGAGAACTTTGCAGCTGGTAAACAGAGCATTTGGCAATAGAATCTCGGATCATGATCCGATTGTTGTAGATATTCCTGTGAGAGAACCTTTACGTTAACTGTATTGCTTTTCCCAGGTCTTTACGTGGTCGATCTTACCTTCCATAAACTTTAAAAACCCGCCTTTTAATATAAATTCTTTTTTTAGCGGATCAAGATCAAAGTTCAGAGTTTCACCATTTGAGAGTTTTACGATTTGATTGATTACGTCAATTTCACATTCATTTTGGTTAAACAATTTTTCAATTTCTTCTGGTTTTAATTTAATAGGAACTAAACCATTGTTATAACAATTTTCCTCAAAGATTCTTGCAAAGCTGGTGGCAATGACTACTTTAAAGCCTCTGTCCATAATTGCCCAGACAGCATGTTCGCGGGAAGAACCGCAGCCGAAGTTTTCTCTTGTTAATAAGACAGTTGAGTCTTTATATTTTGGCTCGTTGATTGTAGTATGAGGAACATCTTCAAGTAAATAAACTCCATAGCCGCTCTTTGTAATTCCTGTAAGATGTCGTGCTGGAATAATTTGATCAGTGTCAATATTACTTCTGTCTAATGGTAAGATTTTGCCTTTGATTATCATTTATAAATCCTTTGGATGGGTAATTACTCCGGTTAAGGCACTTGCTGCTACCACAGCAGGGCTTGCCAAATGTGGTCTTGAACCCGTTCCCATACGTCCTGGAAAGTTTCTATTTGTAGAGGAAATACATCTGGATCCCGGAGCAACTACACCCATAGACATTCCAAGACATGGTCCACATGATGAGTGTGTCCAGAGTACACCGGCATCCTGAAAAATATCATGTAGTCCTTCACGTTCTGCCTGTCTTTTCACTGCCTGTGAACCTGGAGTAATAATTGTCGGGATTGAAACTTTTTTACCTTTTAATATTTTTGCAGCTTCACGAAGATCTGAAATTCTGGAATTTGTACATGAGCCAATAAAAGCCTGATCCATAGGAAGAGTCATTAACTTTTGCCCCTTTTTTAGTCCCATGTATTCAAGAGAGCTTTCATCTGCATCAGATGGAATCTCACCATCAATATCTATAACTTCACCAGGATTGGTTCCCCAGGTGATTTTTGGTTTTAATGAATTTGCATCTAAAGAAATTTCTTTGTCATATTTTACAGCTTTATCGCTGGCATAACTTAACCATTTAATTTTTAATTTTTCAAATTCATTTTTGTCTTTTGTAATAACTTCTTTACCCCATAAATAATCGGCAGTAACTTGATCAGGACTTATCATGCCGCTTGTAGCACCTGCTTCAATGGACATATTGCACATGGTCATTCTTTCTTCCATTGACATTGATTCAATGGTAGAACCTGCATATTCAAGAACATAACCTGTAGCACCACGGAAAGATATTTTTCCAATAATTGCCAGAATTACATCTTTTGCATAAACAAATGATGGAAGCTTTCCATCAATTAATACTCTGAAAGTTTTTGGTTTGTTTAAAATTAAACATTGTGCAAGCATTGCTCCTGCCTGTGCAGTGGTTCCTATCCCTAATGCAAATACACCAAAGGCACCATTTGTACCGGTATGGCTGTCGCCGCAGCAAAGCGTCATTCCTGGCTGTACATAGCCTCTTTCAGGTGCAACTACATGACAAATTCCATTGTCTCCAATATCAAATATTTTTATCCTGTGTTTCTTTGCCCAATCCCGTAATACCTTTGCCTGAATCGCTGTGGCAGTGTCTTTTGCAGGAGCAACGTGATCATTTATGGCAATAATTCTATCTGGTGAATAAAGCTTTCCGTTAAAATTTTGATCAATTTCCATAGCACCCTGTGGAGTTGTAATTTCATGTGCAACAATTTGATCCATAAAGATCAAATAATTATTTCCTGGCAATTCTTCTACAGTGTGTGAATCCCAAATTTTGTCAAAGACAGATCGTGGCATTTATTCCCCTTTTTTCCTGCTCTATTATCTACAGTAATAATTATACCTAAATATATGATTATTACTTGTTTAACATCATCAATATCATCTTTCAAAAGTTATATCATTAATATGATGTGCTAGATGAATTGTTTTTGGGTAGAAATTTACTAATATGGCTGACAGAAAAATAGCGCTGGTTTTATCAGGTGGAGCGGCAAGAGGAGCATATGAAGTTGGTGTGTTGAAAGCACTAATTCCAGAGTTCCAGAAATACGGTGGTTTCAAAATTATTTGCGGTACAAGTGTTGGATCAGTTAATGCCTGTTTTTTAAGTTCACTTGTACATTTACCGGCTGAAAAAATTATTGAGGGGCTTGAACGCTACTGGCTTACCCTAAAAAGAGAACAGGTTTTTATAGAAAACTGGGCACATGCAGGACTTAGATCTTTTCTTGGTTCTCTTAGATTGGGGCAGCCGGATTTTCAGGGGCTGCTTGATAACACGCCATTAAAGCGAATCTTGGAAAATGAAATCAGCTGGGAGCAGATAAGAAAAAATATTGACAATGAATTAATCTATGCTTTAACTGTTACTGGAACTTCTGTTACAAGTGGAAAATCAATCATATTTTATGAATCTTATGATCCAAGCTGTATAAGTGTTATACCTAGAGATTCTCATGCAAGATTTGTTCCAGATACAATTACTGCTACACATGCGCTTGCTTCTACAGCAATTCCAATATTCTTCAAGCCGGAGTATATAAAATTTAAAGATCACAATGAAGATCATGAAGACTGGTTTTGCGATGGAGGTTTAAGGCAGAATACTCCTTTATCGCCTGCATTAACTTTAGGGGCAGATGCGCTTGTTATTGTGGGGCTTCACTTTACTGAGGAAAGATTTAGTGCAGATATTGAAAAGCCCGGGCTTTTGCAAAATGTCGGAAAACTTTTAAATGCACTTTTTTTGGATCATATAAGATTTGATACTCAGAGATTGAACATGGTAAATGAGATTTTAGAATCCATTGATGATCCTGCTCTGTTAGAGAAAATAAATGAACAAAGAATAAAAAAAGGCTCCAAGCCATGGAGGATAATCCCCGATCTCCTTGTTTCTCCAAGTGTACCTATAAGTGAGATTGCAGAAGATATATGGGACAGGTTTCCTGATACAAGAAAAAATTTTCGTACGCTGGATTGGCTTTTTAAATTAGGAAACTTAAAAGGACATTTACGCGGAGATCTTTTAAGTTACTTCTTTTTTAATCCTTATTACAGTAAGGCACTTATAGATTTGGGTTATAAGGATGGACTGGAAAAAATGAATTCAACTATCTGGGACCCGCAGCAGAAAAGGAACATCAAATTGATTGATAGGATTGTAGGAAATATTTAGTCATTGCGAGCCTGTCTCAGGCAAAGCAACCCCGATCGTTTTTATGTAAATAGTTTGGGATTGCCACGCTTCATTTCATTCGGCTCGCAATGACACTTCGTGTCACTTTATCCTAGCTGTTAAATTAAACCCAAAGTGTAAATTATTTGATGGACCACCGGTTATAAACTGTCCAAAAGTTGTGTAAGGAACATTGGATACTCCCAGTGTCCACACATGTGTTTCAAGCCTGGATAAAATTTGTAAACCAAAAGCCCATGCATTATTTACTTCTTTATAACCACCAAGAACGGGAGTATATTCTCCAAATAAAGAAAGCCTGTTTGGAACTATCTGAAGTGAAGCGCCAATAGGCAATGCAAATGTACCTCTGTCTTTTATGAATTCTCTATGCTTTGGATCGCTGAAAGTAAAAAAATTTGCTGACTTTGAACCGGGGCTTCCAATGGTTGGTGTTCTAAATGCCCACGAGGGCACAATATATACTTTCATCCAGCCTGGAATAATCACTTTTGAAAAAATTGCCTGAACATAGGGATCTATAGAGTTTTGAATATTATCGGTTTGAAATCCGCTTGACAAGGTTAATCCAAATGGTGCGCCTTCTCCCCATTTTTTTGCTTCCTTAAACATCCTGAATTTTATTCCAAATTCAGAAGCATCAGTAAGACTTGATCTGAATATATGTGCTTCAAGATTATTTGTAATTCCGTAATATAACCCAATGCCTGTGTAAGCAAAACCGTCTAAACCATAAACATCATGATTTGTGCTGTTGTCAATGGCTTGAGCGAATCGGTGAGTAAAATCATATCCAAATCCTTTTTTAGGCAGGAGAGTATCTGTAGGGATATTAAATAGTCTTGCTCCTACTGTGCTAGTGGCAGGGCCTTTAGCATACTCTTTCTTTACTTTGCCCTGTAGAAGCGTTGGGTGTAATGGTTCTGGCTCTTCAACAGGGACATCTAAGGTATACTCTTTTCCTTCAATTTCTACTTTTATTGTTTTATTTTCTTTGTTGTAGTCTACAATTTTTGGTTCTTTGGCAAAAGAGATATTGATTGTGAGGAGAAAAAAGATTACTAAACATGTCATTGCGAGCCGAACAAAGTGAGGCGTGGCAATCTCGCTTGCTTTTACGTAAACAGTTCGGGATTGCTTCGGGCTAAAGCCCTCGCAATGACGTAAAAAAATATTAATCACAATAATTAATGAAAACAAATCAAATTACAGGGTTCCCAGATATTCTGCTAGTTGTGATATTTGTTCATCTGTTAATTTAAAACCAAACATTTTTCTCATCATTTGAATTGACCTTTGAATTTGATCCTGGTCTTTTCTTTTTCCAACCCCTTTAAGCGAGGGGATTTTTCTGCCTTCTTCGGTATCTATAGACTGAGTTTCAAAATTCCATCTGCGACTTGAACCATCAAGACTATGACAGTGATTGCACGATCCGAATTTTCCTTTTGAATTGTAGAAAAGAGCTTTGCCTGGAAAGTCAGATTTTGCTGATATGGGATTAGAGTAAGAAAGAATAAATAAGATTAAAAAAATATAGAAAAGTCTCATACCTTCTTATATTGTCTCAGATTTGAATATAGTGAAATTAAAGCTGTTATTCTAAGAAATTAAAATATAAATTACGGGATTCCTAATGAGACTTTTAAGCCGTTAAACCAGCTTGTAGGATTAAGTAAACCGTGTAATCCACCTGTTTGTACAGTACGAGTAGCGCCGTTATATGTCATTGTCCTGGTAACTCCATATGCAAGTTCGGTACCATATATGTTTTCAGCACCTGCAAGCATGTGACCTTGAAAACCTCCACCAGCAATAACAGCATCAGCTTTTATCTTAGTCAACATCTTAAGAGGCCCCACACTAAATAATTTCCCAAAAGGTAAGAAAGTAATAAGGTTTCCTAATAGACAAAGTCCGTTCTTTAGTATTCCACCAAGATCCATAGAGCATATAGATCCAATTAAATTTCCAAGAGAATTTACACTTCTCAATGCAGAGAATAAGAGAACTGCACCGAATAGTGCAGCACCTATTGGGGTGAATATAAGTCCAGGCCAAAGGAGAGCAAAGCCGAGGAATCCTACTGTTTTATCTAGAAAGCCCAGGGGACCACTGCTCATAGGTATAATTTCATGGTCAGCTTCGCCAGGTATAAGTAAATTGGCACCAGAGTTAATAGCTATAAGGCCGCATCTTCCCTGCATACTAAAATTAGTCAGAAATGGTGCTTTAATAAGTGCTATTGGATCAAATCCCATTTATATAATTCCTTAAATATTTTTTCTTAAATAGTTCTTAAATATAGCCAATCCAGAGGTTGGCTCTGATAGTAAAAGGCAGACACTAAGAAAAAGTTGATAGTAACTATTGAAATTTTATAAATGAGCCTATTTCAACATGAGATTAGTTAATAGAAGGTTAAAAGTATCAAGTTTTTGGAATAGCATACTTTATATATCTGTAAACTAAAAGGTTTTTGAGGATAGCAACATGGTAGATGCAGTTACTGCAGGTATTAGAGGTGGACTGAAAGGTATTCTTGCCGCTGGAGCATGTTGTTTTTTTGTACCAGCAATGCCACTACTTCCGTATATGTTTTTAAGAGGGGCAATAGAGGCTTCAAGAAATGTGGCAGCTGTGCATAATAACCCTAATGGACATCCACCGGATCAAAAAGCTCAAGGAAAAGCAGAAGTACAGGCACAAGCACAGGCGGTTCGTCCAGCAGTACAAGCTAATTCAACATATGAAGAAGCATCTGAAGTAGCAAGTGCATAGTTTATAGAAATTGTTTTATTCTATTCTTACTTTATCTGCTAAGCCAAGTTTATAAGCAGCAGTTAGTCTCTTACCTAAGAAAAAACTATTATAAATTTCTTTAATTGGTGAGCTTACTTTTCCACCTGTATCTATAGTGCATGCACGCAGCAGTCTTACAAATTCTCTGTAATGCATAAAATCGTTCTTTTCAAAATAGTCTTTTAAATAGTTCTCCAGATATTTTTGCAGCTCTTTTTCTTTGATGCAAATTTTATTTTTAAAATCTTCTTTCCCGAGATTATAAACAAGTACATATCTCATGCTGTTTCTTGCATTGTCAAAACATCTTTTTAGACTTGATGCCAGAGCACGACTTCTTTCTCTTACAAGATTTAAATAATGATCAAGATTTAAAAGAATTTCTTTGTCTATTGATTCTGACAATACTTTGTCCAAAGATTCAAATTGTATTTGGGTTGGGATGTCTGTCATACTTTGTCATTGCGAGGAGGCGCAAAGTGCCGACGTGGCAATCTCATATGTTAAACTATTTTTATGATGTCAAATGCTACAGGTCTGATAAACCAGTCTCCCACAACAATACACCCGACAGCAATAATAGCACCTGAAGCAAAAATTGCTCCTGGTGTAAGTATTGGCCCTTATTGTGTTATAGGACCTGATGTTGAAATTAAAGAAAATACTTTTATTGGTCCGTATGTAATTATTGAAGGTAAAACAGAAATTGGAGCAAATTGTAAATTGATTGCTGCCTGCAGTATTGGTCTACCGCCTCAGGACATAAGCTATAAAGATGAACCTACGGGAGTAAAAATTGGTGAGAATACAGTTATAAGAGAGTATGTAACCATTCACAGAGCAGTAAAAGAAGGATTTACGGTAATAGGGAAAAATTGTTTTTTAATGAACTGTGCTCACATCGCTCATAATGCTCAGGTTGGAAATAATGTAATTATGGCTAACTCATCAATTCTTGCCGGCTATGCCATTGTTGAAGATTTTGTTTTTATTAGTGCGCTGTGTGTAGCTCATCAGCATTGTCGTATAGGAGAATCCGCCATGGTTGGTGGAATGACAGGAACCAGACTTGATCTTCCTCCTTATTTTATGGCTGATGGTAGACCGGCAAAAATTAAAGGGGTAAATAAAGTTGGGCTTCGAAGACGTGGAATTAAAGCTGAAGTAAGAACTGAACTGGTAAAAGCATATAAGTTAATTTATCTGTCCGGTTTCAATGCTGCAAATGCACTTGAGAAGGTAGAAAGCGAACTTGTGCAGTTTGATGAAATAAAAAAACTGGTAAACTTTTTTAGAACAAGTAAAAGAGGGGTTGTTGGGAGATCCATTGAAGACAACGATTCAAATGATGAAACTGAAATATAATTATGAGTAACTATTCAGCATGTGTAACTTGACTAGAATAATGAACTTGGCAAAGCCCGACCCGCTTCGCCCACGAAGCGAGGTGAGTAAGCGAAGAATGAGTGAGGAGGGCGGTGAATAAAAACTATGGAATTTTCTGAAGGCTATAAAAAGAGGTTAATATTAAACTTCTTTCTTTTTTTTTCAATTGTTATTTTTGATCAATTATCAAAAAAATACTTACTTTTTGATATTGGTTTAAATAACAGTAAACCTTTTATTCCGGGATTTATGCAATTTACAATAGTGCAGAATACAGGTGGTGCGTTTAGTATTCTCAGACAGTATCCTGTTTTTTTTCAACTTCTTGGAGTTGTAAATGTTTTGATTTTTTCTTATTTGACATTTTGTCCTGTCGTAACCTTAAACGGCATGATTAAAACAGGCTGTGCATGTATTTTAGGCGGCACTATGGGGAATTTAATAGATCGATTTGTTCATAGTGGTGTTATAGATTTCTTTGATCTGCAGTTTTTTAATTTTGCTGTTTTTAATCTGGCTGATGTATCTATTGATATTGGAGTAGTATTGATTTTAATTGGGTGGTTTGTTTCTAGAAAACGTGACACGTCATTGCGAGGAAGTCCGGAGGACTGACGAAGCAATCTCATAAATGTGAAAAAGTTGATGAGATTGCTTCGGGCTAAAGCCCTCGCAATGACGCTTAAAGGTGGATATGACTAATCAAATGACATTAACTGTTCCAAGTGAATCTTCTGGGGAGAGACTGGATCGCTTTGTTTTAGCCTCTCTTAAAGATCTAAGTCGAACATTAATTCAAAAATTAATTGATGAAAATCTAATTCTTGTAAATAACAAATCTTCAAAATCAGGTTATAGATTAAAGATGGATGACCTGGTCTTTGTTTCTATGCCTGATTTGGAAGAAACAAAGATTGAGCCTGAAAAAATTAAACTTGATGTTGTTTTTGAAGATAATGATGTGATAGTAGTAAATAAATCGCAGGGAATGGTAACCCACCCGGCAAGTGGTGTATACAAAGGAACCCTTGTTAATGCCCTTTTAGGTCACTGCAAGAGTTCGCTGTCAGGGATTAATGGTGTTTTAAGACCAGGAATTGTTCACAGGCTTGATAAGGAAACTTCCGGCTTAATCATAGCCTGTAAAAATGATAAGTCTCATGTTGAGATTGCAAAGCAAATAGAAGAGAGAAGGTTAAAAAGACACTATCTGGCAATTGTTTATGGGAAAATCATACATGACAAGGGAATTGTAAACAAGCCAATTGGCAGAGATAAGGTTCACAGGCATAAAATGACAGTTGTAAGCAGTGGAAGAAATGCAATTACTCACTGGAAAGTCCTAAAAAGATTTGAAAAGTTTACTTTCTTAGAATGTACACTGGAAACAGGTCGTACGCATCAAATCAGGGTTCATATGAAAAGTATTGGACATCCAATCGCTGGTGATATTACATATGGAAAGAAGAATGATCCTGTTAATAAAATGATGCTGCATGCTTACAAATTAATTTTTACCCATCCAAGAACTAAGAAAGAAATTAAACTTGAGCTTGATATTCCGGAAAGAATTACACAATTTCTGGAGAGTCAGGTAAAATAATTAAAGAAAGGGTTTTATGAAATTAAATCTTAAGCTTGTTTCAATTGTAATATTTTTAATAATAGGACTTTTTGTCTTTCTTAATATTTCGAATACAATAACCTTTGAAACTGCCTTTTTAAGCCTGAAAGCAAGTGTAGGATTTTTTATTTTATTTTGCGTCATCTTATCCAGTATTGCAACACTATTATTTTTAATATCAATGAATTCAACCTTAAAATTATCTAAAAATGATTTTAAAAGACAACTTGAAAATTCAAAATTAAATCATGAACTGGAGTCTTCAAAAATAAGTCAGCTTGAAGAGAAAATTAAAACTCTTGAAGAGGCACTTAAGATTGCCACAAAAAAATAATTTCTACCACATTCCAGGAACCTTTATACTGTCTTGGTATTGCTGGTGTTCTCCAGGTTTTTTAGATCCAGATATTCCTTTGTCTTTTTGATTTTCAACTATATCAATAGGTTTGTAATTATTACTTGCTTCAAATCCTGATTTATCTTTTGCACTATTGAATTGTGTTGGTAAGGACTTGTTTTCATTTGGGATATTACCTTGCTCAGGTAATATGCTGCCTTTGTCAGGATCCCTTATTTCAGCTGCATTGGCAGCCTGTTCTATAAAAAATGACATTGCAATAGTTCCTTCTCCTACACCGGAGATATCTGTTTGTTTTTTGAATTCAAATGCGATTTCGTCTATTATGAAACCACGACATTCAGGGGTATATTCAACTTCATATCCTTTTGCTTTAATGATAGATTGTGAAATGTGTTCGAACTTAAGTTTTCCATTAAGCCATAATTGTCTTGCAAGTGCAGGTTCCTCCATATGGTTCTTTAGCTTTAATGTATAAGCATAGGTAATATTTTCAGGTCTTATAATGCCTTTGAAACTGAAATTCTGATATACAATGTCTTTTTTCTGATTTGGATCATAGTAAATATCATCAGTTATAGGATAAATTGCCATTACTGAAAACGAATCAGGGCTTGTTAAACTAATAACTACTTCTTTTTCTTCAAAATCTCTTTTTTCAAATGGAAGCCTTGATGCGCAGTGTACAAATGTGATTGGCTTTGAGAGTACAGGATTTGCTTTTCTTTTAATTGTCTTTTTTGTAAGCAGCCATACGCCATTTAAATCTGGTAGTTGAGCATGATCAAAGGTAAGAACCCAATTTTCAGGTGTTATATCAGCTTCTTCTCTGGTTTTGGTCTTTTCGTCTTTTGAGTCTTCTTTTATATTTTGTTCTTTGGCTTCTTTCTTTTCTTGTTCACTTTGAATATCTTTTATGCGTTCTAATTTTGCAAGAATTTTGTCGTATCTTTCTTCTGGTGAGCTATTTGCCGGTAATGAACAGGCAATAAAAAAAAGAAGCAGAGAGAGGATATTAAAATATAGTTTTATTTTCATAGTTCTATATAGTAAAAAGCAAAAAAACAGAAATAATTTATTAAGAGCAGGTTAAATTTTAATAAATTCCCTTTAATTTTTATCTAAAGGCTCTTTTTTTGTCGAATTTTGCTTAATTTCAGGGTTCTCTTCAGGCTTGCTTTGTAAGCCTTCAAGCTTCTTTGTTAGTATATCTTTATCGAATGTATCTGTAGTTTCTACTGCAAATTCAAACTTAAATATTCCTATAATGTTTAGTGCAACCAGTGCTATTAACCAGAGAATCAATGCTTGCCAGAAATCAATAGTAAAATTGCTATATGATTTTGCTACTGTAGAGTTCCATAAGGCCTCAATAAAAATTATTGGTAGAAAAACAATAAGACAGATAATTAGAAACCCAAAAAGAATTGTAGTTAAGGAGTTTAATTTATATATTTTCATGTGTTTATTTTATTATTTATAAAGCTCCAGCTTATCTGGAGCTTTCTTCTGCAGATCCTTTTCGCTGGATCGGATTTGCCCAATAAATGGGATAAATCCTATAATTATAATTCCGATTTATTACAACTAATATTCTATCAGCTCTACAAATTCTCTCTCGTTTAGAATCTTAACCCCTAATTCTTTAGCTTTTTTTAATTTCGAGCCTGGTTCCACTCCAGCTATCAGATAATCAGTGTTTTTGCTAACAGTTGGAGCTGCTCTTCCTCCTAGATTCTTAATTAATTCTTCAGCTTTGCTTCTTGTCATACTTTCCAGCGTCCCTGTAATAACCAGTGTTTTTCCTGCTAATTTACTGTCTTTTATCTTGATTTGTTTTGCATGAGAGATAATACCTGCTTTTTTAATTTTGTTTATTATTTCTTTAGATGCATTGGTTTTAAAAAAATCAATTATTGATTGAGCAATTTTTGGACCTATTCCTCCAATTTCCGTAAGTTCTTCCAGTGTAGTTTTTGAGAATTCTTCTATCGAGGAAAATCTTGTTGTTAAAAGCTCTGCAACTGTTTTTCCAACATGCCTTATTCCAAAAGCATAAATTAAACGATCCAGAGTCTTTTCTTTACTATTTTCAATTGATGTAATTGCATTTTGTGCAGATTTTTCTGCCATTCTTTCCAGTCCTTCAATCTGTTCCTGCTTTAAAAAATATAAATCAACAGGATCTTCAATTAATTTATTCTTTAAAAGCTGTTCGATTAATGATTCTCCAACACCGTCAATATCCATAGCATCGCGAGAGCACCAGTGTTCTATTCGCCTTTGCATTTGTGCGGGGCAATTATAGTTTGGACAGCGTACAGCAGATTCTTCCTCTTCCCTTTCAACTTTTGAATTGCAGACTGGGCATTTTGAAGGCAGTTTATAAGGATGAGATTTATATTTTCTTTTTTCTTTATTAACAGAAATAACTTCCGGAATGATTTCACCGGCTTTTCTGATCATTACAATGTCTTCTTCTCTTACATCAAGCTTGTCTATTATGTCCTGGTTATGCAGGCTTGCTCTTTTTACGATGCTGCCAGCCAGCAGTACAGGCTCCAAATTTGCAACCGGTGTAAGTGCTCCTGTTCTGCCTAGATCACATGTTATAGATAAAACTTTTGTTTCTGCTTCTTCAGGCGGATACTTATATGCAATTGCCCAGCGTGGACTTTTTGCAGTGAAACCAAGCTCCTGTTGAATAGCAAGATCATTTACTTTTACTACTACCCCGTCAATGGCATAAGAAAGCTCATGTTTTTTTTCATACCAGCGATTACAAAAATCTTTTACTTCTTCAAGCCCGTGGCAAAGTTTTGATGTTTTATTTACTTTAAAACCAAGTTCTTTTAAAAGCTGTAGACTATTCCAGTGGGTTGTCGGTAGCACGTCATTGCGAGGAGGCTCTGAAAGAGCCGACGTGGCAATCTCATTATGTGAATTGTTCGCAGATTGCCTCGTCGCTTTGCTCCTCGCAATGATACAATTACTCCAAATACCGGCATAAGTAAACATATCCAAATCCCGACCAGCAGTGACTTTTGAATCATATTGTCTGACTGAACCGCTTCCTGCATTTCGTGGATTTGCAAAGACTTTTTCTCCTTTTTCTTTTTGTTCTTTATTTAATGTTTCAAAGCTTTCAATCGGCATAAAGACTTCGCCTCGTACTTCAAGAAGTCCGGAAACAGATTTATTTAAAATTAACGGGATTGATTTTATTGTTTTGATATTGTTTGTAATATTTTCACCGGTATCGCCGTCTCCACGGGTTGCACCTAGGGTTAAAATACCATCTTCATAAGTTAGAGCCATTGCAAGTCCATCGATTTTCATTTCGCAAATGTAGTCAACCTTTGATGAATCGCCAAGTATGCGAAATATTTTTTCCTGCCAGTCTTCCAGCTCCTGAAAATTAAGTGCATTGTCAAGGCTGTAAAGAGGTGTTTTGTGTGTAACTTTTTTAAAATCTGAAACAGGTTCTGTGCCAACTCGATGGCTTGGGCTGTCCGGGGTAATTAATTCAGGATGATCTTTTTCAAATTCAATTAACTGACGCATTGCAGCATCATATACAGCGTCGTCAACTTCAGGATTATCTAGAACATAATATGTGTAGTTCCAGTGGTGGAGTTTTTTTCTTAAGTCTTCGATTTTTTGTTTTATATCCTTAGTTGACATAGTCATAGTTTATAAAAATCAGTATATATCTTATAGTAGGGTATATAATATTCTAGCGATTGTTAGTAGAATTGAATCTGATTTTCTGATTTCTGACAACTGATTTCTGAATTCGGGGCGTGGCTCAGCTTGGTAGAGCACCTGCTTTGGGAGCAGGGGGTCGCACGTTCAAATCGTGTCGCCCCGATTTTTGTAGAGGTAGGATTTATCCGATTTATTCGGTAAATCCGATCCAGGGAGAGGTTTGACCGATAAAAGCGAAGTGCGTAAGCACGGAGCATTATAAAAAATAATTTAGCTAATAGTGAGTTCAAGGAGTCTTTCCCAACCCTCGATGATTACTATTTCATTTTTTCTTTTCTGTGACTTGTATAGTTCTTCAAGATTTTTGAGAGCTTGAATATGTGTTAGTGCTCCTTCTTTTGTATTTTGTATCCATGTTAAGAGTGCTAGTTTATATAATAATTCTGCTTTTTTAAAATCTTTTTCCTTCTTGTAAATATTAGCGAGGTTTATTAAATCCTTACTTACATTTATATGGTTGAAACCTTCATTACTTATTGAATTTATAAGTGATTTTATAGCACTATATTTTTTCTGATTATTTTCTTTTTTTGCACCTTCTGCCCAGATTAATAAATGTTCACCAAACGGCTTAGGAAATTCTGTTTTTATTTCTTTACTGATAAGTATCCTTGCGTAATTTATATCAATAGCAAGGCTATGATTACAGTTGTAGTCCAATACAGGAATGATTGTTGGCTTGATTGATTTCTTCTCTGGTATGTTTGATTCCTGCATAAAATAAAATTCTATCCACTCAAGCTTAAGATCTTCTATGTGATTTTTATTCCATTCTTCACACAAATATTTGCTGTAGTATTTACAGTTGCTTCCTAAGTATTCAAAGTTTTTAGTTTTTGTTATTAGACTTATAAAAGATCTCCATCTAATGTTTGGAAAAAGATCTAATAGAGAATCAGGCTTTTTAAAGTTTACTTTTTGATCAGCAGTTAGCAAATTTACAATCTCTTTATTTTTTAGTCTGCCTACAATTACAGGCCAAAGATCTTCTTTGGCAGGATGCGGCGCAAACATTCCCCATTGTTGATCTAATTGTAAATATTTAGCAATGCAGAAAATTGATTTATGTATTTTGAAGTTTGGATTTACTGTTGCAATGTTTAAGGTAAAAATGTAAAGAATAAGAAGTGTCACAGCTATTTTTTCTGTAATATGCTGGGTAGCCTCTTTGAGAATATTGTTTGCCTTGTTTTTGAGGGGAAGTAAAGGGAGTATTGCAATAATTGAGCAAATTCCAAAATGTCCAAGTTCTAAAAATGTATTAAACCCAAT
This sequence comes from Candidatus Melainabacteria bacterium, assembly GCA_023250195.1. Taxonomy (GTDB): domain Bacteria; phylum Cyanobacteriota; class Vampirovibrionia; order 2-02-FULL-35-15; family 2-02-FULL-35-15; genus 2-02-FULL-35-15. Next base: position 305,474 of record JAHFBF010000001.1, on the reverse strand, counting down.
GTGAAGTGTAATTAATCCAAGTATTGCAAGTATTCTTACTTGACTAGTAAAAATTGGTGAGAATAGTAAGAAAGGTGCTATATACTCAAACCAAAGAACTGCACTTGTAAGCAGTTTCAGATATTCTCCTGGTAGTTGTAATAAGCTTTCAGCAAGGGGTCTTGCATATGTTTCGAGGTTTAAAGCGTAATAAACAGCGCTTTTTTCTTCATGCCATTCAGCACCACTTTTTAACATTGCAGCAAAAAAGTAAACAAGTGCAATTTGGATAACATAACCAATTGTCCAACCTGAAAATACTAAATTTGATTTATATTTTTTTGCTTTGTTTAGTATGCCATCTACTGAATAACATAGACCAAGTGGTAAAAACATGCTCCAGAAAAGTAGTATGCGAAGCAAAAAGTCAGAACCGTATAAAATAAAATTATTTCTTGCCTGTAGAGAAATTAAGAGATACCAGGAGATTATTGTTGCAAGTCTTGTTTTATATCCTATAAGAAGCAAAAATCCAAATAAATAAGCAATGACGAACACAAAAGCTTCAAACCCTGTACTACCTGAAAAAAAGTGAATGTATAGGTACTGAAACAGAGGGCTATCATTTAATATTACTTGCATTGGTAATATTCCGCTGTCTGTGTAGTGAGCGGTAAGATCTGATACTCTTGTTGTTAGATCATAAATAATTAGAAGAGCAAGTGCGATCCTGAAGACTGAAAGTGCTCTTATATCCAGGCTAAATATTGTTTTTAGGTTTTCAAGCTTCATTTCCAATCTCGTTGTTATATTTTAAACTTATCATATCTGGAGATATAACTAGTTACGTCATTGCATGTAATTTTAAGTTACATAAATGAGTTGTATCTAGATGCATTTCAAAAGTTAGAATTTGCTAGTTAAATTTGGAGCGTGGCTCAGGTACAGGTTTAAAACCTACACGTACAAGATCCTCTGCTACCCGATCAATAATTCTTATGATTCACAATTATAGGATTTGTCCGATTTATTCGGCAAATCCGATCTAGTGAAAGGAATTAACCGATAAAAGCGGAGTGCGTAAGCACGGAGCGCTTATAAAAAATAAATTATGTTTTACCTTTTTAAAAATAAATACAAGATTAAATTCTTCTAAGGTTCAATTTATTCTCTAAAGAAATACCAGTTATTTATGTTAATTTATTCAACTGTCTCAGTTGTTAAATAAAATTTTTAAAAGGGAGATTTCATGAAACTTAGTCAAATTAAGCATTTTATATTTTTGTTCTTGCTCTGTGTGGTTATTTTATCCGGCAGACCAGGTTATTCTGAGAGCACTGATAATGCTGTTATCCAGTGGAATCAAGCATTATTACAGGCTGTAGGCAAAACTAAACTTGCACCGCCAATGGCCTCACGTGCACTGGCTATAGTCCATACCTGCATATATGATGCATGGGCAGCATATGATTCAAAAGCAGTTGGAACTCGGCTTGGTGGAACACTTAGACGTCCTGAGACAGAACAGACAGATGAAAATAAAACAAAAGCAGTTAGTTATGCTGCTTACAAAGCATTAGTTGATCTTTTGCCGACTGAGAAAGCAAGTTTTGATGACTTAATGAAAAGCTTGGGATTTGATCCTTCTGACACTTCAATAGATACAATAACTCCAGCTGGTATTGGAAACACAGCAGCAAATGCAGTAATTGAGTTTCGCCATATGGATGGTTCAAACCAGCTTGGTGATTTAAATTCAGGGGCATATTCTGATTACACAGGTTATGTGCCGGGTAATACTGCAGCTGAAGTTAATAATCCAAACAAATGGCAGCCACTTATTGTACCGTCTACTGGTAAAGAGCAAAAATTTCTTACTCCTCACTGGGGAAGGATAATTCCTTTTGCTCTTACTTCTGGTAATCAAATTTTACCGCCTGCACCAGCAACATTTCCTGGCAGAAGATACAGGGATCAGGCTGTAGAACTTATCATGCTCAGTGCAAACCTAAACGATAGAACAAAATCAATTGCTGAATACTGGGCAGATGGACCTGCAACAGTAACACCTCCAGGGCACTGGTGCCTTTTTGCACAGTTTGTTTCTAATAGAGATAGTCATACACTTGATAATGACGTAAAAATGTTTTTTGCGTTAGGAAATGCTCTTTTTGATGCAGGTATTTCTGTATGGAACAGCAAACGTGTTTATGACTCTGAGCGTCCTGTAACTGCAATTAGATTTCTTTTTAAAGACAAAGATATAAGTGCATGGGCAGGAGCTAATCTGGGAACACAAACTATTAAAGGACAAGATTGGAATTCTTATATTTCAACCCCGGCATTTGCAGAATATGTTTCAGGTCATAGTACTTTTAGTGCAGCAAGTGCAGAAATTTTAAAATCTTTTACAGGAAATGATAGTTTTGAAAATCATGTAACCATTTCTGCAGGATCATCAGTAATTGAACCGGGAAATATTCCAAAAAGCGATGTAACACTTTCATGGAAAACTTTTTCACAAGCTGCAAATGAAGCTGGTTTATCTCGCCGTTTGGGTGGCATCCATTTTAAAGATGGTGATTTCCAGGCCCGCAAACTTGGACGTAAAATAGGAGCTTTAGTCTGGAAAAAGGCACAAACCTACTTTAACGGAACAGCTAATTAAAATACCCCTGGAATAAACCGATACTTAACTTTTTTCATATAGGTGCGATAGTCCGGGTCTTTCATTAGATGTCTTTCTTCTGTAATGGCACGAAGTGCATAAATCATATTCCAGCACAGCAGCGGCAGGATATTATGTCCGCCTTTCATGTATTGAATATGTTCAAACCACCAGGCAATATTTTTTGATGCATAAGCAGGATGTCTTACAAATCTGTAAGGACCGCGGCCAATAATTCCCTTGTTACTTAAATTACTAAATCGTACCCCGAGAGCAAATGTTCCCCAGACAAATATTCCATATAAGAAAATTATAATTAGTCTAATAAAGATTTTTTGTTCTTCTGTAAATTGAATGAAAAAATCCTGCCTGTCATAAAGTGGAAAATAAACACTGCTTGTTTGGTTGAATGGGGGATAACACATAAGTGCTACAGCCCATCCAAACATCGTAGGCTCAACTGATCTTGTTTTATTTCCAAACCATTTTAATTCAAGTCCATATCCGATTAGTGCAATACCTGTATCAAACACAAATAAGAGATTATAAATTAAATCTAAAAACCAGTTACAAAGTGGTATTCCATCCATTGGTGTTGAAACATTTACCATTAACTGCTGTACCGTGGTTACATGGTGAAACATAAACATTGCCATGAGAGGTAGAAAGAAACCTTTTACCAGGCAGGTCAGGCAAAAATTATTAAATCTTTTTACCGTAAATAGTCCTGAAATCTGCCCAAAATCCCTGCTTGCAAGCATAAGACCAACTCTTTTTAAAAGCACAAAGAATATTATCGAAGGGTCACGAAAATCATCCTTTATTCTGTAGTTAAACTTTAGTGTAAACCATGTATATGGCAGAGCCAGAACACAAAAGATCATATAAGCACTGCGTATTAATACTCTGGCATTATTAAAATCATCATTTAAATAATAAGGATGATTATTATATAAGAAGAAGAAAAAACTTACTATTAACCACAGGCTGAAAGCTCTCCAGAAAACAGATTGACCAAAACCTTTGATTGGTTTGTGAATATCTCTAACGTAAGCAGTTTTTTCTTTTTTAGGAGGCATTTTAGAAATTAAGCAGCTTTTGTGTATGTTGAAATAAAATTGGTTTTTCTTTTAATGTTCTCCAAACAATCACGGCTGCTCTACCAACGATTCTTTTCTTGTCCAAGAATCCCCAGACGTGACTATCCTGACTTCTGTTTCTGTTATCTCCCATCATAAAGAGATGTCCTTTTGGAACAATGATTTTGCCGGTTTTGCCCTGCCTTCTGTAAGAAGGTATATCTTCTAAATTTATACAGGTATAATCTGGAACCTCATTTACATAGGGTTCAATGAGTAACATTCCATTAATAAATACTCCTTCTCCTTTGTGTATTTCAATTATATCTCCCGGTAAACCAATAACTCTTTTAATATAGGCATCATCTTGAGGTAAAAATGGCAGGCCTGTCCATCTGGCGAAAATGCTAAGTGGATCATGATGCAAATCTTTACCGTGATTTCCTTCTGGAGGTGGATAAAACACTACAATGTCCCCACGTTGAATAGGAAAATTGAATCCCACAAGACTTAAATTTTTAGTAACTTTTTCAACAATTAAACGATCATTTACTTTTAGTGTGGGGACCATAGATTCACTTGGAATATATCTTGCTTCAATGAATCCCTGCCTTATTACAATTAAAAGTAACAGCGTAACTAAGATAAGTTCAATAATTTCTTTAAAGAGTAATGAGGCTTTTGTTTTAAATGAAGTTTTAATCTCTTTATTATTTGATTCGTTTTCTTGTTTTAGTTCCTCTTGTAATTGCATATAATAAAAAAACCTTTATTTATTTGACCTTTACATGCTAACAATAATACAAACTAATTGGCAAGTTATGTTCCTGTGGTGTTATTTTTCGGGTAACCATCATTGCGAAGAGTTACTTCACAATGATGTAGCCTGTTTTACTTACCCCCAGAGCTTACAATATATATTATTATAAAGAGATGTATCCTTTAATTAAAGGAAAACTAAAAAATTTGGAGGAGTAAATGTTTAGAAAAATAATTCTAATTTTAATGTTAATTTTGTTTATTGGGATTACCCTAAATAATCCTTCATCTGCCTTTCTTTTCAAAAAACATAAAGGGACAAACAGCCAAGTCACAAAAAGCAAACAAGCAGTTGAAGAAAAAGTCGGTGATAAGAAAATAATCCTTGCCGAGATTTATGCCAGTTGGTGTCCTGGTTGCAAAAATATACAACCTGCTTTGGATCAAATTGTTAAAGATTTTCCACAAATTGAACTGGTTCAGCTTGACGTTTCTACACCGTCAAAAGCAGAGGTTTCACAGAAGTGGGCAAAGGATCTTAAAATCATTGATTTTTATAATGCAAATAAGAGCAGGACTGCAACTGTTGGTATAGTTGTTCCAACTACAGGTGAAGTAGTTTCAATATTTTATAATGAAAATAATGAAGACTTGTATAAGTCTGCCATCCAGGATGCCGAGACTAAAGAGAAAGAATTACATACACCACAGTCATAAAATTACTTATGGGTAGGTTATTTATACTTTTACCGGGGATTTTTATATTAGTAGTTGGCAGCTATATCTATTTCAACCCGGAAAAGACTTTTGAGGCAAAGTTTAAAAATATTGATGGACTGCCAAGCGGGGCTCCAGTAACTGCTCTGGGAGTAAAAATAGGGGAAGTAATTAGAACAAAATCAACTGCTGATGGAGTTTTAGTAACTATAAGAATCACTAATAAATCAGTTCCACAGCCGCCTGCTGGTTCACAATTAGCAATTACTTCGTTTAGACCAAATCAGGGTAGAGTCCTTGAAATAATTCCTCCTGATGAAAATTTGGATAAAAACAAAGCATATATTATTCAGGAGCCAATTACAAATGAATCCTGGTTGTATGCATCACTGGATCTTTTAGATAGGTTAAAAAACTTTTCCGGCTTAGTTGTAAAATATGTCACTCCGGAAAATTTTGAAAAAGCGAGAATGGCTTTTTCCAGAGCTTCCGAGTCTTTAAATGAAACAGCAAATAATCTGTTTGAACATGAAGCTGACTTAATAAGCATGAAGCAAAAACTTACAAAAAGAACGACAGAGGCCAATGCACTTTTACTTAAAGCACAAAAGTCAATAGCTACATTAAATAAAGTCATCAATGATAAGAATATTACTGCTTCATTTAAAGGGGATTTTAAAGAGATTTCAGGGAATCTGACAGAAATATCTAAAAATGTTTCAAATCCAAAAGTTTCTGATAATCTGCAAAGTTTTAAAACAAATATTTTAAATCATTTAAATGAAGTCAATGCTTCTTTAATTTCTGCCAGTGATAGCTTGAAAGATCCCGAATCAGTAAAAAGTCTTATGGATTTTAATACTCATATAGAAAGATTAAATGCTTTTTATGATGAGCTGAATAAAAAAGATTTAAAAAAGATTTCAAAAGACTCTGCTAAAAAGGCAAGGGAATTTACGGTGATGCTGGCTGAAAAAACATCCAACTTCTAAACTAAACTAAACTAAACGAAACTAAACGAAACTAACCCTCTTCTTTAACTCTTTATTTGAAAGTCTTACCGGCATTTGTCTTCCTTTTAGTAATCGTTCTTTAATTAGATCATAAAATACCTGACGATCTGCCTTATTAACTACTGCCTGTAAGTGTGCTTCACTTAATGTTACCGGATAACCAAATCCTACTTTGCACTGAAGTGCAACTGCATTGTGAGTTAAGTCAAGCAGGTCTTTATCATTAGCCACATAAGATGGGATTTCCACTCTTGCTATTTCAGATCCGGTATTCATATAGAAAAATGACACCTTTAAATCATCAGGATAGTGATTGAATACTTTACTATTTGATTTAAATAAAACTGTTCTTGTCCCTGATTTGATTTTTTTGTCACTAAAATATTTTTCAACTAACCTTCTGTCTAATACAGGAGCATAGTCTGGGCACGGATTACAGGGGAGGTTTCTGGAATCAAGATTTGCACAGTGTTTTTTACAGTCCACAGATTCATAAGGGCATTTGTAGATTCTGAGCATGTTTATTAAATCGTTTGATCTTGAGTTGCTGAGAAAACTTGCTACAGGAATTCGAAGAGATTTTAATTCATGCATTGCATCTGAAAATCTTTTGATAAAGTTCTCTATAAAATAGCTGCTGAATTTTTCAATATGCCAGTGAATAAGTGTGCCGTCCAGTATTGCTATGATTGGAAGACTGTATTTGCTGTAGCTTTTTGCCAGTTTGACTAATTCTTCTATTTCTTTTAAAGTTCGTTCATAAGAGATTAGATCGTCTTCCTGAATATTTTCATTTGCGGTCTTTGGACTTATTTCTTCCTGAGAGTTGTAAATAGTAGGCTCAGACGAGAGATTTACAGGAATGTCTTTGGCAAAGTAAGGAATGCTTACAAGCCCGATATTGATTAAAAAAGAGCCTGTAACTTCATGAGCAGAAGGACTAATTTGTGATCCGTCTGTTGCAACAGTTATATGAGGCTGTAAAAAGTTTTCATTACAGCTTATAGTTTGTTCTAATGATCCATCGCTATAAGGTACTGCAAAGAAAAAGTTTGCTTTTTTTGATTCTTGAGTTTCATATAGCTTTGCTTTAAGTTCTTCCTGATTACTTAGGGCAAGTTCAAAGAGCTTAAAGGTAGAATCCAATCTGTTTCTATTTATGTTCTGAACATCATTGTTTTCAATGTTTTTAAGCTGGACAATGACTTTTTTAAGATCAAGAGGCATAGGTTTATGAGGAGGGGCTCTACGGATAGCGTCATTGCGAGGAGGTGCTCTTAGCGCCGACGTGGCAATCTCCTTACGTTTTAGAGATTGCTTCGTCACTGCGTTCCTCGCAATGACGCAACTCGTTTTATTCTAAAATGTTTAACGAGTCTATTCTATTCTATAATATATGTCTTAGGTTTATGAAAATTATAAAACCATGATAAATACATTAGAAGCAGAAATTGATAAATTAAAGACAGAAATTAATAAAGAATCACAATCTGTTGATGATTCGAGAACTCTTGAATCATTTCGTATTAAGTATTTGGGCGAAAAAAGTTTTTTAATTATAGAACAAAGTAATCTTAAAAACCTTTCTAAAGAAGAAAGACCAATATATGGAAAATTACTAAACGATTTGAAAAGTTATATTCAAAGCATTTATGATGAAAAAAAATTGCTTGTTGAAGGGAAAGAATTAGAAAGTAAACTTTCAGAGCAAAAATTTGATATTACTCTGCCTGGTGCTCCAAATGAAGTTGGTTATGAACATCCTCTAAGTATTGTTACAAATGAAATTGTTGAAATATTTCAGGGTATGGGATTTACAGTGGTTCAGGGTCCTGAGGTTGAAACAGCATTTTATAACTTTACGGCTTTAAATACACCGGAAGATCACCCGGCTAGAGATGAACAGGATACATTTTATACAAATGTTGCTCCACAGGTACTTTTACGCAGCCACACATCTACAATTCAAATCAAGGCTATGGAGAAAATGAAACCGCCGTTGCGTGTTCTGGCTCATGGACGGGTTTACAGAAATGAAGAAATTAATGCCAGAAAAATGCCATTTTTCCACCAACTTGAAATCTTAGCTGTTGAAAAAACCCTTACTTTTGGAAATATGAAATGGGTCTTAAATGAGTTCATTAAAAATTTTTTTGGAAAAGAAATTAAAACAAGATTCAGACCGGATTTTTTCCCTTTTACTGAACCAAGCGCTGAGTTGGATGCTCAGTGCCCTTTTTGTGATGGAAACGGGTGTGGAACGTGTGGAAATAGAGGATGGTTGGAATTGCTTGGGTGTGGAATGGTAGATCCAAATGTTTTAAAAGCGGTAAACATTGATCCTGATGAATGGATAGGTTTTGCTGCCGGTCTTGGACTTGAACGATTTACAATGCTAAAGTATAGGATTCCTGATATTCGCTACTTTTTTACAGGTGATTTAAGATTTTTGAAGCAGTTTTAGAAATACTGTACTATTTATACCCCGAGAACAATTGCTACTTCATTTGCCTGAAGTGTTCTTATAAGGCCATTTAATCCTTGCCAAACAGACTGTCTGTCTGTTGCTAAAAAATCAAAGAATCCCTGTGTAGTATCACCAAGGAGAGGATTAATACCGTTGGTTAGGTAAATCAATTGTTGTATTTGTTGTTTAACAACTAGGCTATCAAGTGTTTGTCCTTCGTCGTTATAAGTATTTTGTATAGATTCTAACTGTCTTATAACTGCCTTTCGCTGCTCAGCCGTAGTATTGTGATTATATAGAATTCTAAGATTTGTAATTAATGATGCAACCCAAGGATTTTCTCCCGGTGCAAATAAAGATCTAAACATCGTTGTAACTCCTGCTTCTGACATATATATGGTCCCCTTCTTTCTTGTTTGACCCTGACATAAGTAACATATGCAGGTTATTGAACGGTTAATAAAATGATTAAATCTCATAAAAAACACTCAATATGCATACTTTAGGTTTTAATCAGTAAAAATTTGAGATATGCAGAATGTTTTTTATACAAGTCCAATAAATAATAAATTCCTTATAGAATAATCTCAATAAGGACTAAAGTTTTGGCTAACAAAAATCAAAAAACAAAAAAACAACTTGAAATACTGAAGCCGGAAATTATTTCCTGGCTTAAGGAAAATGTAAGCCAGAAACGTTTTAACCATATTTTAAGAGTTGCAAGAACTGCAAAGAAATATGCGAAGAAACTTAAATTAGATTTTTACAAAGCAGAGCTTGCAGGATGGCTTCATGACTGTGCCAAGGAAATGACCAATGCTCAGCTTTTACGATTTGCAAAAAGGAAAAAAATAAAAATGGATGAAGTGGATTTTATGAATCCTCATGTTTTGCATGCAAGAGTCGGGGCAGTGATTGCAAAGGAAAAGTTTAATGTAAGAGATCCTGATGTTTTAGGTGGAATACGCTGTCATACTTTAGGGGAGCCAAAAATGAGCAAACTGGTCATGTTACTTTTTCTTGCTGATTCTACAGAACCGGGTAGGGATAAAAAGCGTATTCAATCAGTACTAAAAATCTTTAAAAAAGAAGGACTGGAAAAAGCCGTGTTACATGCCATTGATCAAAAGATATTGGAGGTAATTAAAAAAGACAAAGTGATTCATCCTTTTACAATTAATGCAAGAAACTGGCTTATTGAAAAAAATTTAAATTTATAGCAATAACCTCTACTTTGATGTAATTGTAAGTCCATCAATCAACATATCTGGATTATAAACATTTGACCAGTGTTGTTTTAAATTATTTGACAATTCAACTACATTGTTTAAAGCAGAATAAATATTTCCTGTAACCATTGTGTCTTTTACCCTGCCTGTGATTTCTCCTTTTTCAATTAAAAATCCAATGTCTACATTAACAGACAAATCTCCTGAAATATTTGTGGTTAATCCGCCCATTGTCTGATCAATCAACAAACCGTAATTAATGTCTTTTATTATTTTATTTATGGAAGATGAGCCTGCTGAAATTATCATATTTAACAGTGCTGGCTCAGGTTGAGAAGTCAGGGATGATTTGAAACCATTCCCGGTAGAGGTGCGATTAATAGCGTCTCTACCGGTGGATAAGTCAAAATAAAAATTTTCTAATATACCATTATTTATAAGTACCAAAGGTTTTATTTGGCTTCCTTCATCGTCTATTGACCTTGCCATATAACCAAAAGCAGGATCCTGTCTGATTGTAATTAGTTCACTTAAAATCTTTTTGCCAAGCATATTATGCCAGGGTGAGGATTTCTGGTTTATCTGTTTACCGTTTAATGCAAGTTCTATTATTTCAAGTAATTCTTTTGCTGCTTTGCTTGTAAATAAAACAGGAAATGAACCATTTTTTATTCTTGAATGTTTTTTTGATAATTCATAGTATTGAATAAGTTCATTGGCGTAAGTTCTGCAGTCAGGGAATCTACCATCTACGAAAGCAGTATAAATATCAAAAAAATCATTTTCGAGAGTTTCTTTAATGTTAATTGAGAATGAATATAGTTCTTTTGAGTAAGAATAATTTAAATCCTTACTATTTTCAATCTTTTCTTTAATATCATTTATTTCGAAAGAGATATCTGTAAGTACATTTGGAGCCTGAGATAAAATCTCTTCTATAATTTCTTTCCCCTTTTCTATATATGAAGATAAAGATTCTTTATTGGTTTTAATTTCTTCAAATTTATGAATTTTATCCGGTAGTTCAAAATTAATTTCTTTGGAAAAGCTGGAAGCCTCAAGTGCCTGATTAAGCATTTCTTCCAGATTACATCTCCCATAATTTGCTGAAAATCCAAATTTTTTGTTTTTTATAAGTCTTAATGCATTTCCTGAAGTATAAGTAGATTCTGTTTGTTTTAATTTATTTGCTGTAAAAGAGATTTTATGACTAGAGGTATTCTGACTAAATAATTCTAGATCAGATAAATTATATTTTTTTTGTAGTGTTTTTAAGTTCATTTAAATATTTAACGTAGTAAGTTATTATATAAGAGAAGGTTTGCTGTCAGTGCAAACCTGAACGTCGAAAGGGAGCTGCCGAGAAATAGCGAAACAATCTGCGTCAGCAGTTGTTTCGCGTTATATTAAAAATGCAACCAACTGAAGAAGATATAAGGAAATGGGAAGAAATAGCAAAGAGAAGAAGTGCTATATTGCCAGGGCAGTTTGAGTTTATCTCAAAGAGAGATATTTCAGTGGTTTGCGGAAGCTGTAAAAATCCTTTTATAAGACCTTTAATTGCAGGTCACAATGATCCTATTTATGTCTGCCCCAAATGTTCAAAAAGAAACTATATCCCAATTGACTGGAATATGACCAGGAAATGACACGAAGTGTCATCCTGAGGAACGGTAGTGATGAAGGATCTCAGACCAAACGTGAAAAATAAACCAATATATCACGTCATTCCGAGGAGCGAAGCGACGTGGGAATCTCCAAAACGTCAGGAGATTGCTATGCCTCATTTCATTCAGCTCGCAATGACGTGAATTGCTAAATAGCATTTTGTAATGATAGTAAAGAAATTGAAGTTGAGGCTTTAAATTCTTTTGGAATTAAAACTCTAAACGTTGAACCTTTATTAGGCTTGCTTTCAACAAGTATTTGCCCTCCGAGTAAAATCACCAGTTTTTTTGCCAGTGCAAGTCCAATGCCAAGACCACCATAAGATCTTGTAATAGAGTCATCTACCTGCCAGAAGCTGTCAAATATGTATGAAATGTTTGACTTTGAAATCCCGATCCCTTCGTCCTGAATCTTAAATTCTATAAATAAATCCTGATGATCTTTTACAGAAATTAAAACTTTTGTATTTTCGTTTGAGAATTTAATTGAGTTGGAAATTATATTCAACAATATTTTTTGGACCATGTTTTTATCTGATTCAAGCTGTATGTTTTTATCTTCCAGCACAAAGTTCATATTAATATTTTTTTTCATTGCAAGTGGAGTAGTTACCTGAGATAGATAGTTGAATATTTCCTCTACATTTAATATTTCAAATGAAGTAGTATCTCCATTCTTCTCTGTATTATCGAAATCCAATAATTGAGTAATTAAATTAAGCAATTGTTCTCCTGCATTTTGAATTTGTTTTGTCATTAATTTCTGAGGATAGTTTAATTCTCCCTGTAGTCCTCCTAAAAGTATGTCGGCATAGCCTAATATTGCCTGAAGCGGAGTCTTTAATTCATGTGAAACTTTTGATATGAAATTTGACTTGATTATGTCGAGTTCCTGAAGTTTTTTATTTTCTTTGCTGAGTTCTGAAGATTCAGAAATAGCTTCTTTTAATCGAAGCATTGCTTTAATACGTGACTTTAATTCTGTTGATTGAATAGGCATTTCTATAAACTCATCTGCTCCCTGTTCCAGAGCAATGACATTTGCTTCAGGTGCATATGAACTCATCATAATGATTGGTATAAAAGGAAGAGTTTTATTTGTTCTGATTTTCTGACATACTTCTATACCATCTAAATCGGGGAGATTGTAATCAAGCAATATAATGTCTGGAATGAAAGTTGCACAAATTTTTAATGCACTTATACCGTTTGATGCATGAAGTATTTCATAATTTTCTTCTCCAAGCCAATAACTTATTGCTGCTCTGTTATTGCTGTTGTCATCTACAATAAGCAGTTTTGTCTTTTTCTTCTTAGACTGACTGCCTTTTTTTATATTCATAATGAAGCTCTGTTAGTAGGCCTGAAATGTCCTTTTTGGGCCTTTTGAAGATTTTGAATCGCAAGATAATATCAATTCAAAATAATCTCAGGAAAGGTTAATAAATTGTACTCGTACCTTGAGTATAGAATTTTCAATAGTTAACTGCAACCCGGTAAAGTATGGGATTTAAAAAATTGTAATGAGATTCATAAACTTCTAATACTTTTACTGTAAATCGGTTAAATCTGTTTAACCCAAAGAAGGCTGGAACGCTTTATGCTGATTCTTACACTGTGCAGTAAAAGTTCTTACGTTTTTATCCTTGAAGGATTTGTTCGGTTTACCCGATGGAAGCTTCAATTTGTCTGAAGCATTATAAAAAGAAAAAATGCAATTAGTCACAAAGCAAAAATTTGAATTAAAGCAAACAAATTTAGAAAAAACTCTTAAAAGACTAAAAGCAATAGAAGAGATTTCAAATACCTGCTCAGATTTGTTTACTTCTGATCTGGCACTTGCAGCGCATAAAGTTCTTCAGCCTTTTTGTGAGCTTACTGATGCTGATTATGGGTTGGTGTTTCTTGTAAAGGATCCTGATAACCAGTTATGCGTAGAAGCAACATATGGTCTTCCGGAGGAGTATAAAGAAATAAGAAATAAAGAAAAGATTTTAAATCTTTATTCGAGAGATATTCGTGATAATTGGCCTTCAGCACGGGCAATACTAAAAAAACAAATTGTCCTTATTAAGAATATGGATCAAATGAACATGAGTTTTTCCAAGTATTTCATGGATACGATAAAACCAAAGAAGGTGGTTTCTGTTGCAGCTGTTCCAATAATAGTTAATGACAAAGCTGTAGGTACAATTACAAAATATTATGTGGCTCCTCATGCTTTTGATGATGAAGAACTCTCATTCATGAGAACTACTGCAAATATAATTACAAATACAATTGAAAAAAACTATCTTTTAGAAGCTGCAAAAAAGTCTGAAAAAGAACTTGCTCAGGCAAATGATATTTTAAAGCAGGTAAATCAAGAACTGGATTTATTTGTTTATATTGCATCTCACGATTTGCGAGAGCCTTTAAGAACTATTGAAAGCTTTGTAAGTGTGATTCAGGATGATCCGGGGACATCAAAGTTAAATCCAAAACAAGGCGATTGTCTTTCTCGGATAGTAAAAGCTACTCAGAGGATGAGAAATCTGATAGAGGATTTAACTAATCTTGCAAGAGCTACAAGAGGGGTGAAAGATAAAGAACATGAAATCGTGAATTTAAACATGCTGTTAACGGAAGTAAATTTTGAATTGACTGCTTATATTCAAAAAAGAAATGCAGATGTAATCGCGCTGAATAAATTACCTTCAGTAATTGGTAATAAAGAAAAGATAAAATCAATATTTAAGAATTTGATTTCCAATGGAATAAAGTTTAATAAATCAAATAAACCACTCGTTCAAATCAGTATGGTGGGTGACCGCTTAATTCCTTCTGATAAAGTTTGCATTTGTATTGAAGATAATGGAATTGGGATTGATAGGGAATATCACGATAAAATCTTTGATTTGTTTCAAAGGTTACACACTCAGGAAGAATATGAAGGAACAGGTGCAGGGCTTGCAATTGTAAAAAAAATACTTGAAAAATATAATTGTGAGATATGGCTTCAGTCAGAATCAAATAAAGGAAGCAAATTTTTCTTTACTTTAGTTCAGAGATCAGAGATGGGAGATCAGAGATGAGAAATGAAATTTTGGAAACCAGAACAAGTAAGAAGATAGAATATTTTACAGATATAGATGCTTGGAAACATGGACACAAATTATCATTGGAAATTTATAAATTGACAAAGGATTTTCCAAAAGATGAATTATTTGGTTTGGTTAGTCAAATAAGAAGAGCAGTTATGTCTATTACTGCAAATATTGCAGAAGGAATGGGAAGATATTCTTATAAAGAAAGAATCAGATTCTTATACATTTCTAGAGGTTCTTTATATGAAGTTGAGAATTTTTGTTTACTTGCGATGGACATAGGATATCTAAGTTTAGAAGTGTTTGACAATGTGAAAACTCAAATTGATGAAACAAGAAGAATTCTTAATGGATTTATTAATTCAACAGAAAAATTAATGAAATCTAAAAATCTGATCTCTGACCTCTGATCTCTCATCTCTAAAACTAATGCTAAAAAATATAGATAATAAAACTTATGACATACTACTTATCGAGGATAATTCTGATGATGTCTTTTTAATTGAGCTTGCAATTAAAAAAGCAAACATTAAAAGTAACATTTCTGTAGTTAATAACGGAGAAGAAGGTGTCAGCTATTTAATGAAACTTGTGAATGAAAAAGAGAAACTGCCGAATTTGATTTTGCTTGATATTAATCTGCCAAAGGTTACCGGACTTGAAGTCCTGAAAAAGATAAAATCAAATAAGTCTATTAAAGCAGTTCCTACAGTGGTTTTTACAAGTTCCGATTCATCCTCTGACATGAATTACTGTTATCAGAATGGTGCAGACTTCTATATTAGGAAGCCAAATAACATTAATGATTTTAAGAAAATTATGGCTCATATATGTCAAGAGTAAACCGCTTGTTAAGAGGTTTACAGGAGGTTTTAATAAGAAGGTCATTTGTCCCAGAAATAAACTTTTACTTAGAATAGTTAATTCAAAATTTTGTGTAGAGTGTAGAGCTAGCCCTTTTTGGATCTCATTCAAGTGATTGATAAAGCCGGGAAATCTGTTTATTGGTCGATTTAAGTAGGTACAGAGGTAATAAGAATCTTTTTAAAATGATTCAATAAGAGAGCTTATAAATGGGGGGATTTGGTCTTAGAATTTTAGTAAAATCAAATCGAATAATATGCCACCGCCAGTTGGCCCAAGGTTATCACCACAGCAAATCACTTTATTAACTCAAGTAGGTGCAGCACTTAGAGGTGGAAATGTAGCTCAAGCAATTTCTAGTGTAGATTCATTTCAGGGTGGAGATAATAGTGGTGCGATTGATACTAATGCAGAGATTTCTGCTTTATTAAATATCGTTACTGCAAGAATTGATAATAGTACTCCAAATAGAGATCAACTTCTTGAAGCTCAAAGACAAATACTTTTAAATATTAATGAGTTAATTCCTGACGAAGCGCAACGAGCGCGATTTTTTAGGAATCTTGCAACTCAAATGGCTACTAACCATCCTCTTCGAGCAGATCCTGTAATTAATGCTCAAATTAACTGGTATTCAACTAATAGGAATACAACGTTTAATGTTGGTGCTACTGGAAGGCAAAATATAATTCAACACTTGGGTGGTATATCGTTAAACGCAGATGACAATAAGTTGACTCGTTGGCCAGAAGGTTGGCAAAGAAACTTAAGACAAAATTTTCACAGGGCATGGACTAATGATCCACAGGGAATACTATTTATCTCTACACAGGAATATACTGCACTTTATATGCAGGCAAGGCAGGAATATCAAGAATCCACTGGTAGTCACTATATTAATGAACAGGAATTCAATGATAAATTTAATGAAATTCTTATGGCAAGTACCCGTGAAGATACCCCATTTGATCCAAGACTTATAGCTACTCAGACATCTATGGCACTCTGTCGTTCTAGGTTTACAGGAGAGGGAAGCGAAGGGCTTACACGTTGCCTTGAACAAACTAATAGATTATTGTGGACTAGGGTTTTAGGTGAAGCAGCACCAGGGACATATCCACCTGGGTCAGTTCTCTATACAGATCAAAGTGGAATTCCAGGACATGGTCATATGGTTGTTTTTGCAGGACAAGGTGGTCAAATTGAAATTAGATGGGTTCCACCAACAGGAGGAGCTAGATTTGATCTTGATGCACAAGGAGGAATTGAACCTGGAGATCAAGTTGGTCTTGGTAGAGTTTTAATAAGTGGGGTATGATTACCTAAATTAGCAAGCCACTTATGAATGGTGAAAATCCGGTTCTTAGATTTAATGTAGTAGATCCTTCATATCAACAGTAAAATTTTTAACAGACAGAACAATTAAGATAATCCTTAAATTTTGATTTAAATCATTACATTTAGACCTTTGTATAAATATTTGAGGAACAAGTCATTTCTATTATCTTCACTAGATACCAGGGGAGAAAAATATGATGGAAGGAACAAAGCACATGATACTTGATTGGACATCAGCTCTGCAATCAGCGCTGACAACACTATTGGAAAAATTATCGTCGACATTACCAAACATAATAGGGGCAATTTTAATTTTAATTGTAGGTTCAATAATTGCAATGTTATTAGGCGGCATTGTTGGCAGCGGGATTAAAAAATTAAAAATCGATACTGCTCTTGAAAAGACAGTTCTTTATCCGGTATCAGAAAACCTTGGTATAAAAATAAGTACATCCAAATTATTTGGTGAACTTGTAAAATGGTTTATTTTGATTATTGTTTTTATTGCTGCAGCAGATGTAGCAAATATGCCTCAGATAACTGACTTTTTTAATGAAGTTTTACTTTATCTGCCGAATGTATTTGTAGCTGTAGCTATTCTGCTTGTAGCATCACTGCTTGCAACCTTTGTAGCAAACCTGATTACCACTTCATTTAAAGATGAACTTGGTTATTTGTCAGGAATTGCAAGATTTGCAATTTTTACATTTGCAATTCTTGCTGCAATGAATCAACTCCAAATTTCACGACCATTGGTTGAGATACTATTTACGGGTATTGTTGCAACCGGTGTTTTAGCATTTGGTCTTGGCGGAAGAGATGTAGCCGGCGATATAGTAAAAAAAATCTATGATGATTTTCAAAGCCGCAAACGCAAATAAATAGTACATAATAGTGTCTTACAAAAACGCAGGATGAAAGTCTTGCGTTTTTTTTTGTTCCAATAATTTAATAATTAAAACTTTATAAAGAAATCTTTAGATTTTGTTCTTATCTTTTATATTTAAGGCTTGCAATGGGGCATATTTATAGAGAGATTAAAAGATGCAAATAGATTTTAAACCTACAGTAGGAAACGTTGTTGAAGTAGCTGAATTCCTAAGAAGACAAGTTAATATAAGAACAAGTACTAGAGTTAAAGATCTTGACGTTCAAATAGAAGGTACAAATGGAGATACATCTGTAATTTTAAGAGGACGAAGTGATACTTACTACGTTAAACAGCTTGCTCAACAACCTTTAATTGAACTTCAGGATGATTTGCCAGGAATGTTAGGCATAACTCATTCTCCCAAAATTCAAAATAAGATTGAAGTTAAATAAAAAATTGGTAATTATTCTGAAAAAGTAAATTGTCCTTGCAGCTATAGGATTTGTGTGACTTTGCCTATTTTAGCTTGCTTGTGACATTTAATTCTTTAGTCATAAAAACCGAACATTGAAAATGACCTGTGCTTCCTTTAGATTCTGCTAAATGTTTAAAACCATATCTTTCATAGAGTTTTGTTGCTTCTTTCATCTGTTTTACTGTCTCAAGATACATTTCCTTATATCCATCTCTTGCTGCTTCACTTAAAAACAATTCAACAAGTTTTTTGCCTAAATCTTTTCCTCTTGCTTCTGGGAGAATAAATAATTTTTGCATCTCACAAACTCTATCATCTTCAGTAGTCCCCTTTAGCCTGGTGTAACCACCGCCGCCAACGATCTTGCAAGCCTCATCTTCTATTACCCAATATTTGCTTCCTTTTAGATTATAGGCTGAGTAAATATCTTTCAATTCTGGATCTCCAGCTCCTGCGCCAGTGCCAGATTTTGATTTAGGATCATAAGTGCCATATTCCTCTGAAACTTTTAGAATAATTTCTTCAATTTGCTTGTTGTCTCTTGATTCAATAAGTCTTATTTTATAGCTCATGATAAATCTATTTTAATATTTAAAGCTCAACAAAGGACTTATTTTTACTGAGCAAGATCTAAAGTGAAGGATTTTCTTTATATGAAAAGCCTTCAATAACGTAATTGTACTTAAAGGATTTGTCTGGCTTTGCCAGCAAATCCGATCTGTGAGAGATTTGACAGAAGGAAGGTTCAGCTTGTCTGAACCTATAAAATGAACTTGGGCAGTAAGGGATTTGAACCCCTGACCCCCTCGGTGTAAACGAGGTGCTCTACCACTGAGCCAACTGCCCTTTTTTATAACGCTTCGGCGCTGCTACGCAGACGCCTTGCTATTTTTTGTTTTACTTCACACGCTCAGAATGTCGCTTACGAACATTCTTCGCTTTATATTTAGCGTGAATCAGAGATCAGAGAATCAGGATTTGATTCTTATTTATTATAGCTTATAAGACTCATTTTAGCTTTTGTACATTCTTTTCAGAGAAAAACAAAACATCCTCTATTTTTTGTGTAGACCAATCGCTTGTTCTGAATTTTGTTTGTATAAATTGTTGTGGAGCCACTGCCATTACAAAAAAATGAGATCCGGGAGTCTTTTGTGTCGTGAGTTTTTCCCGCTCCCATTTGAGAGTTTCTGATCTTTCTATTGATCCTATTGGTGAACCTTTGTCATCAATTAAAAAATCATTTTCTATTGTTGCAATTATTGAACCATCATAATTTCTAATAATTTCATTTGTGTCTGAATTAATCCAACCGAGAAGATTGCCAGTGGCATATTCATATATCTTCAGCTCAGGAAAATCAATATAGGCATAAGGTTTTCCACCTTTATTAAATATAAAAGCATCTTTGTACTTCTTCTGGAGATCTATAAAGAGTCTGGTGGAATTTGCAAATCCTTGAAGAATTACAGTGGTGTCCATTATTAAATCTGAAATTATCCTTGCTTGATCATTTGTAAGATCAATGTTTTTTTGTAAAAGCTGTGTGGTTGTACCGCCTTGTGTTCTTATTAATTCTTTTTGCTCCTGCAATTCTTTTTTTAAGTTTGAAATTTCTTCTCTAAGAAGTAAAGCATCTCTTTGATTTTGTTGTTGGTCGGGAATAATTATTTGTTGTGGAATTGCAGTATCATATCTTCTTACTTCTGGAGGTCTACTCTGTTCTTCAGTATCCAGCTCTTTTTTTATATAAGTTCCTAAATTTGAATAAGAAAGTAATATTAGAAATATTAAAGGAATGGTTTTATGCTTTATTTCCATTTTAAGAACTGTCAGGCAAACATTTCACTTACGGAATCATCAAGGTGAATTCTCTTTATAGCTTCTGCAAGCAGTGGAGCTACACTTAAGACCTTTAGTTTCTTTGGTGCCTTTTCTTTTGGGATCTGGATAGAATTTGTAACTATTAATGTGCTTATAGGAGATTTATCTATTCTTTCTTTTGCTGGTCCTGATAAAACAGCATGAGTAGAGCATGCTAAAACTTCTTTTGCACCTTCTTTTACAAGTAGTTCAGCTCCCTGAGTAATAGTTCCTGCTGTATCGATCATGTCATCTACCATGATGCAGCTTTTACCTTTGATTTCCCCGATAATATTAATGACTTCAACAGTATTGCGTTTATCTATGGGTCTTCTTTTATCAAGAATTGCAATTGGAGCATTTAGTTTTTTTGCAAAAGCACGTGCTCTTGTAACACCGCCTACATCAGGGCTTACTACTACAATATCTTTTAAATTAAGTGATTCTATGTGTTTTACAAGAACAGGGGTAGCAAAAAGATGATCTACAAGAACATCAAAAAATCCCATTATCTGTGTAGCATGTAAATCAAGTGCAAGTATTCTTGTGGTGCCTGAATTACAGAGTAAATCAGCAACCAGCTTTGCAGTAATAGGTTCACGACCGGCAGCTTTCCGATCCTGTCTGCCATAACCATAATAAGGAATAACAATAGTGATCTTTTCTGCACTTGCTCTCTTAAGAGCATCAAGAACAATCAGCAGTTCCATTATATTTTCATTAACCGGAGGACAGGTAGGCTGAATTAAAAAGACATCGCAGCCTCTCACACTCTCTTCAATTTGTACATAAAGTTCGCCATCTGAAAATGGGGTTATATTTATTTTTCCAAGAGGTAATTTTAAATATTCACAAATTTCTTTTGAAAGAGGGATATTTGCACGGCCTGAAAATATTTTTACTGCTCTTTTTCCGTTCATTTGTGTTAATAAAGGATTCTCACTTACTTCTTTTCTTATTAAAGTTTCTACCATTTATATGACCTTTCTTGAATAAAAATGTTAGGGATAACAGACTCATTGTCCTAAATTTGGTGAAAAAGAACAAGAGTAGTTATTAAATATGCTGTTATGAAACTGCTTTATAAGCTATAAGGATTAACAATTTCAAATTTCTTTAAAGTTTATACCGAGTAGTATGTCTTTTTTATCTATGAGACCTGTATATTTTTCAAAGTAGTGAGAAGATAAAGTTTCGTCTGTCAATAGTTCTTTTTCAGCTATGTATAAGGTAGCTAGAAGGCTTTTGAATCCACCCCAATAATAGTTTTCAAATTCAGCAAGATTTCTTTTTGGTAATTTATCACTGGTTAATTTTGTATGTAAGCTTTTGAATAATTCATCTTTTTCCATTGAATCTAAAATGCTTCCAAGTTCAGATATAAATTCAGCTCTTATATCTTTAAAAGTTGTGTGTTTCAGTGCAAATTTCACAATTGCTACTGCAGCGTCAACTTTTAAAACCAGATTATTTGTTTTAGCATTGTCATCATTTCCCAGGATTGGAAAATGATTTTCAGGATCCTTAATAATGGAAAATAAATCCAGTACTTCGTTTTCTTCAACTTTGCCGCTATCTAGTATAGCCAGTATTGCAGCTTGTCTAACTCGAGGAGAATAATCTGAATCTATGCTAGTTGCACTGCGAATTAGTCTGGGTCTGTTAGTAACCTCAAATGCTCTAAGCTTGACAGCTAGGATACTGAGAGCTCTAAGTGAGATTTCATGAGACATTTATATAAAATTACAACTTTATAACGTTGTTTGCGGCTTACATTTTGTATACAATTAAAAGAAAGTATATCTTAGAGAGTATTTAATTGCAATAGTGAGCAGCCAGAAAAATTTAAATGTCTAAAACAGCCAGCCCTGCATGTTCCTCTATAAATTCTCTTCTCGGAGCTACTGAGTCACCCATTAAAATATCAAATATTCTATCTGCTTCAGCTGCATCTTCAAATGAAACCTGCTTCAGAGTTCTCTTTTCAGGATTCATAGTAGTTTCCCAGAGTTGTATTGGCATCATTTCACCAAGGCCTTTAAATCGCTGAACGGTTACTTTATCACCAAGTTCTGCTTTTGCAAGTTCAAGCTGATGTTCGTTATAACAGTAAATTATTTTTTTATTTTTCTCTGCTTTGTACAGAGGTGGCTGGGCAATGTACATAAAACCATTTTCGATTATAGGTCTTGCATATCTGAAGAAAAATGTAAGAAGTAGAGTTCTAATATGTGCTCCGTCTACATCGGCATCAGTCATAATTACTATTTTGTGATATCTTAGTTTGCCCAGATCAAGCTCATCAATATTTGCTCTTAAGACATCATCACCAACAGTAGATAAACCAATTGCCTGAATTAATGCCTGAATTTCAGTGTTATCATAAATCTTTCCAATTCTTGCTCTCTCAACGTTTAAAATTTTTCCGCGCAGAGGAAGAATCGCTTGATAAAGCCTATCTCTGCCCTGCTTTGCAGAACCTCCTGCAGAATCCCCCTCTACAATAAACAATTCACATCTTTCCGGCTCTCTATTTGTACAGTCTGCTAATTTACCGGGTAATCCTCCGGCAGATTCAAGAACAGATTGTCTTCTAATAAGATTTTTAGCTTTTCTTGCAGCTTCACGTGCATCTCGGGCTTGAATTGCTTTTTGAATAATTATTTTTGATTCTCTTGGATTTCTGTCAAACCAGTCTTTTAAACCTTCACCAAGCACCGCCATAACTGCTGTCTGGACTTCGTTATTTAAAAGCTTTACTTTTGTCTGACTTTCAAACTGAGGATCTTTTACTTTTACAGAGATAATTGCAGTTAATCCTTCTCTGACATCTTCACCAACGAGGTTTTCATCATTTTCTTTCAGGAGTTGTGCGCTTTTCGCATAGTCATTTACAACTCTTGTAAGAGCATTCCTTAAACCTGTTAAATGAGTTCCACCATCCGGATTATTAATGTTATTTGCGAATGCAAAGATAGATTCACTGTAGTTATCAGTATATTGAAGTGCAATTTCTGCAATTACATCTTCCTTTGTATTTTCAAAATAAATAACTTCTTTATGCAGACATGTTTTTGTGGAATTTAAAAATTGAACGTAACTTTTAATCCCACCTTCATAAAAATAAGTTTCTTGATAATGAGCATCGTCTTTTTTCAATCGCTCATCTGTAAAAATTATTTTTAACTTTTTATTTAAAAAGGACATTTCCCTTAGTCTTGTAGCAAGAACTTCACGATTACAGATAGGCATTTTCTCAGTTTCCTGATCTTTAAATATTTTTGGATCAGGCCAGAAGGTAACCTTTGTGCCGGTTTTATCAGTTTTACCTGTTACTTTAAGAGGTTCTTTGTTTTTTCCTGCTGTACCGTCTGAATTATCACCAAGGAATTCAACAAAATAGATCTTGTTATCTCTGTAAACCTCAACCTGCATTTTACTTGAAACAGCATTGACACAGGATGCACCTACTCCGTGCAGCCCACCTGAAACTTTATAACTTGCGCTGCTGCCAAATTTTCCGCCGGAATGTAATACTGTAAAAACGGTCTCAACACCTGACATGCCGGTTTTTGAAACTTTGTCTACTGGAACACCACGTCCATTATCTAGAACTGAAATTGAATTATCACTGTTTATAGTGACCTGAATTTCACTGCAATAACCAGCCAGAGCTTCGTCTACTGAGTTATCAACAATTTCGTATACACAGTGATGGAGGGCTTTTTGATCTACGCCACCAATATACATACCAGGGCGTCTTCTAACTGCATCAAGACCCTCTAAAACTTCAATATCGGAGGCTGAATATGAGCCATTTCCCTGAGTTAAATTTTCTTTTGAAGTATCTGTTTTTGACATAATCTTATTTAATAGTAAGCCATCATTCTAGCATTTATAACATTAGAATACTACCAGTTAAAAACTGGTATATATGATGTATTTGTGTCTATGAATTTATCTGTTTATAAACCTAATATCTTTAAATGTAATATCTGTATTTTTAATAGCTTCTTTTAATTGCGCTAAAATGCCTATTTTATGCATGGATAATTCTGTTGCAAGTGGTCCACTTTTTACTGCAATGACCAGATTTTCTTCATTATCAAAATAGGCTGGCTGACTGTATTTTGCAATTTCAAAACTGGTTACTAAAGGCCAGAGCTCTTTTAGGGCTGTAATTTTTAAACTTTTTTCAAGCCCCAAATTCTCTTTTATCGCCGGAATAATTTCCCCGATTTTTGTTAAGTTTCCTCTTCTGGTTTTTTTATTTAGATCTGGCATTTTTGATTTACATTTTCTTCAGGGCTGACACATCGGTGCCCCTACTGCTATATACGGCACTCTGCGTTTTCTACGACCTGTCCATTTTTAATTTCAAGTATTTGTGCTCCTTTAAGAAACTCTTTTTGAATATTACTCAGGTGTGTAGTAGTAAGAAATGTTTGTATGTTTTTAGGTAAATTGTGAAGTAAAAAATCCTGCCTGCTTTCATCAAGTTCGGCAAATACATCATCCAAAAGTAAAACAGGAATTTCGTCTTTTCTTTTTTCAATTATTTTTAACTCTGCAAGTTTTATAGCAAGAACGATTGATCTTTGTTGTCCCTGACTTGCAAATGATTTTGCCTCTTTTTCATTAATTAAAAAAATCAGATCGTCTCTATGAGGACCAATAACAGATTGACCTCTTGCAAGCTCTTCATCGAAAGAATTGTCCAAGGCTTTTTTAAATTGAGTTTTTAATGTCTCCTTGTCACTGACTGCCGCGCTTTGCTCGTGGCTTTGGCTCCTGGCAATGACATTTTTATCTGTTTCAATGGTAGATTTGTAAATCAAATCCAGGGCTTCTGTATGCTTGGAGATGTTGTCCTGAAAGTCTTTTGCAATCGGTCTAATTTCTTTTATAAAATCCAGCCGAGTGCTTAGTACGTCTGAGCCTGAATTTATTATTTGCTCATTCCAGATTTCAAGCTGTTCTTTTAGCGTTTTTCTTGACATTCCGATTTCTCTTGCATTTTTTAAAAGAGCGTTTTTTTGTGTGATCGATTTTTGGTAACTCTGCATTGTCCTGTGGTATTTTGAATCCAGTTGAAAAATGACAGAGTCTAACCAGTTTCTTCTAATTGATGGGGAACCTTTTATAAGATAAAGATCATCACAGGAAAACATTACTGCAAAAAAGTTTCCAAGCAAATCTGCCTGAGGAGCTTTTTTTGCTATGTCATTTATTTTTAATTTTCTTCTGCCGCTTGAATTTATTTGCAGTGCAATCTCCAGTAGGTGCAGGTCCCGACCTGCACCTACTGTTGCAAAAAGCAGAGCATGTTCTTTATTCCAGTAAACAAGATCATTGTCTTTTTCTGCCCGGTCTGACTGAGCAGTTGCAAGAATATTTATTGCTTCCAGTATATTTGTTTTTCCCTGAGCGTTTTGGCCAATAATAATTGTTTTTAAGTGATGAAATTTACCCTCAAAATCCAGGTAATTTCTATAGTTAACTAGTTTTAGTTTCTTTAGGTGCATAAGAGTATATTAACGTAGAGACGCGATTAATCTAGTCTCTAGGCAGAATTATTTCCTTAACGTCTAACAATATATAATTATTAATAGGTTTTATGAAAAAATATTATTTAATCTTAGTTATTACAGTTGGTCTTTTATTTGCTTTGCAGGCAAATGCAAGCATTTTAAAGAATCCTTTTCACAAACAGTCAAAAAAAACTATTAAGTCCTCAAACCTTAATTCTCAATCATCCGATCCTCTAAAAGCAAAAGCTGTTTATTTAGAGCTTGAAGGTGACAATGTTGAATATGATCACGAATCAAATGTTTATATAACTTCCGGGATGTCAACAGCTCACATTGTTGAACAAAACGCAAAACTGGAAGCTGATGAGATTACTTATTACGGTGGCGATCAGCATGTAGAAGCAAAAGGCAATGTAAAAATCACCAGGGATAATATTGTTACAAGTGGAGAGTCATTTAAATTTGATGTTACTTCAAACAAGTATCTGTTGACAAAACCGTTTACTCTGATCAAAGGTGCAGTAATCAAAGCAAGAACAGTTGCCAGTCTGCCTGATAGTCAGATCGAATATGAGCATGGAAGATTAAAACTTGAAGAACCTGTTCGTGTAGCACAGGGATTTGGTGCAAGGATTCACCCCAGAACATTTTATAGTCTTCAGGCTTCAAGAGCTGCAAGGAAGGCCCCGGGATGGGATGATGTTTCAAAGAATGTAAAGTACAGAGTAACTGCAGAAAAAATTGTCTATGATCAAAGTAAAGCAGTTAATAATTTAACTGTGTATGGTGGAAGAGTACACTTTCAAAATTTTTCATTGCCTGCTGAGCCGAAATTTACTACGACAGTAAATTCAGACCCAAATGTTAGAACTGCCCCACTTATTGCGCCTACCCTTGGTACACAGGGGGCTCTTGGTGGATTTGCAATTGGACCTGCTTTTAATCTTAATGTTACAGATTATCATATTCTCTCTTTTTCTCCTTTTGCACAAATTGGTTCAGGTGGTTCGCCGGGATATGGAGGTATGCTTGGTTTTTATGGACCAACAACAACTTTGCAACTTTCCTATGGTTCTCTAAAACAGCGTTTTATAGGTCAGTTCAGACAAAAACTTTTTGGGAATAAAACTGAGTTTCGTACAGCTTATAATTACTATCTTGATGAAGGCTTCTTAGGAAGTACTCTTGCACAGATTAATGTTGGGCTTGTAGATCGGAGGAAATGGAGAAATTCTTTCCTTAATAAGGTTACTGAAGGTGGTGTTAACTTCAGATCAGCAAGTTCCTGGGTTCAAAGCAGCCCGGGAATTTTACCAACAAAATATAAAAACTTTCTAAATGATGCAGGGAATCCAAAAGATTTTAAAAACAGTGCTTTTAAAGCTGAAGAACAAATTACCCTTATCAGTAAACCGGTATTTAAACTGGGAACAGAAAAATATAATACTGCTTTAAGATTCAGGACGAGAAATGCTTTTAGAGCTTATTCAACAGGTGACTTTCAGGGAATATTTACCGGTGGTCCTGTACTGGATAATAAACTGGGACCGGTTTCATTTGGACTTGGATATGATCAGGGCTATGTAAGGGGGAAATCACCATTATTTTATGATCAATATATTCAGGGTATGCAGAGTGTTTCACTGGATGGTGATGTAAAGCTTTCTGAGTGGATTACACTTGGTGGTTATGGAACATATAATTTACAAGTACAGGAAGTTATAGAAAGACAAGTCAGGGCAAAGGTCGGTCCAAAAGATTTTAAAATGCTTGTAAATTGGGATGCACTAAGACAGCAGACACAGTTTGGATTAAACTTTTTATTTGGGCAACCAGTTGATTTTGAAAAGTTTGTAATTTTAAATTCACAGAATAAGAGTGGTGGGATTTAGAAAAGTTGAAGATGTCATTCCCTGGCTTGACCAGGGAATCCAGTTTTAATAATGCTTATGGATCACAACTGGATTCCCGCTTTTGCGGGAATGACATGCTGATTTAAACTCTAACTGTTAATCCTTTATCTGGCTTAGTTTCACCGATACTTCCAATAGACGGTTTATATTTTTCATACCAAATTTGAAAAACTAAAAGATTCCATAAAAGTTTTTTATTATCCCAGGTCTCGTTTAAGTGGTTTTGCACAATTTTTTCTATAAAGTCATGATTAAATAAACCCTGGTTATCGATATAACTTTTGCTTGTGTAGTGTAGTAGGGTGTCTTTTAATTCATGCTTGAGCCATTTAGTGACAGGTATTGCAAAGCCCTGCTTTTTTCTGTTTATTATGTAATTTGGAATATGTTTTTTGGCCATTTTTTTAAGCAGGTATTTGGAAGTCAATCTGCTTAGCTTTAAGTCATAAGGAAGCTGTGCTACAAAGTCCTGAATTGTGTAATCTAAAAATGGTGCTCTGACTTCAAGACTTGTGAACATGCTTGCTCTGTCTACTTTTACCAACACGTCATCTGTTAAATAAAGTTTTGAAATTAAATAAAGCATTCTATCTTCATCAGTAGAAATAAATTTCTTACTCAGATGATTTCTTACATCTTCAAAAGTGTTTTCATTGATCATGTCTTGAATATTAGGGTTTAATAATTGTTTTTTCTCATTATCCAGATAAGCTCCCATCCAGGCAAACATTCTAAATTCTGTCGATAATCCTGCACCCCTTAAAAACTGCTTTAGTACAAATGGAAAACTTAAATAAGTTTCTCTTGGCGGCATTTTATTTGCCATAAATAAAAGCAGCTTTTTAAGCTCACGTGGAATAATATCATAAAGTCCTATTAATTTATGAACTGGAAATATCTGGTACCCGGCGAAAAGTTCATCACCACCATCTCCTCCAAGGCAGACTTTTAATTGTTTGGAAGCGAAATGTGACAGAAAGTAAGTAGGTAATATTGAAGCGTCAGAGAGTGGTTCATCTACAAGAGAAGCTAAATTAGGGATTAAATTTAAACATTCTTTAGAGTCAAATAGAAACTGATTATGTTCGCTGTTTAACTCTTTTGCGAATTTCATTGCAATTTTTGATTCATCAAAAGATTTCTCATGGAAACCAATTGAAAATGTTCTAATTTTATCGCTGGAGTGTTCTGCCATAAACTTTGCCACAAGACTGGAATCAATTCCACCGCTTAAAAAGACTCCTACAGGAACATCACTTAACAAGCGTCTTTTGACAGATTGACTGAATAATCTTTCAAATTCTTCAACAGCCTCTTCCTCGGTTATTTTTAATTTTGGAAGATCAAGTGGCAAATCCCAATACTGCTCTTTTTTAATATGTCCATTTTGAATGGTTAAAATATTTCCGGCTTCAAGCTTGAAGATGTTTTTAATAATAGAGTGTGGAGAAGGAATATTTTCAAAAGTAAGATATTTATTTAATGCTTCCGGGTTTAACTCTCTTTTTATTTCAGGAATTGCAAGTAAACCCTTTAGTTCTGAACAAAAATAAATAGAATTATTCTGGAGGGCATAATACAGAGGCTTTACTCCCATTCTGTCTCTGGCAATAAATAAAAGTTTTTTATTTTCATCCCACAAGGCAAATGCAAACATTCCATTTAAATGCTCGACACACTTTGTACCGTATATTTCGTAGAGATGAATTATTGCTTCATTATCGGATCTTGTTTTAAACTTATGTCCTTTTGATGTTAATTCTTCAAAGAGGTCCGGAAAATTATAAATTTCTCCATTACCCACTAATGAAATTGAGTTGTCTTCGTTAAAGAGAGGTTGTTTACCTGTGCTTAAATCAATGATGCTTAGTCTTCTGCTCCCTAAAGCCACTCCATTTTTATCGTCAAAATGATAACCAAACTCATCTGGACCTCTATGAGCAATAGCCCAGGTGGCCTTTTCTAAAATCTGCCTATTTGCCGGTTCATTTGTTGTGTAATTATAAATGCCTACTATGCCGCACATAGTAGAGATTATAGCGTAAACAGTATGGCAGGTTAAGAAGTAACACTTTAGCTTTGGTTCCGTCTTGCATAACTACATAAAGTAATAAGTAATCCTGAATATAGTTTAGGAGAATTACTTGTAATATAATTTAACTTGTTGCTAAATATGTAATATCTAATGGAGTAGAATCTAAAGAGATACTTATGAAAGAAATTAAAATATTAGTTCTGCAGCCACCAATTTCAGATGAAGTTATGTGGGGGAGATTTAAAAAAGGAAGTGGCTATGTTCCCCCGCTTGGAATAATGTACATTGCAAATTACATGGAAGAAAAAGGTTTTCATTGTGATGTTCTGGATTGTCTGGTTGAAAAATATAAAATTGCTGATCTCAAAGAACACCTTTCAAAAAATAAATATGACTTTATTGGAATTACCTGCATGACTAACTCTGCGCTGGATGCTTTTGCTTCTGCAAAGGTTGCCAGAGAGGTTTGTCCTGATGCATTAATTGTTCTTGGAGGGGTTCATCCTACGGCACTTCCAGAGCAGACTGTAAAGGAATGTCTTGATGCGGATTTAATAATAGTTGGAGAAGGAGAACAAACATTTATTGATTTAGCAAATTGTTTACAGGAAGGTAAAGATTATCATGGGGTAGATGGTCTGGCTTACTGGGGTAAAGAAGAAAATAAAGTAAAATATACTACTCCACGAACACCAATCCCTGACCTGGATGTATTGCCATTTCCTGCTTATCACAAAGTACCAATGGACAAATATGTTCCTCATGTAACCCAATATGTTGATCTTCCAAACTATCCGATTCTTTTACAAAGAGGCTGTCCTTACCAATGCACTTATTGTGATCATGGAGCTGTTTTAGGCAGAAAAATCAGATCACTTAGCGTTGAAAGAGCAATAGAAAATATAAGGCACCTTGTTGAAAATTATGGTGCAAAAGGAATCTATTTCTTAGACAGTGTTTTTACAGTAAGAAGAGATTTCATAATGAAGCTGCTTAAAGAGCTTCAAAATCAGGACTTTAAAATTTCATTTGCCTGTAATGCAAGAGCTGATCAATTAGATCTTGAGCTTTTAGGTGAGCTGAAAAAAGCAGGCTGTTGGATGATTCAGATTGGTATTGAATCAGGAAATATAAAATCTCTTGAATTAATTAAAAAAGCTTCCTACTCAAGTGCATTTAAAGCTGATCCAAATGATCCAAAGGGTAGACCATATCTTTTAAATAAATATGAACAGGAAATTAGAAACTGCCAGAAGCTTGGTATACAGGTTATGGCTAGCTATATTCTTGGACTTCCGGGAGAAACTGTTGAAGATGCAGAAAACACTATTAGCTTTGCGAAGAAATTAGCTACAGAAACAGCATTATTTTTCTTACCGGTTCCTTATCCTGGATCTTATCTTCTAACCCAGGCAAAAGAAGATGGCGGCTTGAAAGAAAATATGAGCTGGAAAGATTATAGCTGTGTTGATTATTCAAATCCTGTTTATGTAAACCCACAAATTGGAAAAGAAAGAATGCAGGAGTTGTTAGCAAAAGCTTTTAGAGAGTATTACAGGAAGCCAAGTGTAATCTATAGAAACATAAAAAAAATTACCCGTATGAAGGATATTACAAAATATGTGAAGGCTTTTAGAGCTTTAACGGGAGTGTAAGTTTGACTGTAAATAATAATTCTATTCAGAGACAAAAAGTTGCATTAATTACAGGCGTTACAGGGCAGGATGGAGCATACTTATCTGAATTGCTTTTAAGTAAAGGATATATTGTCCATGGGATAAAAAGACGTTCTTCTCTTTTTAATACAGAAAGAATAGATCATCTTTATAAAGATCCTCATAATCCGGAAAGCAAATTCTTTTTACATTATGGAGATATGACGGATTCGACTAATATGATTCGTGTAATACAGCAGGTGCAGCCGGATGAGATATATAACCTTGGTGCTCAAAGCCATGTACAGGTCTCTTTTGAAACCCCTGAATATACTTCTGATGCTGATGGACTTGGAGCGTTAAGAATATTGGAAGCAATTAGAATCCTTAATCTTGAAAAAAAAGTCCGTTTTTATCAGGCATCTTCTTCTGAGCTATATGGGTTGGCGAAAGAGAGTCCTCAAAAAGAAACGACTCCCTTTTATCCGAGATCTCCTTATGCAGTTGCAAAGTTATATGCTTACTGGATTACAGTTAATTACCGTGAAGCATATAATCTTTTTGCGTGTAATGGAATTCTTTTTAATCATGAGTCGCCGATCAGAGGGGAAACATTTGTCACGCGAAAAATTACACGAGGCGTAAGTCGTATTGCCGTAGGACTGGAAGATAAAATTTATATTGGTAAACTTGATGCTAAACGTGACTGGGGACATGCTAAAGACTATGTACTTGGTATGTGGTTAATGCTTCAGCAGGATACCCCGGATGACTATATTCTTGCGACAGGAGTTTCAACTTCTGTTAGAGAGCTATTAGAGCTGGCATTTCGAGAGATTGGAATAAATATAGAGTGGTGCGGAAGAGGTGAAAACACAGTTGGGAAAATCTCTGGTTTTACAGAAGATGTTCTAGAATCAGTTACGTCAAATAGAAAAAAAGGAGATATTATCGTAGAAACAGATCCTAAATATTTTCGCCCAACTGAGGTAGATTCTTTATGTGGTGATGCATCAAAAGCAAAAAATAAATTAGGCTGGAATCCTAAATATGATTTAGCATCATTAGTTAAAGAAATGATTCAGTCAGATTTGAGGAAAGCCAACCAATCATTGTTTTTAAGAGGAGGCGGTTTTAAAGAGGCTATATGTACTGAATCATAAATGGAAAAAAGTTCAAAAATATATTTAGCAGGACATACAGGATTAGTTGGCTCATCAATATTAAGTGAATTAAAAGAGCAGGGCTATACAAATATTCTTACCAGAACGCATAGGGAATTGGAGCTTCTGGACTTTCAATCGGTAGCAGATTTTTTTAAAAGTGAAAAGCCTGAATATGTGATTTTAGCAGCTGCAACAGTAGGCGGTATTAATGCTAATAATACTTTTCCGGCTGAGTTCATTTATCAAAATATTCAAATCCAAAATAATGTTATTCACAATTCATATTTAAGCGAGGTAAAAAAATTACTTTTCCTGGGTTCATCCTGCATATATCCAAGAGACTGCCTGCAGCCAATTAAAGAAGAATATTTACTTACAGGCAGCTTAGAATCTACTAATGAACCATATGCAATTGCAAAAATTGCCGGGATAAAAATGTGTCAAAGTTACAACAGGCAGTATAAGACAGATTATATTTGTGTAATGCCGACAAATTTATATGGAATAAATGATAATTTTCATCCTGAAAACAGTCATGTCATTCCAGGGATGATCACTAGAATTCATAATGCAAAAATAAAAAATGCACCGTCTGTAACTATCTGGGGGACGGGAAACCCAAGACGTGAGTTTTTATTTTCAAGAGATTTAGCAAATGCCTGCTTATATCTTCTTAATTCATATTCAGGAAATAAAATTATAAATATAGGTACTGGAATAGACTTGACAATTAAGGAATTAGCCTTGTTAATTTGTGATATTGTAGGTTATAAAGGTAATTTAGTCTTTGATTCAAGCCAGCCGGATGGAACACCAAGAAAGCTTCTTGACGTAGCTAGATTAACTAATCTTGGGTGGAGCTATACAACATCATTAAGAGATGGCTTAACAATGACATATAATTGGTTTGTTCAGAATCGTCAGGTTTTAACAATTTAGAGATAATTATGACTGTTTGTTTCTCAACAGAAAAAATAGAATCAAAAACTGCTGGATTATTTGAAAATTTTTATGAAGAAAATTTTAACCCCGTCAGATTAAGCATGAAAAAAAATAAGTTTTATCATGATTTAAAAGAAAAAGCCTTAATAAATAAGATTCCAAAAGGACAGAAAGTTCTTGAGATTGGCTGTTGGACAGGAGATTTAATAAGTAAGCTTAAGCCATCTTTTGGTGTTGGGATTGATTTGTGTGAAAAGGCGATTTCTGAGGCTAAAGAAACACACACTTCTCCAAATTTAAAATTTATTGCAGGAGATTTTTCCTGCGAAGAAAAAAGGAGTTTAATCGAGGGTGTTAAATTTGACTCTATTGTTATTGTAAACACTCTTGGACAAATACATGATGTTATTTCATTTTTTAAAATTTTACATTATTATTGTCATTCTAAAACACGCATATATATTTATGGCTATAACCGAATGTGGCAGCCACTTTACAGGCTTGGGGAGATCTTTGGGCTTAAAGTTAAATCACCTGAAGAGAGTTGGCTGCCTCCTGAAGAGTTAAAGCAAATGTTTTATTTGACAGATTTTCAGGAAATAAGCATTAACTATCATTTACTATTTCCATTTTATATTCCTGTGGTTTCAAAGATTATAAATAAATTTTTTGCTCATCTTCCACTATTTGAAAATCTTTCCATGATTACTGGTTTTGTTTTAAGACCAATAGGTGAAAAATATAAATTAGAAAAGCCTTTATTACCTTCATGTTCAGTGATTATCCCGTGTAGAAATGAGGCAGGACATATAAGTGAGCTTGTAAAAAGACTTCCTAAGCTGACCCCCGAAAGTGAATATATTTTTGTAGAAGGTAATTCTACTGATAACACAGAAGAAACTATTAAAAATATAATCAAAGAAAATTCTGATAAACAGTTTAGATTTTTAAAACAAACAGGAAGAGGGAAAGGCGATGCTGTAAGACTGGGATTTGCGAATGCAACAGGTGATATCCTGGCAATTTTGGATGCGGATATTACAGTGCCACCAGAGGATCTTCCGAAATTTATAGAACTTATGGCTGAAAATAGGGCAGAATTTATAAATGGTTCCCGTCTTGTTTATCCTATGGAAAAAGAAGCCATGAGATTTTTAAATATGCTTGCAAACAAATTTTTTGCTTATCTTTTTTCTTTTCTTCTTGGGCATCAGATTAGGGATACATTATGTGGTACTAAAGTCTTATGGAAAACAGATTATGAAAATATAGTTAAAAATAGAGCATATTTCGGAGACTTTGACCCATTTGGAGACTTTGATTTAATATTTGGTGCAGCAAAATTAAATTTAAAAATAATTGATTTTCCTGTAAGATATGCTGAAAGAACTTATGGTGAAACAAATATTTCCAGATTTATACATGGATGGCTTTTACTCCAAATGAGTTTATTTGCATTTAAGAAGTTAAAGATGGTTTGATATGGAAGCAATTATATTATGTGGTGGTAAAGGTGAGAGATTGAATTCTCTAACGGTTGACTGTCCTAAAGGGATGATAAATGTTGAAGGAAAGCCAATTCTTGAATATCAAATTCAATGGTTAAAGAAATATGGTATTAAACATATAATCTTTGCCTGTGGTTATTTACATGAGCAAATTCAAAATTATTTTGGAGATGGGGAAAAGTTTTCTCTAGAAATAGATTATTCGATTGAAGAACAGCTTCTTGGTCGTGGTGGAGCTGTAAAAAAAGCCTGGGGCAAGGTTGAATCTGATGAAAGAATTATTGTAACTAATGGTGATATTTATACTGAAATGGATTTGAACAAAGCAATTAATGCTCATGTAGAAAAAATAAAAACAGATAAAATTAAAACTACTATCTGCTTATTTCCATATAAAAGCTCTTATGGAATAGTACAAACAAATAGTAATGGACTAATTGAAAGTTTTGATGAAAAGCCGGAGCTGCCGTTTTGGATTAATGGTGGTATTTATATTTTTGAGTATGATGTAAAAGATTATCTTCCTGATAAAGGCGATCATGAGACTGCTACTTTTCCTGAATTTGTAAAAAAGGGTTTAATTTACGGACATACATCCAGAGAATACTGGAGATCAATTGAAACTATAAAAGATATTAATGAATTTTCAAGGGAGCTAAAGGAGAAATTGCTTGCCAGGAAGTAAAACTAAAATCACAGAACAGGTTACTGCTAAAGCTGGAACTATGTATAACGATTACCGTTTTGGTGATTTTAATTATGGCAGTGCTAGAGAAAGACTGGATCCCGGGTTTTTTGAATTTATTTCTATGGTTAAAAACGATAAAAAAGTTTTTGATATTGGCTGTGGAAGCGGCTACTGGCTTAATGTATGTGTTAGAGAAGGGATACCAAAAGAAAATATTACCGGGGTTGATTTAGCACCTTCAAATGTAGAAGAATTGGGAAAAAAAGGGTTTAAAGCTGTTTGCAGTAATGTTTTAAAGCTTGATTTAAATGATGATGTCTCGGATTTTACTATTTGTAATGGTGTAATTCACCATACCAATGACCCTTTTAAGGCATTTGGTGAATTAGTTAGGATTACAAAACCTGGTGGATATATTTACCTGAATGTCTATAATATCTGGAACCCATATTTTTATCTTGTTCATAGAGCAATGTTTCCGCTTAGATTTTTATACTGGAATGTAAGTAAAAAAATAATTGATTTTGTCTACCCGTTAGCCGGCATTTTTTTTCAACCACTGGCTTATCTGGCTATGGGAAGGTTTTTGGATGAAAGAACAGGAAAAGCATTTTTTATGGATCAGGTTATTACACCAAGGGCTCACTTGTTTTCAAAATCTATGATTGAATCATATGCAAAGCGTAAGAATTGTATTGTTGAGAAGTTTGCATACAACAGATATTTTTTAATGCTTGGGGCAATTATCAAAGTAGAAAGTTAGAAATTAATGAATTAGCTGGCTCTTTTCATTCTTTTTTGTGCATATTTATTTTTAATATATTCTTCAAGATTATCCAGTGGAATTTCTTTAAATATAATTCTTCCATCGTGACAGCGTTCATCATATTCTTTTAAGAGATCTCGGTCACACCATTCTACTTCCTCTAACTTTTTAAGTAATTCTTCTTTTGTAAGATTAGCCAATTTCTTTTTTTTCATGATATCCTCAGAGTTTAATCTTGAGTAATTTTACCATCAAATTTAATCTTATATCGATCAATATTTTCTAGGCAAAGGACTTCTAGTTCACAATTTTTAATATCAATTTTATTTCCCCAATTGATAAATCTAATTAGTCTTATTTCAATCATTTCTCTTTTTAATTGCTTTAAAAGAAAATGTAAACTGTCTATTTGTTTTTCTGTAGGCACGAATGGCATAAAGCTAATCTAGCAAAAACCATTCTGGCAAATTCTTAGAACTTTATATTTCTGATACCGTAGGTTACATTGGAAGATTAAATTTTTTTAAGGTTCGTAAAAAGATTAAAATTTGTCTTTTAACCACTTGTAAATTTTTTCTGCGATTTCTTTGGACATTTCAGCTGTGTAATGATACTTATCTAGATAAAGAGACTTATCTATTCCTTCCTGCATATCCGCAAGCCATAAAAAATTATTTCCTAAAATCCCGGCTTTAAAATATTTTTCCATCTCTTGATATCCATATCTTGAAAGAGAATGCTTTCCAAATCCTCCATCAGCAAATGGATGATAGTTTAGATCATATTTATAAGTAGGAATTGGCTGCCAGATGAAATAACTCTTGATGTTAAAATCTTTGCAAATCGATTCAGTTATTTTTTTGTTTACAAAGTAACGATTAATTATAGTGTCGATTTCTAAAGGATTAAATTTATAGTTGTTTATGTCTATTACATCATTTGCTTTTCTGGTTTTTGATTCACTTATAAGTCTTACTATAGGGATATTTAAAACAAACCCCTGTTTTCCTTTGAAGTAATTTCTTAGTCTTTCAGTAAAGAAAGGTTCATCATTTACTTGATAAAACTCATTTAATCCATCGATAAATAAAGCTGCATTTGGGATAAATCCTGAAGTTATCAGCTTTTTTAAAAGTATACATTCCTGGGAAGAAAAATAATATCCTTGACAAAAATTATAAATACAGAGATGAGAGGTGGGAGGTGGGAGATGAGAATCCTTTTCTTTTTGGTTAAAAAATTCCTGTAAGTATGAAGGAATTGTCTGATAATCAGGTAGTCCATAATTAAAAAAGGTCGATCCGCCAAATACAAAAATATTAAAATTATTTTTATCAGGTGGCCAAGGACCCTGCTCCTTTACATGTCTAAAGCCACTTTTATGAACATTTACATATTTCCCATTAAAGGCTCTTTCTTTGAATTGTGTGTAAGGCTCATAAACATATGGTCTCATCCAGGATTCATCTAAAATTTGATTTATTTCTTTTTTTGTAAATCCAGGATACAAATTTTCAAGTGGGGTTTTGTATTTTGCAGCGATAAAGTTTTTATAAAACATTAAATCTTTTATTCCATACCAGGTTAAACAAATTAAATTACTTAAAGTAAACAAGATTAATGTACTTAATAGTGTTATAGCAGTCATTTTGTAGAATTCGGCTAATTTTTTAATTGATTTTGGATCAAGCTTTATAACAAGTAAAATTACTCCAATTAAAATTAATGAGATTGAAATTGCTTCAATTGGCAGTTTGTATTTAAACCCAATAAATGCTTGTGGTGATGAGACTTTTTCAAGAAAAAGAGGATTGAAAAATATTCCCAGTGCAAACAAAATTACCCCTAAAATATTTTTTGTTTTATTTATCATCTATGCTGTTTTTACACTTAATTCTTTTAGTTTTTTAATTGGGCTATTTTGAATAGATTCAGGGAATATATCATAAAACTTCTTCTCTTTAAGATATTTATGAAGCTTGGGAAGATTATAAAATGGCACACTTGGAAACATATGATGTTCAACATGATAATTAAAATTTACCTGATAAAAAATCCATTTATTTAGCCAACCTGGCAAAGTAGTTCTTACTACTCCAATATGTGGAGTATCATCAGGATTATTTATCGAGTAGTCATGCGGCTGATGTTCAGCAGTAACACGAACTATAATTAAGCACTTTGTAATTGTAAATAAAGGGATTAACCACAAAAGAAAATATAAATACCATCTATCATGTAATATACAAAGCCATAATAAACCCAGATTCCAAAAAGCACTCATCAAGATTCTTAAAAATTGTATTTCTTTTATTGCTTTTTTGTTTACATATTTGGAAATGGTTTTAAAACCATAAATGCCGATTAAACTTTTTAGCATTACTAAGATAAGATTTTTTCCTCTAATATTAAATGCAAATTCCCATTTATCTTCATCTTTTTCTGATCCTAAATAAGCATGATGTGTCATATGATGTGAGCGGTACTTTGAGACTGTTGTGCCAAGCGGTGTAGCAAAGAAAAAATCTACCCAGAGATCATTTAGTTTTTGATTTTCAAATAATCTGTGACACCCTTCATGTATCCATAATGCCATTGCTTGGTGGCAGGCGACGATAATTAAAAGTGAAATAGGGATAAAAACAGGATTTAATTTTAATGCAATATACCAGGCTGTAAAAAGCTGAAGCCAGATTAAAAATGTACCAAGTAATACTGGGAAAGGTCTTAAATTTGAAATTGACTTAATAAACGTTTGATCACAAAGCTCTCTTCCAGCTTTCAAATTATCCAAATTGTGGTTTTTGTCGGACATTAGTTACATTATAAAACAATAGTTTTAAAGCCTCTTATAAATGGTAATTGTATCCATAGTTGAATCATTCCCCTTGATATCTAGTGAAAACAAGCCTTTATATTTAGCAGTCAGAAAATTCTTGAAATCCGGATTTTTAAATATTGAATACCTGCTATATTCTTTTAAAAGAGGAGTGGAATCAATTATATAAACTGGCTCTTTCTTTATTAGCTCTAAGATGGATTTTTCGAAATAGTCATTTAGAAATCTATCACAATAAGCCTTATCGGTATTATTGTCTACAAGCCAGTTTAAGATCATTTCAGGTTTTAAATGAATTCCTGGTCTTGTATGTGAATAGAAAAAGACAAGAGATTTGCCTGGCCATATGTATAACGTGTCACCGGGCTTACCTGTCCATCTGACAATATCACTTATTTTTAAATAAGCATCCCTTTTATCATCGCGTGCCCAGATATTAAATTTAGTTTTATCTTTGAAAGTTGTTTCGTCATAAATTTTGTTAACAGCTGGAATCCCTGGTGAGTTTGGATTGTAATTCATTCGATAATTTTCAAATGTATTGTAGTTAAAAGAACTAAAAAGTAATAAAAGCGAAATAAACATTTGATAGATTTTGTTTGAGCTTAAGCAAAGTATCTTGCTGATTGAAACTGCTATTGGTATTGAAACAGCAATCCAAAGTCCCTGATAGTAATGAGCTGCATAGACAGTAGGAGCTAAGACTGCATAAAGTGCAATAATTGTCCATATTAAAAATAATATTTGAAATTGAGTTGAGTGATTAATATTATGTTTTTGATCAATTATCTTTTTGATTGTATAGATTACAAAAAATAAAATCAGAATGAATATAATAAAATTATTGAAAATGATCTTTGGCAATGTATTTTTTAATACGACAAGTAAAGGAAGTCCTGTCCTGTGAAAGTTTGCCCAGATATACCATTTGTGAAAATCATTAATGCTGTGCTGGTAAAAAAGGAACAGATAAAACAATAAAAAAGGAACTAAAGCCCCTGTACAAAAATAAATCATATTCTTTATGGAAAATACAAATGATTTGTCTCTTAGTACAAGAAGCAATAGAAATCCAGAAAATAAAACTGCCAGGCAAAATGAAGCACCACTTAATTTTGTTAAAATTGCAAGAGCACTAAATAAGCCACTTATAAAAATATAAGTTCCGCTTTTCTTTTCGAAAACATATTTAGAAGTAAAGTAGAGACTTAGTGAAATAAAAGGGGACATTAAAACCTCTCCTTCAGCAAGAAATGCCCCCTGAAGATCAAATGCTCCCCAGGAGCCTTTAAACAATATTGGCAGGAGTATATAAACCAAAGGTGTTAAGTAAGTAATTAAGTTCTTTTTAAAAATTAACTTTGCTGAGTAAGTTAAAGAGAAAAGAGTAATTAAATAAAGAAGAGATTGTAATAATCTTACTCTTAGAATTGCAAATTCATTTGTCTCACCAGTAAACAAACAGAAAGCATAAAAGAAAATTTGTAATGGACCTTTGTTGCAAAATATATCTTTATAAAGTGAATAACCATCCTGAAGTAAAAAACCATCTGAGAGGTAGTAGGTCTCGATATTCTTCAAGCATAAATTATGAAAATCTATAGGTGTTTTAAATAACAAATAAACAAGGGATAAAAATATCAACCAAATAATTAATTTGATATTTGGATTGAGATTGATTACTTCTTTTTGGTTTGTCATTTATTAATGGTAATCTTTTGTTCCAGGAATTCAGCAATTTCTTCTGCTACAAGATTTGACAGCTCTCTTGAATAATGTGTTTTATCTACATATAGTGGTTTCTTTAAATTAGCCTGCAAATTAGCTAGATATAAAAAGTTATTACCACGATTAGATCTAAATATTTTATCTGCAAATTCGTAGCCATAGGTTGAAAATGAATGCCTGCCAAATCCCCCCCTTGCAAAAACATGATATTTCAAGTCGTATTTATAAGTAGGAGCAGGCTGCCAGACAAATATCGGGGTTACTTTAAATGCGTTTGCAGCTGATTCGATTATTTTTTTATTTGAAAGATAGCGATTAATCACCATTCTTGCAAAAGCTTCTTTTTCAGAGTTGGAAATATTCTTTAATGGAATTGATGGACCATTAGTACAACCAGTAGAAAACTTCTGATAAAAAGTTTTAATTACATTTGCAGCATCAGACTTAAACAGTAAATTAGTTTTATCTCCCAAGCTTCTAACCAGCTTTTCTGATAACAAGGGTTCATCTTTTCTAAAGTAAAATTCATTTATTCCATCTAAAAACAAAGCAATATTTGGTACAAACCCTCCAACTAACAGCTTTTCAAACAAAACCCTTTCCTGTGATGAAAAGTAATAACCTCTGCCAAAATTGTAGACACAAATTTTATCTCCAAAGATTTTTCTAAGATTTTCTTGTAGACAAGAAGCAATGGTTTCATCATCAGGTAAGCTGTAATTAAATACAACCGATCCGCCAAAAATAAAAATATTAAAACTGTTTTTGCTGGGGGGCCATGGACCCTGATTTTTTACCAATCTAAAACCATTTTCACTAACGTTTAAATACTTCCCCTTAAACGATTTTTCTCTGAAGTGATCATAAGCGTCAAATTCAAAAGGCCTTGACCAGGTTTCAGTTAATAAATCAAAGACCTGCTTTTTATTTAATGAAGGATACAGTGCTAGTAGAGATTTTTCACTCTTAGTCAAAATAAAATGTTTATATGGTAGGTATTGTTCGGAAAACTGAATAGCATAGCAAATGGTATTTAGAATTAAAAACAAGGCAAGTAAAGTAAAGATTATAGTAGCTGTAAGTTTATAGAAATCAACAATTTTTTTTAAATCTAACCTATCAAATATTAAAATTAGTCCAGATATTAAAAGCAGTAATCTTATTATCCACAGTGGTATTGCGTTATTTAGCTGGACTGTGGCATACATCGAAAGGAAATTAAGTAATATTGATTTTGTTAAAGCTAGTGCTGTAATAATCAGAACATAACCAAAAATTTTTCTTATATTGTTTAGCTTCATAGAGTGATATTATATGGTTTGTCTGATTTATTGGCAAACCAATAAAATTTTGCAACTCGTCATTGCTAAACCCCTTTCTCCAATGACGTAAATCGGAAGGATTACTATACAAGCTTAGCTTGTTTGGAGCGATATAAAAATGATAAGTATTGTTAGCCCTGTTTATAAAGCTGAAAAGATAGTTGATGAACTTGTAAGAAGAATCATTGATTCAGTTTCAAAAATAACAGAAGATTTTGAAATTATTTTGGTGGATGATAGTAGCCCAGATAATGCTTGGGAAAGTATTGAAAGAAACTGTAAAAAAGATAAAAGAGTAAAAGGTGTTAAGCTAAGCAGAAATTTTGGACAATTTTATGCGATTACCTGTGGTCTTGATCACTGTAAGGGAGATTGGGTTGTAGTTATGGACTGTGATTTGCAGGATCAGCCGGAAGAAATACCGAGACTTTATAAAAAAGCACTTGAAGGTTACGATGTGGTTCTTGCCAGGAGAGTTGGAAGAAAAGATAACCTTGGAAGAAAAATAGCATCATGGATTTTTTACAATGCATTTAATTATTTTTCAGGAATGAAATATGATATTCAAGTCTCCGGCTATAGGATATTTT
Organism: Candidatus Melainabacteria bacterium; assembly: GCA_023250195.1. Taxonomy (GTDB): domain Bacteria; phylum Cyanobacteriota; class Vampirovibrionia; order 2-02-FULL-35-15; family 2-02-FULL-35-15; genus 2-02-FULL-35-15. Next base: position 262,716 of record JAHFBF010000001.1, on the reverse strand, counting down.
CAAAGAGAGTATTAGAAACCTATTGCAGTATGAGAGAGCAGCACAGATTCTTTAATGGCATGATTGAATGGATGGGGTTTCCTACAGCAAGTATTGATGTAGAGCATGCAGAACGTTTTGAAGGAAAGAGTGCATATTCATTTTGGAGGCTGGTTGGACTTGCAGTAGATGTCATTACTTCATACTCTGATAAACCGCTTAAGTTTGCTGCTGCGACAGGATTTGGCATGTCTTTGTTTGCTTTTATTTATGGTGCTTTTGTTTTTATTAAGTCATTGATTTTTGGCTCTCCTGTAACTGGCTGGAGTAGCTTAATTGTTTCTCTTTATTTTTTAAGTGGCATTATTATTACTGTCCTTGGAATCTTTGGTATTTATCTGGGAAAAACCTTTACTGAAGTTAAAAAAAGACCTCTGTATATAATTTCTAAAACATCAGGTTTGTAATGTTTGAATTTTAAGTATGTCTAAAACAAGTTTAATTAAAAGAAAATCAGGATTAATTTTGCTTATTTCTTCCTTACTTTTTTACTGTCTAGTTAAACTGCCATTTAATCTTTCAGTTGTCTGTACAAGCTCAAATGAGGGTTTTTACTTTGTTTTTAGCCAGTACTTGCTTGACACACATAAATTTGATTTTATAAGAGGCCCCCTTTTTATTTTTATTTATGCATTAGTTGTAAAACTTTTTGGTTTTGGTACATGGTCAATAATTGCAGTTCATTTTGTTCAAACCTTTACAGTGTGTTTAATTGGAATTTCTCTTTTTTACTTGGGAAAAATTGTATTAAAGAGTGATTTTTTTTCTGGATTAACTGTGTTGTTTTTTATACTATTTCAAGTGACACCTATAGGTGGATGGGGTCTGGATTTTGAGTTTGAATCAGCATTTGCATTAGAATGTGAGTATTTCTGTATACTGTTTTCTATCTGGTCTTTAATATGTTTATTAAATATTTCAAGTGGAAATAAAAGCAAGTTTTTATATTTTTTAGCCGGAATATTTGCTGCTTTTTCTTTTGCATCTAAAGCCAGTGGAATTATTATTGTTATTGCTTTATTCTGTTGGTGTATTTATTTATTTTTCTTTCAAAAGAAACATTTTTTAAATACCATATCTAATATTTCATTTTTTACTCTTGGCTTTTTGATGTGTGTTTTACTGTTTAGTTTAGTTCTTGTCTCTTTAAGTGCTGAGCCACTTTCATTTTGGAAAAATTCTTTTTTAATAGGGAGCTATTCAAAAAGCTATCTTAAGTCTCCATTGGATTTCTTGTCAAATATATTGAAATTTATGACCAGAGATACCAATTCTTTTAATAACTTTTTTTTATTTTTTTTAACTTTTTTATCTCTTGCATGGGGATTAGTAAGGAGCCATATTCTAAGAATCAAAGATGACTTTACTCAGATGTTCTGGACTTTTATAAGCATCTGGGGAATTGGAAATATCTTTGCTGTAATTGCACCCGGTGAATATGCTTCTTACTATTACATCTTAGTTTGGCCTGCTGTTTCAATCTTTTTGTCATTGCTTTTAAAGGATTTATTTTCATTTATAAAAATTTTTCAGATGAAATCTGTCAGAATATTAATTTGCTTACTTATTTCACTTGTTTTTATCCAGAGAATCGCTGTAGTATTTCCTACTTATCTTAAGCTGGCTAAACCTAATTTGGATTTAAGTGTTTTTTCTCAGCCACAGTCATTCCAAGATCCCGTAGTTTTTCCTTATTCACCATTGCCTAAAAAAAGAATATTGGCATTGTGGGTTGCAGATTTGATTAATAGTCAGTTGCCAGATAAGAAAGATAAATTTTACGTATTTAATTTTTTTGATAATTTTCCAATATTTTCTGCAAATCTTTATATATATGCAAAAAGATCCTGCCAGACTTCAATTCTCTCTGATCACCTGCTTGTAAAAAGTATTTTGGAAGACAGGGCTATCAAGCTAGCTAAAGTTTTAATTGAAACCCCCCCCCAAATAATAATTATTCCGAAATATCTTCACATGAGTCCAGCATTACGACCTTTAATAAAGCCTTTTTTAGAATGGCTTACTTTATTTTTAGAGAAGAACTATCACTTGAGTGGAAGTTTTGATGTAATTACTCCTAAAAAGAATCCTGAAACCTGCTATATATATAAGAAAATTTAGTTATTCATGTTATAAATAACAATACTTATGGAAAAAATTTCACTTGTAATCCCCTGCTTTAATGAGAGAAATGCTATTGAAAGAACAATAGACGAGATTAATTTTTTGCTTGGCAAAACGCTTTATGAAATTGTTGTTGTAGATGATGGATCATTTGATGGTACATATGAAATTTTAAAAAACAGAAAAGATATAAAACTTGTTAGAAATCCATATAATAAAGGTTACGGGTTTTCAATAAAAAAAGGCATTATGGCAGCATCAGGTGAAATTATTGTTATTACTGATGCTGATGGTACTTATCCGATTGAATCTATCCTGCTTATGGTGAAGAAGCTTGAAGAAGGATATGACCTGGTGATTGGTAAAAGAGATAATCTAAAAGACTTTGATCCTTTTGTAAAAAAACTTTCAAGAATTTTATTTAAGCAAATTGCTCAGTTTGTTGCAGGTGAAAAAATACTTGATGTAAATTCCGGCTTAAGAGCATTTAGGAAAGATGTAATAATTAAGTACTTTGTTAATACTTCCAGTGGATTCTCTTTTTCACTCTCAACCACATTAATTTTTATCCTTGAGGGATTGTCAGTTTATTACCATCCGATTGAATATAGACCAAGAATTGGAAGATCAAAAGTCAAATATTTAAGAGATATAATGCGCTCTGCACAGATATTGGTGGAAACTATTGCTTTATATAACCCGATTAAAATTTTTATGCTTATTTCAGGATTAATTAGTGGGCTTGGTTTACTTGTTTTGCTAACTTCTCTTTTTACTGATATTCTTAGTAGTCCTCTTGGAGTGATTGGGTTTGTTATTTTACAGGGCATTGCACTTTATACTTTTTCACTGGGCTTAATTGCTCTTTTGCTTAAAAAAAAGGTCTTCAATGAAAAGCAAAACAGCAACTCATAGTCTTTTTTATCCGGCACTAATTTTTCTTATCTGGTTAATTACATATTTAATATCTTTATGTTTTCTAAATCAAAGCTTTGAATGGGATGAAGCCAAATATTTAGCCTGTGCAAAGGGAATAGCTGAAAACTTTGACTTCAGCAGTAGATCTACTACAGTTTTAGGACTTATTAAATATGGGTTTCCTCACCATATTACACACTATCCTCTTCATTGCATTTATATGGCGATTTTCTTTAAGTTGTTTGGAAGCTCTTTTTCTGTAGCCTGCTTTTCTACATGGATTTGTGGATTAGTTAGTCTTATATTAATTTATTTCACAGTATTGCTTTTAATTAAAGAAAATACTTCCGGCGCAAAATTGTTTTCATTTTGTACTGCAATTTCATTTTTGTTTTTACCAAGAATTATAAATCAATGTAATTCTGCAATGATGGAAATTCCGGCATGTGTACTTGTTTTATCCTGCAGTTTGATTGTTTTAAAAAATCTTTCAAAAGAAAAGCTTAATCCTTATTTGCTTGGTTTAATGGCTGTTCTATTGTTTTTTTATAAAACCTTTTTTATAGGAATATTTTTTGGTTTTCTATCTATCATATTTATGATGTATAAGTCTAAATTTGGGATGTTGTTGTTTAAGTATTTAGGAACAGTGGTTATAATTTATTGTTTATTTAAAAAGTTTATTTTTCTTCCATTCTCACCCCTTATGAATTTTTCGAGTTTTCAGGAAGGTGTGTATGGAACTTATGCTGATTTTGATGGCGGATTCTTTAAATCTCCTATTCATAATTTGATTTCAAATTTAGGAGTTCTCTATAAGATTATTACTCTTGGCTACTTCCCTAAATTTCAAACATATCTTGATAGTCAAACATTTACTGGTTATTACCTGGCTTCTCCAGTGTGGCTTGAATCTGGAGTATTCTTTTTGACATTGTTTTATATAATTGGGTTTTTATTTTTCTCCAGAAAGAAACTATCATCGGTAAACAGGATTTTTATTGTTTTTACAGTAATTTCCATACTAGCGTTTAATTTATTTTTCAATTTAACTGTTCCAACAAGTTTGGGTCCACGATGCAGATATAACCTTGGATATGTACCGCTTTTATTGATTTCATCTGCTGTTTTAATTTGGGCTAATAAAGATTTCTTTAATATTAAATACAAACAAGTATTTGCATTTATTCTTTTCAGCTTAATATTTTTTGTATATGTTCCACTTTACAACACTGCATTTTTTATAGCTGATTGGAATAAGAATCTTACTTATAAACACATATCTCATAATACAGAAATTGTAAAAAGATTTATTAGCGAATTAACTCCACAGTTTATTTATTTTACTGGAGGTACAAATATTACATGGGATATGTTTCCAATAAGAGAAATATACATGGAAGCATCAAATGACCAGATTAAAACGATAAACTCAATATTACCCTCTCCTATAGATTTTTTATTTCTTAATCCAAATAATAATTTGTTCAAACAGAATCAAGACCTTATTTTAAAAGGGCAGCCAATAATAGATAACTGGTATACTTTTTACGGGATTGATGCAGAGGATAAAATCGTTGTTTATAAATTGAGTTCTCCACTGAATAAAATTAAACATGAATAGTAAAAAAATCAATAGAACTAACTGGATTTATATTGGATTAATAACATTAATATGGTTTGTAGTATATATTTTAGCCCAGATTTTTTTGGAGCAAAAACTTGGGTGGGATGAAGTTAATTACATGTCAACAGCAAAAGGCATTGCAGCTGATTTTGATTTTTCTTCCAGAACTTATACTATTATGGGACTTATTAAGCATGGTTATCCTTCAAGCTTAATTAATTTCCCAATATTTTCTATTTACCTTGCAGGTTTTTTTAAATTGTTTGGAGCTTCACTTAAAGTTGCGTATTTTTCCACGTGGCTTTGTGCTTTAGGCGTTTGTATTCTTATCTATCTTATTTTTCTTTTACTTTCAGAAAATAATCGAAAACTGGCTTTTTGTACTTCAATTTCTTATCTGTTTTTCCCTGGAATATTAAAAACATGTGACAGCGCAATGATGGAGCAGATGGGATGTCTTTTGCTTTGCCTTGCTGTTTATCTTATATTAAAAGATTATGTTAAAGGGACTTTTAACTATATAACTGTACTTAAGTTTTCACTTTCTTTTTTAATTATCTGGTTATATAAAAGTTTATTTGTTGGTTTTTTCTTTGGAGCACTGATATTTATTCTGTTTGCATATAATTCAAAGATTAGTGGGAAAAAATTAAATACAAAAATCCCTTTATTTTTGTTTGTTACCTTAAGCTATGGTATATTCGCTGTTTTATTTTATATTCTAAAGAAATTTGTTTTCCTTCCAGTTGCGCCAATGATGAGCTTTTCACCAGCACTTGAATATAGTCAGGTTTATGCTGATTTTCTAGGTGGATTTTTAAATAACTTCTTGCAAAATGCAATTAATAATATTATTACTTTTTTTGTTTATGCTGTTGCCCCTTACTTTATATATCCGATAGCCTATACTCATCCTTCCAGCCAGGTCTTTGTTTTTGTTCCTCATGTAATTTATCTGGCAATGTATTTCTTTTTAACTTTTATAACCATTGTTTTAACTTTTGCTTATTGGAAAAAGCTGAAACCGGAAGTAAAACTATTTGTAGGTTTAACACTAGGAACAATTATTAGTTTTAATTTAATTTTTAACTTTTTATTTTCTACTACATATGAAAACATGTGGCGATATAATGTTTACTCACTGCCATTATTTCTATGCTATATAGCTATTATTTTTAGGACACATTTTGAATATGCAAAACCTTTTGCTTTAGAGCATCCTATTGTAATCAAAGTCATACCATCATTTATTTTAATTTTTTACTTTCTTCCATTGTCACTGTCACTGTTAAATACCCAGCTTGTACTTTGGAATGGCTACCATATAAGAGCAAAGAATAATGCAGAATTGGTAAGATCTTTTATAAAAGATGATAGTCCCGGATTTATTTATTTCAATGATGGACTACATACAACACTTACTGATTACCCAATTAGACAGGTATTTAAAGATGCTACAAATGAGCAGCTTTTACAAGTAAATAAAATTTTACCAGAACCAATTAAATATTTGTTTCTAAAACCTACTGACTGGCTTTTTGTAAACAATAAGGATTTAATAATAAAAGGCTCTCTGATTCTTAATAACCAATATGAAACTATTGGTTTTAATAATGAAGCACAGGTCGTTGTATATAAACTCAGAGGTGAAAAGGAAAAAATTGACAATTGATAATTGACAATTGATAATTAAAGAATGAGTTTATTAGACGAAATAAAAAGTATTAAAAGTGGAAAAATAGAACTACGTAAGTTTGGAATAACTCTGGGTATTGTTTTTGGCTTATTAGGGGGCTTATTTTTCTGGAGGGAAAAACCTTATTATTCCTATCTTTTTATTTTGGCAGCCTTTTTTCTCTTTTTTGGTTTAGTATTGCCAGTTCTCTTAAAACCAATTCATAAGGGATGGATGACTTTAGCTCTGGTTTTAGGTTCAATAATGACCAGAATTATTTTAAGTATTTTATTTTATCTGGTTATTACTCCACTTGGTTTAATATCAAAGTTAAGTGGAAAAGATTTCTTGGATCTTAAGTTTGATAAATCTGCCAGTAGCTATTGGGTTCCAAGAAAGAAAATTGCATTTGAAAAATCAGATTATGAAAAGCAATTTTAAAAAAATAAAATATATAATCGGGATCTCCTTCATTGTTCTTGGAATTCTTACAAACAGAATTTTCCTGGAAAAATTTATTTCTCCATATGCAATTGTAGAACTTAACTATAGGATACCAATAATTTTAATTAATTTAATTTTAATTACATTGGGATTATTTCTTATAGCAGTTAAGAAAGAATATTTTTTACCGGAGAAAATCTTCAATATTTATAAATTTACTGCAATAAGTTTTTTAAGTGTATTTTTATTATTTGCTTCTATAAATGTGTTTATATATGGATATCGGGTAATAAAAGATGTAGGTTTTTATAAAAGCCAGATTTTCTTTAGTTACAATAAACCTCTAAATGAGATTTATCCTACATTAATGGGGAGGGACGTAAACCTGCTTTTATATGAAACCTGGTCAAGACCGTATGTCTATGAGCCTTATACACAGTTTAAGGAAAGACCTTTTAAAGGTAAGTTTGTAAATGTTCATGAAGCAGGATTCAGGCTTACAAAAGATCAAGGACCATGGCCTCCAGATCCAAGAAACTTGAATATATTTTTATTTGGAGGTTCGACAGTGTTTAATTATGGTGTACCTGATGATCAAACAATTGCATCATATCTGCAGGAAATGCTTTCATCTCAACAAGCAGGACGTGATAAATCGCACCCCTACTATGTCTATAATTTTGGTCGTGGAAACTATTTCTCTTCACAGGAAAAAATTCTTTTTCAAGAGCTTGTAAATTCAGGATTTATACCTGACTTAGCAATATTTCTAGATGGTCTTAATGACTTTTATTATTTTGACAACGAGCCATTGTTTACTGAAAGATTGAGAAAATTCATTGATAACAAAGGCAAGACATTACTTGTTGATTTACCGCTGATTAATATAATAAGAGATATAAAAAAGATTGCAGATGTTCAGCCGGATACAGCAGCAGAAAAATATGATGATAAAGAGCTGCTGAAAAAAGTAATTAAGCAATATGTTGCAAATAAACAATCGATTGAAAATACAGCAAGTGCATATAATGTAAAAACTTTATTTATCTGGCAACCCGTCCCAACGTATAAATATGATTTAAAGTATCATATCTTTTCTGGTAAAGGCTTTGGGAAGTTTCTTTATTCCAAATATGGCTATGAAGTTATGGAAGACTTTATTAGAAAAAACAATTTAGGAAAAAATTTCCTATGGCTTGCTGATATACAGGAAAATGTTAAAAAGCCACTTTATGTTGATATAGACCATTACTCAGGGGATTTTTCTAGTGATATTGCAAAAAGGATATATAATTTTTTAACAGAAGGTAAATCATATGTTGTCAAATAAGTTTTCAATAATTATAGAATTCTGGGATTTTTTAAAAGTCAGAAAAAAATGGTGGTTAACACCAATCTTTCTTTTTTTAGTTTTGCTTGGAGCCTTGATTTTATTTACTGAAGGTTCGGCTTTAGCCCCCTTTATTTATGCTTTATTTTAAATGCAAAATAACTGCTAACGCAGATTATTTTGCTATTTCTCTGGGAATCTTTTGCGACGTTCAGGTTTGCGCTTCAGCAAACCTTCACTTGGAACACTAATGTTAATATTTTAATAATGATTTTACTAATCTCAAAAAATTTATTAATTGTAGATAAACTTGCAGATGCTCTTAGTGAGTCAACAGGTGATCTTTTAGAGCGGGATTTTAAAGCAATTGCATGTGAGTTTTTAGCAGAAGATAGAGCAATTGAACAGGTTGAACTTTTTATCTCTGAAGTAAATAAGCTTGAAAAAGTTGATTTTAAAAATAAGAAATTACTGGAAATTGGTGCAGGGGTTGGGACATTTTTAGTTACAGCCAGAACAAAATATCAGATTGATGCCTTTGGGATAGAACCATCCGAAGATGAGTTCTCTCCTTTTAATGAAATATCACAGACATTATTAAAAGAACATAACTTGCCTGAAAATATTGTTATTTGTAGTGCTGCAGAAAAGCTCCCATTTGATGACAATAGTTTTGATTTAATTTATTCTACAAATGTCTTGGAGCATGTTCAAGATCCAAAACTTGTTCTTGAAGAGTCAATAAGGGTACTTAAGCCAGGTGGGTTTTTACAGTTTGTAATTCCAAATTATTTTTCTTTCTGGGAGGGGCATTATGGAATATTTTGGCCTTGTATAACGAATAGATTCTTAGCTAAAGTTTATGCAAAACTTGCAGGACAAAATCCAAAGTACATTGATACTTTGCAGTTAATCAATCCATTTTATTTAAAGAAAATTTTAAGTAAGATGACAAATATAGAAGTTTTAAGCTGGGGGAAAGATATCTTTAAAAAGCGCCTTACGACTGGAAATTATACTGATTGGGCATCTCTTCAAAAAATAAGACCAATAATTTCTCTTGTACAAAAATTAAAGATATCCTCTCTTATTGCAAAGGTTTTAAATATGTTTGAAATGTATACGCCAATAGTGATTACTATTAAAAAGATTGAAAACTAAGCTAATTCTTCCTGTACTATAATATTGAAAACCGTTAGAATGCCGGACAAAAAAATACAGTTGGTTAAAATTGAAATTTAGAGCTTTAACAATTAACATTTTAATTTCATTAGTCAGTATATTTTTTTGTACTATACTTCTAATTTTTGTATTAGAAATAAGGCATTACATAAAAAACAAACAATATCTAAATCAGACTTGGCATGATCCAAACACAGAGTTTGATCCAGAACTAGGATGGAGTCCAATACCAAATAGAAGTATTAACTATCCTGGCTGGGGAGAACTAAGTTCAAATTCACTTGGATTTCGATCTGGTGAAATAGATCAAAATAAAAATCAAATAATAATTCTTGGTGATTCAGTTGCTTGGGGATTTGGGGTAAATGATACAGAGACACTTCCCTATCAATTAGATAAAATTGTTTCTCCTTTGGGTTACCAAGTATCAAACCTTGCTGTGTCTGGTTATGGAATTGATCAATATTATCTCTTTTTGAAAAAGCATCTAGATAAGTTTAATAAATTAAAAATTTTAGTTCTTGTTATTTGTACACATAATGATTTAGCAAGTACAGGAAGTAATTTTTGTTATGGAAAAAGAAAACCTCTTTTTATAAAAAAAGAGGGAGATTTAATACTTACTAATAGCAATATTAAGAAACACTGCCTTAGAAATTTATTTTCAAATAGCTACTTTTTAGGTAACTATTTGCCATATGGGGGAACTGTAGGTAAATTTTTAAGTTTAGTTGCAGGCGATAAATTACTTAATGAAAATGAAGCGAAAGAAGTTTCAAATCTATTATTTCAAAAGATTTATGAGCTAGTTTTAAGCCATAATGCAAAACTTTTGGTGGTTTTAAGTCCTGCTAAAACTGATTTTATAGAAAAATCTGACTCCTTAAAATGGTTTGAGTATGTTTTTAAAAATGTTAAACAGGATGGTCTTAGTTTTCTTGATTACATTGAAATTCTGAAAAACAATCAAAGAGAACTGGGTAATATTTATTTGGATAATGGACATTTCACAAAAACAGGCAATTTGCTTTTAGCTAAAACAATATATAAATCTTTACAAGAAGAATCAACAATGTTTTGAACTTCCTTGTGATGCTACTAATTTATTTTTTAAACCGTTTCCATTTATTAAACCAACACTCATTTCATAAAGCTCTAAATATCTCTTTGCAATATTTTCCCATGAAAACTGGTTTGCTTTTTTTATGGAGTTGCTGGACATTTTTCCCCGAAGTTCCGGCGATTTGATTAATTTTTCAATAGCATGTGCAAATTCATTAGGATTGTTATATTCAGCAAATAAGCCATTTACATTTTCTTCTAAGACCTCTTCAAATCCTTTAACTCTGGAAGCCACTATTGGTAAGCCTGATGCCATTGCCTGGAGAACCACACTGGACATGCCTTCCATAACAGAAGGAAGAATAAATATATCAGCCTTTCTGTAAATATCTGGCAACTCTTCTAAATCCTTCCAGCCTAAATAATTAATTTTTTCTTTTAAGTTGTATTCTTCTATCAGTGTAAACATGATGTTTTTTAAATGTCCTTCTCCGACAATTGTCAAATTAAAATTATTTATGTTTCTTTCTTTTAAAGCATGCATAGTTCTTATTAGAGTATCAACACCTTTTTGAAGCATTAAACGACTGACAAATAAAATATTTATATCTTTATTTTTAGTGAAGTCTTTATTTTGTGCAGGATAAAAAACCTCTGTGTCAACTCCGTTTGTGATTATATCTATATCGTGATCGGGAGAGAATTCTTTGCATGTTTCCTGAAGTGACTTGCTATTTGCAACTACATAAGAGGAATTGTTCCAGATTGACTTTGATATAAATTTTGTTAGTGCATGATAGGCATCTAACCTCCAATCTCCTATATTAAATCCAGGGACATCTGCTCCGAGAGCGGAAACTATATAAGGAATTTTAAAAACCTTTTTGCAGTATAATCCAAAACTTCCTGAAGGCAGTGTAAAAAAACAATGAATTAAATCAGGCTTTGAACGTTTTATTATTTGTTTTGAATAATAAATAAGTGTCAGTGCAAATCTTGCGAGTTCTGGAACATGAGTCCCTGAAATCTTATTTTTTGTATGACCGGCATAATAAAGATTAAAACCATCCGGATGGCTGAAAAAATCATCTTTACCTGGTTTTGAAGTGATAACATCTACATCTACTCCGAGACGACTCATGTATTTAGCTACAAATCTTGTAGTGGTACCGCCCCCGCCGCCAATAGGGGGGAATTCATAATTTACCATTAAAACTTTTAATTTTTTTCCTGTCATCAATTCAAATATTATAACGTCATTTAGATATGATTAATAGCTATGAAAGTGTTCTCTAAAAATCAATTAGCTTTTATTATCATTTTTCTTATTTGCGTCATACATCTTTTCCCGTTTTTTCTTGGCAAGATTGATACACCTACAGATATTAGAGATGTTCTTATGTATCCGTGGCGATATCATGCTGTAGATGAAAAAGTCGCAAAAGCAGTAACTCCAACAGTTCATAATTATTATATTAATGACCTTATTCAAATGTTTACTCCTTTTCGGGAGTTTTATTCTGAATCTATAAAAAAACTGCAATTACCTTTTTGGAATAATTATATTTTTACAGGAACTGAGTTTTTAGCAGAACCACAGCTTGGTTATTTACATCCTGGTTATGCTCTAATTTATTTTTTATTTGATCATTTTACTGCTCATGGATTGGTGACATTTATTTCTTTTATCGTAGGTGGTATAGGAGCATTTTTATTAGCCAGATACTGGAAGCTTGGTTATGCTGCTTCTCTTTTTACAGCTATTGTTTATATGTTTCAGCCATTTAATGTTACGTGGTTTAGTTATGAACATATGCTTATGAATAGTGCTGTATTGCCTTTTTTAATTCTTTGTTATGAAAAAAATCTTCGAGAAGTAAAACTAGTTAACAAATATTTAGTCTTTTCTTCTTTGCTATTAGGATTAGTATTCTTATCCGGACATCTTCAATATGTTTATTATACGTTTATTTTCTTTTTGCTATTTGCATCTTTTAGATTTTTACTTGACTATAAATCTTTTACAAGGCATACTGCCAGTATTTTCTTTGTTTCATTGTTTGGGATTTTTATTGGCTCTGTTGTAATTATCCCATTTTTTCCATTGTTTTTAAATTCTCACAGAACAGCTAATTCTCTAGAATTCATACGTGCAAATTCGCTTTCTTTTAAATCCTTACTGGGACTGATTTATCCATTTTATGGTGGATCTCTTAAAAATGTTCATTCTGAAAATTTAAACCTTGATCCTCAATATATAGGAAACTTTTTTAATCATTATGTTTATTTTGGATTTCTACCGTTTTTATTTTTTATATTCAGCTTGAGAAAGCTTTTTTCAGAGAAGCTTGTAATTTTCTTTTTCTTTATAGTTTTTCTTTCATTTGTTATTTGTGCCGGCTCGCCGGTTTGTTTTTTAGTTAAAGATTTTTTGCCGGGCTTTAAACAGATGCAGCATTTTAGATTTTTACAGCTTTATAGTTATAGTGTTCCTTTTTTAAGCGGGTTTGGATTCCAGTTCATTTTACATAAAATTTCCTTTATAAAAGAAAATCTAAAAAAAATCATTATCTTCTCTATTCTTATAATTACCATTTTTGACCTTATGTATTTCTCATCATTTTTTATAACGTGGTCAGATAGAGGTGCTTATAAGCCTTTACCTCAGAAGGGGGCATTAAAGTTCTTAATTGATGAAAAAGGAAAATCGAATGAACCGTTTCGAATTTTGCCTTTTGCAGTGGATAAAATAGGAAATATTAAATTAAATGTAAACATTGCCCAACCAAATACGCTTCTGCCTTATGGACTGGAAGATGTTTCAGGATACAGCTCATTTATACCTAAAGATATTTTTAATTTATTTGTTTATGTACAAACCAAAGATAAAAACAAGCTGTATGCCACAGAAAAACTTAATTTATTTGTAAATCCAAATATTCCCTTCCCCATTTATAACTTTAAAAGTAAAATACTGGATTTATTAAATGTAAAATATTTTATGATTCCGAGTGTAATAACTATTGACCCGGAATATGCTACTAAGGTTTTTGATGGTGACTGTGCAATATATGAAAATAAAAACTATTTGCCAAGGGTATTTTTTATAGAGAATTACAAAATAATTAAAGATCCAAAAGAGATAATAGTTGTGTTGGACAGTCCAGATTTTGATCCCAGGAAAGAAGTCATATTGAGATCAGAGATCAGAGATCAGAGATCAGAGGGTAAAATTTTCATCTCTCATCTCTCACCTCTCACCTCTAATCCTCAAATTAAATACGATCTAAACAAAATAACTATTAATGCGATAACTAATCGCCCTGGGTTTCTTATACTTGGTAATAATCTGAATAATAACTGGAAAGTAAAGGTTAATGGAAAAGAAGCTGAGCATATTCAAGCGAACTTAGTACAGAGAGCAGTTTATCTACCTAAAGCCGAGAATTATTTGATTGAATTTTATTATTACTCAAAATTATTTTTTATAGGCTTAGTAATAACAATTACATCAGTGATTTTCTTATTGATTTTAGCTATGTATTTAAAAGTTAAAGGAAATGACTGAACAAATAAAAAAAGAACATAAAATAGCTTTAATAATATTTATCTTGCTTAGCTTGGTATATTTGTTTCCTGTATTCCTTGGAAAAGTTGACACTCCAATTGATATTAGAAATGTTCTTATGTATCCGTGGAAATACTATACGGTTGACTCTAATGTGAAAAAGCTTACTTTCTGGGAAGGAAATCTAGATGTAGGAAAAAGTTTAAATATTAATAAAAATGAGATTAAAGAACTTGATTTTAATTTAAGCTCTGTGAAAAATTTGGATCGTAATATAACTGAGGACTTAAATTGCTATCTTAGCTTTGATTTTAAAACCAATGAGCCATTAGATATTAGTGTACTGCTAATAAATACTAAAACAAATCAAAATTATATTCCTCAATCAGTAATAATTCCACCTACTAGTAAGGATATTCACTGGTATAAAGCAATTTATCCTATTAATGACTTAATAAAACAAAAAAATTCTATTGATCTAAATGTGTTAAAAATTAAATTCCATAATAAAAGTAAAAACAGTTTAACTTTATATTTGAAAGATTTAAAACTTATTTGTGAAGATTTTTCTTCCGTGCCTAAAGTTCATAATCCTGCGATAAATGATTATATTCAGTTATTTACACCGCTTAGAGAATTTTATTCTGAGTCAATAATGTCATTTAAATTGCCACTTTGGAACAATTACATACTTACCGGGGCAGAATTTTTAGCTGAACCTCAGGTTGGTTTTTTTCATCCTTTATATTTTATTTCTTATCTGCTTTTTGATCACTTTACTGCACATCTGTTAATTGTTTTTTTATGTCTTGTATTCTGTGGATTTGGAGCTTATCTCTTGAGTAGATATTGGGAGCTGGGGTTTTATGCATCATTATTAGCAGGGATTGTGTATATGTTTAATCCCTTTAATTCTACATGGATAAGTCAGGAATCAATATTGCTTCTTAGTGTAACACTTCCATTTTTAATTCTTGCTTATGAAAGAAGTATCAGTTCGCAAAAATTTCTAAACAAACACTTAATAACTTCAGCCATCTTACTTGGTCTTATTTTTATTTCTGGACATCTTCAAGTGATTTACTATTCATTTTTGTTTTTTACCTTATTTACTTTTTTTAAAAGTATAAATGCTTTCTTTACCGATAAAAAGCTTGTTTTATTACATCTGTCCACTTTTACTTTTATTTCTATATTTTCATTAATGTTTAGCTCGGTAGTCTTGATTCCATTCTGTTCCGTTCTAGAAAATTCTCAGCGAGTACCTTATAACATTGAAAGTATTAAAGCAAACTCTATACCTTTAGAAGCCTTATTTGGAGTGATTTTCCCTTACTATAAAGGAACTACACAATGGTCTCATTTTACAAATTCTTATGTTTATTGGTGGATATTTAATAACTATATTTATTTTGGAATTATTCCTTTTGTGATGGCAATTTTTAGTTTAAAGACAGTGTTTAGAAATAAACTTACTGCTTTTTTCTTTCTTACGATTATATTTTCCTGGCTTATGTGTACTGGTTCTCAAGTCTTTTTTTTCTCGAGAGAATTTATCCCAGGATTTAAACAACTCCAGCATCATAGGTTCCTGGAAATATATAGTTACTCTGTGCCTTTCCTTGCTGCAATTGGTTTTCAAGCTTTTGAAGATTATATTACTTTTCTTAAAAACAAATCTAGAATAATTCTATTTATTTTTTTAATAACAGTATCAGCTGTTGATATTATGTGTCATTCTTCTTATTTTATTAGCTGGTCAAATAGAAATGATTATAAGCTTTTTCAGAAAAATGGAGGTATTGACTATCTGCTTACTAAAAATAAACAATTAAAGCAACCGTTCAGGGTAATGCCAATAGGTGCAGTTTATATTGGTGGTACTAGGCTGTCATTGCAGGTGCCAGAACCTAATACTTTATTCCCTTATAGAATTGAGGAAATATCGGGTTATAGTTCATTTCCTTCAAAAGATATTTATAATCTCTTTATTTATCTTGAATCAAAAAATCCAGCTCTTTTGTATTCTAAAAATCTTATTAGTTTTTTTCCAAATAAAAATGTTCCATTTCCACTTTCAAATTATAAAAGTAAAATAATTGATTTGTTAAATGTTAAATACTTTTTACTTCCTAAAGGAATTAAAATAGATTCAAATGAAGCTACAAAAGTTTATGAAGGAGATTGTGCAATATATGAAAATAAAGATTATCTACCAAGGGCATTTCTTGTATCTGACTATAAAGTAATTAAAGATCCAAAAGAGATAATAGTTGAGTTGGACAGTCCAAATTTTGATCCCCGGAAAGAAGTCATATTGAGATCAGAGATCAGAGATCAGAGATCAGAGGGTAAAATTTTCATCTCTCATCTCTCACCTCTCACCTCTCACCTCTCACCTCTCACCTCTAATCCTCAAATTAAATACGATCTAAACAAAATAACTATTAATGCGATAACTAATCGCCCTGGGTTTCTTATACTTGGTAATAATCTAAATAATAACTGGAAAGTAAAAGTTAATGGAAAAGAATCTGAGCATTTGCAAGCTAATTTGGTTCAAAGAGCAGTTTATCTGCCTAAAGCAGGGAGCTATTTAATTGAGTTTTATTATTACCCGAAATTATTTTTAATTGGATTGTTTATAACTTGTTTTGCTCTTATTGTTTTAGGATTATTAATAGTATTGTTAAATAAGCAAGTGAAAGTAAAATGAAATCTCTAAGTGAAAATAAAATAGCGTTGATTGTAATTGTTTTAATTGGAATTATTTTTCTTTTTCCTGCACTTCTTGGATTTGTAGATACGCCGACTGATATTAGAAACGTCCGTATGTATCCCTGGCGTTATCATGCTGTTGATAAACAAATAAAAAACATTACGTTATGGCAGGCAAGTTTTCCAAAAGAACAAACCATTACAGATCAGGAGACACAATCTTCTGTTTTTACTTTAAAAACCCCTCCAAATAATAAAAGTACAATCGTTTCACCGATAAGGTGGGATAAGTTACTTGAGAAAAAATCAAACAAACTGTCTGATACAAATTACTATATTAGCTTTGATTTTAAGACGATTTCAGATAGCTCTGTAGCTTTTGATTTTGGAATAACACTTGTAAATAAGCTAAACAACTCTACTTATATTCCAGGAGTTGCTCTTACCCCGCTTTTAAAAAATAAAAATGGAACTGTATCTTGGTACAAAGCATTTTATCCACTGAATAACTTCTTAGCAAAATTGCCATCAGTAAAAAATTTAAATGAGTATAGTGTCCAGATTATTGTAAAGAATAAAAGCAATAGTGTCCCCTCTTCCGTTTATATAAAAGATTTTAAGCTTGCATGTGAAGATTTTTCATTAGTAAAGAAAGTTCATAATCACTATAATAATGATCTGATTCAGATGTTTACTCCACTTAGAGAGTTCTTTTCAGAATCGATAAAAAAAGGGAAACTACCATTCTGGAATCATTATATTTTGACTGGAGCTGAGTTTTTAGCAGAACCACAGGTAGGATTTTTTCATCCTTTGTATTTTTTGTCTTATTTAGTATTTGATCATTTTACGGCACATGAAATTGTGACATTTATTTGTCTGGTCTTAAGTGGTATCGGTGCTTTTTTATTAGCAAAATACTGGAAATTAAATTTTGGGGCTTCTCTTCTAGTTGCCTTAGTTTATATGTTTCAGCCATTTAATGTTACGTGGTTTAGCTATGAACATATGTTAATGAACAGTGCTGTGTTTCCGTTTTTACTGCTTTCGTATGAAAAGAATATTAATGACAAAATTCTTCTAAATAAGTATCTATTACTTAGTGCATTATTACTTGGTTTGATTTTTATTTCAGGACATCTTCAATATATTTATTACACTGTTATGTTCTTTGTATTGTTTGCAGTATTTAGGTTTGTTGTTGGAATTGTAGATGTGGGTTTGCAACCCACATCTACAGGCATTTTCAAGAAGCACTTGCTTAGCATCGTATTTGTATTTGGAATTGGAATAATGATTGGAGCAATTGTTTTAGTACCGTTTCTACCTTTATTTCAGGCTTCTCACAGAACAGCTAATCCTCCTGATCTTGTAAAAGCTTCTTCAGTACCTTTAAAAGCCTTTTTAGGATTACTTTATCCGTTTTATAAGGGTATCCCAGACTGGCCTTTATCTGGTGCAGTTAATCAAACTGCTGAATATATAAATTATAAGTCAGGATTTGCTAGAAACTATGTTTATTTTGGATTACTGCCATTTGTATTTTCATTATTTACTTTTAGATTGTTTAAAAATAAACTTGTCCTCTTTTTTATTTTCTTAATTATGCTTTCGGTGTTAATTTCCACTGGTTCACCACTATTTTTTGCTATTAGAAATTTTCTTCCGGGATTTAAAGAGATGCAACACTATAGATTCTTGCAGATTTACAGTTATTGTGTTCCGTTTCTTACAGGATTTGGCTTTCAGGCAATTTGTGATTATTTTTCATTCTTAAAAAAAGATAAAAAAACATTAATATTTATTCTTATTTTTTTAATCTCTATTACTGACTTAATGTATTTCTCTTCTTATTTTGTAACATGGTCAGATAGAGCAAGCTATAAATCTCTTCCAAAGGATGGAGTTCTAGACTTTGTAATTACTGAACAAAAGAAATCTAAAGAACACTTCAGGATTTTGCCTTTTGTAAGTCATAAGGTAGAAGGTTCTTCAATAAAGCCTGACATAGCTGAGCCAAATACTTTACTCCCTTTTAAGTTGGAAGATGTATCTGGTTACAGTTCTTTTATTCCAAAAGATATTTATTATACATTGACTTATATTCAGACAAAGGATCCTAAAAGACTTTATTCTGGCAAAATATTTGATTTATTTTCTAATATCAATACTCCGTATCCAATTTCAAATTTTCATAGCATGATATTGGATTTATTAAATGTAAAATATTTTTTAGTTCCAAACTTTTTAGTTTTAGAATCAGAGAAAGTCAAAAAGATTTTTAGTAGTGACTGTACAATTTATGAAAATACAAAATATCTGCCAAGAGTGTTTTTTGTTGAGAATTACAGGGTGATTAAAGATCCAAAAGAGATAATAGTTGAATTAGAGAATCCAAATTTTGATCCTAGGAAAGAAGTCATATTGAGATCAGAGATCAGAGATCAGAGATCGGAGGGTAAAATTCTCATCTCTCACCTCTCACCTCTCACCTCTAATCCTCAAATTAAATACGATCTAAACAAAATCACAATAAATACAAAAGTTAATCGTCCAGAATTTTTAATTTTAAATAATAACTTAAACGAAAACTGGAGAGTGAAAATTAATAATAAAGAAGGTAAACATTTTCAAGCAAACCTTCTCCAAAGGGCTGTTTTTCTGCCAGAAGCAGGAGATTATAAGATTGAGTTTTATTATTATCCTAAAAGATTTATTATTGGGGGTTTGATTTCTGGGATTGCGCTTTTGGTGCTTTTTGGTTTAGGATTTTATTTAAGATTGAGAAAAAATGAAATTAACAATTAACCTTTTACTTTTATTTATTAGCATACTCTTGAGTGCAGCCTTTGTGTTAGCTGTAATGGAAGTGAGATGTTTTATAAATCTTAAGCAATCTCTAAGATGTGATTGGAAAAACCCAAATACAAAATTTGATTCTGAGCTTGGTTGGAGCCCAATTCTTAATAGAAAAGTTAAGTGTCCTTATGGTTGGGAGGGGGGGGGCACTTAGTTCAAATTCACAAGGATTTCGGTCTGCTGAAATTGATCCTACTAAGAAAGCAATAATTGTCATTGGTGATTCTGTTGCTTTTGGAGCAGGGGTTAATGATGAACATACATTTTCATATTTTCTGGACAAAATGGTATCTGATAAAGGATACCAAGTATCAAATCTTGCTGTATCAGGTTACAATCTTGAACAATATTATCTTTTTTTAAGGAGACATATAAACAAATTTGAAAATATAAAACATATAGTATTAGTTGTTTGTACATACAATGACCTGATTGGTATAGGCAGTAACGTTCTCTATGGAAAAAGGAAACCTTATTTTAGGATCGAAAATAATCAACTTATATTAAAAGGCAATAATATAAAACAATATTGCTTAAGAAATATACTTTCAAAGAGCCTTTTTTTAAGTAGATACGAACCTAATCACGGTCTTATCGGTACATTTCTAAGTAAAATTACAGGTGATAAAGCATTAGCAATAGATTTTAATGATGATGGTACATATGAAATAGGTCTCATTGCATATGCAATGATCCAACAAATTTATAATCTTGCCAGAAGTCATGGTGCTAAGCTTCTCGTAGTTTTAAGCCCAGGTAGACATGACTTTGTAGAAACAACCTCATTCTTAAGGTGGTTTCAAGCTGTATTCAAAGAATCAATAAACAAAAAAAATGAAATAGAGACTATAGATTTTATTTCTTACATTAAGAAAGAGGATTTAGATAAAGTTTTCAATCTCAACGACATAGTACATTACAGTCCTGCAGGCCACATGCTTTTAGCTGAAACAGTATATAAACATCTACAAAAAGATAATCTATTACACTGAGATTCTTAAATTGCCGCAAACTGTTTTGTTCTTCTTTCAATCCACTTTTAATTATTACTAGTTCGCATGAAATCCTATTTTTCTTATTGATCTTTCAGGTGGAGACATAAGTTTGTAAATAGCATTAAATATATTTTGGATTTCTGAGTCATGTTTCTCTACTTTGCTTTCTAGCTGTTTTAGTTTCAATGCTAGTTGTTTACGTCCTCTAATAATTTTTTTAATCTTAGTAAAAGTTCTCATAATTTGAATATTTACCTGAATAGCCCTTTCACTGTTTAGGACGCTTGATAGCATGGATACTCCTTGTTCGGTAAAGGCGTAAGGCACATATCTTCTTCCTCCGTAACTTGAGGTCGCAATTTGCGACCTCAAGTTTGAGGTTTCTTTATTGGTTAATTTGAACATAAAATCATTGGGAAATCTTTTTATATTACGTTTGACTTGTTCATTAAGTCGTTTTGTGGGGACGTTATATAGTTTTGCTAAATCATCATCTAGCATGATCTTTACCCCTCTTATTAAATAAATCTTGCTTTCAATTGTTTCTATTGGAATTAAATTAGATTTTGTCATAGTGAAACATAATTAAACCATGAAATTATTTTTAGTCAAATAGGTTTAATGATGTAGTTAGATTCATGTAACCGTGGGTTACATCAACAGAGCAGATGTAACTGTATGTTACATGCAAATATAACTTTTAAGAAAAAACTGCAACTTGATTAGTCCTTCTCTCAACCCACTCTTTGTTGTTTTTATACCAATGAATAGTTTCATCTAATGCTTCTTCAAAGTTATATTTCTTTTTCCAACCAAGGTTGGATTGAATCTTTGATGGATCCATTGCATATCGTCTGTCATGTCCTGGTCTATCTTTTACAAAATTGATTAAACTTTCTGGTTTATTTAGTCTTTTTAGAATGCCTTTTGTAAGTTGTAGATTGTTTAATTCACAGTCTGCGCCTACGTTATAAACTTCTCCACCTTTTCCTTTTTCTACAACCAGGGCAATAGCTGAACAAAAATCGTTTACATAAATCCAGTCTCTTACGTTTAAACCATCTCCATAAACAGGAACTTTCTTATTTTCTAGAGCAAGAGAAATAAAATAAGGAATTACTTTTTCAGGATATTGATATGGACCAAAGTTATTTGAACATCTTATTATTAGTGAGTTTAAGCCATAGGTCTCATGATATGCCCTAACCAGGTGATCTGCTGAGGCTTTGCTTGCTGAGTAGGGGCTATTTGGCTTTATAGGGCTTTCTTCAGTAAACTTATGAGGTAATTCTATAGAACCATAAACCTCATCTGTACTAATTTGTATATATTTATCTAGGTTTTGTTTTAGTGCTATGTCCAAAAGGACATGTGTCCCCACAATGTTTGTGTGTATAAAAGGTTGAGAGGAATGAATGCTTCTGTCTACATGTGTTTCTGCAGCAAAGTTTATTATGCAGTCTGGTTTTAATTTTTTAATTGTACTTTCTATAAAATCATAATCCTGAATATTGCCTTTAAAATACTGATAATTTTTTTTGCTTTCAATATCTTTTAAGTTATCTAATCCACCAGCATAAGTTTCTGCATCAATGTTTGTAATAAAAATATCTTTATTTTCAGAGATTAAATCTCTTATGAAATTAGATCCAATAAAACCAAGTCCGCCGGTTACAATGATATGCATTTAGTATCATCTCCTATAACATATTTTACTTTGATTTTTCTTATTCCATTTAATTCCTGTGGATTCATTTTTGAAAATCTTACTTCTACGTTTTTCCCCAGAACACTGTCAGTAATAGATGGAGGTGGATTTATAAGCTTTGTTTGATCACGCACTATTGAATTCTCAATAGTTACATTTTCCATGAAAATATTTTTTCCAATACTTACATAAGGTCCAATTTTACAATGTTTAATGACAGAATTTTTTGCAATAATTACTGGTCCAATAACTTCCGAATCTTCAATGGTTACATTTTCTTCTATAATGACCTTCCCTTTAATTTTTACAGAGTCATTTATTTTTGAATTAATGCTGTTTGAGATAATGTCAAGCAATGCTTTATTACCCTTCAGCATATTTTCCGGAGTTCCTATGTCATACCACCAGCTTTTTATAATATAGTGTTCGACTGTTTTGCCCTGTTGAATTAAAAAATCAATTGCATCAGTAATTTCCAGCTCATTTCGATAACTCGGTTTAATATTTGCAATAGCATAAAAAATTGAGGGCTGGAAAAAGTAAATTCCTGCAAGGCAGAGATTTGATTTTGGATCTTGTGGTTTTTCAATTAATTTGGTGACTCTTCCGTTCTGTACTTCTGCTATTCCATAAGCCCTTGGATCTTCAATTTCTTTCAGCAGGACTAAAGTCTCCGGTTTACTTTTTACAAATTGTTCACAGGCTTTTTTTAGATCACCTTTATTAATTAAAATATCTCCCAAAAACATAAGAAAAGGATCATCGTTCATATGCATGCTTGTGATTTGAACTGCATGTGCTAATCCAAGCGGTTGATCCTGAAAAACAAAATCAAATTGAAAGTATTTTGAATGTTCTGAGTTTATTAATTCTTCTTTGACTTTATGTCCGTACTCTTCACTTACAACTACACAGACTGATTTTATGGGAGTTTCTTCTTTAATTAAATCTAAAATATGAAATAGTGTTGGCTTGTTTGCCACAGGTAAAAGTTGTTTTGTGGTTGTGTTTGTAAGTGGTGCCAGTCTTTGTCCTGAACCACCGCTTAGTATTACTGCTTTCATAATGAAAATGATACAACACTTAAAATGTTAATGCAAAGATAGTCCCCAAAATCCTTAAATTTTCAATTCTCAATTGTCAATTTTCTTTGCAACCACGAAATACCCAATAGTATCTCTTGGGCTTCCAAGTAATTGATCCAAAATTAAAAAAAGTATATTGATAATTGGTATTAGGATAATTGCTAATAATATTAAAGGTGATTTGTAAATAGTATAAATTATGCTTTTTCCCAAACCGTCTGATTTCTTTCCTGATAAGAAGTTAAATATGTTTTTTACATGAGTTAAATCAAACATTAAAATAATTGCATTGCAAAATGCCTGACCTACTACAGCAAATGATCCGCCGATTTCTTTTAGGTGAATTATTTCCAAATTCAGTTCACTCATTTTTTCTTTTAAAATATACTTTGTGAAACGAAAATAATCGTGTGGTTCTTCATGTAAATGCCAATATTGTGGGACATAGATTATAAGTATTCCATTTTCTTTTAAAATTCTTTTACATTCAGCTAAAGCTTCAAATGGTTTAGAAACATGTTCAAGTACTGCAAATGAAACAATTGTGTCTATTGAATTATTTGGGGCATTTATTTCAGGAAGTTCAGAGAGATAGTCGTATTTAATATTTTCTTTAGCTGCTTCAGGATGTTCATGCTTTAAATATTTTTCTACATAGGTGGAGAAATAATTTTCCAATGGAGATGAGCCGCATCCTATATCAAGAAGAGTTCCTTTTGCATAAGAAGCATTTTTTTTAATTTCTCTTATTAAATAAAAATAAGTCAGAAAACAATAATTAAATAAAGAAAGATTAATCTTGCTACTTTGCCTAACCGCATTTTCTCTTAGGTTATCTATTGTCTGTTTAGGTTTTTCTTTTACAAGGGGCATGAAATCTATCTTATCATTAAGATTGCCCTATTCTTTAAGGACTCCTGATTTTTAGGGTCAATATTTAAAGCTAAATCATTGTATTTTTTTGCTTCCTGTAAATTATTTCGTTTTGAAAATATGTTTACAAGTATATTGCAGGATTCAATTCTTATATCAATTGGAGCATTTATATCGTTTGTAACTTTAATTAACCCTTTTAATCCAGACTCTGTATCTCCTTTATTTATTAGTATAGTGCTGTGCAAATACAAAAGTGTTGGGTCTTCTGAGAATCCATAGAGTCCATTTTTTATTGTTTTAAATGCATTATCAATGTCTCTTAGTTTTAAATAAGTGGTGGCAAGCAGTATGTATGGCTCTGGGCTCTTTTGTAATAAGGTTGCAATTTTATAGTATTTAAGAGCACTTTGATAATCACCCTTTGATAATTCCAGTAATTGTCCATAAGTTTTAAATGCTTCTCCATCTGAAGAAATTTTAGAAACAGCTTCTTTAAGATATTTTTCGTAATTTGTAAAATCTTTTAGTTTTAAGTAACATGCAGCAATTGCAAAATTGATTGTTGGATTTGGATAAATAAGATTACTTTGTGCATAATAAGAAATAGCTTTCTTAAAATCATTCATCTGAAAATAAAGTGTTCCAAGATTTTTATAAATCAAATTTCTAATCTGACTGTCTGGTCTTGAGATTTTTAGTGCTTTTAGAAGATACTTTAACTGGAGATTTTTATTTTTTAAAATTTCATAATTTGTAGCAATTCTAATAAAAGCTTTTGCAAGAATTGATTTTCTGTCCAATTCATAAGTCTTAAAAATTCTAGGTTCAGTTATAGGTGCACTGGAATAATGAACAAATTTCTTTAAAATGTTTGTTGATTCTTTTAATAATTCCGATTTTTTATTTTCATCCTCCTGGCATATAGCTGAATTATATGTCCAGATTCCCTTTTTAAAGAGAGATTTACTGGTTTTAATTGTGCTTGAAAAAAGTGAAGAGCTGTCCTTCCAGTCATTAATTCTGATAATGGTTCTAGCACTAAGTAAGATAGATAGAGCCATTAAGATTGGCATTAAAAATTTTCTTTTGGTGAAATTTGCAAATGTTGAAACTGTTCCAAATATAATAAATGCAGATCCAAGATAGTTATATCTTTCGCCAGAAAGAGAATAAAGAGGAATTATTTGGATAAATAATGAAATTGTAACTAAATAAAGCAGAAGACCAAAAGATAAAAACGGCAACTTGTTTCTGTAAAATAAAATCAGAAGTAGAAATGAAATTAATATGAAAATGCAGAGCAGATTATATGATCCTAAAAAAGTCTTATCTAAAGTTAATAAGTCTATTTGATCGATTGTAAGTTTTAAAGGGAAAAAAATTAATTTTAACTGGTGCAAAAATATCTGTGGTGTAAAGAATAATATTCTTTCTAACGATTCAATAAAATTGTTTTCTAAAGAGTTTTTAACAGTCTTTGCAATGAGAGTTGTCCGTAATATCCAATACCCTCCAATAACAGCAAATGATGGAAGGCTTATTTTAAGGGCTTGTTTAAAAGCGTCAGGTTCTTTATTTGAACTTTTTAGCAGGTAAAAGATAGTAAATAATATTGCAAATGGGATAGTAATAGTATGTTCTGTAAATAAGATTTGAATTACTGTAATGTACATTATGAAAATTATTGTTGGAGGGGTTTGATTAATCAAACCCCTGCGAATTAAATATATGATTTTATTCAATGTAAAAAAATAAAAAGCAACACCAAGTGGCTGAAGCCAGTTGGTAGCCCAGATTACAGACTCGACATTTGTCGGGTGTATGGACCAGACTAATCCTGAAAATAAGGCGATTTGTTTGTTTTGAGTGAAGTTAAAACAAAACCAAATGAAAAAAAATAATGCAAGACAATGTAAAAACAATCCCCATAGGTGATATAGGAATGGTTTTACCTGAAAGAGAAAATTAATCAGGTAAATTGAAGGCAAACCAAGAATACAGACATGAGTGTTCTTTATCCCGGAGAATGTAAATCCATGAGCTGCTGAAACCCCGCCTGCATTTAAAAGTAAAAACCTGCCTACATATTCGCCAAATGTTTTTTTTGCATAAAAATCCTTTATTAAGCCGTCCTCATCAAAATTTCTAAATCCATAAAATAAAGAAATAAAATAAATTAAAATAGTTATTATTATTGGAATAAATACAAAATCATACTTTTTCCATTCAAAATCTAGTTTGCTTATTCCTTTGTTTGTAATATTATTCATTTCTGATTTTTATTACCTGAAAATAATTCGAGTATCCCGCCAATTATTGCTACGAGTATCCCGGTAAGAAAAATTAATATTGATAAGCTTAGAGAATTGAATCTTTCAATTCCAAACTGTGACAGTATAACTATCATAGTACTTTCTCTTACCCCAAGTCCTGAAAAACTTATTGGGATAAGAGTAATCAGTGAAATAATTGAAAATAGCCATGCACATTGTATAAAGTTTAAATCGATATTTAAGCTTAATGCCAGAAAATAAAAGGCAAAAACATGAGGAAGTTTAATTAATGCACTCCATATTAAAGTTTCAAACATTAATAAGTTATGCTTCTTGTAATTTTCTAAATAGTTTAATGAAAAATTTTCCAATAAGTCTGTCTTTAATTTTACGAACTTCAGGCATTGAATTAATTTATCTCTTAGAAAATCGATAAAATGTTTTGTATTTTCACTAAATAGTACCAGTGTAATAACTGAGAATGATACTGTGAGTAATGAAATGGTAAATATCAGAGTAGAATTGGTTCTGAATGTTTTATCTGACAAAACAGCAACAAATCCAATAATGAAAACCATAAGTAAATTTGTAATCTTATCTATAAATATTGGTACCCAGACTTTTTGGATTGAGCTTTCTTTTTTTGTTAGCCTTAATCCTTTAATTAATTCACCAGATGATTGTCCTGGTAAAAAACTGCTGTAAAAAATTGAAATGTAGTTTAATTTTAAAAGCTCAAAGAAATTACTTTTTATTTTTAATGGACCTGCCAATCTTCCCCATTTTATTGTTAGAAATATATTGGATAAATTGCCCAGCAGAAAGGCAAAGAAAAAATAAGATAAGTTCGTTTTTTCCAGGACATTGAGAGTGTCCTTAATATTTACTGATTTGAAAATCCAATAAAATATTATAAAAAGCAATACTAACTTTAGAAAAAAAGAATATTTTTTCATTAGTATCATTTAATTACGTTTGTAATTTTGGCAGCCGATGCAGACTTTAGGCTGTTTTTTATAAAAGCCAGCTCTAAAATCCACAAACTTTTCAGAGTTCCAGATTTTTTCAAATGGGGTTTCAAAGACATTCCCCATGTTCAGCAGGCTTGGATTGCTTATTGTACAGCAGGGAGTAACATATCCTTCTGCAGTAATGTTTGGACTAAACCATGGCAATTTGCATTGCCCGAGATTATTTGAAGAGTCTCCAAAACTTTCTGTAACTATTTGCAGTTTCTTTACCTGCTTTTTCCAGTGCCTGAGCTTTTCAACAAATGCGTTTATTTCCTCTTTATTTAGAGATGAATCTGTTAGGCTTTTGTCGGCTATTATGCTTATAAATAATTGTATATAAAGAACATCTATACCAAGTTCATCAGATTTAAAAATTAAATCTTCCATAGTAGGTTCTGTCTCTTTCATTAGAATTGCTCTGAAAGAAACAATAGGGCGTTTTTTGTTCAACTCATTTTTTAGATTAATAAACCTTTTTACATTTTCTGTAATTTTGACTATAGATGCACCGCTTCTTGTTTCTGAAAAAATCTTTTCGTCAAAACTATTAATCGAAATAGACAGATTTTGTAATCCAGCATCAATAAGTTCTCTACATTTGGTTTCTGTAAGTATTGTACCGTTTGTATTAATATAGGTAGATATCCCCTTATCTGAACAATACCTGATCATTTTCATTATGTCTTTGTTTAAAAGAGGTTCACCTACTCCTTGAAGTGTGACATAAACCAGTGACGGTACTTGATCAATTACTTTTTTAAACTGTTCAAAGGTAATATCGCTTTTACTGTAGCCATTATATGCTTCGGCTGTACCAAGCTGGCAGGTAGGGCAACTCAGATTACACCTGTTTGTAACTTCTACAAAAAGGCATGGTGGTAAATAGTTTACATTTGCAGGATGTTCTTTCTTTATAGCGGTTAAAGATACATTTACCATGTTTACTAATCCCTGGGCTCCCTGATGCTGAATTACTCTCTGTAAAAAATCAGAGCCAACCTGGCGCTCTACTTTTTCTTTTAAATTGTTTAGGTATGTAATCATTATGTATTTAACAGTTAATAAATTATATCGTACTCTCTAGAGGTCTGCCGATGCCCCGTCTCTAGGCTTAAAACCTTTTTTCCACCTTAACATTGACTTTGCTATCAACTATTTGCTTTTCCAGGCTTTGAATAATAATTGCTTGAGCAGTTATTAACTGCTTTTTTAAAATAGGGTTTGTGTTTTGTAAGGATTTTAATTCTGTTAATGTGTCTTTTAAACTTGGGAATAATACGATTTTATTTTCTGCTGAACTAACTGGATAACCATCTCTATTTATAAGCATCCATGCTGTTTTACGTGGAGAGTCCTTAAGAATATTTCCCAAGTCATTAACATGATAAATCTCAAGCTTATTTGGACTAATAAAGGACAGATTAAAGACCCCTGGATTATTTAATCTGTCCTGTGTTTCTTTTGGCAACTTGCTTTTTAGCTCTGTATTTATTAGTAGCCATTTTATGTTTAATTCTTTTAGTAGGAATGGATCCAGTGTAGAAAATGTAGTTTCATATAGAGTGTTATGCGATGAATAAAGCTGATCCCAGTAGATAAGTCTCTGTGCTGGTATTAGTGAGTAAACACCCGAGTATGAAGGGATTTCATGAATAATGCTTAATGCAACATCTTTTGGCTTACTTTGTGATTTGAAAAATTCAGATTCACTTTTGTAAGCATTTATTATATTATTCTTAGCAAGATGTATGTACTCGCTATAGCCTTTGAGATATGAAATTAATTCACCTAAAGATTTAATTCTTTTAAGATCATTGCACAATGTTTGAACAAGGATTTTGTTAGAGTAAACATGAGGCGAAAACACTGCGCCAAAAAATAGTTGTGAAACAGGTGATAAGCAAAAGACAATAACATAAGGAATAATCAGCAGGTTGTTTTTAATGAACGATTTATATAAAAATGCTGTTCCGCAGGTTATAAGTAAAATAAGCATTGTATTTCCAAAAGCAAAAAGTCTTACAAGCTCAACAGGATTTAATTTAAAATCAATTAGTATTGGTATAGGCATTGTTGTTAGAGATAAAAAGAAAAGTAAGTAAGCTAGCCGATTTTTAGTCTTTATCAAATAAATTAAAGCAATAGGAAAAAAAAATAAACTTAAACCAAGTTCACATATAAAATCCCATGAAAAACATGAAATGGTCTGATAATTCATTACGTGAGAACTAAGCCTTCCCCAGCTTACTACTGAAAAGAGCTGTTCTTTAATTCCAATATCAAAAATATTTGTTCTGCCTAAATGTTGAATAGTATTTTGGAGAAATAAAGCATTTCCAATAGATCTATTTAAAAGTATTGAAATAAAAAGAATTACAAATGTAGAAATAATAAATTGTTTTTTATTATCTTTCCATAAGAAGAAAATAAAAGGGATAACAGCAGCCCAGAATATTACGTAAAGCCAGTCAGCAGTTAGAAATAAAGTAAATAGAGTTACGGTTAAAAAGAAAATGTAATAAATGCTTGATTTAAAGTTTTTACCGTTAGTCATTTTCCAAAACAAGATTAATGAGCAGATTAAAAGAGGATTTCCAAGATTAAATGTTGAAATAAATGTAAGGACTGAAGGGGCATTGTTAATTCCTCCGTGGATTCCAAGATTTATAAAAGTTTGTAGGAAAGACCAGCCTATTGCTCCGTCAGGAAGAGCCTTTGTTAAATATCTGATTATTGAATCAAGCCACAGAAGCCCCCCGCCAAAATATGCACAGAAGCCCCCAAGTAAAGAAAGTTTGAAACTTGAAGTTAAAAGCCAGCATAAAGCAAAGAAGCTTAGAAATGTTGTACCGCTTAAAATGGTGGCTATTAATTCATATGAGGTTGATATGTCTAAATTAGTGATATATTGTACTGCTCCTGCTAAAAGATCTCCGCCATAGTGATAGAGAAGTACATAGTCAGGTCTAAAGCAATCTCTTGGTGGGTAAACATTATTATGAAACATAGTCATAGCTATTGGTATATGGGATTCTCTGTCAAAAGTACCAAATTTGCTAACTGCCATTAAAGTAAGAAAACAAATAAATATCGCAATGATACATACAGTAATAAATTGACCTGTAGTTATTTCCTTTTTAACTGTGGTTGAATCTTTTTTATTGGTTATGAATATATATATGGATTTCAACACAAATATAATTAATGTAATCCATGCTGCTTTTTGGGGGCCAATTAAAAATGATAATAGATGACAGGTGAAAACATAAGCAGCAATTCCAAAAGAAATTGATAATGGAATTAATAAAATCAATGATCTGATTTTTAATAAGCGACTTAGAGATATAAATCCAAAAGCAGATGAGATGAGTAAGAAAAAAATAAATTTTATAATGCAAAACATCTTTCATTAATTGTAGTATTTTTAAGGTGATATACCAATAGAATCTATCAATTTTTTGATTTTGACCAAATTTTCTGGATTAGCTTTAGCATAATTTAAAGCCTCATTTGCAAAATGAAGAGCTTCTTTTGTATTTCCAAGAGCTAAATATAAATTAGCAATTGTATTTGTTATATCGAATGCTAATTGTTTTTCCCCAATTCTTTTTTTTATTAGTAAATATGCTTGATTTAAAAGTGCTAATGCCTCGTTATAAGACCGTTTCTTAATATAATAACTGCTTGATAGATAGAGTGTTTTTGGATCATTTGGATCAAGTCTTAATAACTTATCAATTGCCTTGTTTGCATTGATAAGGTCGTTTAACATTAGAAAACCAGTTAGTGCTTCCTGATAAGTAAATTTTGAATGTGCACGTAAGCCATAAAGATATGAATATCTGGCATATTCAGCTAGATTATTTTCAAGCTGATAATATCTGAGAGTTTCAAATAAAATTTCTTGTGAATAAGGATAAAGTTTTAATCCTTCGGTCAAATATTTATTTGTACCACTTAAGTTTTTATCAATTTCTCTTTCAAACCTAATTAAAGACAGTAAAATAAATGGACTTGTGGGGAATCTGTTATAAGCATATAAGAACATTTCCTTTGCTTTGCCGATTTCATTGTTTTTAATAAGCAAATTTGCATATAATTCTAAAGTCCTTGGATCAAAATGCTCTAAATATTTTGAATACTGATTAAACAGATTTAAATATTTTTTGTGACTATCTTTAGGATCAATAAAAGTATTAAAGCTGATTAAATGAATTGTTTTTATTAAAAGGGATTCATTATCAAGTCCATAAGATTTTAAAATTAATGGTTCATCCAGATTTCTTTCTTTTTTAAGATGTTCTAACGCGGTAGAAAAATACCCCTGTCCTTTTATTAGATATTTTTTAGCCTTGCTTGAGTTTGATTTCCAAATCTCTTCACCTAGTAATTTTATTCTAAAGCCTTTATATAAGTCATTGCAGCTTGTTCTTATAGTTGATTTGATGAGTGATATATTGTCCTGCCAGTCATTGGTTCTTATATAACTTCTTATGGAAAGTAATAAAACAATAATTGATAAAAAGCAAAGCATTGAATATTTTGTAATAGTTCTTGAATCTGAATAAAACTCATTTAATATAAGTGCAATTCCAAAAACAATGAAAAATATTGGAGTATACAGATATCTATCTGCAGCTAGACAGTATGTTGGTGAGAAAAATTGAGAAAAAGGCATTATGCTTATGAAAAATAACCAATTTAAGATTAAAAACCAATAAGTTTTTTTATTTTTTATAAATAATATTAGGGGAACTATAAGCCAGGAAATAATAAAAAAGAAACAAAACACTGAATATGGATCAAATAATGATTTCCCAAATAGAACAAATGATGTCTGATCAATTGAAAGAGTCTTCGGAAAGAAAATCAGCTTTATGTAATGAAAAAATATTTGTGGAGCAAGCCAGAATATTCGTTCAAAAAATAAAATTACAGGATTAAATGGTGATGCCTGTGAAAATTTGTAACTTGAAAATATAAAATAAATTGAATATATGAAAAATCCAATTAGATAAGGAAGTGTTTCTTTTATGACATATTTAATTGACTGTTTAAAGTCATTTGTTTTTAAGTTCTCGAAGATTGAGTAAATAAAGAGAATTATCGGCAAAGCAATAATATATTCATTTGTCAGCATTGGCAGTAAAAAACAAAATGGCAGTATTACTAATCTTGATTTTGAATTGTTTTTATCTTTATTTTTTAGAAAATCATAAAAAAGAATAAAAAATATTAAATAATTAAAAGTCGCATTAACATTTGTGCTTAGTAAAATTGATTCTACATGGGCTGGATGACAAGCCCATATTAAAGTTAAAGGAAGAATCATGAATCTACCAATCTTTTTTAAAATAAAAAAAACAAGACAGGTGTTGACAATGTGAAGGATTAAGTTTAATGTGTGATAGAAAATTGGATTCTTTCCAAGCAATAAACCCGTGAAAAGCCTAATAGGAATATCTAAAAAATTGATTCTGTTTACAGAATTTGAACTATAAAGAAAATTGCTTGAACTTAAATTATTGATTGTGCCAAAAGATTTAATAATTTCAATTGTTTCAGAAAAAGAAGATGGAATAGGAAAAATGGTTTCATCATAAATCGCATTTTCATCATAAAAAATCCAGGGGCGGTTTAGTGAGTGGACGTAAATTACTAAGATAATTCCTATACATATAAACAAATCAATTAATATTTTTGAATTTAGCTTTTGATTCATTAATTGGTCTTTTTATCCTTTAATTTGTTGAAGTATAAGTTTATAAGATATATTGATTTTGGATCATTTTTATCTATAACAAGTAATTTTGAGACAATATTTTTAGCTTTATTTAAATCAGTTCTATCCAAATAGAGATAAAGTGCCTGCTGATATGCAACTTTAGAATTGGTTCTTAGTCCATACAGGTAGGCATATCTTGCAATTTTAGTGAGATCCCCTTGAGATTGATAGAAGTCATGAGTTTTTGTAAGGGTGGGAATATCGTACTGGTAATAATTAATGGCATCTAAAAGATATTTTTTAGCTTCAAGTGGATTGTTTTCATACTTTACGATTAAGTCAAATAACTTGGTAAGGATAAATTGGGTGTGTGGATATAACGAGTTTGCCCTTAGCAATATATTTTTTGCTTCAGGGTATTTATTTTCAAGAATTAGCAAGTGTGAATATAGTTCAAAAATCCTTGGATCTAATTTGTTGGCTTTTTTCATTACAGGCTCTAGAATTTTTATGCCAATTCCAGGACTTTCATTCAGTTCGAGACATCTGGAGGAAACTTCCAGGTATGAAATTTTTGTAAGTAGTGAATCATAATCAAGACCATATGACTTTACTACAGCAGGGAGTGATTTCTGGAACTTTAACTTTAGCTTTTTATTTTCAATCCTGGCTTTTTTTAATAATTCCAACACTTCTATAAAATATTTTTTAGCTTCAATAGTTTTTGCAGGTTCAAGAATAATAATTGCTTTAGCAAGCATTCCAAGTCCAATTGCTTTTAATAAGGGATCTTTAGCAGATTTATAAGTGGAATTGATAAATGAATAGTTATCCTTCCAGTCTAATGTTCTGTAATGCGTTCTTATAAAGCAGGACATCAATAAGATGAATAAAAACAGATAGGCAAATCTGGAGTTTTTGGAGAGTATTTTTGCCAAACTGAAAATTAGAAAAGCAAGAGGGCAGTATAAATATCTTTCTGTACTAAGTGCATATGAAGGCATAAGGATATGTAAAAAAGGTAGTAATGCAAAGAAAAAAGCCCAGCTCATAAAAAACAAATCAGGGAATTTCCTCTTAAATACAAAAAAATAAAATGGAACAAATAGCCAGAGTATAAGGAATATAAGACAAAATATTGCATATGGATCAAATAGAGTTTTTCCTAAATGTACAAACAGTGTTTGATCGATTGATAGTATCTTTGGATAAAAAATAAGCTTTAGTGAATGAAAAAATATTTGTGGACTTAACCAGAATACTCTCTCTAAGAAGACCACAAGCTCATTGCTGCTTAAAGGTTGATTGGTTTTTATATGTGATAAAAAGAAAAAATAGATAAGGTAAATAATAATTCCTGTAAAGTAAGGAGTTGTTTGTTTAAAGGATTGTTTAAGAGATGTTTTTAAATTTTCTCTCTGAAATGATTCCTGGAATGCAATGATAAAAAGTACAAATGGAAGGACAATCATACATTCAGTACTAAACATTGGAATGAGAAATAATAATGGAATAATTATCCATCTTTTAATAGTTTTGTTTCGTTCTCTATTCTTTAAAAAGTCAAGGACAAATCCAAAGAAAAAAGTATAAGTTAATAAACGTGGAAAATTTGTGGACAGGAGTACAGATTCAATCATTACAGGGTGAATTGCCCATATTAGACTGAGAAATATTAATATCAGGCGTTTTGAAAAATTATTATTTGGTATAAAGCGCCTCTCAGCGCTTTGTTGCTTCTTGCTCAAATCTTCGGGGGCAATAAAGCTTTTTATTATGAAATAGATAAGAAAAGTATTTATAATATGGAGAATCAATATAAATAAATGGTAGTAAATATGATTTTTTTTAAAGAAGAAGCTTATAAACGTGTTTAATATAAGGCTTATAGGAGAAGATCTTATTACTGAATTAGAAGAATAAATTATATTGGAAGATATAAAATTAAAATTTAATCCAAATTCTTTAAACACTTCAAAAATTTCAGAAAAACTAGCAGGTGAAGGGAAAAACGAATTGTCAAATGTTGCCCTTTCGTCGTAAATTAACCAAGGTCGGCTTAAGGTTGGAATAAATAATAATAGAATTACAGCTAAGCAAATTAATAGATTTATAATGTCAAATTTATCTTTTTTAAACATGCATTTAGGTCTTCTTTTAAATCAAGAGACTTATAAAGTTTAGCAAGCTTAATTAAAGACTTATTGTCGTTATCTGTAAAATTAAGTATTTCTTTTGCAAGTGTAATAGCCGGCTCTTTATTTCCAAGCAGGAAATGAAGTTTTGCCAGTGTATAGCCAATATTAAACATAAGTTTTGGACTAGCTGATCTATTTAGCCCAATTGAATAAGCCTTTATAAGAGAGGAAAGAGCTTTTTCATTATTATTTGTTTTATAGTAGTAATCACTTATAAAATATAAAGTCTCAGGATTATCAGGATCGATTTTTAAAAGTTTGGATACAATTTTTTTAGCATCTCTTCGCTTTCCAGCGTCTAAATAATTTGACAGTGCCTGCTGATAAGCAGACTTTGATTGTGTTAATAGACCATATAAATATGAATATCTTGCTACTAATAAGCTGTTTTTTTGTCCCTGGTAAAAAAGAGCAGCCCTGCTAAGAATTGTAATATCGTTTGGATAGTATTTTAATGCTTCTTTAAGATATCCCTCTGCTTTCTTTTTATTATTTTCATATTTCATTGTTAAATCAAATAATTGCATTAGTATGGAAGAAATATGTGGATAAGTGGAATTTGCTTTTAATAAAACATGTTTTGCCTTAGGAATTTTTTTGTCAGCAATTAACCAGTTTGTGTAAATCTCAAAAATCCTTGGATCTAATAATTCTGGTTTATTAATATAGGGTTTTAATAGTTTAATTCCAATGTGGTAATCTTCTTTTAACTTTAAGCATCTGATAATAGCTTGTAAAGATATAGTCTTAGCCAGCATTGAATCATAATCAAGCCCGTATGATTTGACAATCAGCGGCAGAGTATCCTGACATTTATTTTTCAGCTCTGTGTTTTCCTTTTTAGCCTGCTTTAAGAGTTTTAAAACATCTTCATATTGTCCCTTTAGTGTTTCATTTTGTTTTGGATTAACAATATTCAATGTTTCAGCCAGCATATTTAGTTTTATTGCTTTTACAAGTGGATCTTTGGTTGAATTATAAGTCGAAATTATAAATGAATAATTATCCTTCCAATCCAATGCTCTGTAATATGACCTTGATACACAAAGCAACAAAGCTAAAGTTAAAAATATTGATGAAGCAATAAATATTTTTTTATTTGATTGATTCAGTATAATTTTTAACAGTCCTAAGCTTAATAAAGCTAATGGACAGTATAAATATCTTTCAGCTGCTAACAAATAGGATGGAACAAGAATATGTAAAAAAGGCAATAATGCAAAGAAAAAAGTCCAGCATAAGAGAAAAACATCTGCTGCTTTCCTCTTTTTAATGAATAAATATAAGGGGATCAAAAGCCAGGAAGCAAGTGTTAAAAGGCAAAGCAAAGAATATGGAGCAAGTAAGGTTTTATCCAGATGAACAAAAAGAGTTTGATCCGTAGATAAAACCTTAGGATAAAAAACAAGTTTTAAAAAGTGAACAAATATTTGGGGAGCAAGCCAGAAAACCCTTTCTGTAAAAGCGATTAACTGATTTCCGATAAGCGGATGAATTATCCTGTTGTTTGATAAAGAATAAAAAATCAAATAAACAATCAAGCCAACAAAATAGGGTTTAGTTTCTTCAATACTTACTTTAATTGCTTTTTTTAGTGAATTCGTTTTGTAGGTATCATAGAAAGAAATAATAAATAATACAAAAGGTAAAGTGATGATGTATTCATTGGTAAGCAATGGAATTAGAAAAATTACAGGGATTAAAAATTCTCTAAGTAAAGAAGTATTTCTACTCTTGTTCATTAAGAAATCCAATAAAAATCCAAAAAAGAAACAGTAGCTTAAAGTTGCTCCAAAGTTTGTTGACAGTAAAACTGACTCTAGCATTACCGGATGAATTGCCCATAATAAAGTTAATATTGCCGGAAGAAATCTTTTCATTAAAGAACTCTCAATTTTTGTAGTACCTAAAGTAATCTTTAAAATAAAGTAAATCAGAGATGTGTTGAAAATATGGAGAGTTAAATTTAGTAAATGAAAAAGAATAGGTTGTTTTTGTAGAAAAAAATTTGTAAAGGTCCACATTAATAAACATAATGGGCATGATCTGATTATGTAGTTTGAAGAATACATTGAATTTGAAGAAAAAAGATTAAAGCTTGAACCAAAATTCTCAAAGATTTCAAAAATTTCTCCAAAAGACTTTGGAGTGGGGAAATATAAGCTGTCATAAATTATTCTTTCATCATAAGTTAACCATGGACGATTAAGTGTAGGAATAAATAAGACTAGAAGTATGATCATACAAATCAGCAGATCAACATTTTTTATATCCAGAATTAAATCTTTTAAAGATGTTTTTTCTTTAACTATTGGTTTTGTTTGAATAACTTTATTTTTTTTCTTCGACATATTGTAACTGTGTGTTTATCCTATCTATCATTTTTTGATTATATAAGCTTTGATAGACTTTTAGAGACTCTTCTAAACTTTCCTTTGAATGAGTCCTTAAACCATATAAATATGAATAAAATGCATATTCATATGGTCTTCGAATCTGTAAATAAAAATTCTTCAGACTTAGAAGCGTTGATGAGTCATATGGGAAGTATTTGAAGGATTTTTTAAGTAGATTTTCAGCAGTTGACAGGTCTTTATATTTATTTTTATATATTTCAGAAAGAGGGAGTAGTATTATAGGACTTAATTTCTTTTCTAATGCATGTTTTAGCAGTGTTTCAGCGTCATCTATTTTTTGTAATGAAAATAAAAGTCCTGTGTATAAGTCTAAAATTTGTGTGTCAATGATAGAAAAATCTTCCATATGTGGTTTCATCAGCTCATATGCTTTTTCATGGCTTGTTCCCAGCCCAAGCTTTGTAAAAGCAAGTAGATAAGCTGTTTTTGCTTGAATTGTTCTAGGATCTAAACCATAAAATTTTATAATCCGTGGTAAATGGTTCTGATATTTTATTTTTTCTAATTCCAGGTTTCTTAATGAGTTTTCTAAAATGTACAATCCTTCTTCTATAAATCTTTTCCCGGTTTCTTTTGATTTAGAATCACCATAATAGGAGTATAAAACCCCTCCCAACATTTCCATTCTAAGCCCTTTAATAAGATCACTTTTTGACTCTTTTAATGCTGACATAAAAAGTGAAGCGCTGTCTTTCCAGTCCATAGTCCTGAAATAAGCTTTACAGGAAAAGGAAGTTACTATTAAAAAAGTTAGAGTAGTAATCCCGGCTATTTTTTTAATCGAGGCATTGTTTGATAGAACAAACAAGATGTGTGAAAGTCCAATGGTTAAAAAGAATAATGGAAAATAAAAATATCTTTCGCTGACAAGATTATATAAAGGTGAAATTATATGCAGGAAGGGGGCAAGTGAAAGGAAAAATGGGATAAATAAAATAAAGAAACAGAAATAAAGCTTTTGTTTTAAATTTACAGCTGCAATTATTAAGAAGCTTATTAAGCCAAACATAAACGTAAAACAAAATATTGAATAAGGCTCAAACAAAGTATTGGAGAGCTTAACCAGAGCACTTTGATCAATGGTTAAATGTAGAGGGAATAAAATTAACTTTATAAAATGGAAAAATATTTGTGGTGAGAGCCAAAAAATACGTTCACAGAATAATTGAAGATTATTCGGATGAATTGATATTAAGTTATTTTTAGTTGGGGAAAATAAAAAATAAATAATAAATGGCATAGTGGCAAAAAATAAAGGAAGAGTCTTTCTTATGCATGTTTTTAAAGAAGTTTTATTTCCAAACAAGTAACAAAATAAAACAACCGGTAAAGTAATAGTATGTTCACATGTAAATAAAGCAACTAGAAACAAAACGAATATTATTGTTGATTGTAATAATCCTCCTGTTGAAGCCTCTTTTTTAATACTTAGGTAAAAAATCAAGAAGCAAATGAAATAAGTTAAAAGAGCCGGCCAGTTTGTGGCGAATAAGATAGATTCTATATTTAAAGGATTTAGTGCCCAAAAGAGTGTGAGCAAAGAAATTAGAGCTAATCTGGTTTTATTTGAATTACTGGGGAAAACAGTATTAAGTATTAGAAATAAAAGACAGGTATTAAAGATATGTAGGATAAGTGACAGCAAGTGATAGAAAAAGGCACTTTTCTGGAAAAAATATGAAACAAATAATATAAGAAAAAAATTAAATGGATCGCTTCTTAGGTTTGAAATAGTGGAATAAAATGGATTACTTGCCTCGAAATAATTATTCAGACCAAATAGGGTTAAGTATTCAAATATTGCAGAAAATGATCTTGGTATAGGCAATATGGTTTCGTTGTAAATTATCTGTTCATCAAAATGTCTCCATGGATAACCTAAAGTATGAAGAAAAAACAAGAATACTGTCATTCCTGTAATAAAACAAAATATATAATCTTTTTTCAATTTCACTAATTTACTCCGCCAAAGTTTTGCTCATATAAGATTTTAATTCTTAATGTTTGCTCATCTATAGGATAATACTTAAGAAGTTTATTGATAATTATTTTTGATGTATCTTTATTGCCTAATCTTATGTAAATATATGCAGCATCTTTTAGAGAAATCGGATCATGTATTCTAAGTCCATATAAATATGAATAAAATGCAAACTTTTCAGGATTGTTTAAACTTCTATAAAGCCTTTGTAATCCAAATAATGTAGCTTGTTCATAGGGAAAATATTTATGTGAAAGCAGTAGATAATTCTCGGTTTGTTTTAAATCTTTGTATTTGTATTCTGATAAGTCCGATAAAGCTATATATAAGGCTGGATTTATTTTATTTTGCTTTAAATTTTGTAAAAGCAACCTTTCTGCGTCATCAATTCTTTTGCTTAGAAATAAGATCTTATAATAAAATTTTAAAATTTGTGTATCTGTAACATTTGAATAATTAATATAAGGGTAAATGATTTTGTAAACCATTTCCGGGTCATTATTTAAATCATAACTGCAAAAAGCAAGTAGAAAGACGGATTTTGCTAATAATGTTTGTGGATCAAGTCCATAAAACTTTATTATTTTTGGAATTATTTGTTCATAAAGAGCACTTTGGTCTTTAAATTCTATGAAGGCTTTTTTTAAGGAGGTAATAGCTTTTTTTGTATAGGATAACGATTCATCTGATGTTCCGGAAAGTAATTGTATTGAGGATGCTAAAGACTCTTGTCTTAGTCCTTTGAGCAGATTGTTTGGTGAAATATTAATTGTTGAGTTAAGCAGTGTATTACTGTCTTTCCAGTCAAGAGTTCTTGCATATGCTCTAAATGAATAAGTAACAGTAAAAATTAAAACAAGAAAAACTAAAAAATATTTATATGGATTTTCTTTAGGATATTTTGCCAGAAAAAAGAAAATAATATTCGAGATGCCAAGAATTAAAAATAATAGACAGAAATATAAATATCTTTCACTTGCAAGGTTATAAATCGGTGAAATTATGTGTAGAAAAGGCAGCAGGGCAATAAAAAAAGGCATAAACAGAATAACGAACAAATGAGAAAACGACCTTTTTATATTTATAAGTGAGATAAGTGTAATTAGCAGTAAGCTGTACATAAAAATGCTGCAGAACATTGCATAAGGTTCAAGCAGACTTTTAGAAAGGCTTACAAAGGCTGTTTGATCAATTGATAGATGCAGGGGGAGCAAGATTAGTTTTATAAAATGGAAAAATATTTGTGGTGATAACCAGAAAATTCTCTCAAGAAATAATTGTAAATCGTTTGTGCTTGTTGATATAAAATTACTTTTAGTTTGTGAGAGTAAAAAATAAGTGATAAATGGCATAGTGGCAAAAAGTAATGGTAAAGTCTTTTTTATAGCTGCTTTTAGTGAATTACTTTGAATAAAAACATAGAAAAATATAATTGCCGGGAAAGTAATCGTGTGTTCACAGATGAATAATGAGGTTAGAAACAAAACAAATATTCCAAAAGGCTTTAAAAAGCTTTCATTTGTAGAATCCTGATTTGTACTTAGATAAAAAACCAGCAAACAAAAGAAATAGCTTAAGGTAGCAGGCCAGTTAGTGGAAAGTAGAATGGATTCTACATTTAAGGGATTAAGTGCCCAAAATAAAGTAAGTATAGAAATTAAAGTGACCCTGATTTTCTGTAAAAACTTAGAATTTAATTTTATGTAATTAGAGTAGATATTATTAAGTATAAGAAAAAGAAGACAGGTATTAAGGATATGAAATGAAAGTGACAGAAGATGATAAAGGAAGGCATTTTTCTGAAAAAGCCATAAAACAATTAACATGATAAAAAAATTGAATGGCTCACTTCTAAGATTTGCAATACTTGAGTAAAAAGGATTGCTTGCTTCAAAATGATGGTTTAACCCAAACAGCTTTATATACTCAAATATTTCAGAAAATGATTTTGGTATTGGTAAGACTGTTTCTTGAAAAATTATATTGTCGTCAAAGTTTTTCCAAGGATAAGTTAAAGTATGTAGGAAAAACAGTAAT
The DNA here is from genome assembly GCA_023250195.1 of Candidatus Melainabacteria bacterium. Taxonomy (GTDB): domain Bacteria; phylum Cyanobacteriota; class Vampirovibrionia; order 2-02-FULL-35-15; family 2-02-FULL-35-15; genus 2-02-FULL-35-15. The sequence continues at coordinate 220,862 of JAHFBF010000001.1, read as the reverse complement.
ACTATAGTTATTGTTAGCGAGAAAAAAATACAATCCTTTTTAAAATTCATTATTTGATTCCACCAAACCTTTGCTCGTAAGACATTTTTATTCTTAATATCTGATTATCCACAGGGTAATATTGAAGCAGTTTATTAAGGATTATTTTTGATTTTTCTTTGTTACCTACTCTTAAATATGTAGATGCAGCGTCTTTCAAAGAGGTTATGTTGTGAGTCCTGAGTCCATATAAATAGGAATAAAATGCAAATTTTTCAGTATTGTTTTGACTTCTGTACAATCTTTGCAGACCTAATAATGTGCCTGGTTCGTATGGAAAGTACTTATTTGACAACAGCAGATATTTTTCTGCTTGTTTCAAATCTTTGTAGTTATACTCTGTAAAATCTGATAGAGCTACGTATAAAGCAGGACTAATTCTGTTTTGTTGTAAGTTTTGAAGAAGCAATGTATTAGCTTCATCAATTCTGTTTGTCTGAATCAGAATATTGTAATAGAAGGTTAAAATTTGTGTGTCAAGTACTTTTAGGTTTTTAACATATGGAGAAAATATTTTGTATGCATTTTCAGGATCATTATTTACATCATAGTCAGAAAAGGCAACCAAAAAAGCAAACTTTGCTAGTAGTGTTTGTGAATCAAGTCCATAGAATCTTATTATTTGTGGAGGATTAGTTCTGGAAGATTCTACTTGCTTTTTCAATTTCCTGAAAGCTTTTTTTACAGATGAAAGAGCTTGTTTGTTATCAAAATGACATGTTACCGATGAGGCTTCATAAAATAATTTTGTGGAAGAAGCAAGCATTTTCTGCCTGAAGGCTTTAAACAAACCATTTGGGGCAGAACCTATTGTGGATTTGAGCAATGTAAAACTATCTTTCCAGTCTAACGTTCTTATATAGGTTTTGTATGAATAACTGAAGGTAACAATTAAAATAAAAGCAATTATAGAATATATAGGTAAATTGGTACTTGTAAGTTTTGCTAAAAAGAAAAAGAGAATATTTGATATGCCAAGGATTAAAAAAAGTAATGGAAAATATAAATATCTTTCACTTGAAAGACTGTATATGGGTGAAAATATATGTAAAAAGGGCAGAAGAGCAACAAAAAAAGGAGCAAAAAGAATAAAAAATAAATAAGCAAATGGACTTTTTATGTTAAACAATGAGAATAATGTAATTAATAAAATACTATACATAAAAATACTGCAAAATATTGAATATGGTTCAAAAAGGCTTCCAGAAATTCTTACAAATGCTGTTTGATCAATGGATAAATGGAAAGGGAATAAAATTAACTTTAAAGAGTGGAAAAATATTTGTGGTGATAGCCAGAGAATTCTCTCAAGAAATAGTTGAATGTTGTTGTTGAGGATTAGATTGTTTATGGTTTGAGAGGTTAAAAAATAGAACAAAAATGGTATTGCTGCAAAAAGCAAAGGCTTAACCTCTTTTATACTTGCTTGAACTGATTTCTTGAAAAGAAATATATAGCAAAATATAATTATTGGTAAAGTAATTGAATATTCACAAGTAAGTAAAGAAATTAAAAATAGAACAAATATTATTACTGGCTGTGACAATGTACCTATTTTTATACAATCTTGTTTTATGCTCAGATAAAAAATTAATAAACACAGGAAGTAAGTTAACATGGCAGGCCAGTGTGAAGCAAGTAAAATCGATTCTATATTTAAAGGGTTTAATGCCCAGAATAGTGTAAGTAAAGAAATTAAAATGAATCTAATTTTATTTGAAGTAGTGAAATTGTAATTAGAGGAAATTTTATCTAGAATAAAAAATAAAAGGCAGGTATTAAAGATATGCAGGATTAAGGATAATAAATGATATAAGAAAGCGTTTTTCTGGAAAAAAAACAAGACAAATAATGTGATAAAAAAATTAAATGGATCGCTTCTTAAATTTAAAATGCTTGAATAAAATGGATTACTTGCTTCAAAGTGGTGATTAAGTCCAAAAAGGGTTAAGTATTCAAATATTTCAGAAAAAGATCTTGGTATGGGTAATATTGTTTCACGAAAAATTATAATGTCGTCAGAATATTTCCAGGAATAGTTAAGAGTGTGAGCATAAAAAATAAAAACTATAAAGCAGGTTATAAAACAAATAAAAATCTTTAAATCAATATTTTTTTTCATTGTCAAGCTCTTTTATTTAATTTTGTCTTAAGAAATGAAATTCTTTTCTCTATCTTTTTTGCTGTCTCAAGTTTGTTTAACATCAAGTATAAGTTACGAGCAATTTCCAGGGATTCAATTGAATGATGCCTTAAACCGTAGGCATATGAAAAGAAAGCATACTTTTCATTATCTCCCTTTAGCATATATAATTTAATTAAGTAGAGTAGGGTAAATGTGTCATAAGGAAAGTATTTGTAGGACATTAGAGAAAGCTTTTCAACTTCATCAAGTTTGCCGGTCTGCATATAGATTAACTGGCACAGTGGGAATGTGATTCGTGTTGAATAAGGGTATTTCTTATGAGCATATCTTAGGATTTTTTCTGCTTCATCAGGTAACTTGTTAAAGAAATACAAAGATGCATAAAAAGCTAATCCTGCATTGTCTAATAAAGAGAGATCTTTTACGTATGGATTTACAATATTCAATGCTCTTTGAGCATCTTTATTTATTGTGTAATCACTATGAGCTAATAAATAACCAGTTTTTGCTAATAATGTAGCAGGATCAAGCCCATAACTTTTAACAATTAATGGAATATGGCTTTGATATTGTTGTTTTTCTCTTTCTAATTTTTCTATTGCCAGCTTGAGGTTATTAATAGCTATTTCTTGATAAACGGGATCAACTTCTTTGTGCTGAAACTGTGAGAATATTTTTTCTTGAGGAGTTAAAAGTTTATATCTAAAAGCTTTATATAGTGGATTATCTACTGTATCAATAGCTGATTTGTATAAGGTAAAACTGTCTTTCCAATCAAGTGTTCTTATAAATGCCCTGGCTGAATAGGCAGAAGTAATTATAAATAAAAATAAAATCAGTGGATAAACAAATTTGTTTTGGCTTTCACTTTTATTTAAAACATGGAAAATTAAGTGCGATAACCCGAAAATAAAAATAAAAGAGGGCAGATATAAATATCTTTCACTGGCAAGATTGTAAACAGGGGCAAGTATATGTGAAAAAGGAATTAAAGAAATAAAAAATGGAATGAATATAATAAATAAAAACGGATACTGTTTTTTTGAATTAAGTAATGATTTTAAAGAACAAAATAGAGCAATAGTAATAGTCAGGATACAAAAAATGCTGTAAGGCGAAAAAATTATTTCCCCAAGTTTTACAAAAAAAGCCTGATCTATTGATAGCTTGACAGGCAGAATAAATAATTTTACTAAGTGAAAAAGTATTTGTGGCGAAAACCAGAACACTCTCTCCAAAGTAAGTAAAAGTGAAGACTGGGCTTGAAGATTTATTTTGCTGCTTGAAAATAAAAATGAGAGTATAAATATGATTGAAACGATAAAAAGCGGCAGAGTCTGCTTTAAAGAATATTTAAAGCTTTTTGATATTGCAAAGGTATATGAAAAAAGTATAAATGGAAGCATAAATAAATATTCAGCTGTTAAAACTGCAGGCAAAAAAGTAATAAATAAAATAATTGATTTTAGAGTCGAATTTGAAATATGATTTAAATAAATATAGATTGTTAAAATACAAAGCGTGTAACTAAAAGTAGGGTTATAGTTAGTTAAGAGTAGAATAGATTCAATATTTACTGGATGTGTTGCCCATAAAAATGTAAGTAATGAAATTGCCAGTAATCTCAAGGCGTTTTTTATAGTTGGAGCAAATTCTATAGCAATTTTGTTTAGAATTAAAAATAAGAAAGCAGTATTAATTAAATGTAATATAAGGCTATATGAATGATAATTCACAGGGTTTTTCCTGCAAAAAAATTGGACTAGAAGTACAAGAAAATCTCCGACCGGATTAGATCTGATTGAAATAATGCTTGAATAGAGTGTGTTGGAAGCTTCAAAGTAGTGATGAAGTCCAAGTAATGAGATAAGTTCAAATATCTCAGAAAATGAAAAGCAAACAGGCATATGAATTTCCTTGAACGGGGTAATTTCGTCAAATGACTTTACGGCAAAAAAAATAGTGTGGAAATAAAAAATAAAAACTGTCAAAATGGTTGCAGCGAAAAATAGAATAAAAGGCAGGTTCTTTTTCATTTTCTTTTTTGTAATTCTCTTTCTACAAAGGTAATTTTATTCATTGTTTTTTCTGCAAGAGTCTTATTATTAAGAAGTAGATATTCATTATAAGCAGTTTTTAAAGCTTCTATTGAGTGATTTCTTAGTCCGTAAATATAAGAAAAGTAAGCATATTTTTCATGATTATTCATTAGTTCGTAAGTCTTTGCAAGTGCATAAGTAGCATAAGAGTCATATGGAAAATATTTAAATGCTTTTAGGCAATAATTTTCAATAGATTTTAAATCACCATATTGTATATGAATTAAATCGCATAGTGAAAGAATGATTCTTGTTGAATATGGTCTTAGCTCATATCCTAGTTTTAAAACAGATAAAGCTTGATCTGTCATATTGTTGTAGTAAAGCAGTGAGGCATAAAATGCTAGAGCCGAACTATCAAGGATTAAAAGATCTTTTGTAAAGGGCTCCATGATTTTAAGTGTAGTTTTATGATTATTAGTCAGGTTAAAATTACACAGCGCTAGTATATATCCTGATTTTGCAAGCAATGTTTTTGGATCCAATCCATAATTTTTAACTATTTCTGGAATTGATGATTGAACGGTTCTAACTCTTTTTTTATAGTAACTAATAGCTTCATTGAGGTTTTGAATTGCTAGCTTTTGAAATTTTAAATCAACTTCCTTTTCAGGGGATGGTACAAGTATTTTTTCCTGCGGTATAAGCCCTTTGTATCTATAAGCTTTAAAAAGTGGATTTTCAGTAGCGTTTATTGCTGAGCTGTATAACGTTATACTATCTTTCCAGTCTAAAGTTCTTATATATCCTCTTATTGAGTATGAAATCAAAATAATTACAAGCATTACTGAAGTTAAATAAATAAATATCTTATTGTTTGAATTATTTGAAACAACAAAAAATATATAATGTGCTATTCCAAAAATTAATATAAAAGAAGGAAAATACAAATATCTCTCACTGGCAAGATTATAAATAGGAGCTAAGATTTGTGAGTATGGCAGTAAAGAAAGCAAAAGAAGAAAGAGTGTTATAAAAAGAAAAGGAAATCTTCTTTTTGCATTTAAGAGTGAAATAATCGATAAGACTAAAAGAATAAGAATAAATGTAATGCAAAATATTGCATAAGGATCAAATAACGAATCAGCAATTTTTACAAGTAATGTCTGATCTATGGATAGTTTAACTGGTAGTAGCAGTAGTTTTGTAAAATGAAATAAAATTTGTGGGCTAAGCCAGAAAACTCTTTCAAAGATTAAATTTAGCGAAGATTGAGTTTGAAAATTCATTCTTGTGTTTGATAGCAGAAACAAGACTATATATATGATTGCTGCTGTAAGAATTGGTGAAATAGATTTCAGTGACGAATAAAAGTTTTCTCTAAAAGAGTTTTTAAAATGCTGATTGATTCCTATGGTATATGAAAGAAGTATTAAAGGAAGCATGAAATGGAATTCAGCAATTAAAAGAGCAAATATAAAAATAATAAATAAATAAACCGACTTAAGCAAATTCGATGATTTTTGCTCTGATGAAAACTTTAAATAAAGGTAAAAAGTTAAAAGCGAGAATCCATAACTTAAAGTTATATTTGCATTTGTGGCTAAAAGTATAGATTCAATATTTACCGGATGTGTGCCCCAGAAGAGAGTAAGTATTGAAATAAAAAACGACCTTGTTTTATTATTTTCATCCTTTAAAAAAAGAAAAGATACTTTATTTAATATTAAAAATACAAGAGCAGTATTAATCAAATGAAGTATTAGTCCATATAGGTGGTAATAAAAAGAATTGTTCTGGAATAAAAACTGTGTAATAAGATGTAAGAATGTGCAGAACGGATCGCATCTAAGAGAAGAAATATTTGAATAAAGCATATTGCTGGATTCAAAGTGTTGATGTAAGCCAAGCTTAGAAATTAACTCATAAATCTCAGAGATTGAAAAAGCAGTAGGCAGGTAAGATTCCTTGAATATTGCCAGTTCGTCAAATGCTTTTATACCGTAAAAAAGAGTATGAAAGTAAAAAAGAAAAACCAGAAATATAGTAAAAGCAAGATATGCAATGGTTACCTTTTGTAATATATTCTTATTTTCCATTATTGCTGTCTTTTGCAAGTGAGTAGTACTTATTTGTAAGTAAAAGTGTAGCAGGATTATTTTTATCCATGAGTAACAGTTTGTCTATTATTCTTTTAGCCTCGCTTAATCTATTTAATGAAAGATAGACTTGAAGAGACTTCTGATATGCTCCCTGGGAGTGAGTTCTCAATCCTAATAGATATTCATATTTTGCAAGATTTATCAGGTCATTTTTTAATGCACAGAGCTTTATTATCCTTGGAAGAATTCGCATGTAATTAGGGTAATATTTTAATCCTTCAGTAATTATTCTTTCTGCATTTATAAGATCTTTCTGGTTTAAATAAAAATTGCTGAGTGAGAAAATTATTGTTGTGCTAAATGGATATCTTTCTTTTGCGAACTTAAGTATTTCTAATGCTTTTTGTGGTTGATTTGTTTGTAGTAATAGCTTTGAATATAAATCAAGCTGTGAGCTGCCAGCGGTGTTTATGTTTGATTCTATATAAGATTTATAAAATATCAATATTTCTGAAGCTTTGTCGTGAAAATCATAGAATCTCATTGATGCTATTCTAAATGCAGCATTTAGAATTAATGTATTTGTATCTAGTCCGTAGATTTGAAGAGTTTTTGGCGCTTGCCTTTTTTTCTCCAGCTTTAATTTATTCATTGCAGATTCTAAAGCTTTTATACTAAGCAGGAAATATTTTTTTGATTCAATTGTATTATTCTCTCCATTGAAATAATATCCAAGAGCTGCGTAACCAAAGCCTTTATAAATGGGCTTTTTATAAGTTTTAGCAGCAGCTGAGTAAAGTGAATATGAATCTTTCCAGTCATTTAATCTAAAAATTGTACGAATAGATATGGGTAGAAGAATTAAAAGTAACAGGCTTACAAGTGTTTTTTTATTCTGAAGTGACAGGATAAAAATAATAGCGAAAAATAGAAATAAAAAAAGAGGAAAGTAACAATATCGCTCAGCAAAGATACAGTATGTGGGGGTAAAAATGTGTAAAAAAGGAAAAGTCGAAAAAATGAAACCATAGAAAAGAAAAACAAAAGAATTTTTGTTTTTTGATCTGATAAATATAAAAGGCAAAATCAGGCATAATATAAAAACAAAAAATGAAAATATTTCATAAGGTTCAAAATATGAGCCCGCAAGTGGCACCAGATTTGACTGATATATGGATAAGTTTTTCGGATAAAAGAACAATTTTAAAAAATGAATAAAAATTTGAGGAGAAAACCACAGTAACCTTTCAAGTGAAAAATTAATAGATTGATAAGGAATGGCATCTAAGTAAAAATATTTTAAGAAGTAAAACAAGGCGTAACATAATAATCCGGCTAAATAGGGCATTGATAATGTAAGTGAGATTTTTAAAGATTTTGTAAAAGCAAGTGAGGTGAAAAATATAATGAAAGGTAAGGAATAGCCATATTCACCTATTGAGATGCATATGACAAATAACAGAAAAGTTGATATTAATTCAGAAATTGAATTCGTAAAACTTTTATTTGATAGTTTTACAAGGGTATGTAAAAATAACCCGAAACAAAAGCTGTAAGTAAGTAGACTTAGCCAATTGCTCCCCATTAAGATTGCTTCAATATTAACCGGGTGCAAAGCCCATATTAATGTAAATAAGCTTGCAATGGCATATCCAAAATTATTTAGACAGGTTTGAATTTTTAGGGATTTGTAAAATATAAACCAGACAAAAAATGTATTTAAAAGGTGAATGCAGACCCCTAGCATATGATAATAAGAAGGATTTTTTTTGAAAAAATAGGAAATTAAAATATTTAATGTTGCGCCTATAGGATTAGAGCGGATATTTACTATATTAGAAAACTGTAGATTGTGGGATTCTAGATTGAAATTAAAGGCATAGGTTGATATGACTTCAAAAACTTCAGAGGAGCTTGCAGGCATTGGGTAAAGACTCTCATTATAATAAATATCTTTTTCATCAAACATCTGCCATGGACGGTTTACAGTGGGTAAAAATATAAATGAGACAATTAATAATGTCACGATTAAAAAAATATAACGACGTCTAACTATATCAAATTTCATTTAATTTCAAGTCTCTCTTTTACAGATTTAATTTGTCTAATGTCATCTAGTGATAAATCTTTCATAGTTTCTAACTCATACAAATACTTCTTTGCATTTTCCAGATTCCCAAAACGGTAATTTACATTGATTAGGCTTACTAAAATAGCTTTTGTGATAAATGCTTCATTTGTGTTTGTCCTTTTATTTAAAAAGTAAGCTTTATTTAGTGTATCCAAAATTCTGGTCCTATCTCCCATCAAATCCATATAACGACTTAGTTGTAGTAATGTCAATGGATTATTTGGATTAAGCAGTATTAGTTTAGTTAGAGCTTTTTTTGCATTTGCTAATTTATTTAAATCCAGGTACATCTGAGCAGCGTGTTGATAGCTTTCTATAGAGTGATCTCTTAAGCCAAGTAAGTATGCAAACTCAGCTTGATTTCCAAGGTCATTTTTTTGTTCATAATACTTTAAGAGCTTATACATAGGCATCCCCTTGTTGGGGTAATACTTATATGACTCTTGTAAAATTTGAAAGGATTTATCCGGATTATTTTCATGAGTTAAATAAAAATCTGCAAGTGGCAGACTAATATCTAAAACAAAAGGAAACCTTTTATAACCATATTCATAGACGTATTTAATTTTTTCAAACTCACTATTTTTTAATAAGATGTCTCCATAAAAAGCAATTTCATTAGGAGCTGAATAGTCCAATCTTTTTTCTATATAAGGCTCAAAAAAATGAACAATGTCAGAAATAGAATCTTTTAAATAACTTTTTTTTATAATGGCAATTCCATGGGCAGTTTTTAATAAGAGTGAATCATAATCAAGCCCATAAAGTCTCAGGGTAAGTAGTTGTGTAGGATGTTTTTCTTTTAAGCTTTTCAGGTCTTTCATGGCAATATTAAATTCACTCAGGGCTTGTTTAATGGAATCATCCATCTGAGATTTCATCTTTTGAGAGTCAAAGAAATCCGCAAGTAATAAAAATTTGAGTCCTTTATATAAAAATTTTTTGTCTGCTTTTATAGCTGAGTTATAGAAGGATATGGGATTTCGCCAGTCCTGTATTCTTATAAAGGTTCTTGTACCAAGAGTTAATAAAATACAGGACAGTAGTGCTATTAATAACTTTGATTTTTTTTGCTTCGAAGAAAATAAGCTATTTAATATAAAAAATATAAGTAAAAACGAGGGGAAATAACAATATCTATCTGCACCAAGACAGTAGGTTGGTGCAAGAATATGGATAAAAGGAAAAATTGCAAAGTAAAAACAATAGACTAAGGGGCATAAAAATCTGTTTTTTGATTTTTTAAATAAGATAAATAAAACAATAGGCAATATTAAGAAAGATAAATAAGCAATAAAACAAAAGACTGAATATGGACTAAAGAGTTCATCGGATAAGTGAATTAAATTTGACTGGTAAGCGGATAATGTCTTTGGGAAAAATAAAAGTTTTAAGAAATGTATAAAAATTTGAGGTGTAAGCCAAAGGTTTCTTTCAAGAAATAAATAAATTGATTTTTGGGTGCTAAAAAGGTTTATAAATGAAGAGCCTGGTTTTATCAGTAAATAAATTACAAATAAAGCTAAACCAATAAAATATGGCAAAGTCCTTTTTAATGAAATAATTAGTGAATCTTTTGTAGAATCAGTAATCTTAAGTGAAAAAGCAAAGATCATAAAAAATAAAATAACAGGTAACGTATACCCAAACTCAACAATAGACATTGCAAGAAAAAATAATAATGGAATAAAAATCATTTCAAATTTTGAAACCTCAAATCTCTTCTTTGTAATATTTAATATTTCATACAGAATAAATCCAAAGCAAAATGAGTAAATTAAAAGGGCATTCCAGTTAGTGGTGAGTAAAACAGCTTCTGAACTTGCACTATGAACACCCCAGATAGTAGTAAGTAGTGCTATAAGGATAAGAAAATGTGGACTTAGTGGAGAAGTTTTACTGGAAGAAAAAAGGAATTTAGAGGTGGATAAAAAAATAAACCAGACAAGGGTAGTATTAAGAAGATGTATAAAAAGCAAAAGACAGTGATAAAGGAAAGCGTTGTCTCTGAAAAAGTAGAAGATGAATACAAGTATTGACCATGCCAAGGGGTCATTACGAAGCGTAACAAGGTTTGAAAAAAAAGAATTCATAGATATGATATGGGCATTTAAAACAAAATTACGGATGATTTCAGGTATTTCATTGATTGATAAAGGAAAAGGGAGAAACTCCTGATTATAAAAAAAACTTTCATCAAATGGTATCCATCCTCGTGTAAGTGACAATGAATACACTAAAAAAACAATTAAAATTACAGCTGACAAATAAAACATAACTGAAAAATCTGTTAACTCTTTCTTTTTTGTATTACTATCTTTTGGTGACTTTGCCATTTTTTTCAATATCTTCTATTAATTTTTTTGTAGACTGAACTTGTAATCTATCCAGTGGAGTTAGATTCTTTATTGTTTCAAATACACTTAAAAATTGTTTTGCATTACTTATATTTCCAAGGTTTGCATGAAGGTTAATTAAACTAATTAAAATGCTTTTTGTAACATTTAAATCCTGTTTATTCCCTAATTTATTGCTTAAGATAAGAGCAGTGTTAAGTACCCCTAAGATTTTATTTCTTTGACCGGTTAGATCCAAATACCTGCTTGTAAGGAGCAACGTAAGAGGATCCTCGCTATTTAAACGAATTGATTTTCTAAGTGCCTTATTTGCAAGTTGTAATTGGTTTAAATCAAGGTAAATTTTAGCCGAAAGCTGATAATGTTTAGGAGAATGTCTTCTTAGTCCAATTAGATAAGCGATTTTTGCCTGATTTATGGGATCATTCTTTTGTTCGTAATATTTTAAAAACTTATCTAAAATTTGCACATTGTTAGGAAATAAATTGTAAGCATGTTGTAAAATTTTAAAGCTTTTATCAAGGTCTTTTTCATAAAACATATAGTATTCAGCTAGCGTATTTAAAATTTCATCAGAGTAATTAAATTTTCTGTATCCATATTCAAGTACTTTTTTAGCTTTGTCTAACAATCCCGCTTTTAAAAGAATCTCGGAATATAAGATAATTTGTGTTATCCCGGCAATTTTAAGATTGTCTTTGAAATAAGGATTGAGAAAATCTAGAATTTGTTCTGGTGGTTCTTGATAATTGTCATTTTTAATAGTTGCAATCGAATAAGCAGTTTTTAGTATTAAAGTTTTATAATCTAAACCATATAACTTTAAAGTCAATGGTTGATTTGGAGACTGCTCTTTTTCATGCTTGAATTTTTCCAGGGCTTTATTTAGTGATTTAAGGCTGTCCTGAAGGAAATTTTCCATTTGTATTTGACTGCCTTTTTCACCAACATAATTTGCAAGGATAATCAGTCTTTGACCTTTATAGAGAGGATTTTTTTCAGCTTTAGCGGCTGAACTATAAAGTTTATAAGGATCATTCCATTCCTGAATCCTAATTAAGGTTCTAACTCCAAAAATTAGAATAAAACATGAAGCAGTAATAAATAATGGTTTTAAAATAGTTTGATTTTTCCCACTAAACAATAAATAAAAGGGCTGAATCAAAATAAATAAAAGAATAAAATAAGGGAAATAACAATATCTGTCAGCACTTAAGCAGTAAGTCGGAGTAATAATATGTAAAAAAGGAAAAACAGAAAAGTAAAATACATAGATTAATGGATAGATAAAACCATGAATCTTTTTCTTAAATAAGAACAATAAAATTAAGGGCATAAAGAGAAATAAAGCATAAGATAAAGAACAAAAAATCGAATAGGGCGTAATGAGATTATTAGACAAATGAACAAGATTTGACTGGTATAGAGAAAGTATTTTAGGGAATATAAGCAATTTTAAAAAGTGGATGAATATTTGCGGGACAAACCAGAGATTTCTTTCAACAAACTCAGATACAGCAAATGATGGCTTCCCTTGACTGGCAATAATGTTATTTATGGCAGAACCTGATTTAAAAACTGAAAGTAAAAAGAATAAAAACAAACCAATGAAATATGGCATAGACACCTTTGTTGCACTTACAACTGACTCTTTTATAGATTTAGAATTCCTTATGCTATAGGCAATAACCATGAAAAATATTATTGCAGGTAGTGTATAACCGTATTCTGTCAAGAACATCAATATAAGAAACAGTAGTGAAATCAATATTGTCTGATTTTTACTTGTGGAAAATATGTTTTTTTCAATTTTTGAAATCTCATATAGAAGGAAGCAAAAACAGAATGTATATGTTAGTAGAGCAGTCCAGTTTGTTACCAGTAATACAGCTTCTGTATTTGCACTGTGTAATCCCCACAGCAAAGTAAATAGTGAAGCAGTTAAATTAATAAAATTGTTATTTAAAACTGATTGGTTGCGAGCCAAAATTGAAATGGTCTTTTTAAGCAGTATATAGACCATTGCAGTGTTGATTAAATGAATAAAAAGCTGTAGCAGGTGATAGAGAAAAGCATGTTTCTTAAAAAAGAAGGAAACAAAAACTATTAATCCAAAAGTTATTGGGTTGGAGCGAAGGGTAGTCTGATTTGAAAAAAAGCTATTCATTGAAAGAATATGAGATTTCAAAATAAAAGAATTAATAATTTCAGAAATTTCTTCAAATCTTGTAGGGATTGGGAAAAAAGTCTCCTTATAAATTAGCCTTTCATCAAATGGAAGCCATGGTCTGAATAATGAAAAAGAATAAACAAAAAAAACTATAAAAACTGTTCCGACAAGGTATAAAAAGCCTGGAGAAGTAAAAAAAGAGTTTTTCTTTTTAGCTTTAAGCTGGGTTTTTATTAATTTAGCCATCTATTTAATAGTAACTGTTAAATGTTCTCTTAGTCTAATTAAATATGCAAATCTGGCTTCATTCTCTCTATCATTTATTGATTTGTAATAGCTATAAAACATTCTAATAAAATCTTTGTCATTAGGAAAAAGTTTATATGCTTGACTTAATATTTTTCCTAATCTTTTAAAATCCTTTTCATAGAAATAAAAGTTAGCAAGAGATTTCATTATTTCTGGAGAGTAAGAGAATTTCTGTAGTGCATATTCAAGTACTTTTTTTGCATTATTTAACTGCCCGTCTTTTGCAAGTATTGAAGCATATAGTGCTAAATGATTTATTCCAGCCAAATCAAGATATTCTTTTATATAGGGTTCATAAAACGACAATGTGGTTTTAGGCTCTTCTTTATAATAATCATTTTTTATAGTTGCAATTAAAAAAACAGTTTTTAAGAGTAAAGACTTTGAATCGAGTCCATATGATTTAAGTGTAAGTGGCTCATTAATAGGATTTCCAATGTTTTTTTCTAATGTTTTTTTGCTTATATCTAACAGTCTTAAGCTTTCTTCTAGGGATTCGTTTTTTTTGTCAGCAAAGTTTTTTGCAAAAATTATAAGTTTATATGCTTTATAAAGAGGGTTTTTATCTGCATTTATTGCTGATTGGAGGAATGTATGAGGATTATTCCATTCATTTATTCTTATATATGTTCTTAGGATAAAAACAATTAAAAAGCTAAGAAAGAAAAATATTAGAGGTTTTAAGCTCTTTCCTTTGTTAAAGTTAAGAAACAACTGATATATAAAAAGCAAAAGGAAAAATAAAGGGAAATAACAATATCTATCTGCAATTAAACAGTATGAAGGGGTAAGTATATGAAGAAATGGGAAAAGTACAAAATAAAAGCAATATGCTAAAGGACATAAAAACTTATCGTTTGATTTTTTAAATAATATAAACAAAACAACAGGAATTATTAGAAAAATAAGATATATTAAGGTACAGAAAATTGAGTAAGGGTTAAAAAGGCTCTCAGATAGATGAATTAAATTTGATTGGTATGTTGATAGAGTTTTAGGAAAGAATAACAGGTTTAAAAATCCCATAAAAATTTGAGGTGTAAGCCACAAATTCCTCTCTACAAATGGATAGATTGATTTTTGTGCTGTATATAAATTAGTAATAGATGAGTCTGGTTTTATTAATTGAGATATTAAAAATAATCCAAGTCCGATAAAATATGGAGCTGTTCTTTTTAATGAGATGTTTATTGAATCTTTTATTGGAATGTTTGTTTTAAGAGATAAGCTAAACGTTATTAAAAAAAGGACCAATGGCAAAGTGTATCCCAATTCAGTTAGTGACATTGCAAAATAAAATAATATAGGAATCAACATTATTTCAACGAATGAAATCCCCAATTTTTTGTTAGTACTTTTATATGTTTCATAGAGTATGAAACCAAAAGAAGAGGTGTAAATTAAAAGTGGATTCCAGTTTGTAACCAGTAGAACAGCTTCGGTATTTATGCTGTGAAGGCTCCAGAGTCCTGTAAGAATCGAAATTAAAGAATAGTCATAGTTGTTAAGTGAATAAGATTTATTGTCTTTTAATTTTGTCAGGTTATAGAAAGTAAGCCATACGAGAATAGTGTTTGTCAGATGTATAAAAAGCTGAAAGATATGATAAAGAAGAGCATTCTTCTTAAAGAAGAAAAAAATAAAAGTTAATATTGACCATGCTACAGGATCGCTTCTTAGTAAAAGGTGATTTGAAAAAAAAGTATTTGTTGAAATAATGTGGCTGTTTAAAACAAATGAATTAATAATTTCAAATACTTCACTGAATGATTGAGGGATAGGTAAAAACTCTTCATTATAAAAAAGTCTTTCATCAAAAGGCTGCCATGGCCTGAATAGTGAAAAAGAATATATAAAAAAGACTAGAAATACTGTCCCGAGTAAATAGCTAATAACTTTTTTTTTATTGTTTTCTCTCTTAGTCATTTCTTCTTTTCAGATTTATATATCCTAAAGGTGATATAAGAATTGTCTGACTAAATACTTGATATAAAACATTGGATTTTTAGAACTTTGACAAATGGTTTAGCTAGGACTTCTCCTAAAAGTTGTCAAAATAATACAAGTATTCCAATTAGGAAAATGCTTGTCATTGTTAGAAAACACCCTACAATGCTATGAAAATCAAGATCACAAATCTGTCATACTATTTTCTGTGAATTTATTGATGTTAACTGGAACTTTATGATTTGGTTGAAGTTCAAACAAACTGTTGTATTCTTTATTTTGGCGTGGTTAAGGAAAAATGAATTTGAAGTTTTTTAAGATTTCAAAGTGCATTTGGCCTGAACACAAAAAAGTTATTCTAAAAGTTACAAAATAGTTAACAATAAAAATGAAGGAGTAGAAATTAATGAAATTGATTTCATCAAAGAAAACTAAGCGAGGAATTGCGCTAACGTTTCTTTTTGCGCTTATGCTTTCAAATCTCTTATCGCTTTTTGGGCCAAGTGCTCAAGCAGCAGTAACACTTACATCACCAACAACAGGAACCTGCTTCCAACACGCAGGCACTGTTGCAAATGGTGCATTAGTTACGGTTTACAATATCGGTACGATTCAGCTTACTTTGACTGCATCAGAATTTAATCCAGGGGTGGATGCATCAGCAACAGCAGGAACTACTACAGCAGCTGCCCAAAATGGAAATACACGAGCTACATTAGCTGGTTCTATTAGTACTAATGGCGATGTAATCGGTAACGTATTTTCATTTGTCCCACCAACTGGTACAAACTTTGTTATAGTGCCTGGCTTTGAAGACACTACATCAGGACAAAGTAATAGACTTGATCCAGCAAACGCAACGATTTCAAATGCTTCCTCTCAAGATTCTACAAATGGTACAACAGATACTCCACTTGGAATTAACGTAGGTGTTGTAACAGCAGGAACAGCAGGTATTGGAAGAGCTGTTGTTGCAATTTCAAGAGACGCTGACTCAGCAAGTGGTCTTACAGCAGGAAATGAAACATATCCAAAATCAGGCACAGGTAGTAACTTAGCTACAGTTACAATTACTGGTTTAGGTATTGCAATAGCACCATCTGGAAATGGTGCTCTCAGTGGTACATTACAAGCCACATTAGATTCCAGCCCACCCAGTGGTATAGGAACAACAGGCGGTGTTGCTACCCCAGCAGCGGCAGCAGCAATTCCAGGATTAAGTGGAACAATAAATCTCTGTACAGTAGCTTCAACAGCAGGCAAGATAGAAGCAGTGTTAGATGCTGATGATGATTCAACAGAGTTATATGACAAATCTGGTACAGCTAGTGCTAACCTGTTAGCTTTAGGGTCAATTAGTTCAAATACAAGAGTTTATGCTTTTGACACAGCAACATTAGCAGGTGGTGTAAATGCCACTTCCTTGGTAGATATAGAACCTATTCTTATTAAAGGAACTGGAACTACACTTACTGGGGTTGGAGCAACAGACCAGGTTATTGCGACAGGTGAATTGCTAAATGCAATTACTTCAGCAGGACTTACTCCAAGTGGCTCTGCACTTGATCTAACTACATACTTTAATAACTCAGTTGCAGCCCCTATTACAATTGCATTTGCGGATGATAATGCATCTGCTACTACTGCAGTATTAGGAGTTGACATTATCATTGGTGGTTCAACAGCAGGTGCTACACCATCACAAGCAGGTTTTGCAGCAACTCAAGCAGGAAGAAGCGGCTTCTTAGGTGCACTAAGAGCAGCTACATTTGATAGTGCTGCTATTACTACAACCAATGCTACATATCAGGTAACTGGTACTTCATGGGGTGTTGTCTCAGTAAATGGTGGTGCTGTTGCTTCGGTTCAAGAAGGTCAAACCGCAGGGGGAGCAGCCCTCGGTGGATTTAACCAAACTGCAGGTAATACTACAGAACCATTTAACAGTACATTCATTGACTTAAGGTTAGAGTGCGGTACTAGCACAAACCCAGTGGCGGGTTGGTTTGCATTGGTAAACAGTGCAGCCGTAGCAGTTGGTACAACTGATGGTTTAAATCAAATTATCAGAGCAACTCAAGCTGGTAATAGCTTTGTTGTTAACAGTGCTACTACATTGTTTACACAAGCACTGACAAACATCGGTGGATCAAATCCAGTTAATGCAACATCCTTGGCATTTTCTCCATGGACGGGTACGAATATCTCACAAACATCAGGTAATGCATTGTTATATGCATCATGCGTTAACAATACATTGACATTGCTCCCAATTTCAAATGGCTTTGATAATGTAAGAGACATTATTGCCGTTACACCTAGAATACAGGTTACAAACATTAGCAGCACATTTGCAACTGATGTAAACCTTATAGCTGAAATCTCTGGTAATAACTTAACTGGAAGCACTACCTTAACTCTTGCAAAATTAGTTGGTGCTTTAGCATCAAGTAGCACGAGCACAGGTGGCAGCAACCTAGCAAGTGCACAAGGTGTAGCTTTAGCTTCAAACAGTCAACTAGGAGTTACTTGCTCAAGTGGCGGTGAATCCAGTGTTGTACTAAGTGGAGTTAGCACAGGTACATTTGATGCAGCAGTTACAGGAGCATGTACAGGTGCAACTATTGCTTCTCCATCAGCCTTATTTACAGGTGGTGTCGGCAACTCAGTTTCTGGCAATACTGTAGTTGACGGTTCATCAGTTGTACAAGGTGAAGGCAGAGGTATCTTAGTAAAAGAAACTACTAATACCGGTTTCAATGAGTTAGTCAGCCAAGTAGGCGGCGGAAGTCAAGGAACAGTATTTGAAGTTAGCTTACCATCAGGTTGTGATGTTATTGACGATAGAGATGATAACAATACAGCAGTATCTACTACTTCAGCAACCGGCGGTAATGATGTAACCAGAACGACAATTACAAGTACAGCAGGCCTATCGGCAGCAGTATCAGCAGGTGGTTCCGGTGATGCAGCCATTACAAATGCAAATGTAGTTGAACCAGCAACAGGATCAACTCCAGCTAAACTAAGGTTTAGAATCGCATCTGGACTAGGTGGAGCAACTGACAGTGCAGTTAGAGATGCTATCTTGTTTAGACTTGATTCACAGGATATCTTCTGTCCTACAGCAGTTACAGGCGACTTAATGGGCGCAGTAGTTGCTAATAACAAAGTATCTGGTGCAACAGTTACTGCAAGCCTTGGCACAGCAAACTTTGGTACAGCAAAACAAGCTGCAACCTTTGTTTTCGGCAATGATACAGCAAATTCAACAAAAGGTGAAGTATCCACTAACTCTATGACAGGAGCAACTCCTCGATTATCTGGTGGTTCTGCATCTACCTCACATACGTTTACAGTTGCTGAAACTGATCCAAAGTCAATTCCAATTGGCGGAAGAACATCAGCCAGAAACTTAGATCCTGATAATTCAGTACTATCTACTGTACTTAGCAAGGGTCAAATCTGGGTAGTACCTTCTTCAGCTTCAGGGTTTAGCGCAGCACCAGTAGCAGCGGATGTTAGCTTCTCTGATACTTCATTGGTAGTAGATGGAAATCCATTACTAGTGACTTCATCAACAGTTGATGCAAATGCACCAATTGGTACACTTATCATTGGAGTTAAGAGAAACACTGCAACAGGTGCAGCAGATCCAGCTACATCTACAACAACCATTACTGTTAAGAATGCAGTACTTAGTGCAGCAATAAGCAGTACAACTGACTTAGCTGCATCAGTCGAGTTCTTCTCACAAGATGGTGGAGTAGTTGTAAATACCCCAGGTATTGCATCTGGTAATAGCGCTTCAACACCGACCGTATTCACACCGTTTGCACCTGCCTCTACAAAAGCATTTACTCAGCTTAATGGAGCAACAGCAGCAACAGCAGCACTTCAGTTAGGTACTGGTTCATTAGCAAATCAATTGCTGACATCCAGACTTACATCTGAAGGTACACCTCAGATCACCACATTTGCTAAGGTACTTGCAGCAGGCAGTTTAAAGAATGCAGATTCTTCCAAGATTACTGCTTCAGCAGCAGCACTTAGCTCAAGTGGTTCTCCATCAACAGATAATGTAGTTACCGTAACAGGTACTGCAGGAGCTGTAGATGGTGGTGCTCAAGTTGTTGTTACAACAGGAGCAAGCACAACATATGACACAACCACAGTAACAGCTTCTGAAGATGGTTCATTTACAGCCAAACTCAGAGGTGATTGTGCAACGGCAACAAGTATAACTGTCAATGCAGCTGAACAAGTTAGTGGTACAAAGACCACTGCAGCTACAAAGACAGCTATTTGTGGTGGCGGTGGTTCAGGACAATCAGTAGATGATATCTTTAATCAAATAGCAGGTGCAGATGGCAAAGTATCAATTGCCGAAGTACTTAGCTTTGTATCATCTAACGGTGGTCTGTCAGCAGTAGTAACTGCCGGAGGAAATACACTCCAAGCAGTTATCAAAGCTGCCAAGTCAGCTCTCGGTCTTAGCTAAAGGCTAAGCTCTTTTTAAAAGAAGGCCCCCAAACGGGGGCCTCTTTTTTAAAAAACCAATTTTGACAATAAGTAATCTAATAAAATTTTATAAAATATAACTAATTAAGGACTAATTTATAATTTAGTCTCAAGTCAAGTAAAAAAAAGTTTAGGAAAGGGTGGAGGAAAATAAAATGGTTAGAAAAGCGACTTTAGGTGTGTTTTTAATGTTGCTTATGTCAATTTGCTTTGGATTTAATTTTTCAGTAGCAAATGCACAAACAGCAACACCATCGAAAGCAGTAATTACAGTAAGTGGAATACCAGCAGGTACATCATCACTTGCAGTTGAAGTTACAGTAGATACAGCAGTTTTAAAATTGGGTGCAGTATCATCAGATGTAGGTGGACTTGGTTTAGCAGATGGTGGTTCAAAAGGTGTAGCAGTACTCTCAGATATGGATCTACCAGCAACCGTAAAATTAACAGTTGATTTAACAGGAGTTGCTGCAGGGATGTCATCTTTAGTAGTAGGAAATGTTTTAGATATGCTTGGTAGCGGTGGTGTAGCAATTGCCGGAGCAATGGCAGCAGTTGATGTAAGTTCAGTTGCAGTAGCATCATCAAGTTCAACAAGCACATCATCAACCTCATCATCAAGCACTACAGGCGGATCTGGTATGTTAAGTGCAGATACAGTTACCATTACAATTGATGGTCAAGCACTAAACAGTACAAATGGAGCAAACGTAACCCTTGCATTTGGAACAGCCGGAGTTGCAACAGTTGATACAGCGGGACTTACATTTATGGGTACCGGTGCAACACAATTGTTAACCGAAGTAAAAGGCAACGTTTTAACAGCAGCATGGGATGGAGTTGTTTCTGACAATAAAGTTATACTAACTGCAATGTTAAAAGCTGGTTCAACAGGTGGTACATCTACAATTTCAGTCAGTAAAGTAGAAGTTGCCGGTGGAACTGATGTTACAAGCAGTGTAGTTGCAACAGTTAGCCCAAATAGCGTAACTAATTCTGGTGGTGGAAGCACATCAGGTGGTTCATTTGCATTAATTGGACCAACTTCAGTAGTTGGACCAGGAAAAGCAGCAATTTCTTTCTCTGCTAGTGGAGTTAAGGAAGGAACTGAAGCTACATTAAATGGTAAGCACGTTGATTTTGTAGATAGCAACATGGTTGGTATTGCAGTTGTTAAACTACCAAGTTCAGGAAGTCTAGCTCTTAAGTTAAAAGTTGGAAAATCTGAAGTTGATTTAGGAAGCGTTTCAATTACAGCAGGAGCTGGTGGTAGTGCACCTAAAGTTAACTCAGCTAGAGCTAGCAATGGAAGCTCAGGAACTGTCTTAAGAATATTTGGACAAAAATTCACTGTTGACAAAACAACAGTAGAACTTGTCCCAACAGACAGAGTCTCAACTTCTGTAGCTGCTAAGGGTAAGGTTGTTAAGGTAAATTACCCAGTTTCTTCATGCATACCAAAGGGTAGTTATGTAAATGTAACTACAGACAATGGTACTGCTGGTAAGAAAGTCCAAGTCAGCGGCAGTTGTTCAAATTCACTTCAATAAACTTAGTATTTACTATACTAGCTAAAAGAGGCACTTAAACAAGTGCCTCTTTTTTTTATTAATTCTCCTAATAATCTTCTATTTGCTTTAACAGTATTGCTACTTATATTTTTGATAGAATGAATTAGAAAATAAGGGGATGCAAATGAAACAACTATTAATTGTTTTGATTATAGGTTTTCTATGTGTACAGTCTTTGAAAGTTATTGCAGAAACAAAAGTGATTAAAACAGAAACTAAGATTGTTAAAAAGGAAATAGCTAAACAGGATTCAAGGACCATAACAGTGCCTCAATATTCAATTGAAATAACGGTTAAAGATATTCCAAAAGGACAACAAACACTATTTATTCCAATAAAGCTTGACACAATGATTGTAGATGTAGAGAAGGTTTCATTGGATGGCCTTGCTACTTCTAATATTCTGGCAGTAGCTTCAACATCAAAAGATAAGGCTGGAACAGGGGTTGGGTTAATCAAATTCGATGAAAATGGATTGCCAGCAACCTTAAAGTTAAATATTTTTCTAACTTCTGTTGGCAATGGTGTATCAGATGTATCTCTCTTAATGGTTGCTGATGAATTAGCATTGCCTTCAAAAGGACTGGTAATTGATAATGATGTAATGATTAATGTTAAAACAAATAATGAGATAGAGGTTACTGAAAAACTTGAGAAAGGTAGGAAGAGACTGGTTTTAAATCAAAATAAGATTACTTTAGAGATTCAAAGACTGGCACAAAAGGAAGAGACAATTTTTATACCGATTTTATTAGCTGATAATAAAGTTATTGATGTTGATGAAACATTTGGACATGCAATTATTGCTCCGGGGATTGCAGCCAAGTCTTTTAACTCAAGTTCTTTTAGTGGTGAAGGTGGCGGTTCCGGGGTTGAAATAGTTTTGACTAATGAGGCCGAGAAAGATTTTACTATTGATGTGGATTTACTTCCAAAAGGAGTAGGAAAGTCAAAATTAAGCTTTGCTTTGCCGCAAACCAGTCATACTGCTATAGTAACAGGACCAACAGTTGATATATTTCCAACTACAATTTCTGTTGTAAATAAATAGGAGTAAACAATGAAATTGAAACAGCAACCAGGAATGAAAAGAGCCAGAAAATCATTAAAGAGAAAAAGAAAAAAAAGAGCTCTTGCCAGAAAGAGTAAATGATAAAGTCAGGTATTGTACAAAAAGTTAAAAAGATACCTATTATTGATTTAGCTTCAAGCTATCAATTAATCAAAAATGAAATTGAAAATGTAGTTCTTGAGGTTTTAGCTTCTGGTTCTTATATCCTTGGTTCTAACGTTACCCTTTTTGAAGAAGAATTATCTAAGTATATTGAGACCAAGCATGTTATATCCTGTGCAAATGGCACAGATGCTCTTATTCTTTCTTTAATGGCTTTAGGTATTAGGCAGGGGGATGAGATTATTACTGCATCTCATAGCTTTTTTGCAACGAGTGAAGCTATTGCTTTAGTTGGAGCAAAGCCTGTCTTTATAGACATTCAGGAAAATGATTTTAATATTGATCCAGATAAGATTGAGAAATTAATTACTAAAAACACCAAAGCAATTATTCCTGTTCATTTATATGGGCAGCCATGTGACATTTTGAAAGTAGTTGATATTGCAAAGAAACATAATTTATTTGTTATAGAAGATTGTGCTCAGGCTGTAGGAGCTAAGTTAAATGGAAAAACTGTTGGCACTTTTGGTGATATAGGGACTATAAGTTTTTTCCCTACAAAAAATCTTGGTGCTTTTGGAGATGCTGGAGCTGTTGTAACTAATAATGAAGAGCTTGCTAGAAAAATTAAACAGCTTAGATTTCATGGTTCTTTAAAACGTTATGTGCATGAATATATAGGATTAAACAGCAGGCTTGATGAAATTCAGGCTGCAATTTTAAGAGTAAAGTTGAAATATTTAGATGAATGGAATGTGAAACGCCAAAAAGCCGCAGCTTATTATAATGAGCTTCTTAAGAATGTAAAAGGAATTATTATTCCTCAGGTAAAACCTGGTTGCCATCATATTTTTCATCAATATACGATAAGACTGCAAAATAGAGATTTAGTACATGAAAAGTTAAAAGAATTAGGAATAGAAACTATAATTTACTATCCAATCCCAATCCATTTGCAAAAAGCTTTTGAATATTTAAATTATAAGAGTGGTTTATTACCAGTTACAGAAAAAATTTGTAATGAGATCTTATCTTTGCCAATCTATCCTGAAATAAAGCCTGAAGTTCAGGAATATGTTGTTGAACAAATTAGAAATATACTTGAAAATAGCTAAAACTGTCAAACCTTTACAGGGATTGATTTTTCTAGCCCATTTATTTTTTTGACTTCCTCAAAAAGCTTATCTTTAAAAGTTATTTTGTCGGATTTTGTGGATAATTGCTGTAATTCTTCAAGAGTATTTAATAGAGAACTCGCTGAAAATTCTTTCGGTTCAATAACTAAAATCTTTTTATGTTTTGTACTATTTGTTCCTTCATAATAACCAACAAGTTCTTCTTTTAACTTTTCGCCGGGTCTGAGTCCTGTATATTTGATTTTTATTTGATCAGGATCATTTCCTGATAATCTTATGAAATCTTTTGCCAGAGAGTCTATATTTACTTCATTGCCCATGTCCAGTACCATGATTTCTGAAGTTTTTCCTACTGCACCTGCCTTTATTACGAGTTGGGCTGATTCTGAGATTGTCATAAAAAATCTATATGCGTTTTTGTCAGTAACAGTTATAGGTAGATTATTTTTTAACTGATCTTCCCATATTGGGATTACGCTTCCCCTGCTTCCAATTACATTGCCAAACCGGACTGAAATATATTTTGTCTTTGTGAATTTTTCAGCATAGGTGTTTACAATAAGCTCAGCAAGCCTTTTTGTATTACCCAAAACGTTAATAGGATTTACTGCTTTATCGGTTGAAATATTCACAAAAGTTTCAATATTTAGTAATCCGGCTATTTCTGCCAGATTTTTAGTGCCAATTACATTGTTTTCAAATGCTTCCATTGGGTGCTCTTCCATTAATGGCACATGTTTGTGTGCTGCTGCATGAAAAATTAAATCAGGAGAGATATTTGTTATATGGTCGCGGAGGAATTTATAGTTTCTAATATCACAGATAATCGGGGTAAATGGTATTGAAGTTAAACGGCTTAATTCCTGAGAAAGTTGAAATATACTATTCTCACCTCTTCCAAGGATGTATATTTTCTTTGGTGAAAAATTAGTAACTAATTGTTTCGTTAATTCGCTGCCTATTGAGCCTCCTGCTCCTGTAATTAAAATTGTTTTATTATTTATAAAAGCAGCTACTTCGGGGATTGATAAATCTACTGGTTCGCGTCCAAGAAGATCTTCCAGGCTGATTCTCCTAATTTTTTCGATTGTAACTTTTCCTTCAGCCAGTTGATCTACTCCGGGGATAATTTTGGTTTCAAGTTTTGTTGTCTGACAGAGATCTATAATTTCTCTAATTTGATTCGGTGGTAATGATGGAATGGCAATTATTATTTGTTCAATGTTGTGGTCGGCTACGGTTTTACTTAAATCATTAATATGTCCGATTACTCTTACTTTGTCACTGATTTTTATCTTTTGCTTTCTTTCATCGTCATCAAGGGCACAGATTATTTCTATATCAAGTTCAGGATGTTGTATAACCTTTCTTACCAGCTCCTGGGCTGCCTGACCCGCACCAATTAAAAGAGTACGTTTTTTTTCTCTATGATTATTTGCTTTCTGCCTTTTTTTAATTGTTCTTTTTGTAATCTGCCATTTTCTAAGCAGTCTGGCGAATGAGAGGAAAATTAAGCTTAATGATGAATCAATAATTATCACGCCGAGTGGAATTACAAAAAGCTGGTTGTAAGCGTTAAGTCCAATAATACGCGGAGTGGATAGAATTAAAGATGAATAGAAAATTGGTTTTGTAAGTTCTAAGATTTCATTTAATTCTGTGTATCTCCACATCCTGCTGTAAATTTGAAATATAAATAGAAATAGTAATCTTAAAGAAAGTACAATTGGTAAAACAAATGGAAGTTGTGAATTCCAGAACCATCCCTGTGTTTCAGTGGAGACGTTGTGCTCAAGTCGTAACTTGTAAGAAATTATCAGAGATAAAGCAAATAAGGAAAGATCAATTATTATTCTGGATACTCGTTTTAAAGAATATATCCATTCTTTTTTAATCAAAGACAGCATCTCCCGGTTTGTTATTTTATTTCTTTGTGGAGAGTATATTTTTTTAGGTAAGGATTATATTTCCTTAACTCTAATCTTTCAGTTTGTTTTCTTTTGTTTTTAGTAGTTGAATACCTGGAAGGAGTTTTGCCTTCTTTTCTTGCTTCTGTACACTCCAGTGTAACTATTACTCTGTCGCCTTTTTTTGCCATTGTTGTATCCTTTATTTATAAGCCTTTTAATTATATAACAGCAAAACGTGTTCATACATTACTTCTATCTATACAACACTCTTTATTTTGGCTTTCATTTAACTTTTTTATTGCTTCTATAATATCGTTATTTGACAGGTTATTTTCAAGTAAAAACTTTTTTATAAGCTGGCTGTCAGGTGACCAGCCAATTTTTAATAGATGTTGAAGGTGTTCAATACCACCATAGGTTTTATTTCTTGTTATGCTTTCTGCATCTAAATTTAATTCGTTCATTAGAGTTCCCTTTGAGCTTTGATTTTAATTACCTCTTTATTATAGTAAATTAACTTTCCATTTTCATATTTAGTTGTTGGATCAAAGTTAATTAAGGTTAAACTGCAATTTAATGTTATAAATTGCGTTAATTCTTTGCCGCTTAGATTTTTAAAATGCCCAAACTGGGTTTTTATACTTCCACCATGAGTAAATATAGCTACCTTTGAACCATAGTCATTTTCAAATAAAACTTTTTCAATTGCTCTTTTAATTCTTTTTTGATGTGATTCAAAGCTTTCAAACCAGTGTGGTCTTATGTAATAGTCTTTATGCCATTCAGTATATTCCTTTGAATATTTTTCTTTAACTTCATTGTATGTAAGTCCTTCCCAGATTCCGAAATGTGCCTCACGTAAGTCAGCATCAGTCTTGATTGCAAGATTTAGTTTTTTTGCTGTTGGTGTTGCTGTTTCAATAGTTCTTCCAAGATCGCTTGAATAAATAGCTGTAATATCTCCAGGCTCAAAATATTCTGATAATTCTTGAGCTTGTTCTTTTCCTAGATTTGAAAGTCCTTCATCAGTTTGCCCTTGAACAATATTTGCTTTGTTTCCTTTGCTTTGTGCATGTCTAATAAGTATTAATTGCATAGATTGTTTTAAATGACGTTCAGGTTTGTCGGCAAACAAACCCTCACTTATAATATAATTACTACGTTGTCTAGGGATAAAAAATGTTAGAAAGGTAATAGATTGACTAGTTTAATAGATAAAACAGCAAAAGAAATTAATAAACTCCTTTTAAATAAAGAGATTTCAGCAAAAGAAATTGTTGATGCTTGTTATAAACAAATTGAAATTGTTGAACCAAAAATTCAGGCATTGAATTCAAGCACAACAAATTTAGCGTATAAACAGGCAGAAGAATTAGATGCAAAGATTAAGAAAGGCGAAAAATTAAGTCCAATTGCAGGAGTTCCTATCGTAGTTAAGGATGTAATTTGTATTAAAAGCTATCCTGCGACCTGTGGCTCAAAGATTTTGGAAAATTTTATTGCTCCTTATGAAGCTACTTCTACAAATAAACTCTGGGAAGCGGGCGCTATCTGTATTGGTAAATCAAATATGGACGAGTTTGCTATGGGAAGTTCAACTGAAAACTCGGCTTTTAAAAAAACAAAAAACCCATGGAACTTAAATACTGTTCCTGGTGGCAGTTCAGGGGGATCAGCAGCAGCTGTTGCTTCAAGAGAAGTGCCTGTAAGCCTTGGAACGGATACCGGTGGTTCTGTAAGACAGCCGGCAAGCTTTTGTGGGGTTGTTGGTCTAAAACCAACTTATGGAAGGGTTTCAAGGTTTGGTTTAATTGCATTTGCAAGCAGTCTGGATCAAATCGGCCCATTTGCAAGAAATGTTTATGACGCTACTCTGGTTTTACAGTATATCAGTGGATATGATTCAAAAGACAGTACTTCTTTAAATGTTGAGGTTCCAAACTATATAAATAAAATAACTACGACATCTCTCAAAGGAAAAAAAATTGGGCTTATTAAAGAACTTATGGAGAGTGGTATAGATTCTGAAATTAAAAAATCAATTGAGTCTTCTGTTAAAATTTTCAAAGATCTTGGAGCAGAAGTTGTTGAAATTTCCCTGCCAAATGTCAAATATTCAGTACCTGTTTATTATATTATTGCTACTGCAGAAGCAAGTTCAAATTTAGCAAGGTATGACGGTGTTAAATACGGTTATCGTACTGCAGGAGCAAAAGAGTTATTGCCAATGTATACAAAGACCAGGCAGGAAGGTTTTGGTCCAGAGGTAAAAAGAAGAATTATGCTTGGTACTTATGCTTTAAGTTCAGGCTATTATGATGCTTATTATAAAAAAGCCCAGCAGGTCAGAAAACTGGTTGCACAGGACTTTTTGAATTCCTTTGAAAAGGTTGATCTTTTAATTTCGCCTACCTGTCCTACTACTGCATTTAAGTTTGGTTCAAAGACTGAAGATCCTTTATCTATGTATATTTCAGACATTGCAACTATCCCGGCAAATCTTGCAGGTTTACCTGCTATTTCTGTTCCGTGTGGATTTGATTCTAAAAAACTTCCGATTGGACTTCAGATTATTGCACCTTCATTAAGTGAAGAATTACTTCTCGGTGCTGCATATGGATTTGAATCTGCATGTAAACTTGATATTACCTGTAGGAGTTTTTAATAATAAATGAAATTAGAATATCTTCTTTTAGTGTTAGTATATTCTCTGATTTTTTCAAATCCGGTAACTGCTGGATTATTTGGTAACAGTCAGGTTTCATCAAGTGGAGGTAGTGCACAGCCAGGAACAGACGGAATCCCAATAAGAGATGAAGCTTTTAGAATAATGGAGAAGCGTAAAATAGAAGCACGAAAACTGGTTAGTGAAGGGCTAAGCCTTATGAGAGAAGGGGAAAAGAAAAAAGATCAAACTCTCATTACAAAAGGACGTATTAAAAAAGAAATTGGTGAAAAACAGTTAAAGGTATTAAAAGCACAGGCTGAAGAGAAAAAAGAAGAAGATAAGAGCTATGGTTTCTAACAGCAGACATCCAGAGCTTTTTACAGATGAAAACTCTCTTGTTTTATTGATAGACTTTCAGGAAAGATTCATTCCTGTTTTACATAAAAATGACGAAACTGTAAAAAATATAAAATTACTCTTAAGTGGTGCAAACATCTATACTTTGCCTATAATAGTTACAGAACAGGTTCCTGAAAAGTTAGGTTCTACAATAAGTGACTTTAAGGAATATTTACACGGAGCAAAGTTTTTTTATAAAAAAACAATGAGCTGCTGTGGTCAAGTCGGATTTCTTGAAGAACTTAAAAATAGAAATATAAAAAGAATTGCTGTCTGTGGTATTGAAGCTCATGTATGTGTTTTGCAGACATCTCTGGACTTAATTCATAATGGTTTTCAGGTTCATTTAGCCTGTGATGCAGTAACTACAAGGGTTCCTTATAACAAGGAAATTGCAATTGGAAAAATGAAAAGTGCCGGTGTTATAATCAGCTCGGTTGAAACACTTCTTTTTGAGATGGCATATATGGCTGGAACAGAGGAATTTAAGAAGCTTCAACAATTATTTAAGTCGTAATACTTTCAGGACTTACGATTTTTTTACTCAACCCTATTCCCACGCTCCATGTCCGCTTTGCTTCCAAATTATGCTTATGGCATAGGGTTGAACTTTTTCGTAAGTCCTGACGTTATCATGAAGAATAGAAACGACATATCAATGACGTGTTTTGTTATATAATTTAAATAGTTGCAAAGGAGAAAAAGATAATGAAGATTGCAAATGATGTAACTGAACTCATTGGAAATACACCACTTGTCAGGTTAAATAAATTAAATAAAGAATATGGGCTTGATCCTTCTACTGTCATTGCCTGTAAATTGGAAAGTCAGAATCCGCTGGGTTCTGTAAAAGATAGAATTGGTGTAAGTATGATTTCCGAAGCTGAGAAAGAAGGGAAGATTAAACCCGGTCAGACTGTGCTTGTAGAACCAACTAGTGGGAATACTGGAATTGCACTTGCATTTGTAGCGGCAGCAAAAGGATACAAATTAATACTTACTATGCCCGATACGATGAGTATGGAAAGAAGAGTCTTATTAAAGGCTTTTGGTGCAGAACTTGTTTTAACTCCTGGAGCAATGGGAATGAAGGGTGCTGTTGCTAAAGCTGAAGAAATTGTGAAAGAAACACCAAATTCCTACATGCTTCAGCAGTTTAAAAATCCTGCAAATCCATTGATTCATAGAAATACTACAGCAGAAGAAATCTGGGAAGATACTGATGGAAAGGTAGACATAATTATTAGTGGTGTTGGAACAGGTGGAACAATTACAGGCTGTGGTCAGGTTCTGAAGCCCAAGAAATTATCACTAAAACTTATTGCTATTGAACCAAAAGAGTCACCTGTTCTTGCAGGAGGTCAGCCTTCTCCTCATAAGATTCAGGGGATTGGGGCTGGATTTATTCCTGATATTTTAGACAGAAAAGTTATTGATGAAATATTTCATGTTAGTAGTGAACAGGCTCTTGAATTTGGGAGAAAACTTGCAAAAGAAGAAGGGATTTTAGCTGGAATTAGCTCAGGAGCTGCTGTTTATGCTGCACTTGAGATAGGCAAGAGACCTGAAAATAAGGGTAAATTAATAGTAACGATATTACCAAGTACCGGAGAAAGGTATTTGTCTACAGCACTATTTGCTGATCTTGCCCAACCAACAATGGCAAAAGCAGGAGTTTGATTAATAAAAAAGACGTATAAAAAGGAACTGATGTTATTTTGGCTTAATGATGAAATAAAAAATATTCAAAAAAAAGACCCTGCTAGTGGATCATGGCTTGAAGTTTTGCTTTGTTATCCGGGATTACATGCGCTTATATTTCATAAGGTTGCACATATTTTATATAAACTAAAAATCCCGATTTTGCCAAGATTTGTTTCTCATATTTCAAGGTGGATTACAGGGATTGAAATTCATCCTGGAGCTAATATTGGAAAGAGGGTTTTTATAGATCATGGAAAGGGAGTAGTTATTGGTGAAACTGCTGAGATTGGAAATGATGTCGTGATTTATCAGGGAGTAACGCTTGGCGGGACAAGTACAAAAAAAGTAAAACGGCATCCTACCCTTGGAAATAATATTGTTGTTGGCTGCGGAGCAAAAATTTTAGGAAATATAAAGATTGGAGATGATTGTCAGATTGGGGCAAACTCAGTAGTTTTAAAAGATGTTCCTTCAAATTCAACTGTAGTGGGTATTCCAGCAAGAATTGTCCTTCATCAAGGCAGGAAAATATCTGAACGTGATTCTTTAAATCATAATCTCCTGCCTGATCCTGAAGCAGATGCTATTAATTGTCTTATTACAAAGATAAAAGAACTTGAACAGGCTATAAGAGTCCTGTCAAAAGAAACGAATTCAAAAGAAGTTGAGAAAATTCTTGATCAACAATCAATGCCAAAACTTTCCGAAGAAAACGGTTCTCAGCCTAAAAAAGATACCATGCAGAATATTGATGACTTTATACACGGGATGGGGATTTAAATAGTTAAGAATATTAAGGAAAGATCTTAAGCAAAGTTTAATGTTCCTTAATTGATTAAGGAATATTTTTTATCTATGCTTATAGATAGGAACTGTTTTTATGAGTAATGCTATTAGACAAACTCAGGGACTTACTCCTGCACCTAGAATTTTTAAAGCAGCTGTTATAGATTTTAAAGATCAAAATGGAATAGTTCCTATTGATATTAACGGAGATGGGTTACCTGATCCTGGCATACAGCATGGATATTTGGTGAAAAGAGTTTTAGAAGGTACTTGCAGAGGGAAGCTAGTCCAGGTTGATTTATTTGAAAGAGAATTAATTAGTTGTATAAAGCCCGGTGAAGTAATTACTCCAGAAGATTTAGCAGGAAAAGTATTTGATCTTTATCAGGAAGGTGATACGAAAGCACTAGCAGTTGTTGAAGAACTGGAAAGAATTCGTGCAAGTAATGGATTATACACGATTGTAAATCTTTCATTAGGCAATAGTCGAGAATTTAATTCTCTAGAGGATGTTATAGAAAAGACAGGAATGAGAGAGATAACCAATGAAAACATTGCTGAATATAGAGAAAGACTTGTTGATTGGCTATCAAGCCAAAAATATCCTTTTTATCAAAGTTGGTATAAAGCTGTTATTGCTTTAGAAAGGGTTATAGCATCAGGTACAGAGGGTTTTGTAGCAGGTATGAATGGAGGAGAAAATTGCTTTAATATTTTAACCTTAGCTAAAGGGGTACAAGCTATTGGTGCAACAGATGCAAATGGAAACATAACCCATTACTCTCCTAAGCATAGTTTAATAACATCGTATGAGCAAGGTACTTATAGTGTGACAGAAATATTTGATGATAATAAATTACTTGGTTATTCAGTACTAGGAGATGGTCATGTTGATATTCCTAAAGAACTTACTTCTAGCGGAATACCATTTGTGAATAAATTGTGTGGGAGAAAGGCAAAAGAAATAGTTAGTAGTGATTTTAGTGAGATTCATGCAAATGTAGTCTACCTTAGAGAAGCTCTTCTTGGAGCAGTTAGACAAAAAATCTCTGAAATGGATAAAAGATTTTCTGGAGGAGCACCACCTGAAGGTGATGTAGAAAAGATAATGAGAGAATATTTCTTCTTACTAATGTATTTAAAGCCAAGGTTAGAGGCTTCAAATAGTAAATATGTTGTATTTTCAACTTTTGATATTGCTCTTTCCTCTGGTCAGACTTGCTTTTTTCTAGATGAGGATGTCTCTGGAAGAATTATATATAACCCTGATGGATCTGGAAGAGCAGCTATTGGATTGGTAGAAGGAACTTCTTTTGCAACTCCAAGAGTTGGAGGTAAGCGTTTAAATAAAATCATCGATGCAACGATTTTGTAGTCCATGCAGACTTTATACACGGGATGGGGATTTAACTTACAAGTTTACTTCATCAGGCACTATAAATAGATATCTTGCAAACTCTGTATTTAAAAGCAACTTGCCAAGTTCATTGTTAGTATCCTTTATATATGAAGAAAGTTTTTTAACCTTTTTGTCTGATGTGAAAATTACTATTTCATCTTTATCTGAATGATATGGTTTTGAGGTGGTTTCATCATAAGTAAAATAATATTCACCAAGTAGTTTGCTGTCTATGTCAGGGAATGTCTTTTTCTTAAGAGTTTTTACAGCAGCTTCTCTGGCTATTTCGATATCCTCTTTACTTGGTGGAAATGGCTTTCCATCCTTTTCGCAGGAATATGCACAAAAGAAGTTATGAGCAGTAAATCTAAAAGTTAGATCTTTAAGTATTTCATCTTTTGTGTTTTTCATCCATTTCCTTATCTGGTTAAATACAAGCTGATCATCCATTTCTACAAATTCAGCTTCAGTATGATTTCCAAATAGCCATGTCTGAACCAGTAAGTCAGTCTTTCCAAGTGAATCCAGTTGGTTATTTCTGACCAGGTGTTTAGAACGGAGGAGAATCTTTTCCAGTAAATTGTTAGAAGCTTCACGCCTATAGTGCTTTAAGAGATAGTAACGGATTATGTGTCTGTCTAAAAGGTAATGAATAATAGGGTTAACAGCATCTTCATGAATAGCTAAATAAGGCTCACATTTATTACCAGCAGTATCTTTTTCCAGTACTACAAAGCCATTCATTATTCTTTTGATATTATCTACAACTTCGCTTAAAGAACTTAAATGCTTCACCATGCTTTCGCTTTTGACATCAGCTTCTTCAAGGATGACATTGACTACAAGCCTGTCACCAAGATAGTTTGCAAGTCTGTCTAAGTCTACCTGGCTTGAAAGCAGCTGGGTGCAAAGATTTATTTTTTCTTTGGAAATGATTTCAATAGCTTTTGAAAAAATATTCAATCTATCTTTTTCTTCTTTGGTTAATTTCTTGTTTAAGTAAGGATTGTCATTTGCATCAAATAGTTGTTCTTTTAATTCATTTAAAAGAATCTTTGTCCAGTATTCATGATCATATTCTTTTGGGATTTTTCCACCCCTGCCTCTTGGTGTTCTAAAAGCTCTTTCAGTAAGATGGCTGAATGGACCATGTCCGAGATCATGGATTAAAAAACAAAGTTTTACAGCTTCAAAATCTGTTTCATTAAAGCTCAAACTTTTATGAAGTTTATTAACAACATATTCCCCAAAAACATATGTCAAACATGAGTGTGTGTATCTTGTAAACCAGGGGACCTGTTTAAAAGCAAATGGTAAAAGTTCTACCTGGCTTATTCCCTTTAATCTTCTAAAAATTTCTGTTCCTGTAATTATTTCTTTAATAAGAGAGTTCGTCTGGTTTAACTGAATCCCGATTTTATCCAGGTAAGGTACAAAACTTTCCAGTATTATGCTTAATTCCCGCAAGTCTTCCTGAAGTAAATTAATTGCTCCATGAAGCATAAAGCGGGGATAATGACCTTCTACGTTTGTGGGCTTTGTATCTGGATTTGTGTATTTATTATCGGTGTTTCCATTTCTTTTAACTATGGAAATACTATTTAAATTGTCTTTTTTATCTTTCATGTTTCTTCTTGTACAATAGTTTGAGGCCTCGAGTTTAATTTAATCATATGGATAGATTTTATGATGTCATTGTAGTTGGTGCCGGTCATTCTGGTTGTGAAGCTGCACATGCCAGTGCAAAACTTGGTGCAAAAACTTTACTCCTTGCCTTAAATCTTGACACCATTGCTTTAATGCCTTGTAATCCTGCTGTTGGTGGTCCGGCAAAATCTCATCTTGTCAAAGAAATTGATGCTCTTGGCGGCCTTATGGGGATTGCTGCTGATGCTACTTACCTGCAGCTTAAAACATTAAATGCCAGCAAGGGCCCGGCTGTAAGGTCTCTTAGAGCTCAATCTGATAAAAAAGAGTATTCAATGTGGGTTAAGAATTACCTAGAAAATATACCCGGTTTGGATATATATCAAGCAATGATAACCGGGCTAATTGTTGAAGAAACTTCACAATCAAAGAGAATTAAAGGTGTAGAAACATCTCTTGGTGAAAAGGTATATGGAAAGACGGTCATAATAACAACAGGGACTTTCCTTTCCGGAAAAGTTCACGTTGGTTTGAAGTCAAATTCTGCCGGCAGGGCAGGAGAATTTGCAGCTTATGGTTTAACTGATTCTCTTGTTTCTTTGGGCTTTAAATCAAAGAGACTTAAAACAGGGACACCGCCAAGGCTTGATGGCAGAGCAATAAATTTTTCAATTTTAGAAGAACATTGGGGTGATGAAAATCCATCGTTCTTTTCTTTTTTACCGGACAGACCAATTCGTAAACAAATACCGTGTTATTTGACAAGAACAAATGAAAAAACACATGAAATAATCAGAGCTAATTTAGATAAGTCGCCTATTTATGCCGGGATTATAGAATGTGTTGGACCCAGATATTGTCCATCAATTGAAGATAAAGTAGTCAGGTTTAAAGATAAACTTTCCCATCATTTGTTTCTAGAGCCGGAAGGCCGACATACAAATGAAATTTATTTGCAGGGATGTTCAACAAGCCTGCCTATTGAAGTTCAATGGGAAATAGTTCGCTCGCTTCCAGGGCTTGAGAATGCGTTAATTATAAGACCAGCTTATGCTGTTGAATATGATTATTTTCCCGGCACACAGTTTAATCATGCACTTATGTCAAAAAATGTGAAAGGACTTTTTATAGCTGGTCAGGTGCTTGGTACAAGTGGTTATGAAGAAGCTGCTGCACAGGGAATTGTGGCTGGTATAAATGCAGGCAGGGATGTAAAGGATTTAGAACCATTAATTTTTGAACGCAATTCAAGTTATATAGGGACATTGATTGATGATCTAGTTACAAAGGAGATGGATGAGCCTTATAGAATGCTTACGTCTCGTTCTGAGTACAGATTACTTCTAAGACAGGATAATGCAGATCAGAGATTGACCCTGCTTGGACGCGAGATTGGGCTTGTGGATGATTTCAGGTGGAAGATATTCAATGAAAAAATGGAAAAAATGAAAAATGAAAAATTAAGACTTGAAAAAACAAAAGTAACACCAATAGCTGAAGTAAATAATATTCTTGCAAAATATGATTCACAAATTGAAGAACCAATGAGTTTGTTAGAGCTTTTAAAAAGACCTGGTATTACATATGAGTGTATTAAAGAGCTTTCGCAAGGCGTCATTGCGAGGAGCATGAGCGACGAAGCAATCTCCAAAACGTTAGAGAGATTGCCACGTCAGGACTTTGTCCCTCCTCGCAATGATGTGGTGAGTAATATTCCCGAATTTGAAATAGAAACCGAAGTAAAATATGAAGGATATATAAACAGACAACTTTCTCAAATATCCCAGCAGGACAAAATTGAAAAGATTAAAATCCCATTAAGCATAGATTTTAAAAGTCTTATTCACTTGTCAAATGAAGCCCGGGAAAAGCTTGATAAAATCAAACCAATCACGATAGGTCAGGCATCTAGAATAGGGGGAGTTTCACCCGCTGATATTGCTGTTTTATTATCGAATATTAAACAGCTTCAATTAGCAGGACTTAAAGTATAGTTAGAATCCTGGTAAGTCTTTGCATGCTACTAGGATTAAGTCAAAATGATCTTCCCCAAAGCGCCTAGTTAAAGATTTTTCATTAGCCATTACAGTTGAATAGCCAACTCTTCCACTTTCAGCAGCTTCAATCCATTGTTCAGCTGTTTTAAGTCTCTCGGGATGAGCGCCTTGCCCTTTTAAGGCTCCTGTAGGTAAAACACCGGCAGTTGTTAAACTCATATGTCTCTCCTTTTTAAATTGTTTACTTGGGTTCTATAGTACATAATATTTAAAAATAAAATAATCCGGTAAAGTCTCTGATTTGGTTAAGAGAATTTTGCTTAGAGGTTTTAACCATTTGCAGATTTGTTAGATTCTTAGGATTTAACTTGAAAAAAGCTATCTAAAACTGATATTTAATATTGATAGTGGATATAAGAAATATAATTCCAGTAGATTTTCAAGGTAAGCAAAGAGTTCACTTACCGGAGAGATCTTTAAATGGGCCCGAAATTAAAAGAATTAGAGAAAAGATTCCTTCTCCACCATGTTTTGACTTTCTTTTCAAGGGAAAAGGATTAGAAGGTATAATTCAAATTCTAAGTAGAGCTAACACTTATTCAGGGAACGCTCAGAGACACTCTTACTTTTCTGGTTTGAGTAAATATCAATGGTGTGATGTCCTTGAAAAAGAAGTAAGAAAAGCAAAGCCTTTTTCTGATAACTAATTTATGATATATTCTTAATTGTAATGGACACATTGGAATTACAAAATAAACTGACAAGCTTAAATGACCTATGGAACTCTATCAGGGGGTTGCTTTGATTTAAGTAAAATTGATTCTGAAATAAAAAAATTAGAAGAAGAACTGGCAAAGCCGGATATCTGGGATAATCCACAAACAGCAGCAAAACTTAGCAGTGATTTCAGCTTTTTAAAAAACAAAAAAGAAAAATTTTTCAACTGGACAAATAAAATTAATGAGATAAACGAACTTTATGATATTGCATTGAAAGAAGATGATGAAAAGGTCTTAGCTGAACTTGAAGTTGATATTTTAAAATCAGAAAAAGAACTTAACTTACATAGAATAGAACAGCTTCTATCCGGTGAATATGATATTTCTGATGCAATGGTTTCGATTAATGCAGGTGCTGGTGGTACTGATGCTCAGGATTGGGCGGAGATGATTCTTAGAATGTATCAGAGATGGGCAGAAATGTTTCACAGGTTTAAATTTGAAATCTTGGAAAGATCTGATGGTGAACAGGCTGGAATTAAAAGCGCCACATTTAAAATTAGTGGTCCTTATGCTTATGGTTATTTAAGTGCAGAAAAAGGAGTTCATAGACTGGTCAGAAAATCACCTTATAAATCCGGTAAAGACAGCCGTCAGACAAGCTTTGCAGGACTTGAAGTAACACCTGTAATTCCTGAGCTTGAAGCCAAAGTGGAAATAAAACCTGAAGAACTTGAAATAGATACGATGCGTTCCGGTGGTGCCGGTGGTCAAAACGTAAACAAAGTAGAAACTGCAGTAAGAATAAGACACATTCCAAGCGGAATAGTAGTTCGCTGTGATCAGGAACGCAGTCAGCTTCAAAATAAAGAAAGAGCTATGGAAATTTTACGCAGTAAGTTATTTGCTAAACTTCAGGAAGAGCATGAAGCAAAACTTCAAAAACTAAAAGGTGAAACGATTTCAGCTACTTTTGGAAATGCAATTAGATCTTATGTTTTAGATGAAGGTCGTGTAAAAGATGCCAGAACAAAATATGAAACTCGTGATGTTCAAAAGGTTTTAGATGGAGATCTGGATGACTTTATACAGGAATACTTGAAGGCAGTGGTTTCTACGCAGCTTTAACTTGTGAAACTATTTGCTTGAAAGCTTCTTTATCAGTTACTGCTAAGTCAGCTAACATTTTGCGGTCTAATTGTATGTTTGATTTGCCCAATGCATTTATAAACTTACTGTAAGTTAAACCAAGCTCTCTGCAGGCAGCATTAATTCGGGTAATCCAGAGTCTTCTAAAATCTCTTTTCTTTTGTCTTCTGTGTCTGTAAGCATATTTCCAGGCTTTCATTACTGCCTGATTTGCAGATTTAAAAAGCTTGCTCTTTGAGCCTACAAAGCCTTTTGCAGCTTTTAAAACTTTTTTATGTCTTTTTCTGGTTGCTCTTCCTCGTTTGACTCGCATAATTCTTATTTCTCTTTTCTTGAATGCTTTTTGTACGGCAATTCATAAATTGTCTTTATCTTGCATATTGTGCATATGGTAACTGTCTGATGACATGATCAACCAATGTCTCATGTACTTGAAACTTTGGTGTTCTTATATGTCTTTTTTTCTTTGCAGACATGTGGGTATTTATGTGCTGTTTACCTGCACCTTTGGCCAAAACTTTACCATTCTTCGTTACTCTGAAGCGCTTTTTTGCTGCGTGATTTGTATGTAATTTTGGCATTGTTTTATAACGACGAAATTACATTATACAATGTCGTTTTAGTAGGAACGTGTAGAGACGCTGTAGTCATGCCACGGCATGACTCTACGATTTCTTATGTGTATGTGGCAGAGGAACTAATATTACCAGTGCAGTTTTCCCTTCCATCTTAACGGATTTTTCAGGGATTCCCCACTTCGCAGTATCATCCACAAATCGTTTTAGAAGATCTATGGCTAAATTTTTATGTTCCATCTCTCTACCGCGAAGTTGGACTGTTACTTTAACTTTATCTCCGTCATGGCTTAAAAACTTTTCAGCTTTTTTAACATGTACCAGGTAATCATGTTTTTCAATCTTG
Source organism: Candidatus Melainabacteria bacterium (assembly GCA_023250195.1). Classification (GTDB taxonomy): domain Bacteria; phylum Cyanobacteriota; class Vampirovibrionia; order 2-02-FULL-35-15; family 2-02-FULL-35-15; genus 2-02-FULL-35-15. The sequence goes on along the minus strand of JAHFBF010000001.1, from coordinate 181,921 downwards.
TAACTCATTTTTATTTCTTTTACATCTACTACATGTTGCTTTTTCTTTGCATCCCTAGCTTTCTTTTCAGTTTCAAATTTGTATTTTCCGTAGTTCATTACTTTTGCAACAGGAGTTTGTTGATCCTGGTTGCTTACTAAAACAAGATCGTAGCCTCTATCCTTTGCAATTTTTACTGCCTGCATTGTAGGCATTACACCAAGCATTTCTCCAGTTTCAGATATTAATCTAACCTCTCTTGCGCGGATCCTTTCATTTATGTTTGGAAGCTCCCTATAAGGCCTCCTCTCAAATCTTTCAAATCTCAAAGCATATCCTCCTTTTTTCTGACCACTGACTTCTGATCCTCTGATTTCCTGAATTTGCCGAAGGCGGGAGTTGAACCCGCAAGGACTTTCGCCCACTACGCCCTGAACGTAGCGTGTTTGCCAATTTCACCACTTCGGCGTTTAAGAATAGAGATGAGAGGTGGGAGGTGAGAGGTGAGAATTCTGATCTCTGATCTCTGATCTCTGATCTCTTAAACGACGATAGATTTAAAAATAATCTCATCATCATTAATTTAATTTTTTTGAAATAATTGAAAAATTCATTTAAACTTGCTTACTCATGATTTACCCGTTTTTGCAGAACAAAATCAATGTCTACTCCAAATTCTTTCTTAAACTCTTTGCTTTTTCCGATTGCTGACCATTTCTCCAGTGCACAATCATATCCTTTTATATTACTGATGAGCTTACATTTTAGCTTCTTTTTAACTAAATTAGGGCTAATATCAATATCCTTTATAGCACATTTATGTCCTTTGTCCAAACCCTCAGCAATCCTAAGAATTGAACTTAGCTCTTTTACCAGTTTTTTGTGTTCTCTTGGCAGATTCTGGAAATTAGGATGATTGTCCTTAGGATTACTTTGCCTATGATACCTGGCAATGTTTGCTATAAGCTCTACCTCTTCATCATTAAAACCTAATAAACCACTATGCCTTATTAGGTAATAGGAATGTTTGTGATGATCATTATGCGTTACCAGAGAGCCAATATCATGCAAGATTGCAGCTGCCTGAAGAAGTTCTTTTTCTTTTTCATTGTAGTTATGAAGTGTTCCTTTAGTTTGATCAAATATTTTAGAACTTAGATTTTTCACATGCTCTGCATGCTCTTTCATAAATTTATACTTGTTTGCCAGTTCAAAGACACTTCTTTCTCTTATTGATTGTTGGTATTGAAGTCTGTCTTTTATAATTCCTTTTTGTAATAGTTTATCTACAATTAACCCTTCTCTTAAAGCCCTGTCGCAGTAAACAATTTCATCTGCATTTAAATTTCTCATTAGTACTTTTAAAATAATTGCCCCGGCTAAAATAATTTCAGCCCTGTTTTTGCTTATATCAAAAGCACTTGTGCGCTTTTCTTTTGGAGTTGCAATCATCTTTTCAATTATTGTGCAGAGAGAAGAGTAAGTGATTTTGTACTGATTTAAATTTGGAGTACTTTCAGAATCCACAAAATTATGCATTCTATAGTCAATTCTTGCAATTGTTTGTATAGTCCCGGATGTACCAACCAAAAAATCAAATCCTCCTGTTTCTTCAATTTGCTGAAGTTTTGTCAGGATAAGTCCTTCAATATGTTTTTCCGTAAACTCAATTTTTTGTAAAAGATTTGATTCATCCTGTAAATCTTTTTCTGTAAGTCTCAGAGCTCCTACTTTTGTGCTTGATAAGTGATAAATAAATTGTTCATCTGCAAGTATTAATTCCGTACTTCCACCACCAATGTCAATAATTCCAATTCTTTTTCCATGTAGCTCAGTAGCAGAAAGGACTCCAAGGTAAATTAACCGGGCTTCTTCAATGCCTGCAATTACATGTGCATCAATACCAAGCTCATCTCTTGTTTTTTGTAGCCATTCTTTCCCGTTTATGGCTTCTCTGACAGCACTTGTGGCAGATGCAAATATTTCAGTTACATGATGTCCCTCGGCAAGTTTTTTAAACCTTTTGAGGGTCTCAAATCCTCTTTTCATATCATTTGTACTTAACTCATTTTTTGGTTCATGAAATGTACCAAGACGTACAGTTTCTCTAAGTCTGTCAAGAACTCTGAATGACTGAGATTCAGGATTTATTTCAACAACAACAATATGAAAAGAATTTGATCCTATGTCTATGGCTGCGATGCGTTCATTTAAAGTGTTCATAAGTCTTTTGCAGATCAAGTTTAACAAGCTTGTTATTGTTTTGTTTTAAAAATGCGCCATTACCTTTTATTACTTTTCCGATTATTTTGATTCCTTTGAGATTTTCTAATTTTTTACAATCAATCCTGCTAGCTGTCCCTACTAATTGATAATCTTCACCGCCATACAAGGCTAAATTTAAAAGCTCTTTATTTAACATTTCAACAGCTTTTTTAGTGTTTTGTGAAATAGGGATTTTATCTCTATCGATAATAATTTTTACATTACTTTGCTTTGCAATTTGAATTAAACAGTCAGCAAGCCCATCACTTGCATCCATTAATGCAGGGGGATGTTTAAAACATGCTCTTACAATCTTTTGACCAAGTTCTATTTGTGGAAGTGTTTTGGTTTTATAGTTTTGAGCAGCTGCATCACCAAATGTACCAGTTGTGAAAACAAGATCACCAGATTTTGCATTTGATCTCGTTGAAACGCCCCGGCGGGGCGTCTTTACAACTGCTTTGCCGATCACGGTTATTGTGATGTTAATCTCTCTGGACTTTGCCAGATTTCCACCGATAATTTTTGTCTTATATCTTTTTGCACAAGTTACTAATTCTTTGTAAAATCTTTCAATCCATTTTATTTTTATATGTTTAGGAAGTGATAGTGAGACCAGTGCATAAAGAGGCTTTCCACCCATAGCTGCAATATCGCTTAAGTTAACAGCTAGAGCTTTCCATCCAATTTCTTCAGGGGTGTAAGTTTTTAAAGTAAAGTGTGTATTTTCAACTAATGTGTCAGTAGTAACAATCAAATTCTTTTCAATAATTGCTGCATCGTCAAATAAATAATTTTTTGAATTTGGAATAATCTTTCTTATTGTTTCTAAAATTTCTTGTTCAGTTGGCACAATCTATGATTTGTTTTTCTTTTGCCAAGGTAATTTATTCATTAAACCTAAATATAAGTAGCCTGTTCCTGATAAAATAACACCAAACATTATTAACAGTACAATTATTCTTGGATCGTCCATTTTTATCTCCTGCATTCCTTATTGTCTAAAATTTCAAATCCTTTTAACACCAAAATTATACCAATATAAGCAAGTATTAAACTAAACACAAAATAAAGTATAGAAAGAAGATTAATTCCTTCTAATTTCAAGTTTGGGAAATCAAGGACTAATTTACCAAATGGAGTCATAAATGCCAGTCCAAATATTCTGAATGTCTCAACTCTATATTCATCATAGGTGGTCATAGACTTAAAGTATACAAAATGCTTTTCTTAACTTTCTACAATGTATCTTCTGTATTTGCATGTAACCTCTGGTTACATTTTTTCTAACTTCTAGTTTCTGATTCTCTGATTTCTGTCCACTGGTTCTCTAGAATTACCCACACTCATACCAATCTTTTCCCCATGAAAGGTTTACTAATAGCGGGACATGTAACGGTTGCTCTAATTCCATTCCTTCTTCTACTAATATTTTAATTTTTTCTTTTTCATACGGATGAACATCTAATACAAGTTCGTCATGTACCTGCAAAATTAGTTTTGATTTGTATTTTTTTTCTTTAATATCTTTGTGAACTTTTATCATTGCAAGTTTCATAATATCTGCGGCAGTGCCCTGTAAAGGGGCATTGCAGGCTGCTCTTTCATCTTCTCTTTGAATAGCCTTGTTTTTCATATTTAGATTTTTGAAATATCTCCTTCTTCCATAGATGGTTTCACCATAGCCATGTTCTCTGGCAAAGTTTAAAAGATTCTCAAAAAAGGGTTTTACTTTTTTAAATTTTTCGAAGTATTTGCTTATAAATTCTTGTGCTTCTTTCTGAGTAATATTTAATTGTCTGGCTGTAGCATAAGGCCCTTGTTGGTAAATCAATGCAAAGTTTAATGTTTTACCATGTCCCCGCATTTCTGATGTGACTTCTTTTTCGCTGACACCATAAATTTCCATAGCTGTTCTTTTATGAATATCTTCACCGGCTTTAAATGCTTCAATCAATACAGGATCTTCAGACATATGAGCTAAAACCCTAAGTTCTATCTGTGAATAATCGGCACTTAAAAGTACACCATCATCGAAACTTGAGATAAATGCTTTTCTTATTTTTCTCCCGAGTTCTGATCTGATTGGAATGTTTTGAAGGTTTGGATTGCTTGAACTAAGTCTTCCTGTAGAGGTAATCGTCTGGTTAAAATCGCAGTGAATGTTACTCGTCTTTTTATTGATTTGTTCAGGAAGTGAGTCTGTATAAGTAGAAATTAGTTTGCTTAACTGGCGATACTCTAAAATATTTTCTATAATTCCTGTTTTATCATCTTGAGCAAGTGCTTCCAGTGTTCTGGCATCTGTAGATGGTTGTCCTGATTTTGTAAATTTTCCTTCATTTTCGATTCCAAGTTTTTGAAAAAGTATTTTCCCGAGTTGTTGAGATGAGTTTATATTAAAAGGTTCACCTGCTGTTTTAAATATGTTTTCTTCCAGCTCCTGCAGTCTTTTTGTGATTGTCTTTGATAAATCTTTTAATATTTTTGTATCTATTCGTACACCATTTAATTCTATTCCTGATAAAACAGGGACAAGTGGATTTTCAATAGTTTCAAGCACATTTTCTAAAGACTTTTCAAGAGTTGATTTGTAGTATTTTGCAAGCTGTAAAGTATAAGTGGCATCACTTATGGCATATGGAGCAACTTTTTCAATTTCAATCTGTGCCATGGAAAGCTGCTTCTTTCCTCCGCCAATTAACTCATCAATCTTTTGCATTCTAATTCCCAGAATTCTTGCAGCTTGATCTTTTAAGCCATGCTTTTCATCAGGATTTGCCACATAACTGGCAAGCATTGTGTCATAAATATTTTCACCAAGATTTATTCCATATCTTTTTAAGATTTTGTATTCAAATTTACAATTTTGAGCTATTTTTGTTTTTCCTTCTTCTTCTAAAATTGGCTTTAAAGCTTTTAAAACATGTTCTATATTTAACTGCTTGCCTATTTCATGACCAACAGGTATATAACAAGCCTTTATGTCTTCAGATTCTTCTAGCTTTGCTTTTTCATCTTTAAAGTATGCAAGACTTATGCCTACAATGTCACAGGTATTACTGTTAACAGAAGTGGTCTCCAAATCTATGCAAATATATTTTTTATTCTTAAGCTCTGAAGTAATTTTTTCTAATTCTTTTTCAGTATCAATAATATCTACTTTTAAATCAGGGATTTCTAAATCTTCAAGAGGATCGTCTGTTATTCCATTTGAAGTATTAATGTCTAATTTCATTTGACCGTGGCTTTGTACAGTAGTGACAGGTTTCAAACCTGCCACTACTGCTTTGTCGAACAAAGCCAGAACACTTGGAAGTCTTTTTATAAAGCTGTTAAATTCAAATTTCTGTAAAAATCCAACAAGCTTATCCATGTTGGGCAAATTTAAGTGAGCATCTTTTAAATCAATATCTATCGGTACATCTGTGTCAATTGTGGCAAGCCTTTTTGAAAGGTAAGCACTTTTTTCGCCATTAATTATTTTTTCCTGAAGTCCTTTTTTAGAGATTGTTTTTGCATTTTTAAGAATGTTATCCAGTGTCCCAAATTCTGTTAGTAATTTCTCTGCAGTCTTTTCACCGATCCCTTTAATTCCGGGGATATTGTCAGAGGCATCTCCAGATAAGCTTTTAAAATCAATAACCTGTTCAGGCCATATTCCCCAGTAATCAAAAACCTCCTGACGACCATATTCTTTCAACTCACCTTTAGATGGAACAAGAACTTTAATTTTGTCATTAATTAACTGAAAAGCATCTCTATCACCGGTAAGAATTAAAACATTTAAACCATCTTTTGCTGCTTTTTTTGCAAGTGTTCCTATGACATCATCTGCTTCATACCCAGGCAGCTCATAAATGGGGATTTCAAAACTTTCAAGTCCTTCTCTTATATAAGGCCACTGGGCTGAAAGTTCTTCAGGCATTTCTTCCGGTCTGTTTGCTTTGTATTCTTCGTACTCTTTATGTCTGAATGTAGGTTCTTTACAGTCATATGCTGCTGCAATTGCTTTTGGTTTTGTTTTATCTATAAGATCAAAAATCGCTTTAAAAAAACCGTAAGTTGCCCATGTGGGGATTCCACCCAGAGTGCGCATGTTTGTACGTTCCATAGCAAAAAACATTCTAAATGCAAGGTTTGGAGCATCGATTAAAATTATTGTGTTGTTAGGACTAGGCATGCAGGATAATTTTACACCAGTTTGTTATTTGATTTTAAATTAGAGCTTATCTATTATGTTGCTTGTGCATGCTGTGCTTCTGAGCCTGTGTCATAATTTGCTCTGCTTTCATATATGGCAGCAAGTGGATCTAAAGCTAGGGATAACTGAGTACGATTATTCCAGCCGGGAAGAAGCAGATCAACTCGTTTTTCAAAGTCTATAGCTGCTGAACCTAACCAGAGTAATCCGGCAGGAAAATATGAGTGTTTCCCTGGTTCTCTTTTATCCATCATGTAAGCAATATCAATTAAGCCGCCAGCTAAATCTCTTAAGAAAGCTCCAATTTTATCTAAACCTAATAGGGCAATAATAGGCCCGCCACCTTGAAATACAGAGCAAAACGTAACTGCACGTCCAAATGTTTGACCATCTTTAGCAAATGGATTTGTAAAAATTTCTTTAAATACTTTTCCAAATTCTTTTATTGAGTAAATAAATCCATCCCACATTCCTATGCCATATTTTGCAAAATCGTCTCCATCCTTTGTGGATAAAGTAATTTCTTTTTTGTCAGAGGTTGTTATTTTCATTCCTCTTCGTTTAATTGTGGCTTGAACCTGACGAACTGATTGTGCCAATCCTCTTCCTAGCCACAGATCATATCCATTGGTAAATAATGCAATTGGTACTTCAAGTATAGAACCAACGAGAGGAATTAAATTGTTTTTTGCCCAACAGTCTGCAGCACCGGTTATTCCCCTGGAAGCAGTACCTAACTTAGCAAAAAAGTTACATGTCTTTTCTACTGTTTCTTCATCCATACTGACAAAGTTGAAATTGCCATTTAAAAATCCTAAGAAGTTTACTATTCCAGAAGTGAGATTAAAAGAAGTATTAATTCCATCTTTATTGTCATTTATTGTTTTGTGAAATTCTTGAAAGTAATAATTTAGATTTTTGTTATTACCGGAAAGTGATCCAGATGTGGGTATTTTAGCCACATCTCGGTGCTGTACAGCAGTATCTATTGGTATTCCCATTTCTTAAATACTTTTTTATATAACGCAAAATAACTGCTCACACAGATTATTTTGCTATTTCTATGCAGCCTTTCTTAGGTGCTCAGGTTTACATTTAGAGTAAACCTTCGCTTGTTATAAAAATTTATGCATAGATGATTTTCAAAATCTTCTTTAATAGATTTTGTAATATTATATACAATTTAAAATTGAAAATCTGATTTATTGAGTTTCGTTAAACTGAGTTTTTATTAAAACCTTTTTTTTGTTTGATTTCTAAGAACAATATTAAGTAAATATTAAAAAACCTTGTAAGATCCTTTAACCTTCTACCTCTTAATAATTTTTTCCAACTCACTCTTAGTAGTAGGTTTTGATGGAATAGTATCTGAATCTATCCCCATCATTTCATGACTGCTTCCACCAGGAGGGACTATCGGCCAGACGTTTGCTTCGTATTGCAGTTCAAATTCTAACAATATAGGTTTTTGTAGAGACTTACCATGGCAAGTCTCTACAGCGGTTTTAATAGCGCTATCAACGTCCTTTGGATCTGTAATTTTAATTCCTTTAACACCAAATGCTTCTACAAGTTTTACATAGTCAGGACTTCCAGAACCCCAGTCAATGTAGCTGTAATGCTTATCGTAAAAGAGTTCCTGCCACTGACGGACCATGCCAAGATTATTGTTATTAAACAAAACAATAATTACAGGAAGATCATGAGCAACCATTGTGCCAAGCTCCTGAAAATTCATCTGGAAACCGCCATCGCCGGTAATTGCTACAACAGGAATATCAAGTCCCAGATCTTTTACTGCGGCTTTAGCTCCAAGTGCAGCAGGGAAGCCATATCCCATAGCACCTAAACCGCTTGAGCTGCACCATCTGCGCGGTTTATTAATTTCAAGATATTGAGCTGCCCACATCTGATGTTGACCTACATCTACTGTGTAAATGGCATCTTTAAGATATTTATTTAATGCTAACAATATTTGCTGTGGTGAAATTTGTGTTTTGTCTTTTGGCAGATCAAGAGGGTATTGCTTTTTCCATCCTTCAATCTGTGAAATCCACTCAGTGGTGTCACATTTTTTACCATTCATTGTTTCATTCAGCTCACATAAAACAGATTTTGCATCCCCTACGATTGGAATATCCACAACATCCCGCATTTTTCTATTTTTTCCAATTTCAGCAGGATCAACATCTATATGAATTACATAAGCGTTTGGTGCAAAAGTTTCAATTTTTCCGGTAACCCTGTCATCAAATCGAACACCAATTGCTATTAAAAGATCGCATTCGTGGATGGCATAGTTTGCATAGGCTGTTCCATGCATGCCAAGCATTCCATAATTTAAAATATGATTGTCTGGAAGTGCACCTTTACCCATAACGGTATAAGCTACAGGTATTGAAGAGGTTTCAGCCAGCTTAATTAATTCTTCGGATGCATTACTCGATATTATTCCACCACCAATATAGAGCATTGGTTTTTTGCTGGCTAAGATTGCTTTGCTTGCTGCATGAATTTGTCTGGCATTTCCTTTTATTGTTGGCTTATAACCAGGTAGAGTAAATTTATTTTCCATACCTTCGTAATAGTCAAAGGTTCCATTTAAAACATCTTTTGGAAGATCGATAAGTGTAGGTCCCGGCCTTCCGGTAGATGAAATTAAAAATGCTTTTCTTATTGTTTTTGGAATTTGTGCCGGGTCAAGAACCAGGTAACTGTGCTTTACTACGGGCATTGTTATTCCGGTAATATCTGCTTCCTGAAAGAAGTCTTTTCCAATGCCGTAAGTGGGTACTTGTCCTGTCAGTGCAACTACTGGGATTGAATCCATATGAGAGCTGCACAGCCCTGTGACAATATTTGTAGCGCCGGGACCACTTGTAGCTAAAACAACTCCAGGCTTTCCAGTTATTCTTGCATAACCGTCTGCCATAAAACCGGCACATTGTTCATGACGAACAAGAATATGATTTATGTCATCCCTTTTATAAAGCTCATCATAAAGTCCTAGAACTGCTCCACCCGGATAACCAAAGATTGTTTTTACACCTTCATTTCTGACAAGGCAATTTAAAAGAGCTTCGGAGCCTTTTATTTTTGTGGTTTGTTTGTTGGGTTTTTCGTCTGACATTTGTATCTATCTATAATACAAGAGGTATCATTAAATAGGTACGTTTAAATATTAAAAGACAATAAAATTTCATTCAGCTATGGCAAATTATCTGAAAGCCCTTATTAACTGGGCAAAAGTATTAAGTAGAGGCGTAGCGCGCTACGCCTCTACATCAGGGGAATCTGGTATTGAAGAATTTCAAATCCCCGAAGATTTCAAATTCTGTCACAAAGAAACAGTCCATATCTTTGTTCGTGGTCTTGCTGATGGAAAACTTCATGCAGCAAGAAATAGAAATCATTCTGACTTTAGATTTTATAAGAAGGGGGGACTTAAAGTTTTTTGTGCAATTTGTAGGAAAAGATTAATCTAAGCTATTTTTTCTTTTTTCTGGCTGAACAAAGTTTAGTGGTGGCTGGACCTTTAGGATTTGAACTTAGAGCACATTCACAGGTACAGTAATTGAAACACTTCTCTTCTGCAAGAGCAGATTCTATACCTTCAGTGCAGCATTTTATACAAGATTGGGTCTGCTCAGTGTTTCCTGTTTCTAAAATATTGCCTGAACAAGTACGTGTTTCGGTCTTGCAAATCTCTGATGCAAACTTTGTCCATTGATTTTTAATTGATTTTGCTGCATATGATGGCAGGCAAAAATTAACAAGTAATATTGATATTAGAAATATTGTAAAAAACCCTCTTTTCATTTCTTTCCTTTCACTGTAGCTTTTGCAGTATTGATTTGTAGTATCCCGTTATTTCCATTTTCTCTAGTTTCATTCCAGAATCCCTGCAGGTCTATTATTAGACAGTTAGGATTTTTTACAAGTTTCAAAACATCAGTCAGATTTTTAAATTCTTTATGTGGAGTCATAAGAATTACAGCATCTGAATTTTGCAAAACAGAAGAGTCGGAATATTCCGGAAGGTATGGATCGTAACAGGCTACATTGTAATCCTGATAAAAAAGAGCTTTTCTTAGTTTGTAGCTGAGGGATGCTCTTGCATCGTCAGAATCAGCTTTATTTGTCATGCCCAGGATTGCTATTTTATTTATCTTGTGGCTTTGCAGTTTCTTAATTATTTGAGATGGCATTGATTCATTGATTTTAAATGCACTTGTTATTAACTCATTGAAAGGAATTCTGTCTACTAAAAACCATCCTTCCTTGTGCATGCCAGGTCCACCATTATTTGGATTCGGATTTCTGATTTCTAATTTCTGCTCTCTGTTTTCTGATACAGCATCTGCAATTTTGTGGATATTGGCACCAAAACTTTCTGCGATTAAATATGACTCATTTGCCCATGCAGCCTGGATATAAGAACTCATATTTTTCATAAGTTTTGCAAGCAATACTTCTTCCGGTGTCAACCAACTTATTTTCCCCTTTGTTATTGTTTTGAAAAACTTTTCTGCAGTCTTGAAACTCTCTTTTTCAAAGGCTCCTATTGGCTGAACATTGGTTAAAAGATTATGGATGTTTCCATGTTCATCCATGAGTTCAGGAGCAAATGCAAGATAAATATCTTTTCCAATTTTGAAGCCGGTTTTATCTTCAATTAAAGTTTTAATTCTGTTTAAAATTGTTGGTGACAATGTGTTTCTGAAGATTATTAACTGGTCTCTTTTTAAATAACCTGAGATGTCAAAAATAGCTCCAGCAACAGGTTCAAGACTTGGATTTAAATTCGAATCTACAGGAGTCCCAATTGTAATTATTACAACATCTGCCTGTGAAATGATGTCATATTCCAAACTTAATTTTAAAGTTTTATTTTTTAAAGCCTGTTCTAAATAAATTCCTGCTCCATCTTCTACAAATGGCAGAGAACCATATTTTATTTCATTTATTTTTTCTTCATCAATGTCTACACTTGTAACATTGTGTCCTTTGTTTGCAGCAATGAGTGAAATCCTCAGGCCTAATCTTCCACACCCACCAATAACAACTACTTTGCTCATAAAGTCTCCTTACATATGGGCAAACACGTAGATTTACCCTTACAGCATGCTTCTGTTTTTATACCCTTTATAGGATTAAAATGGTTAAGCTTTTTAGAGGATTTCTTGAAATTACTATAATCAAATAATTAAAAGATAATAAATAAAAATTTTTACAAAAGAAAGGGTTTGTCTCCAAAATATAAAAAAGAATCGACAAAACCTGAAAATGTCGGATTTGATTTACTAGAAAGTGCTATGCAGAGCCGGCGAAGCCCAAATTTATAAATAAAGAGTGAGCTGACAGTGAACGCGTAGGTTAAGAAAAGGTTCCATTTACAGGTTAAGAATTGATAAAATCGCTTTAAAAGCTAGCTTTATTAAAGGATTAGCTTTTTTTAAAATATTTAAGAACAACTATAGTTTTTATTGGAGATTAAAAATGGCCAGTAAAAATTGTTCAGCTGTTTTTAATTTGTATATATGACAATAATAAAACCAAATTTTACTGTTTTGAATTCAGGAATAGATCCTGCTATCGCTGTATTGAGAAGCAAATTGTCTATTACTGATACTGACATTCCGGATGAGGAATTAAAAAAAATAAAAAGTATAAAGGTTGTTGGAGGTGAGCTTGGAGATAAAGACTATGTGTTTGATGATAAGAATTATGTTTTAAGAATTGCAAGGACAAGGTTGGATGTTATTGAAGCATTAAGAAGTGAGTTGGATTTAAAGCAAGCTGCTGGAGATAAACTCTATGATTCTGAAGGAGCTGTAATAAATGGCAATGCTGAAGCTAAGGATGAAACTCCTCTTGAATTAACTTCAGAAGAAGAAAAATCTCATGCTTCTCTCAGGGTTCTTTCTGAACTTTTAGATAGAACTTATAACAGACGTACTACGCTGACTTCATGGATTTCATATTTTGTTTTTCAGTCTTTTGGTTTAAAAAATGATGATTTTGGAACAATGGCAACTGTTTTGAAAGAAGCTGATTTTGCTCAGGTTTTTACAGAGTATAGAAGGCTTGCTCAGGAAGATAAATCAAGTGCAGAAACCTATTTAACTACGGCGTTTAAAAAGAAAACTGAAGATGACAAAGTAACTCCTGAAGCAAAGCAGAAGCTGGTAAAAACAGCATCGTTTTTAATAGATAACTATAACAAGCTGAATATGGGCTTTGTGCAAACATTTCCAAAGATTTTCTGTATTCAAAATATGGCTATGCCATTTTTAAAGTGGTTATGTCCAAAGATAAAACTTTTTGATTTTATGGTTACTATAAATCCATGGATTTATGATTTAGTGAGTGAAAATTTAGGTAACTATGCTGGTGAAATTAAAGAAATCCAAGATTGCTATAGTGAAAAAGATAAAAATAAAGAAAAAGTGTTGAGTGAAGTAAATCTTACTTCTCTTAGCTTTGAAGAGTTTTCACTGCAAAAAATAATGAAAAATATAACCAATGGATTTGACAGAGTAGTAGGGAAAGAAAGTACAGTATCTTCAATAATTGCAACTAAAATATTGAAGTCCTATGATTATGATGGCTTTAAAGCATTTGCAAAGAAATTTACTTATGAAGATGAGTTCATTAAAAAACTCTATGAAGGTTTGAAAAAGAATGCTGCAAATCCAGATGGTAAAGCACTGGAAGAAGAATTTGGAAAAGGTACAACAGAGCACTTGGTAGCACAGACAGTCTGGGGTATTACAAGCGGAGCAGTGTCGGTAACTCCTAAATGGGTAAAAGAATATTCAAATACGTTTGGTGCTATTTTTGTACCTTTAAATTTAACAATGCCATTACTTGCAAAAGTCTTTGATAAGGGCTTCCTAGGTTTTGTTACCCATAGCTTACTTAAAGTTTTCCCAATTGTAAATGAGCTTGTATTTGATCATTTTGCAAATTTCAGGAAAGAAATATTGGATATTCAGAAGGAAACTGATAATAATAAATCAGTTGCACAATTATTCAAGAAAGTAGAAGTAAAATCTGTATATGAAGCTTTGACTACCAGCTTTAACTATTTATATACTTCAATTAAGGGATTTGCTAATAGAAGCTCTTCTCCAAAACCAGTTGTTCCTTAGTAGTAACCCCGGTTTATTTTTTCTTTAGCTGATCCTTTATATGAGCCTGGATTTGCCGGATAAGCCAGATAAGTAATTTAAAAGGATTTGTAATAATTTGATAATCACTACAGGCTATCCCTGTTTAAGTCTTTTGTTTAAGTTGTATTTGCCGAAACTTAAAACTAGTTAATTTTGAAAACAAGATAGATATTAATATGACAACAATAACAGAAGAATTTAGAACGTTAGCTAAAGGTCTTAGTGAGCTTTATCAGCATAGAAAAGAGCTGGCTAAAGATATTATTTTTAAAGAGGATAAATTAAGGAAATTAGGAATGATGCTTGAATTCGTAGATAATTTAGAAGAAAAAATAACAGATGATTCTGTGGATAGCTAAAAAGTTAAAGGTTAAAAGTTAAAAGTTTTGAGCTTTAAGTTTTAACTTTTGACTTTTGTTCTATGGGTTAACAATTTCTAAAAGTACTTCTTGTGAGTTTGGTGTGCATACGGACTGTCTCAAAATAGGATTTGAGTTACTAAAAGCACGTAACATTTCAATTATTAAGGATGTTTCGCTTTGTAGGCAGGTTAACGTAACTTTCTTTTCTTGTCTTAGTTTCTTTGCCACATAGGCTATTTGCCATTTTTGAGTGTATTTTGCCATAAATGCTCCTTAAATAAAGTTGTTTGATTAAGTAATTGGTTCCTTAATAGTTTCTTAATTTTATATTAGCAAATATTGTTTTCAAAAAGATAGAGGGGAACACCTTAATTTTTTTTAATTTGTTTGGGTCATTTAAGGGGTTTTTACTTAAGTTAATTTCTCTATGATTTTGGTAGTTGATAAATCCGGGAGCATTGGAACTAAAAAGATTTCTCCCCCGTACTTTTTAACTACTTTTGCTTCGGGGAGTATATCTACACTATATTCTCCTCCCTTAACATAAATGTTTGGTTTAAGAATTTCCAGGAACTTTTCGGCTGTATCTTCATTAAAAATACTTACATAATCAATGCAGGACAATGCAGCCAGAATTTCAGCACGATCTTTTTCATTGTTTATTGGTCTATCTTTTCCTTTTAATTTCTTTACTGAAGCATCGCTGTTCAATCCAACTACTAAAATATTTCCAAGAGATTTTGCTTTTTGAAGTGATCTGATATGTCCAATATGCAGGATATCAAAGCAACCATTTGTAGCAACTACCTTTAAATCTAGTTTTGTTGAGCGCAAGAATTCAATTTTGTTTTTTAGGTCCTCTATTGATACGATTTCTGCCATTAACCAAATCTTCCTGTTATATAATCTTCAGTTCTCTTATCGTGTGGGCTGCTGAATATTTGTGCAGTAGAATCATACTCGACTAAAAATCCTGTTCTTTCCTCTGTGGTCCAGAAAAAAGCAGTATTATCCGAGATTCTACTTGCCTGTTGCATATTGTGAGTAACAATAACAATGGTTAATTCTTTTTTAAGCTCATTTAATAAGTCTTCAATTTTCAAAGTAGCAATAGGATCAAGAGCTGAACATGGTTCATCTAAAAGCAGTATCTCTGGTTCAACAGCAAGGGCTCTTGCAATGCATAATCTTTGCTGCTGACCGCCGGAAAGTTCATATGCATTTTCTAATAATTTATCGTTTACCTCACCCCAGAGAGCTGCCTGTTCTAAACTATGGGTAATAATTTCATCAAGAATCTTTTTATCTTTTATTCCATGCATTCTTGGTCCATAAGCAACATTGTCATATATACTCATAGGAAACGGATAGGGCCTCTGGAAAACCATTCCAATCTTTCTTCTAAGTTCAATTAAATCAATAGCATTTTGATAAATATTTTCGTTGTGGATTAATATTGATCCTGTGATTCTTGAACCTGGGACTGTGTCATTCATTCTATTTAGTGCTCTAAGAACAGTTGATTTACCACATCCTGATGGTCCAATCAGTGCAGTAATTTTATTTGCTTCAATTTCTAAATTAACGCCTTTAACTGCTAAAAAATCGTTATAGTAGCAGGAAACGTCTTCTAGCTTTATTACAGGTTGTGTTGCAGTTTTAACGGCCATAAATTAGGTTAAAATTATTATTCAGGTACCACAATAGTTTACCAATAACCAGTCAACGAAGAAAGATTTTGTCGATTCATTCGGCAAAATCTGTACAGTGTAATAAAACAGTAGACCATAAATACTTTGCAAAGCCCGACCCCTTCGCCCGCGAAGCGAGCAAGCGAAGAATGAGCAAGGAGGGCGGTGAATAACAAAACACAAAGGATTTTAACATATTGAAGGTAGGGGTGCGATTAATCACACTTCTGCCTTTTTCTGCCTTATCTTAGCCTTAATTCATAATAAAATATAAAGATTGTAATAGCTTATAATAACCGGTAATAAAATTTAACCAGGCTTGTCTTTTATGAAAAATCAGATATTACAAAAAGATTCCATTAATCTGCTTTCTTCAAATGTAACAGGAAGAAAAGAGATTAAGCATAAAATTTATTTTTCAGTAAATGGTGAAGGATATGGGCACTCAAGCAGAGTTCTTGCAATAGCAAGACAGTTAAATCCTGAAGAAGTTATTTTAGGTAGTTATGGATATGTCTTAAAAAGATTTGAAAATATGGCTTTTACAACGGTAGAAATATGTCCTGAGATAAGTTTTGTAGGTAAAGATGGAAGTTTTGATATTAGTTTAACTATTTTGAAAAACAGTTCATGGCCTGTAGCTATTAATCAGTTAATAAGGGAAGAAATAAAAATAATCCAAAATTATGGAGTAACCTGTGTAGTCTCTGATTCAAGAAGTGCATCAGTTTTTGCTGCTCATAAACTTGGAATACCCTGTATTTTACTTACAAACCAGACTACATTTGCTCCATTTTTTGAAGCCGAATTAAATAATTTAGAAGACAGTCTCATAGAAAAGTCACTTAGAGAATGGCTTAGGGCAGGAACTAAAGCAGTTTTAACAAATGCAGCTGAGCCATTCTTCTTAAAAGTAGTAAAAGACTGGCTTAAAGCTACTGATGAGATATTTATTCCTGATTTGCCGCCTCCATATTCTTTGTGTCTGCCGCTTTTATGCAATGAAAATTTTGTAAAAAAGAAACAAAGGTTTCTTGGACCACTATTGCCCTGGAGCTGGAAAATGCTTATTCGTTCTGATCATAAAGATTTTCTTCCTTCTGGTTTTCAGAGATTTACAAAGAAAATTGTTTGTACTTTGGGTGGGCATAGATATAGAAAGCCGCTATTTGATGTAATTCCATTGCTTGCTAAACAAATGCCTGATGTTTTGTTTGTTGTTTTAGGTGACTTTAAGTCTGATATTGTTCTGCCAAATTTATATCTTGCTGGTTTTGTGGATAATCCTGAAGAATTTTATTTAAGTTCAGATCTGGTTATTACTCAGGCAGGACACAGTACAGCGATGGAGCTAATTACACTTGGTGTGCCAATGCTTGTAGTGCCTGACTCTGGTCAGGTAGAGCAGGAGTCAAATGCAAAAAGATTATGCGAACTTGGTTTAGCTTCAATGCTTTCATATAGAGATTTAAATGTAGAAACTCTTTTAGTTCAGGTTCGATATATGCTAAATGAACAGGCATTTTCAGATGCTTCGAAGAAGATGAGCAAAATTGCAAGAGACTATCTGCCTGACGAAGAAGCAGCACGAATCATCAGAGATTATTCTACGAGAGTGCAGGCGTATTAATTCTTGATGTCATTCCCGCGAAAGCGGGAATCCAGAAGATTGAAGCTATCGGGTTAATATCTGGATTCTCCGGTCAAGCCGGAGAATGACATTACGTTACTATAGGGCTTCTTTTAGTGTTTCCAAAACCCTTTTATTCTGTTCTCTTGTTCCAATTGTAATTCTAAGTAAATACTCTCCACCATAACCAAATGAAGTACATTCTCTTGTTATGATTCCTCTCTCTAAAAGATTAGTGGCAATTAGTTTTGATTTCTTAGGATAAGTGTTTAGAGCAATAAAGTTTGAATTAGTAGGAAGAAATTTGACTCCAATGTTTGATAGCTCTTTATAATAGAATTCTTTTCCTTCTTTTACCATTTGTATGCTTCTATTAAAGAAATCATGATCATCAAGTGCTGCAAGTGCTGCAGCTTGACCCGGACGGGAGACCACAAATGGTGTAATTGAATTTAAATAATAATTTATAAGACTTTTATGAATAAATGCATATCCAACTCTGTAACCGGCTAATCCATATACCTTTGAAAAAGTCCTTCCAATAATTAAGTTGGGATACTTTTCAACCCATTTTAAAAGTGATTTTCCGGCAAACTCTATATAGGCTTCATCCAGAAAGACAATTTTATCCGTAGACTCAATGATTTTTTTAATATCTTCCTCTTTCATTGAATTTCCTGTTGGATTGTTTGGTGAACAAATATATATTATTTTTGTTTTTTTATTTATTGTTCCAAGAATCTTTTCTACATCCATCTGGTAAGTGTTTTTTAAAAGCGGTATCAATCTTGGTTTTGCACCAGCCCAGAGGGTTGATAATTCGTATGGAGTAAATGTGGGTACGGAGATTATAGTTTCATCTCCGTTATTAAGAAATAACCGGACTAGCATTTCCAGGATTTGGTCCATGCCATTGCCTACTACAACCTCGACATCTTTTAGTCTATATTTTTTTTTAATTTTATTTGACAGTTCTGTGGAAACTACTTCAGGATAAATATTTACTTTTTCCAGTGCAAAAGTTGCTGCAATTTTTGCTTTTAGTGAAGAGCCTAATACATTTTCATTACTACCAAGTTTTAAGATTTGACTTGGATTAAGTTTGTATTTATTTGCTATTTCACCAATTGACTTGCCTGCTGTATACTGATGCAGGTTAAGTATTATAGAGCGTAGATTCTTTACAGCGTAATTTTTTTTTCGCATTTTTTTGCCATCTTCCTTGCTCACTCTTCGCTATAAATAGCTCGCTTTGAAATGTTATACTGACTAATTTGCATTTAATTTTTTAATTTATGTTAGACACTATAAAAGAATTCTTTAAACAATATGGTACCACTGGTTTATTTTTTAATGCATTTTTTGATGGATTTATTTTACCGTTACCACCGGATTTTTTATTATCTACCCTTGCAATACAGAACATTTCAAATCCTACGATACTTGCATTAATTTGTAGTGTTGGCTCTGTAATTGGTGGGTGTATAGGTTATTGTGTGGGCAGGTTTGGTGGAAGAAAAATTGTAGATAAGATTTTCCCCAAATTCTCTGTTATAGAAAAAGGTGAAATACTTTTTCAAAAGTTTGGTGTCTGGGCAATTGTAATTGATGCCTTTACCCCAATTCCGTATAAGGCGCTTACTCTTGGAAGTGGTTTAATGAGATTTAATCCGATTTTATTTGCATGTGTTAGTTTTCCGGTTAGAAGCTTAAGATATATTTTAGTAGCAAATACAGCAAGCTTTATAGGTGAACAGTTAAGAGTTCAGTTTGAAAAAACTGTTTTATTGGTTGCTATTGTACTGGCTATAGTTGTGTCGATCGGATTTTTTATAAAAAACAAGCTTGTAAATAATAGGATTTAACGATAGTTCCCAAACTGCAGAGCAATACCATAATCTTTTTGTCTGACATTTGAAATTACTGCTTGAAGCTCATCTCTTGATTTTCCTGAAATTCTAATTTGCTCTCCTTGAATAGTAATTTGTACTTTAAGCTTTGAATCTTTTATATCCTTTACAATTTTTTTTGCAATTTCCTGCTCGATTCCGTTTATAGGTGTAAACACTTCACAAACCTTGTCTCCACCTGCTTTTTCGCGTCCTTTTGATTTTATAGCCTTAATATCAATTCCAAGTTTTACCATTTTTTGATACAAAACCTGGGTTATTTGATCTAACTGAAAATCTGCATCTGCAATTAATTTAACAGTATTTTCTCCTTTATCAAGTTCAATTGAACTGCTTGTGTTTTTTAAATCATATCTGTTTTTAATTTCTTTCATAGCGTTGTTTACTGCATTATCTAAATTCTGCAGATCGACTTTACTTACAAGGTCAAAGGAGTTTTCTTCAGGCATAATATTTATTTTAATACAAAGGCTTTAGAACCAGGCTCTCTCTAGCACTTTTTGTAATCACTGCATCGTCATAAACAAATGAGACATCATTATTTTCAATCCAGCCTTTTGTTTGATCTCTATAATATGGGCTACCCAGCTGTGCTGAGGTTCCAAGGGGAATTTGTACATGAGCTTTGTTTAAGTCTTTTAAGTCTATAACTACCCTTGCAGAGGGTCCCCAGACGACTTTTAAATTATTATTTGTTCCAAATGCACTTATTGTATCCCTGTCCCCCCCTACGCTTGTGGGACCGGCATTTGTAAGTGGGCTAAGAATTGCTAAGCCTTTACTGAATGGGTGTTCTATGGTCAGGGTATGATATTTTCCCCAGCTCCAATTTGCCGGATTATCTGTTTTTGTAAGTGCTTTAATCTCTTTTATGGCATCGGAAAGTGAAATTAATAAAAGTGAATCATAGCTTTTAATCCCGCCTGGCAGCCAGAAATTATCTCCGCTGATTAATATATTTATCAGTGCAAGACTTCCGGCTCTCCATTCTTTTAAATAGTCTTTTGAGAGATCGCTGCCAAGTTTGTTTGAAAGAATCTTCTTAAGTAGGTTTTCATAAGTCTTTTCAAAAATCAATGCCTGAGGGCTGTCTGCTGTTAAATTAAAATCCCACTTATTCAAGAGCTGAATAGCCGGCAACAAATCTTGATTTGACATCTTTGATTTGTAGTATGCTTCTAAAATTTGTACTGTTAAATAATTAGCAACCCAGCTATAGAGATCTTTTTGAATTTCTTTATTTGATTCCAAGCTTAAATCTTTCTTTTGAGAAAGGACTGTGCTGATTCTGACTGCTCTAAATGGAGATAGAAAATTATTTCCTAAGTTGTACTTGTAGTCTGAACTTACAACTTTATTATTTGCACTTACAATGTAATTTACCTTTGGGTTGTATGCATGAGGGAGTTCTTCGAAAGGAATATTTCCTGACCAGTGCTCATTACAGCTAAACCCTGAAACAGGTAAACTGCCTGTAATGTCTTTTCTGTATGGGATTACCCCTGTTGCCTGATAGCCAATATTTCCATCTTTATCGACATAGTGAAAACTAAGAGTAGAAGCATTATATTTTTTTAAGTCACTTCTAAACTCATTCCAGTTTCTAACTTTACTTAACCCCCAGATGGCACTTACTGAATCTTTATTATCGGCATCAGCAAGACTCCATTTGAGTGCAATTGCTTTTGAACCGTCTCGATCAAGAATTGGACCGCAGTTAGTAAGAATTGTTTTGTGGATGTATGGTTCTCTATGATTTTTTATCTTAATTTTCGATTTAATTACAGCTGCTTTTTCCCATGAGGTTCCGGTTTTGTAAAGCAATGATTTTTTATCCTTGAATTCTCCAATAAAAACATCCTGAACATCAGCAGATAAGCTGGTTATTCCCCATGCCACTTTTCCATTGTGTCCAATTAATATTCCCGGTATTCCAGGAATACTAAGTCCTAAAAAATTTATTCCATCTTTCTTGTCTACTAAATGAATAGGGTACCAGAAACTTGGATTAGCCAGTTCCATATGGGGATCATTTGAAAGGATTGGAGATCTGTTTTTATCTGTGCCAATGACCCAGCAGTTAGAGCCCCAGTTAAAGCCTTCCCAGCGATCTGCTCCGTTTCTTAGAAAATCTGCAGCTTCAATTATTGCTCTTTTGATTTTAAAATAGGGTGCTTCCAGGATCTTTTTTAATGTAACCCTTTCTTTTACACTTTTCCATTTTTGAAGCAGGTTTGGCTTCTTTAAAATATAATCATTAAAAACAAGATATCTTTTTGCATTGTAGTTTATTATAGGATTGCCTGGAAAGCTTTGCTCAAAGAGCTCTTGTGCTTTTTCAGGTGGAAGTCTCTTGTAAATTTCCTGTCTTATTAAATCAATCTGCCAGCTTGTATCTGTTACCTCGGCAATTTGTTTAAAAATTAAAATTGAGTCAACTGGTTTCCATGGTTTTGGTCTGTAGTTTAAAACTCTAAATTCAAGAGGAAGATTGTATTTGTGCTTTTTAATGTATGCAGTAACACCTTCGCTGTAATAATTTAGTATTTGATGGCTTGCTTTGCTTGAGCCTTTTAATTCTTTTTCAGCACTGCATAATAGCCCGATTGTTCTTGCAAACTTATCTCTGATTAATCCCTTTTTTCCAAGAATTTCCGCAAGTTCACCCTTTGCTGCACGTCTTGTAATATCAATCTGAAATAAACGATCCTGAGCTGTTAAGTAGCCCTGTGTAAAAACAAGGTCATGAAGGTTTTTTGCAAACACATGTGCTCTGCCGTGTTTATCAAAGTAAATGTTTACTTTGTCATGTAAACCGCTTATATTGACCATTCCACTTCTTTTAGGCTGGCTGAATAGTGTGTATAAAAGGGTAAACGCTGTTATTAAACAAATGCTTGAAAGAAGGGCCGTAATAATAAGTATTTTTAGATTTAATTTCATTTTTTCGTTTAAGATATTAGTCTGTAAGGATACAAAAGTGACTAAGAAATTGTTAAAAGCTTCTAAGATGAATTTACCCAATTTATTGGATCTTGCATTGCCAAAAGCGGTTAAAGACTTAATTAAAGTGTTGTCTGAGGAGAGGGTATACCTTATTGGCGGCTTTGTCAGGGATATGGTTCTGGGGTTGTCTTCTTTTGACCTGGACTTTATTGTCGTTGATAAGAGTACAAATACTTTAGGAGAAGAGCTAATAGAAAGATTCCATGGAAACTATTTTGTTCTTGATGAAAAGACTAAAACTACAAGATTTGTACTAAAAGATGAAGAAAGTCAGAATTATACTTTTGATTTTACTCCGGTTTCTGCTGCTGATTTAGAAAAGGATTTTCAAAGAAGAGATTTTACAGTTAACACCATTGCAATAGATCTTAAAGAGCCTGATTGCTTTATAGATAAATTTGATGGCATAAAAGATTTAAAAGAAAAAAAGATTAAAGCTGTAAAACTTGAAAATCTTTTAGATGATCCTTTGAGATTTTTAAGAGCGTTCAGATTTGGTGCATTGCTTGGTGCAGAGATTGAATCGGAAATAATTTCTTTTATTCAAAAAAAAATAAGTCATTTTAATAATTCTGTTTCGGTAGAAAGAATCTCTACTGAGTTATGGAAGATTTTTGATTGTGATAATTCTTTCAAATATATAAAACAAATATCAGAATCCGGGCTTCTAGAGAGGATTTTGCCGGAATTGACCCCTATGCGAAAAGTTACCCCAAACAGCCATCACCACCTCTGGCTTTATGATCATTCGCTTGAGCTTATTAAGACGTTTGAAGAAAATTTTCATAAAATCCCTGATTG
Organism: Candidatus Melainabacteria bacterium; assembly: GCA_023250195.1. GTDB lineage: Bacteria > Cyanobacteriota > Vampirovibrionia > 2-02-FULL-35-15 > 2-02-FULL-35-15 > 2-02-FULL-35-15. The sequence continues at coordinate 158,898 of JAHFBF010000001.1, read as the reverse complement.
GGCAAAAGAAGAATTAAATAAGCCTTTTTCTAATGCACTTTCTCCTACAAAAAAATCTATAGCAAAATTGGGAGCGCTTCTTCACGATGCAGGTAAGCCGGATACCTGGGAAATTAAAAATATTAATGGTGAAGAAAAACACACATTTTATGGACATGATAAGACTGGAGCAGAAATTGCAAAAAACATCAGCGAGAGGTTAAAGTTTAGTAATTTAATTACAGAGACTATTTCGAAAATGGTTAGATATCACTTAAGGCCGTTTCAGTTAAGTCAGGGTGATGCACAAATTACAGAGCGGGCTTTATATAGATTTTTTAGAGATGTCGGAGATGATACTCCGCTTTTACTTATGTTGGCATTTGCTGATCTTCATGCAACCCTTGGTCCGAAAATAACCAGGGATGATGTCTTAAATGGTGAAAAATTACTTTTGTTTTTGTTTGATGAATATAAAAAGCATGAAAGTCGTGAAATAGAGAAAGCAAAGAAGCCAAAGCTTCTGGATGGAAATCAAATTATGAGTTTAACTGGGTTGAAGCCGGGGCCAAAGCTTGGAGAACTAATTAAAGAGTTAGATGAGGTGATTGCAGTTGGTGAAATCCAAACAAAAGAAGAAGCTGTAGAGTGGGTGAATAAACAATTGAGAATTGACAATGTCAGTTTTTAAAGCGATGCCTTTGCTTTTTCAGTAGTTTTTTTAGATCCAGAATTGTCCGAAACTTTCATCATTTCTTTTATAATTTCAATACCTTTTGCAAGTTGAGCATCTTTTCCATCTTCAGGGCTTCTGTGTGAGGGGATTTGATTTGGATCACTAAACCACGGCCCTTTGCTTGCTTTGTAATCATTAATAGTAAGTTTTACTTCATAGTCAGGTTTTATTCCAAGCTGATTTATATCTACTTTTGCAGGGGTTAAATATTTTGCAATTGTAATGTTTACACCTGAGCCATCATCAAGTTTGTTTATTCCCTGTACCAGCCCTTTGCCAAAAGTTTTGCTGCCGACAATTTTCGCTCTTTGATTGTCTTTTAGAGCACCACTAAAAATTTCACTTGCACTTGCACTGTTTTCATTTGCCAGAATTACAATGGGTTTTTCGGAAGATACTTTGTCATCAGCTGTTACTGACTGTATATAACCATCCCTGTCAACGGTGCTGACTATTACACCACCGTCTAAAAACAGATCTGAGATTTCAATTGCATTTGTTAACAGTCCGCCTGGATTATCACGAAGGTCAATAATAAATCCATTAGCTTTTTCAAGCTGTTTGAGAGCTTCTTTCATTTCTTTTGTAGCTTCCTGTGAAATAAAACTATTTAGCCTTATATAAGCAATGTTGTTTTTTATAATTTTTGCATGACCCTTGGCAATTGCTTTAATCGGAATTTCAGCTCTGGTAATAACTCTTTTAAAAGAATCATTGCCACGTGCAATTGTAATGGTTACCTGTGTACCTATTGGACCTTTTATCTGTGTTGCTGCTTCTTCTACAGAAATTCCTTTTGTGGATTCACCATTAATTTCAGTAATTTCGTCACTGGGCATGAGTCCAGCTTTAGCTGCTGGTGTTCCTTCAATGGGCGCAATAACAATTAATCTCTGACTTTTATCTAGTCCTATCTGAATGCCAATGCCGGTAAGCTTTGCATTAATTGCCTGTTTTTCATCGTCAAAATCTTTTTTACTTAAAAATCTCGTGTATCGATCTCCCAGACTTACAAGCATTGTTTCAATAGCTTTATGTGCATCATCCAGGGTTTGCAAATTTCCCTTATATCTCTCTTTCCAGATGTTCCAATCCTGCCCATTGTAAGTTTGATCTACATAGTCTTTTCTAATCAGCTCCCAGACTTTCTGATAAAGTTCATCCGGACCAATATTTGCTTCGCCCTGAGCAGCGCTGGTAATCTCAATGCCTGCTTTAGCATTTTTAACTTCAAAGTTTGAGAAAAATACAATACAAAATATTGCAAGCAATAAGTAATTTGCTTTTAACAGTGTTTTTGTAGTTAACTTAAATTTCATCTCTAAAGACTATTTTCCCCAAATAAAAAAAAGCTAATATAAATATATCAAAATTCGGATTTTCAGTGTTATTAGGCTTTCCCCTAATAATATTGTTATTAGGTTATAGAATGGTAAACATAATTGCAGGGAAAGGATTTATTCCTGCCCTTTTTCTAAATTTTTATTGAAGATATTAGCTAACTGTCCACAGGCTGCAGCTATATCAACCCCACGTTCTTTTCTAACCGTTACTTTTTTGCCACTTCTTTTTTCTAATACGTCTTTAAAGTTATATATTCTTTTACGAGGTGGCCGCTTTAAACAGAGGTCAGAGATGGGAGATGGGAGATGAGAGTCTTGAATTCTGATCTCTGATCTCTGACCTTTGATCTCTGAATGCTCTATTGGATTATAAGGGATTAAGTTTATATGGCAGTGCAATCCTTTAATAAGATCTGAAAGCTCTTTTGCTTTTTCAATTTGATCGTTTATACCATCAAGCATTACATACTCAATGGTTATCCTTCTTTTTGTTTTTTCGTAGTAATAATGCAGGCTTTCCATTAGTTCACTTATAGGATATTTTTTTGAAATAGGAACCAGGATTTCTCTTGTTCTTTGATCCGGCGCATGTAGAGAAATAGCAAGTGTAATTTGAAGCTTTTCATCAGCAAGTTTTTTTATATTTGGAACTATTCCACTGGTTGAAAGGGTTATATGCCTTGCACCGATTCCTACTGAATCCTTAATTAAATTCATTGCAGTTAATACTTCATCATAATTTAATAATGGTTCTCCCTGTCCCATAAAAACAACATTGCTTATTCTTTCTTTTGTGTCTTTCTGGATTCCTAAGATTTGGTCTACAATTTCTGCAGCCTTTAAATTTCTTTTAAAACCAATTTTACCGGTTGCACAAAATGGGCAACCAACGGCACAACCTACCTGTGAGCTGATACAGGCACTATAGGAGTCATGATCCTCAAGAAACATTCTTACTGACTCAACCTGATTGCCACCATTTAGTTTCCATAAGTATTTAATTGTTTTATCTTCGCTTATTTGTTTTTGTGTAAGTTCAAGTGGGCTTAGTTTATAGTTCTTATTTAAAAAATCCCTGTCTTTTACGCTTAAATCGGTCATTTCGTCAATTGAAGATATACACTTTTTGTAAATCCAGCTGTGAATTTGCTGAGCTTTAAAAGAAGGCCATTGAAGCTTTGTAACAAGGCTAATTAACTGGGTTTCAGTTAAGCCGGATAAATATTCCAGACTTCTATTTTTGATAGATGCTTCTTGCATACGTTTATTCTAGCGTAGTGATTATGAGAGGTGTTAAGCGTCCAGAGTAAACATCAATGTCATTCTGAGCATTAGCGAAGAATCTCTGTTGACTGATAGTGCTTTTATGAGATTCTTCAGTTGCTTTGCTCCTTCAGAATGACATGTATCTGTTATTTTCGCTTTAAATTCTAATAAAAAATGCTAAAAATATTGTTGGATTAAGAAAATGAACCTATCAAATATAAAAAAATTATTAATTAAAGTTTTCCTTACTTCTTTATTTCTTTATTTCTCTATTTCTTCCTCATTTGCGGTAGATTTCATCGTTCCAAATTCAAGTGGCGAGCCAATAGTTATAGATGTTTCAGATCTAAACTTAATTACCGGTATAGATGTAAGTATTGGAGAATTTACCGATCAACCAAGATCATATAGAGATTCAAATACAAAATCCATTGCAATATTTCCACCGGCTGCTTCTAACTCTGAAAAAACGATTCAAATTAGAGCTGGAAGTACCACAATCTCAAAAACAATAAGTTTTAGATCTTCCCCGAATGGCAATTTGAGAAATTCTTTACTGCCTGACTTACGTGAGGCAAGAGCAGGGAATACGGCAACAAAAATTTCAGATGGAAGAGTTGTCCTGATTGGTGGAAGCAAAGGGCTTGCAGATGAGCCATTAAGTTCGCTTGAAGTATTTAATCCTGAAACCGGAAAAAGCGAATTTTTAAAAACACCGGATAATTCGAAAAAAGCCAGGCTGCAGATTTCAAGGAGCCAGCACACGGCTACATATTTAGGAATAAGTAATTCTTCTGTCGGGATGATTTCAACTCCTGTTGAACAAATCCTTCTTACAGGTGGGTTTTCTGCCGGAGGTTCGCTTGAAAATAGTATTGAAATTGTTGAAATTAGTATTGGGACAAATCAGACAGTAAGTACTTTACTTACCAGTAAAAAAGCTAAACTGAAAAAAGCAAGGATTTTTCACAGTGCAAATTTGCTGCCGGACGGCAGAGTATTAATTATAGGTGGGCAGGGTCGCATTAATAAAACTAATCTTGGTGCTTTAAACAGTATTGAAATTTTTGATCCAGTTACAAGAACTGTTTCTCCTTCTGCTATTTCTCTTTCTACCTCAAGACTTTTACATACGGCTACAACACTGCAAAACGGAAATATTTTAATTGCAGGAGGTTTTACAAATGAAAAAACAAATGAATTTGGACTTGGACCTGCTACTGATGCTGCAGAGCTTATTGATACTAAAGCATTTACCATAAAAGGGGTTGGAGCATTAAATAAAGCTGCTGGTGGACATAGTGCAACTCTTTTAACAAATGGACAGGTTTTGATTGCAGGTGGAAATACCGATCTTTTTGCAGGGACAGCAGATAGTTCAGCCAGAGGATTATCTCTGGCTACTCTTCAATATTATGACAATAGTAATGAATCTTTTAATTTAGTTACAGACAAATCCAGTGGTGGAAATCTAACACTTCAGATACCACGGTTTTTGTTCCAGACAATCCTTCTTCCAAATGGTGATGTAGCAGTTATTGGCGGCTTGAATATTAAGAAGGGAGCAAACACTGAAAATTTTATAAATACACCAGTTTCAAAAATTGAGATTTTTACACCTGATTTTTTAACATCTACGGGCAGTGTTTTAAAGGCTGCTCAGAAGAATGTTCTTGACACTTCAACAGGTAGAATCCAGCCAACAGTAGTTTTGGTTACGCCAAAAAATAAAACGCAGGGCTTTCTGTCTACTTCAGATGCTAATAAATTTGTAAACTCAGCAATTTATTTAACCGGAGGGTTTACAAATGGTTCAGGAAAATTACCATCCAAAATAAGCGAATTCCTTCAAATTGAGTCAAATTCAGGTATTGAAGGAAGACAAATACTATTAACTCCGGAAGCAGTAATTCAAGGCAGTTATGTAAGTGAGTTTTTAGTTGGAATAGATAAGTTTAGTGTTGTTCCTTCTTTGCAGGTTCAGCCTCAGACGATTAATCTGTCAAGTTCAAATAATTTCATAGCAGCAACAAAAGTTCTATCTACAAACAATCAGGTGGTTTTATTAAAGGCGCAGGTCAATGATTCAAACGGATCAATAATTGTAAGCCCTTCTTTATTTCAAGTTGGTGAAAATATAACTGTTACCCGGAAAGATTCAACTGTACAGGGAGAATTTGAAATAAATATTTTACCTGCTGAAAGTACGGCAAATTTTATCCCGGCAAAAATTAAAGTAAATGTTTCCGATAGTTCAAAGCCGTTTTTATCTACCGTTCCTGCACAGGGAATCTCTTTAAACACTGAAGAGGGTAATAATTTGCAGCAATTGCAAGTCAAAGTTTTATCACAGGATGGTACCACTGAATTTTCTTCGGTTCCAAGTAATACACAGATTACTGCAACTATTTCAGATTCCAGCATTGCAAACCTCGGTGGGGCAGGAATTTCTTCAGTAACAGGGAATTTACTTACACAATTTAAAATAAATGCAGTTAAGCCGGGTAAAACAGATATAAATTTTTCAATCAACTTTCCAAATATACTAGGAGTTTCAATTCCTCTTGAAATAAGTGGAACTCCTACTTTTTCTAATACCCCAATTGATGCAGAAATACTTGCAGGGCTGTCTTTGAATAATGGCGTGGAACTTTCCGGAGCAATAAGACAGGATCCATTTACTGTGTCGCTTGATGATCTTATGCTTTCATCAAGTTCTCTGCTCTTTCCTATTTACGTCCCAATAAATTTACAAAGCTCCATTGATAACAGTACTTCGGTTGGATTGTTTACAATAAGACCAATATTCGGAGTTGATTTGTTAACAGCAATACCGCGGACTTTTGTAGATAATTCTGGTGCTAATTTTAAATCTCCTCTTTCTGTAGAACCTGCTGCTATTGGTGGATTTGCAAGTGGAGGAGATCCATTAATAGATCCTATTGCTGTTTTAGCTTCAAGTGACGGAGTAAGAACAGTTAATTTTACTGAAGACAATAAAAATATAACAGGACCTCTGACTATGATTAGCAGTACTTCTGGAATTAAAGATCTGAAACTTTTTGAGTTTGGCAGTGGTGAAACAAAGCAGACAAAAATTGTTGTGTTGAAAGGGGCAATGATACTGCTTTTAGATTCTGAAAGCGGTGAAGTGGAAACATCCGCAAGTCTATCAGGTGAGGGCTTTGAATTGGAATTAACTCAGATAAATGGACAGACTGCAGCAGTTGTATCGACTGGGACAAATGGAGTTGATCTTGTTTTCCCGATTACAGATGCTCAGCCAAGGGTTGAAAATTCAAGCGTGACTAAAAATGTTCAGCATATTACGGTGGTTAAAAAGCTGGGAGATAAAACAGGTCCTTTTGTAGTAGCTTATGATGCAAAAACAATTTCTATAAGAAATCTCGTTAATCTAAATGAGCCGGTTCAGACAATTGATACAGGCAGTACAAAGTTTACAAAGATTGATTATGCGGGAAAGTTCTCGGTAAACGGAAAAACTACTGATGTTTTAATATGTGCCGGTGAGAGAAGTGTTTTCTTGTTTGATTTGAATAATCTTACTGATATACCGCTGAATGAAGATTTGAAAATTAAAAATAAAATAGAAGATCTTTTAGTGATTGATGGGACAGCTTATCTGGCACTTGGAGAAGGCGGCATTGTAGCTCTAAGTGCAGGTAGTTTAATCGATAATAATAAACAGGCAGTAATTACTACATTTACAAAGAATAAACTTACAGTTGTAAAATCAAATGGTAGTGAAGCTTTCCTAACAAAACCATTAAATGTAAATAAATTAGCTGTGGCAGGACCGTTTTTACTTTCAAGCGGTGTAAATAACAATTTAACGGTTATCAGAGTCTCTCCGTAGAGATGTCGTTGGAGGCTATCTCAAAAGTCCTACTATGAGCTTAACTGATTTTTTCAACATAAGGTCAATTGTCATTCCCATGAAAATGGGAATCCAGATAAGTACGCTATTGTGTAACTGTCTGGATTCCGGGTCAAGCCCGGAATGACATTTTGTTTTTCAATCAATATTTATGTGACAAAATGCAAACTTACCTTATAAGAATTTTGAGATGAGCTCCAATAACGTGAAACCCTCACGCTAGTAATTTTTCTGGTATAGCAGGGTCTTGAATTAATGCTTTTATGAATCTTGCTTTTGAATTGTATTCTTTAAAGGAAAGTGTAGGTGAACTTCCTATTTTAGGAATATCAATTTTTAATTCTATCCATGATTTACAACCACTATATTTTTGTGAGTATGGAACTAATATTGGGTCGTTAAGTTTGTAAACCCTGAGAAGTAAAACTTTTCCTTTGTGATCAGGATAAAGCTCCCAGGAAGAAAAAAGATGTTCATTTGTATTAATTAACTGACTTGAAATACTTAGTAATTGCTCAAATGCCTGTATTTCAATTGCTTCTTCTACTTCAGCCCAGTATTTTACTTTTATCTGATTGTCTTTGTTTGGAGATGCTTTTTCATCATTTAAACTCCACCATTCTGGTTTAACTTTATCCAGGCTTTGGTGAGTGCCTGTAGGGAATAAAACAAATTGCTTTTGTTCAATATTAAATCCTGTAAAAGGGGTTTTTATATTTGGAGTATCTTCTATTCCGCCCTTTCTCCATATAGCAATAATCTGTCCCTTCCCAAGGGCTTCAATTGTTGTACTCCATTCTTTTAGTGCATATCTCATAATGAAACCTTAAACTAGCTAACCTGTAGAAATATATTACTATATCTCGGATCCTGGGACATTAAATTTTTTTAATAAAGTAAAAATCCTTTTAATTAGGTTGGAAGTCTAGAATTTAATGCTTTATTGCTTATTTGCTAAAACAGACTCTTTTTTAAATTCTTTAACTAGTTGAATAATAGCCTTAACCAGTTTTGTGATTCCAGCTTCTATTTCTTTTGGTCCTTTTCCAAGCATATAAGCAGGAGTAGTTACAATAAGATTTTTTTGATCAATGACTATTTCGTTAACACTTTTATCTGTATGTTTAGCACCCATTTGCTCGAGAGCACCTGCAGTGTTTTTGTCTGTTCCTATGGTAATCTCAACATTTTCATTTCCAAAAACTTTTGCCACAATAGTTGGTGCTATGCAGATTGCGCCAATTGGTTTTTTAAGTTTGTGTAATTCTTTTAACAGGGCTTCTACTTCAGGCAGTATTTGAGCATTTACACCATCTTTTGCAAATGAGCTTAAATTACATGCTGCACCAAATCCACCCGGCATTATAAGTGCATCGATTTCATTTGCTTTTATATTCTTTATATCTTTAATATTGCCCCTTGCAATTCTTGCAGCTTCAACCAGCATGTTCCTTTGTTCATTTTGAGGCTGATTAGTAATATGATTTATTACCTGCGTCTGTTCTTTATTTGGAGCAATACAAATATATTCTATTCCTTCTTTATCTAGAGCCAGCAATGTAATAACGGCTTCATGAATTTCAGAACCATCCATTACCCCGCATCCACTAAGTAAAACACCAATCTTATACATTTTTTTGTTTCTACCTACCGCCCTCCTTGCTCATTCTTCGCTTGTCGGGCTTTGCAAAGTGTACCTGGACTATCTCTTGTAACACGATTCAGATTTTACCGAGTAAATCGGATAAAATCTTACCTTATAAGTTGTTTGCTTGGAAGGATTACATTAGCCAGGTAATAACATTTTTTCTCCTTGCAGAAACAGTTTATCACAAGTCAAAAGGTTTACCCCTTGGTATTTTTATTTCAAACTAATTGTTCAGCACATTAGATCTATTAGGTCTTCACTACAACTAATGGGAGATTATTCATGAAAAGGAGGGCCAGCACTGAATCCTGATTTACTTCATAACCACTTCTTTAGCTAATATGGCTATTGCTATTTTTGTTTTAGATAATTTAATGTTGCATTTAATATGGAACGGGTAATTTTTATTTAGGACTATATAGGCTGCTGTGCAGAACCGTATGGTTACTTGATTTTAATAATTATATTTATATGGGTGAGGATAAAGTTTGAATAATAGCCTGAATAAAATTAAATTTTATTCTTTTAAGAAGCAGGACTTCATAATATTGTTGTCTGTCTATAATGCAGTATACCTAGTGTCTTCAACTATGATCAAAGCCCACTTAATTGCTTGCTTTGTTATTGCTGTTTTATTGTCTCTAATTACTTTATTTTTAATTGTTTGGGTTGATTTATTTAAAAAGGCTGAAGAAGAAGAAGATAAATTAGATCATGAAAATAAGTTAATAAGGAATAATATCAAGGGTGAGTACTTAAAAATACATAAAATAAAAAAGAAACATGAACTTTTAATGAAAACAGGTTTTTTATCACCTGAACAAGTAGAAGAAACTATCATAGATAGTGATTGCCCTTCTCTTTCGCTAAAAAAAGATTTTCAAGGAATTGAAAAAGAAGTACATTTTGACTATCGAGATGACGCTATCTCTAATAAAAACAATAGAGGAGAGCCCGAAGGGGCATAGCTTCGAACAAATAGTCGATGTGACAAAAACAAATTATGGAGAATATTAAAGTACAGAAAGATTTTTTTAATATGAGTTTAAAAAATATAAAAAGTGAAACCGTACATAAATTTCGATTCAAAAGAGAAAGTTCTGATATTTTCCGTGCACAGGAAAAGAATAAGAGAAAAGTCTGTACTAAAAAAGATATTCCAACTGTAGCTCTTAACAGAGATCAATTGATAAGAAAATATGTTTATCTGGTAAATTGGGTTGTTGGAAGACTCCCTCTTATAAGTTTAAAAGGAATTGATAGAGAAGATTTAGTTGGTTATGGAACAATTGGATTAATAGAAGCAGTTGACAGGTTTGATCCTGTAAAAGGCTCAAATTTTGAATCTTTTGCAATAACCAGAATCAGAGGTTCTATTTATGATCAATTAAGAGCAGCAGACTGGTTAACCAGAGGCTCAAGGAAAAAAGTAAAAAATCTATACAAGGCTGTGGCAAAGTTGGAAAATGAACTTGGCAGATATCCTATAAATAAAGAAATTGCTCAGGAACTGTCTCTTTCTATTGAAGAATTAAGAGCTATTCAACAAGAAGCACAAATCGGGATATTTTCTTTAGATGAACCAAAGGATCACAATTCTGAGGATTACACGGCACTTATAGATAGTGTTTCTTCAAATAAAATTTCATTCCTTGAAGAGTTGGAAGAAGATGAGTTAAAGGTTCGTCTGGCAAAAGCTATAGATGCATTGCCTGAAAGAGAAAAATCAGTTGTTGGTTTGTATCACTATAAGAGATTAACTTTTAAAGAAATTGGAGATGTTATGGATTTCTCTGAATCAAGAGCAAGCCAGGTCCATGCAAGAGCAATATCATTATTAAAGTCAAAGTTATTAAAAGATTAAGCGTAAAAAAACGTTTATTTTGTAATGGATGTAACCGTAGGTTACATGGTTTTTAACCTGTGTAGTTTAAGATTTACCACCTATGGATATAAAAGATTTGTTTTTAGCTTTAACATTTGCAGTAAAGTTTCAGCCTGAAAAGACTTTGATAAAAAAGCTTTATAATTCCTGTGAAAACTTTATAGAAATATTCACTTCAAATAAAAATAATTTTAAACCGCAAATTGCAGATGAAGAGCATGAAAAAATTAATAGATTAAAGACTGAAGTGAAAAGGACAGTTATAGATGAACTTAAAAACTCTTTAAAAGAAAAGGAAACTAAATTCATTGCCTATTGTGAAAAAGAATATCCGCAAAAACTAAAAAACATTTCAGATTCACCACTTGGATTATTTTACAAAGGCAATTTGTCAAATTTAAACAGTTTAAAACACATTGCAATTGTTGGAACCAGATCTGCTACAAATTATGGAATTAATATTACAAAAAAACTATCTTCTCTTTTATCAGAGCAAAATATAGTTATTGTAAGTGGCTTAGCATCGGGGATTGATACTGGTGCTCACCTTGGAGCAGTAAAATCCGGGAAAACAGCTGCAGTGGTTGGGACAGGGGTAGATTATGTTTTTCCATCTGAAAATAAACCATTAGCCCATGACATTACTACAAATGGAGGATTAATTTTATCTGAATATATTCCTGAAACACAGGCTTCACCATGGAATTTCCCACAGCGTAACAGGATTATTAGTGCTTTAAGTGATGCAGTAATAGTTATAGAAGGAGACTTACAAAGTGGAGCCATGATAACTGCTCGTTTTGCTATTAAGCAGGATAAACCACTTTTTGCACTGCCAGGGCCAATTGATTCTATTCAGTCAAACGGTCCAAATATTTTAATCAAGTCAAAAGTGGCTGAACTACTAACTTCTGTTGATGATATTTTAGAAAAAATTGGGGAGAGCAGGCAAATTAAATTTGATCTAGAGGATAAAAATGAAAAGGTTAGTGGTTTAAGTGAAAAAGAAAAACAGGTTTATTCAGCTTTATCCTCTGAACCTAAAAACTTTGATGTATTATCTTATGAATTAGAGATGGAAATTCAAGATCTTCTAAAGCTTTTATCTATGCTTGAGCTAAAGAGCATTATTGAAAAAAGCTCGGAAGGCAAGTATTTGAGGCTATGAACTTATTACCTCAAATGTCTCTTTATTTATTGGCTTAGCCATTTCAGTAGCACCAATAACACCACCGTCACTAGTTACAATCCCAACTACTGGCTTCTTTGAAACTAACTCTTCTACACTAAATTCATTTCGGCCTAGGTATGCTTTCATAAATTGTGTTTTCTCTATACCACCTGCAATTTTAGGAAATATTCCGCCGCATATTGCAACACCACCTTTAACTCTTACAGCTTCGTCTCCTATAACGGAACCAAGTATAGAACAATACAACATGTATGCTAGGGTGCAGTGAGTGCTAGTCTTTCCCTCAAATTCTCCTAGTGCTGCTTTGGTAATCACTGAGTTTGGATCTCCTTCTTTCTGGAAAGCTTCATAAAGCCATAACGGCTCGCCTTCGTCTGGATATTCTGAAACAAAAAAATCATACATAGTTTTTAGTGCAGCCCCTTTTAATACATCATCCTGACTAATGAAATCTGGGTTTTTCCTTCTTGGTCCATTAGATTGTGTTGCAGCTTCTGCTCTCTTTTTTCGCAGTATATAAGCAAGTAATTTAAATTGATCTTCATCTGAAGGATCAGGGCCAAATCTAATACCTCCACCTTCTGAATCAGAAATTCTTACTTTGCCATCATTGCCAAAAAACACATCACTTTTTCCAAGTCCTGTTCCGGGAGCTATAACACTCCATTTACCCTGGCTTCTAAAACCATTAAAAGGCCCTGTTCTGGTAAAGTGATAAACATGTGAAGGGCTCATAGGGAGTACGCTTAATGATGCACCTTGACCTACTATATCGTTTACAAGTGTTACGTTGCTTTTATCGATGCCGAGTTGATCAGCTAAATCTCCTTCTGTTATTTCAGTCCAATCTAGTTTTGATACTATTACACGGCCATTTGATACAGGACCAGCTATTGCAATGCATGCATCTGTAATTTTGTGACCTGATTTTAGTTTAACTTCTCTGATAATCTCTGCTAAGCTTCTATAGTCAGCACATCTAAATGAAAATCTTTGAACGGGTTCCCCTCCTACTTCGTCCGGTCTTGCTACATAGGCTGTTAGCTTTGTTCCACCGCCATCTATACCCAAAACTCTGTTAGCAATTAATGTGCTTCCTACTGCTACCATGTATGAACTCCTTAAATATGTTACTTATTAAAACCTTAAGTCCAAGAATCAAATATAGGGCTGATTTCAATTGATAATACTAAAATTAATTTTACTTTTATAATTTAGATTCAGATTATTTTTGATGTGGTTTCTGTCTTTATATTTTCTTTAGATTTAACCCATAATCCATACTCGATACTATCTGTAATTGCAAGCCAGGTAGCATCAATAATATTTGCACTGACACCCACTGTATCCCATGTAATATTCCCATCTGAGCTTTCTACATGAACTCTTGTTTTTGCTGCTGAGCCGTCGTGACTGTCTAGAATTCTTACTTTAAAATCAATTAGTTGAAACTCTTTTAATGCAGGGTAATAATGAGTTAATGCTTTTCTAAGGGCATTGTCTATGGCATTCCCAGGACCTACTCCTAAGCTGGCAGTGTGAATTACCTCGCCTTTTACTTTTATTCTTACTGTTGCTTCAGCTAATTGTTTTGAGCTGGTAATAACTCTATAATCAACAAGCTCGAAAAACTTTGGTCTTTGATTTAAAAGCTCTAAAAGCAAAAGCACAAAACTGGCACTTGCACCTTCAAACTGATAACCTTTATGTTCAAGTTCTTTTATGTTTTTTAAGAGTTGTGCTGCAGTTTCTTTTGGACTGGCGCCAAGATCTATTCCACATTTTTCTGCTACAGATAAAACATTTGAAACTCCTGCTTGTTCACTTACTACAATTCTGTTTGTATTTCCAACTTCTTCAGGATTAACATGTTCATAAGTTTTTGAATCTTTTTTTACAGCACTGGCATGTAATCCGCCTTTATGGGCAAATGCATTAAAGCCTACATAAGGCTGATGATCATTTGGATTTAAATTTAAAATATCCGAAATTTGCCTTGAAATTGTAGTTAATTTTGTCAGGTTATTTCCCGGGAGAATCTTCTGTTTGTATTTGAGCTCGAGATTTGCAATGATTGAAACAAGATTTGCATTCCCACATCTCTCGCCAATTCCATTTATGGTTCCCTGTATTTGCCTGGCTCCGGCTTCATAAGCAGTAATGGAATTTGCAACGGCTAACTCACAGTCATTATGGGCATGAATACCAATTAACGCTTTTTCTCCAAGAGTTTCTTTTGCTTTTAAAACACCTTCTTTGATTTCTTCTGTCAGCGCACCACCATTTGTGTCACAAAGAATAATTCCATCAGCACCGGCATTGTGAGCGCATTTAATGACACTCAGTGCATATTCAGAATTTGATTTGAAACTATCAAAATAATGCTCTGCATCAAAAAAAACTTTTTTCTTTTTTATCTTTAAATGTTCAATGCTTTCCTGAATCATGTTTAAGTTTTCTTCTTTGCTGACATTTAAAGCGATATCTACATGCATATCCCAGCTTTTGCCGACAATGGTTATGTATTCAGTATTTGCCTGAATCAGTGCATTTAAGATAGCATCGCTTTGAGCTTTTGAGTTTGCTCTTCTTGTACTTCCAAAGGCAACTATTTTTGTATGTTTTAGATTAAGTTCATTTACTTTTTTAAAGAATTCACTGTCTTTTGGATTTGCCCCAGGCCACCCGCCTTCTACAAAATCAACCCCAAGCTCATCCAGTAATTTTGTAATTTTTAATTTGTCATCAACAGATAAAGAAATCCCTTCCATTTGTGAACCGTCACGGAGTGTAGTGTCATAAATTTGCATTTGTTGGCTCATAAGTTAATTCTATAATTTTAAACCGTTATGACGCCTTTTAAAAGGACTATAAGAATCTTTTAAACATTGATAAAATATTAGATTGATTTTTTTTGTTCTTTTCTGATACTCTGATATCTGGTTCTCTGATTCTCTAGTATTGTCCGAGTGGCGGAATGGCAGACGCGTACGTTTAAGGGGCGTATGGGCAACCGTAAGGGTTCAAGTCCCTTCTCGGACAATTCTTTATAAACGCTCCGTAATTTTTTAAACATTTAGTTTACCTAATTTTGAAGTTAAAAAATTACTTTGCTTTTTCTCAGTCAAAATTCTCATTTGATCGGATTTGCCGAATAAATCGGACAAATCCTATAGTTACTGAAGCGTTAGTCTAAATTACAAATGAAATTCTATAAGCTCATGCTTTTCAGGTATTTCTGAACCTCTAAATATTTCATGGACTCTGCTTGCTACGTCAAGTAGCTGGCTAGCTTGGAAGTAATAGGTTTCATCTATTTAGTTGATTTCTAAAATCGTCAATTTTTTAACTCAATCTTAATCATTCTATCAAGTTACTTAATTTATTGACTTTGTATTAAAGTATAGAAAATTATATGCAGCCAGGCAAGATTAATATTGTCCAGTCAGGAAGAGTCATAGGCCTTAGTCCTTTAAGTGGCTCAGGAGATGCTGGAATTGAATTGACAGAGAGTAATGCTCTTATGGCTATTCAGCAATGCAATGATGAAGATTTAAAAAAGCTATTAGATCAAATTGAAACTAATAAGTTTTGGGAAGATATTAATCTAAGAAAAGAATTTCTAAAAGTACTTGTAGGTAAATTGCTTGGAGCAAAAATAGGACATGATGATTCATTAGCGATAAGAGACTTAATTTTTAGTCATGTACAGAAGATAAGTGCAGATGAACTTTCTGACGTAAGAAATGTTGTTGCTGAAGTTATTAGGGATTCTGTTGAAAGATTTAGCTTTGGAAATTTTCAACCAGGATGCATAAGGCCCAGTATACAATCTGCAATTTTAAATTGGAGAGGAAGTATAAGCGCTGACTATTTTAAAAGAGAATTAACTCCTTTATTATTATTACCTCAACTGTCATTTGGTGAATATAAGTTTTTAACAAGCGATAGCAGTGAAACTGGAATTAATGTTTATAAAACCAGACAAGCAGGTTGTCTTTTAATTACTAATGGTATCGACCGAGGGTATACATCTACGGTAAATAGAACTGAGTTAGAGGTAGTTTCAAGCACATCAGCTCATACCCATGGATACACACATACGATACCTTCACGTGATGACTTAGGGCACATATTGAGAAGCGTAGGGGTTCTGGGGCAGGACTGGCTTGTAACATCGATAAATAAAGGAGAAGGAAAAATCGGATGTGTAGCATTTTTTGAAAGTGATGTTGGAGAGTTTGTAAGGACTTATAGTTTGACATTAGCTACTGGGGATAGATTACCTCAAGAATACCTTAGTTTTTTTTATGACAGGATTCCTAAAGATTATACAAATAGTTTTGACTGGGGAAAAATTGAAGATCCTACAGAAGTTCTAAGTAAACTAAAACGTGCAGGCATAGTTCATCGAGATGAGGTTTTATAAGAGTATTTAAGTAGCTTTCTGCAAGAAATCTGGTATCTTTAATTGCAGAATCTCGACCTTGCAGGTTCCGAATGCGTCAACTAAGGGATATTTTTCAGCTGTTAGCTTTTAGCCATTGGCTATTAGTTCAGATAAGCCAATTTATTCTGTTATTCGGCTAACAGCTAGAAGCCAATAGCTAAAGGCTAGCCTTATGAAGGCTTTTGATAAATTACTTTCCCTGTTTTTTTGATTTCACGGATGAATCGTTCTTCTACACCAGTTTCAGTTTCAAATTTTTTAGTTGGGAAAGCTACTAATTGTAGATCAGGATCAAATAAATCGGCTTTGTCTTTTATATAACGTAAATGTTTTAATTCTGGTTCGTTAGGATCGAGCTCAGGTGATATTACTGCAATATCAATATCACTGTATTCATGTGGATTCCCTTTAGCTTGTGATCCAAAAAGTATAATTTTATCTACTTTGATTACACTTGTTAATGCATCTATGTAATATTTCAGTTTTTTTTCTAAATCTAGATTATTTTCTTTTCTAACCATTTGAAAATCCTTTCGGTTTGCTGAAGTATTTCTTCAGTTTTTTCTTTTGACAGGTACCTATTTAGCTCATCAAAATTTTTTGGATATCTTGTTGATATATAAACATTATTTAACTCGTCTAATATGCTCTTAACATCTTTTTGTAAATCATCAATTAATGCTTTACTGCATAGTTTCAATAGATTATGGATTTTTGGGGGCTCTTCTTTCTCGTTAATTATTCCTTTTAAAAGTTTCTCTAAGGCTGCATGACAGTTTTCAAAGACTTTCAAATATAATTCTATTTGGTAATTTCCTCTTGCAGCTTTTAAGTCATACCTTGCAATCTTTAACCAATTTTCAGTTTCTGGTTTCATATAGTAATTAATTCTACAATACGGTCTTTTAAGAAGCTTTTTCTAGGAAATCGGGTATCCTAAGTTCAATAAACAAGTTTTTATGCACTCACAATTATAGGCTTTGTCCAGTTTAGCTGGTAAAGCCTATCAAACATGGAGCATAATCGATGAAAGCCCAAGACAAGCATGGGCTTTATAAATAAAAAAATCTCTATCTTACAGATTCTGGATGTGTTAACTAAGAATGTAATTTACAATACTCACTTTTATTAGCTTACCCCTTATAATAAGACCAATTATTATTTCCAGATGAGGGGTAAAAATGGAAAAAAAGGTTAATAGGATTCATCTTGATATTGCAAATATTCAAGAATTAAAAAACTTTTTAGATAACAAATATGCCAGAAACCTTATTCTGAAAACTGATAACATTGAAATAATTCTTTTGTGTTTAATGCCAGGGCAAAATACTCCTATACATGATCATGGAAAATCAGATGGAGTAACTATTATCCTTGAAGGAAAGCTTTCATATACTAATTATTTCCCCGGTGGTTCTAAAGAATCAGGAGTTTTAAAGTCCGGAGATGTTGAATATATCCCTGCTAATGTAGAGCATAAAATAGCCAATAATACTGATGAGAAAATTATAACTCTAAATATTTATTCCCCACCGTTAGATGTTTGTTCAAGTAATCCTGACTTGCTTTATGCAAATAATATAGAACTCAGCGAACTTAAGCTTCCTGAAAAAACAATACAATTTTTAAAAGCAGCCTTAAAAGAAGAAAACTATTCTTCAAATAAGCGTGATAGAAATTCTATAGTTCTAAAAGATTCTTCAAGGCGTAAAACAGTAGTAATCATAGGTGGTGGTTTTAGTGGAACCCTTGTTGCTACTCAGCTTATGAGGAAAGCCGCTGAACCTACAAGAGTTGTATTAATTGAAAGAGCGCCTAGATTTGCTCGGGGATTTGCCTATTCTACAAACAGCTCACAACATTTGTTGAATGTTCCTGCAGGTAAAATGAGTGCCTTTCCTGAAGAGCCTGAGCATTTCTTAAAATGGACACAGTCCAAAGATTCAAATATTCAATCTGACACATTTGTTCCAAGGATGCTGTATGGTCAGTATTTGGAGACCATTTTACATGAAGCTGATGTTAATAAATCAAGCGAAGTTAGATTTGATAGACTGAACGATGAAGCAATATCAATTAATCCGGATAATGAAAATGAAGCGGCTATAGTTGAGCTGGAAAGTGGTTTAAAATTATTTGCTGATAAAGTTGTACTGGCAGTAGGAAATTATTCTCCCAGAAATCCATACGTAAAAGAAAATTCTTTTTATAAGAGTAAGAAATATTTTAGAGATCCATGGTCATCAAATTCCCTGCTTTCTTTAAATCCTGATGATTCTGTACTTCTCATAGGGACAGGACTTACCATGGTTGATAAGGCTATTGAACTTGTTAATAAGGGTCATAAAGGTATAATCTATGCAATTTCAAGACATGGATATTTACCTAAAGAACATAAACCAGGATTGGAACCCTTAAAAATAGACTTCAATTTCCAGGAAGCAAAATCAATCAGGCAAATATTTTTAACAATTAGGGAAAAGATGAAATCTATTATGCTTGCCGGAGGAGACTGGAGACAGGTTATAGATTCACTTAGATCTAAAGTTCAGGAAATCTGGCAGAGCTTATCAATTGAAGAGAGAAAAAGATTCTTTCGTCATTTACGCCCTTTGTGGGATATTCATAGACACAGAATGCCGCCGGATATTTCCGAAAAGATAATGCAGATGCTTGCTAATAAACAGTTGGTTGTGAAAAGTGCAAGAATAATGGAGTATAAAGAACAGGGTGATTATGTAGACATCCTTGTTTGTGAAAGACCTTCAGATAAAAATGACATCCTGAGAGTTGCAAGAGTTGTAAATTGTACAGGTTCAGAGTTTGACTTTTGTCAAATTCAAGATCCATTAATAGTAACTCTTCTTGAGCAGGGCTTAATAGCATCGGACAAGCTTTCTCTTGGGCTGGATGCGACTACATCCGGGGTACTAAAAGATATAAATGGTAATGAGTCAAATATTTTATATACTCTTGGTCCACCGCTTAAAGGACAGCTTTGGGAAACTACTGCTGTTCCTGAAATAAGAGAGCAGGCTTTTAAGCTGGCTAATATTCTGGTAGAAAGCACTGTAAAAGAACTGACTAAGTAGAACGCAAATCACTTAAGATTTCTCAATCTTAAAATACTTCTCCAAAATCTTTTTAACTATAGGTGCTGCAACTGTTCCACCATGCCCTGCTTTTTCAGTAATAGCGATTACGACTACTTCTGGGTTTTCTGCAGGGGCATAAGCGGCAAACCAACCATGAGTTTTTCCAGCCCCCGGGATTTCTGCTGATCCGGTTTTTCCGGCTACTTTAATATTTTCTAGTTTTGCTGCTTGACCTGTTCCACTATCAACACACATTTCAAGTCCTTTTTTAACTACTTTAAGTAAGTTTTGATCTATTTGAAAAGTTTCTGCTACCTGTAGATTTTTTTCATGATTGTAGATTTTCTTAATTAGTTGAAGTTTTGGTATTTTTGATCCAGTTGCAATCCCACTATATATTCTTGCTACTTGTGTAGGTGTAACAAGTAAAAAGCTTTGCCCGATTGCATAGTGTAGTGTATTCCCTGGGTACCATGGCTCATGTAATTTCTCTTTCTTCCATTTTTCATCCGGCACAATTCCCTTTTCTTCTCCAAGAAGTTCAATTCCTGTTTTTCTTCCAGCACCAAGTTTTACTCCCCATTTTTTAATTTGTTCAGGCGTCAGTCTTCTTCCAAGTTGGTAAAAAGCAGTATCTCTTGACCAGGCAAGACATTCCTCTAAAGAATAAATCCCTTCTTTTGATGTCCAGTCTCCAAATCGTGTATTCCCAAGGTAAATAGCTTCACTTACATGTAATCTTTCGTTTGGTTTTACCACCATTGAATCAAGTGCAGTAATCAATGTAATAGGCTTCCAGATGCTTCCCGGCACATATCCTAAGATTGCGCGATTTAAAAATGCTTTTTGTGCAAGTAAGTTTCTCCAGATGCTTGTTGACAGGGGCTTTGTGAAAATATTTGGATCAAATGCTGGATAGCTTGCAAGTGCTAAGACTTCTCCTGTATTTGGATTAACTACAATAGCTGCAGAGCTTACATTGGTGCTTTTTAGTGCTTCTTCAGTTGCTTTTTGAAGATCCAGATCAAGTGTTAAATAAATATTTTTTCCAAGAGTTGGCTCTATATGAATAACGGCATGTTCGTAATCCGGATCAATTGGTTTTCCCAGTCTATCTACTTCAACAATTATTTTCCCATCTTTTCCACGCAGAATATCGTCAAATAAATTTTCAATTCCATATTTCCCAACGAGATCTCCTAATTTTCTGTTAGGTCTTTTTGCCAGCTCATGTTTGTTTATCTGTGAAATATATCCAATTACATGTGCAGCTAAAGAGCCGTAAGGATAATAACGGATAGGCTCCTGCTGAATGTTAATGCCTGGTAGAAGGTTTTGTTTTTCTACTATTTGAATAGCTTCTTTAATACTTATATTGCTTTGTAATCTAATTGGAAGTGGTGCGTTTGCAGGAAGCCTAAGTAAAGTTTTTCTTAATTTTGTATCATTTGTTTTTAGAATTTTTGTAAGGTTGTTATAGGCAGCAAGTTTCTCTTTTAGTGTTTTTAATTTATTTGGATAGACAATTACTGAGATTGATTGTTTATTTGTAGCAAGAATTTTCCCATTTCTGTCAAAAATAATTCCTCTTGGAGCAACTAATATTGAAATTCTTGAAGTAGAATATTGTGCTCTTTGAGCAATGCTTTTATAGTTAAAAATCTGCAGATAAAATAATCTGAAAATTAGTATTAAGGTAAAAAAGAATGTTATCCCTAAAAGAACTTTAATCTTAAAATCTTTTATTCTTATATTTTCAATACTTGTCATCATAATTTATTTACATTTTATCTGAAAGGAAGTAATGGGGTAAGAAAGCAAGGATTTTTCACTTGTTTCCTAATAAGTAAATAGACATTTTAAAAATAAAAGTTTTCTATGACCTTACTATCATTTGAAAAATTGTGGAATAATTACAAAAGCCTAGGTATGTTGCCTAGTACAAAAAGTAGAGAATTAACAAAGGAGTTAATTTTATGCCAACTATGAGTTTACCAATACCAAAAATTGAAGGTCCAGTTTGTTTAGATGCAGAAAGTTGTTTTTTACTTTCAGTTGCACAGAAAGTCAGCATGATTGATGAAAACCTGTTAAAGGTTTTGAATAGTTTTAGAAGAGAAATTTGTATGGAAATCCCATTACGAAAAGATAATGGGACCTTGATTACAGTAAAGGCATACAGGGTTCAGCACAATAATGCCAGAGGACCTTACAAAGGGGGTTTTCGTATTCATCAAAGAGTAGATCTTGATGAAGTCAGAATGCTTGCAAATCTGATGACATGGAAAACAGCAGTTGTAAATGTTCCATTTGGCGGTGCAAAAGGTGGAATTGCAATTGATCCAAGTACTTTGACTAAAACAGAGCTGGAAAGATTAGTCAGAGCTTATACATATAACCTGGCTGATAATGTCGGACCACATACTGATATTCCTGCTCCTGATGTAAACACTGGTGGTCAGACTATGGCATGGTTTTATGATGAGTATGCAAAATCACATACGATTAATGCGCTTGGTGTGGTTACTGGAAAGCCAGTAGGTCTTGGCGGATCTGAAGGAAGAGAAGAAGCTACAGGTCGTGGTGTAATGTATACACTTCGTGAAATTGCAAAAGACCTCAAAATGGATTTATCAAAATCAAAAGTTTTGGTTGAGGGCTTTGGTAATGTAGGCTACTGGGCAGCAAAACTTATTAAAGATGAGTTGAATGGGAAGATAGTAGGAGTATCTTCATCAAAAGGTGGGATTTATAATCCAAACGGAATTGATGTAGATGCAGCACATAAATACTATACCAAGAACAAAACTTTAAAAGGTTTTCCAAATGCTGACTTCATGACCTGTGAAGAGTTTTTAACAGCTGATTGTGATGTCCTCATTCCATCAGCACTTGAAGGCTCTATAGATAAAAGAGTTGCTGATAAAACAAAAGCGCAGGTAATTCTTGAAGGTGCAAATGGTCCCATTACTTCTGAAGCTAATGAGATACTCATAGATAAGCAGAGAGTGGTAGCTCCAGGAATCTTGGCTAATGCCGGCGGTGTTTTAGTTTCTTACTTTGAATGGGTACAAAACTTGCAACAGTTTTACTGGACTCGTGATGAAGTAAATAAAAAACACGAAAGAATCATTGTTGCTGCTTATGAAAATGTTAGAGATGTATCCAGAAAAAATAAGATCTCTCTAAGACAGGCAGCTTATACAATAGGCATGGAAAGAGTAGCTCAGGCTTGTATCCTTAGAGGAACTGGGTTTTAACGTTTCATGTCATTGCGAGGAGCCTCGAAGAGCTGACCCGCTCCGGCGGAGCGAGGCGAGCGTGGCAATCTGATAACGTTAGGAGATTGCTTCGTCGCCTTCGCTTCTCGCAATGACGTGGATCTGTTATTTCAAAAACTCATCAATTAACTTATTTACCACAGCAGGGCTTGCTTTACCATTGGATTTTTTCATTATCTGACCTACAAAAAATCCTTTTACTTTTTCTTTTCCTTCTTTTAACTGTTTTAACTGTTCCGGGTTTTGATCTAAAATTTCTTTTACGATAGATTTTAATGCCCCTTCATCTGTAATTTGAGCTAGCCCTTTTTCTTTTATAATTTCTTCAGGATTTGTGCCTTTGCCTAAAAGCTCTTCAAGTATTTCTGTCTTTGCAATATTATCGTTTATCGTTCCTTTTTCTATAAATCCTAAAAGATCTGCAAGTTGTACTGGTGTCATGCAGCAGTTAATAATATCTGTTTTATGTTCTTTTAAATATGCAGTAACCGGACCAATTAGCCAGTTTGCCGCTTTTTTTGGATTTGCTCCCAGTCTGACAACAGCTTCATAGTATTCAGCCATGTTTCTGTCATCAGTTAAAACTTTTGTATCGTCAGCACTTAAACCATAATCTTTTGGGTATCTTATTTTCTTTTGGTGAGGAAGTTCAGGTATAGTTTCTTTAATTTCATTTATCCATGATTGTGAGATTTCCAGAGGTACAAGATCAGGTTCCGGGAAATATCTATAATCATGAGCTTCTTCTTTACTTCTCATGGATATGGTCTTCCCAGAGTTTTCTTCAAAAAGCCTTGTCTCCTGAACTACTTTACCACCGCTGTCTAAGATTTCACCTTGTCTTTCTATCTCTACTTCCACTGCTCTTACCAGTGATTTAAAACTGTTTACATTTTTAATTTCTGCTCTTGTTCCATAAGTCTTACTTCCTTGTGGCATTAAGCTTATGTTTACATCGCAGCGCATGGAACCTTCTTCCAGATTCCCATCACAGACTTCTAAATAACGAAGGATGCTTCGGAGTGTTTGGGCATAATCCCTGGCTTCTTCCGCAGATCTTAAGTCTGGTTTGCTGACTATTTCTATAAGTGGTGTTCCAGTGCGGTTATAATCTACCAGACTGTAATCAGAGCCATGAAGCCTGTCAGAGCCTGCATGCACAAGTTTTCCCGCATCTTCTTCCATATGAATTCTTTCAATCCCAATAACTTTTCCATTGACTTCAAGATGACCGCCTTTACATATAGGCTGGTCGTATTGGGATATTTGATAATTTTTTGGAAGGTCAGGATAAAAATATTGTTTTCTATCAAACTTACAGTGTTTTGTAATTTCACAACCTAGTGCTAATCCGGTTTTAATAGCAAAGGCAACAACCTGTTTATTTAGGACAGGCAGTACTCCTGGCATTCCGAGGCAAACAGGGCAGACATTTGTGTTTGGCTCAGCACCAAAATCAACAGGACAGCCACAAAATATCTTTGTCTTTGTTTTTAATTGGGCATGGACCTCAAGACCGATAACGACTTCATATTTTGTTTTTGCAATTGCTGTCGACATAATTCAGTTTATATTATACATGGGGTGTAAAAAGAATTCGAGGGTGATGCGTCATTGCGAGGAGGTGCGTTAGCACCGACACGGCAATCTCCTGACGTTTATAAGATTGCTTCGTCGCTTTCGCTTCTCGCAATGACGTGATTAGTTATAATGTTTCTTGCATGAAAAACAGAAAACCTCTTCTAATACCATATATACCGGCAGGCTTTCCCTCTAAAAAATTATTTTTACCAATTTTAAAAATACTTTCTGAAAATGGTGCAGATTTTATAGAGGTTGGTGTACCACATTCAGATCCGTTAGCAGATGGACCTGTAATTCAATACGCATCAAAGATAGCGTTAGAAAATAGGGTTACCTTAAAGTGGATTATAGAGACATGCCGCGGCATATCTCCACAGGAAATAAAACCGTTAATTCTCTTTTCCTATTTAAACCCGATCCTGCAATATGGTTTTGAGAAATTATTAAAGGATTTACCAAAGCCATTATTTTACGGATTAATTATTCCTGATTTACCTCTGGAAGAAGCAGAGAAATATTTATCATTATTTAGAAAATATAAATTTAATTTAATTTTATTAGCCGCTCCTACTACAAAAAAAGAAAAAATAAAAAAGATAGCAAAATTATCAGGGGGTTTTATTTATATGGTTTCTGTGGCTGGGGTAACAGGTGTAAGAAAAGAATTATCAAAAGAATTAAAAAACAAAATAAAAGAAATAAAATCTCAGACTAAAAAATCTGTAGTAGTAGGCTTTGGAATTAGTAATTCAAAGCAGGGAAAAGAAGTTATTTCTTATGGGGCTGATGGGGTAGTAGTAGGAAGCGCTTTGGTTAAGGGGTTGATGCAGGCAAAGAACAATACCTTATCAAGATTAAAGAGGTTTATAAGCTCAATGCAGCTGATTGAAAATAAATAATGTCTTAAATGGTAATCTTATTTAAATTAATCAGATTGACTTTGACATCTCCTTTGAGATGAAGATATAACTTTGAAAATCTTTCCAGCTTTTCTTTCTGTGCAGTTGTATATAGGGATATTTGTGTTGAGGTATGCAGCGGTGTAGAGGATTGCTGCAGCAATCCTCTACACAGATCATTAATTAAATAATCAGCAGGATCAATGATTTCTATGTTAGTCAGTCTTTTAAGGTCTTCTGAAATTAACGGGTAATGAGTACAGCCAAGAATAAGTGCATTTGAATCTTTTGAGGTTTGACTTAAATATTCATTTATAATTTTATTTCTTTCTTCAAGAGTAAAGCTTAATCCTTCAATCATTGGTACCAGCTTTTGACATGCTGTTTCTTCTACAGTTATATCGGGGTTGTTATTTTGTATCGTTTTTTTGTATACATTACTTTCTGCTACAAATTTTGTTGCCCAGACTGAAATCTTTTTGTGTTTTGACTTTGTAATTTCTGTTGCACAGCTTTGTATCATTCCATATATTGGAATACTTAGCTGGTGACTGATGGCTGATAGCTGGTGGTTAAGCAGTGCAGAGCTTGTGTTGCATGCCATGATAATGATTTTTGGTTTAAATGTTACCAACCATTCAATTATTTCATCTACGATTTTTTTAATTTCTTCCTTTGTTTTGTCTCCAAAGGGGACTCTTGCAAGATCAGCTAAATAAATATAATTTTCATTTGGAAACTTGTTGATAAGTTTTTTTAAAACTGTTAGACCACCAATTCCGGAGTCAAAGAGGCATATGGATTCGTTTTGTTTATTATTGGTTTCCATTTTTCTGATTTCTGATCTCTGATTTCTGATCTCTGTTTTGTTCTATGTCCAAAAACTTAAGTATAGCTTCAGTAAGTGCTTTTGCATATTCGTCTTGAGTAGTTGAATTTGTGAGAAGTTTACGATCATCATGGTTGCTTAAAAATCCCAGTTCTGCCAGGACCGCTGGAGCAGAGGCATGACGTATAACATAAAACTGAGCTCGCCTAATGTAATGATCTGGAATATTAATATGACTTAAAATACTTCTGTGAATAAAATATGCAAGTTTATGGCTTTGTGAAGTCCAGTAATATGTTTCTACACCTCTAATAACTCTTGATGAAACAAGTGCATTTCCATGGATACTTATAAATACATCTGGTTTTATGCTGTTTGTAATTTCTACTCTTTCAGCAAGTGATAAAAAGTTATCATCATCCCTTGTAAGAAAAACACTAATACCAACATCTTCCAGAGATTTTTTCAACTTTTCTGAAATCACAAGATTAACATCTTTTTCTTCAAAGCCCCCATAACTGGCTCCAGTGTCATATCCCCCATGCCCAGGATCAACTACTATTTTTAGTCCTAATTTTTTTTGTGCTTCATGTCTTTCCTTGTTTATTTTAAATTTGATTTCTAATTTATTTCCAAGCAGGTTTGAATCAACCTTACAGTCTAAATCAGATTTTAAAAGATCAAAAACAATTCTTGTAGCTTCAATACCGCTTGCAGCCCGTCCGATTCTTACTCCTGAGACAAAAGCAGTTGGTCTAAATTTGGGAGGAGGGATTTCAGGGGGAAGAATATTTAATAAATCAATAGCAAATCTGTCAGGATTTTTCAAAATATAGGTATTATATTTAATTGATTTGCTTGCTGAAACTAAAACTCTGGTTTCATCTTCTTCGCTTTCTATTGTTAGATCTTTAAATTTCCCGGGAGGGCGTTCATCCTTCTCAGTCCCTTCATTTTTTAGTTCATCTGGAACTTCAGTCTCAATTCGTGCAATTCTTGTTATTAAAATTCTGTCGTTGTTTGAAAGATACGATTTTCGATTGATGGAAGCTTCACCAAGAAAAACTATCCTGACTTTGTTAGGTGGTTGTTCAGTAACAGAGATTTCTTCACCGGACTCACTCTTATAACTGGTTAACAGATTTTTGTCCTGCAAAGAACAGTTTAGAATATCTATTATTAATCTCTCCGGCTCTTTTA
Source organism: Candidatus Melainabacteria bacterium (assembly GCA_023250195.1). GTDB lineage: Bacteria > Cyanobacteriota > Vampirovibrionia > 2-02-FULL-35-15 > 2-02-FULL-35-15 > 2-02-FULL-35-15. The sequence continues at coordinate 131,613 of JAHFBF010000001.1, read as the reverse complement.
GCCTTGATTCAATATATGAAATTTTATTTGTAGTATTTATTATTAATGAATTGTTTTCCCAATTTATTGATGTTATTTGATTCTCTGCGGTTTGAGCAAATGAAAAATTATTGCAGAAGAGAAGAATAAAGATAAGTAAAATAAAAGTTTTTTTCATCATTATTTATAATAGCGCAAAACGAGTTTGCGCTTCCTTTCCTATAAGAGTTGATGTGATGGTAAATATCTTTTTATCATTTCATGTGGAGTAAGCGTACATTGATTCAGAAAACCACCCAGAGTATTGTTTATAATTGATTGTCTTAATTTCTCTACAAGATTTGTTAGAAAATAAATATTATGTATGCTAAGTAAAGTTGGTCCTGTTGGTTCATTAGTTTTGAATAAATGTCTTATATATGCTTTTGTATGATTTAAGCAGCTGTAACATGTGCAATCTTTGCCAAGACTTGAAAAATCATTTATAAATTCTGCATTTTTTATAATTTTTCTTCCTTCATTTGTATAAAATGTTCCATGTCGTGCAATCCTTGTAGGCATTACACAATCAAACATATCTGCTCCGCAAAGTATCCCGAATATTAGATCTTCCGGAGTTCCTACACCCATTAAATATCTTGGTTTATCTTTTGGAAGCTTATTCAAAGTATGTGCTGTTATTCTGTAAATATCTTCTTTTGCCTCGCCTACACTTACTCCACCAATTGCTATTCCCTCTGGATTTAAGTTTGAAATAAATTCAACACTTTTTTTTCTCAAGACTTCATTGCTTCCGCCCTGAATAATTAAGAAAAGTGCTTGTATATCTTCTTTCTTATGTGCTTTCTGACAACGGATTGCCCACTTGTGAGTTCTATCTAATGAGGCTTCAAGTTCTTCGATTGTGCTTGGGAGTTTTGGGCAATCATCAAATGCCATAATTATATCTGCGCCAAGTTTGTTTTGAATGTTAATTGATTCTTCAGGTCCGATAAAATGTTCTTTTCCGCTCCAGGGATCTTTGAAAAATACTCCATCATCTGTTATTTTACTTTTTCCAAATCTTCCATGGCTGAAAACCTGAAAGCCGCCTGAATCAGTCAGTATTGGATCTTTCCAGTTTGACCATTTGTGCAATCCGCCTGCTTTTTCTATTAAGTCAGCCCCGGGCCTTAAATATAAATGATATGCATTGGCTAAAATAATCTGAGCTCCTGTAGATTTTACCTGTTTCATTGTTAATGTTTTTACAGTAGAGTTTGTACCTACAGGCATAAAAACAGGAGTTAACACTTCACCGTGTGGCAGTTCAAGTTTGCCGGCTCGGCTATTGTATGTAGAGTCTGATTTTTCCAAGGTGAATTTCATAAATAAATTAACAATTGAGAATTGAAAATTGTCAATCATGGATTTTTGATTCTCAATTGTCCAGTGTCAATTCTCAATTCATGCGTAGCATGTTAACATTTTACATTGAGATGACTAAACTCCTTATCAAAAACGGTCGCTATATAAATCCAAAAACAAATACTGATGAAGTCTTGGATGTATTAGTACAAGATGGAAAGATTGTAGATTTAAAAAAAGAAATTAACTTAAACGGTTCTACACAAATTATTGATGCAAAAGAGCTCTGGGTATTGCCGGGGTTGATTGATATTCATTGTCATCTTAGAGATCCAGGACAGCCGGAAAAAGAAACTATTGAAACGGGGACAAAGTCAGCTGCAAGAGGGGGCTTTACCAGTATCTGTCCAATGGCAAATACAAAACCACCAATTGATACAGCGGCACTTGTAGAATACGTTAATAAAACAAATCAAAAATTTGGTTCAGTGAATATATTTCAGATTGCTGCTGTAAGTAAAGGTTTAATGCAGGAAGAGCTGACTCCATTTGAAGAATTAAAATCTGCAGGTGCAATTGGTTTTTCTGATGATGGGAAGCCAATAGAAAATTTAAGTTTGCTTAGACATGCTCTTGAATATGCACAGATGTTTGATATGAATATTGTCAGTCATGCGGAAGATTCCAGCCTTTGTTGTGGAGGTGCTGTTCATGAAGGGCATTGGTCTATAAAACTTGGCATTCCAGGGATTCCTTCAGCCAGTGAAGCTGCCTGTGTAGCTAGGGAAATTGAACTTGTAAGGCAGACAAAAGGTAAACTTCACTTTGCACATGTAAGTACAAAAGAAGCAGTTAAATTAATACGATCAGCTCAGAATGAAGGACTTAGAGTTACAGCAGAAGTAACGCCACATCATCTGGTTTTAACGGATGAAGACATTCAGGACTTCAGCACAAATAAAAAAATGAATCCGCCTCTGAGATCAAAAGAAGATCAGGAAGCTCTTATTAAAGGGGTTTTAGATGGCACAATTGGAACTTTTGCTACTGATCATGCTCCTCATACATTTGAAGAAAAATCCCGCTCTCTTATAGAAGCACCATTTGGAATTATTGGTTTTGAAACGGCACTTCCAATTTATCTTGAAATTTTTTCTCATACCGGAAAACTTTCTCCTGTTGATTTCGTAAAAAAGTTTACCGTCAGCCCTGCATCTGTTTTAAATATTCCAAGAGGATCTATTTCAGTTGGAGATATTGCAGATATTACGATTATCGATCCAAATGCTGATTGGGTATATGATGTAAGCACTACATCTTCCAAATCGAGGAATTCCCCTTTTCATAATCGCAGACTTAAAGGGAAAGCCATATTCACCATAGTTAATGGTAAAGTAGTTTTTCAAGAAAAAACTAATGAAAAAAAATAGCTTTCTTTCTTTATTTTGTTTTATTTTTTGCCTATTGTTTCCTTTGTCCGGAAATACAAATGATTTACCAATTATTGCTAAGGTAAAGCTTTATCAAAACAAAGAAAGTTCAAAAATTGAAATAAGGCTTACTGAGCCAGTCGATAGAATCCCTGATTTAATGGCTTCTTTGCAGACAGTAAGTTTTGACTTAAATGCAGTTTTGCCGGAGAGAAAAAGAAGGCGATTAAAAGAAAATAAATTAACTAATGAAGAATATGTTATTAGTTCAAAAGATTTTATAAATAAAGTCCAATTATATCCAAATAAGAGTGGAACAACCCTGGAAATAAAAAGACAGTATTATACCCCTGTTAATTTTTTAAAACAGGAAGATCCACCGGCATTGATTGTAGAGTTTCCAAGGAATTATTTTCAAAAAGAGTCAGTTCAATTAAAACCAGGAATTGTAAAACATTTGGTTCGTACGGTAAATAATCGTGGACCAATAGTTTTGCATGCACTGGAGGTTGATTTATCAAATAAAAGAGTCTCTTTTAAGGTAGGAATGCCTGATGATAAAAAAATTAAAGCAAAGAAGAGACTTACACAAATTGTAAAAGAAGAGATGGCTTTTGCTGGAATAAATGCAAACTACTTTGATGTAAAACTTGGGAATCCGATTGGTACGCTGATTACAGATGGTACATGGATTACAGGACCTGTTTACGACAGGGTTGCTATTGGGTTTTCAGATGACAATATGGTATCCATTGATCAGGTTATGCTTGTGGGTAATATTACAGCACATAGGGGCTTTAGAAGAAAACCCCGGGCAATGATTGAAATTGATGGATTAAATACAGCCCTGAATTTATATAACAAAGTAGGGTTGTTTACAAGAAACTGGGATGAAAAAATGGATTTGCCAAAAGGTAAGATTGCTGTTGTGGTAAGAAATGATTTGGTGAAAGAAATTACAAATGAAAGTGTTGAAATTCCTGAAGATGGATATATTGTTGTAGGAACTCAAGATTCTTTAGATTCTATAAGAAAAAAAGATCGTCTAAAAATTGAATGGAATAGCAGCCCTGACTGGTCAGAGATAAAAGAAGCAGTAAGTGGTGGTCCATATCTTATTATGGATGGAGAAGTGTATGTGGATCAGGAAAAACAACGTTTCAAATTCGCTGTCAGGGAAACATTTGCGCCACGCAGTGCTATTGGAATTGATAAAAATGGGAAATTGTTACTTATCGCAGTAGATGGCAGAAAGTTGAATTATTCTGTAGGAGTAAATCTAAAAGAATTAGCTGAGATTTTAAAAAAACTTGACTTAAAAGAATCTATTAATCTGGATGGTGGAGGTTCTAGTACACTTGTAGCTGATGGCGGGATTATAAATACACTTAGTGAGAGGCATGAGAGAAGAATTAGCAATGCATTGCTAATTCTTTATAAGTGACATGAAGTGTTATCCTAAGCAATAGTGTGAGGCTCTTGTAATATTAGTAAATTGCTATGTCTCCACTATCATTTTTACTGATTTATTTCCAAAACATTTATTAATTTCTTTTGGTAATTCTTTTAATGACACAATATCGGTAATAATTTTTTTTAATTTTATTTTTTCTGTAATAATCATTTGATAAGCTTCTTTTAGAGCCAGAGGTGATGGAGAGTAACTGCCCATTATTGTTAACTCGCGATAATAGATCTCATTATTAAAAAAACCTTCTTCCTTTGGAATACTTGAAAAGACTACGACTTTTCCGCCTGATCTTACATAGCTTAATGAAGTAAGAAGACTTTTTTCGCTTCCGCTTGCAAGGAAAATTATATCTGCTCCTCGACCGTCAGTTTTATTTAGTATCCAACTTTTCATTTCCTGTGAGTTGGCTGGATATCCGTCATGTATGGCTAACATTTCTTTTGCAAAATCAATTCTTTCTTTAAGTAAATCTGTACCAAACGTATACGCTCCCTTTTCAATACAAAGTTTTCCAAGCATAATTCCGATGGAACCAAGTCCACAGATTAGAACTGAATTACTTGAAGTGACCCCTGTTCTTTGAACTGCTCTTAAGCAGCATGCTAATGGCTCAGTAAGAGCTACTTCATGATCAGATACAGTGCTCTTTGGTACTAAAAATACTGTCTGCTCAAGGTGAGCTTTTGAAAGTTTTATATATTCTGAAAAACCACCCGGGGTAATATTTGTACTTTTAAACTGTGAACACATTGAAAAGTTGCTACTTTTACAAAAATAACAATTTAAACAGGGGACATGATGAGCAACTACTACTTTTTGTGAAGGTGTCCATTTTTTAATCTGGCTTCCAACTTCTATGATAGTGCCGACAATTTCGTGACCTAAAACTGTCCCTTCCGGAACAAGACTATTTTTTATTTTTACAAGATCAGAACCACAGACTCCACAGACATCTACTTTAACCAGGGCCTCGTCTTCATTTATCTTTGGCAATGAAGTTTCCGATAATTTTAGCTTTTCTTTTTTATCGTAAATTACACTTAACATACTTATATTGTATTTAACATTCTCTCTTTCATCCAAGCCCTACTACCATTGATCCAGACTTCTTTAAGATCTTTATCATTATCAACATCAAAAACAATTAAATTATAAGGATCTTGATATGTATAGCCAGGGGTATCCTTAATGTCATAGACTAAAAAGTCAGCATAGTAGCCTTCTTTTAGATAACCTAACTCATGGTCTTTTGAAATTATTTTTGCTGCATTTGAGGTTATTGCTTTAAATGCTCCTTTTGCTGGAATGTTAAAGCCATATGTAATATTTTGCTGATTTATGGTGAATCTTAATTCCTGAAGAAGATCAAGATTTTCATTACTTGCAATACTGTCAGTTCCAATTCCCCAAAGGATACCAAGTTCATTCCAAAGCTTTAAATTTGCAGTGCCATTATTTAAATAATAATTACTTCTTGGACAGTGAACTAAATTAATATTTTTTTCTTTAAGCACAGTTAAGTTATCTTTATTTGCCTGACAAAGGTGGGTTCCAATAATATTTTTACTGAGCAGGTTGTTCTTATTTAAGAAGTCAATTCCTGAATTATATTTTTCCCAATATTTTAATTTTGGTTCAAGCTTATTAATAGACTTCCAAAAGTTTACGGCTTTGCCTGATTTGTTTTGCCACCAAAGTTTTTCATCAGGAGATTCTTCAAGATGAGTAAGAAGTAGTTTGCTGTTCTCTTGTGACCATTGTAAAAGCCTTTTCCATAAAGGTTTTGAGACATCATAGGGAGCATGAGGAGAAAATGTTAATTCAATTCTTTTTATGTCATTCTCGCAAAAGCGGGAATGACAATTACTCATTTGTTCTAATGTGTTGTGCAATATGTTTTCTGTTTCACTTTCATCAGAACCAAACACTTCTATTCCAATCAAGGCTCTAAGAGGACTTTTTGATAACTCTTGAGCTGATAAATTACTCGGAGTATTTTCTACAAGAAAGGTTGTTCCAGTTGAAAGTGCTTGATTTATCCCAAAATTAATTGAGTTTATGTAAGCATCTTCCTGCCAGTCTTTCATGTTTGATACTAATTGTTCTAACCATGGGAATAGCCCATCTGAACTATTTATCTTGCCAGTCTTTGAATAAAGCAAATGACTGTGCAGATTAATAAAACCAGGACAAATTAGAGAGTCTTTATGATTAATGATTTTTATGTTCTTGTTTTTATAATCTCCGAAGTCTTCTGTCTTTCCAACGGCAATTATTTTTGAATCTTCAATTAATAAACCACCATTAATGATAGGTTCACTGTTGTTTGTGATTATTATTTCTGAGAGATGGAGGGTAGGCTGAGAATTATTCATAAGATTAAATTATATATAAATCAAGCTGCCATTGCATAACGTATGGTTGCAGGAGCATCGCCGGCGGTTTGTAGATCATGCATTAGAACAGTTGGTAATTCTCCTACAACTCCTGCTACAAGATCTCCTTTCCTGATAGAACTTTCTTCAAGTAAGAACTTATTTATTTGGTAAGAATACTTGTTGTTGCCAAGCTCCAGCATATTTACAAAGTCTAATACATTTAATGGAGAAAATACAAACTGTGCTAATGTTGTTCTAAATTTAAATACTTCTTTTATGTCACCAGAGTATTCGGTTGGATTAGATAACATATCAAAGAAGCTCTTTGATTTTAATTCAGGTTTTTTATATCCACTATTTGAAGATGAATTAGTTGAGGTTTCTGCCTCTTGTATTCCAGATGTGGCTTTGATTTCCCCATCAATTATTTTTATAAGTTCTGCTTCAATATTATTGTAAATGTCTGTTCTGTTAAAGAACTCATCCATGGTCGCATCATCAAAATGAGAAGATTGATGTAAATAAGTCTTAAATCTTTCTTTTGCCTTTTCAATTATTTTAGGTTTTTCCTCTTTTAAGAGTTCGCTTAATAATAGATTTGGAGGTTCCTTCCCTGCTTCTTTTACTTTAGTTACTCCATTTTCATCAATGTAGGTGTATTGAGTTTGCATAACTCGCTTGTAGAATTCTTCTCTTAAAGGTCTATAACATTCTTGTTCAGCCATTACTTTATGAAAACTATCAAATAAAGTTGTTTTACCGGTTAATTTGTTCATTTGTTTTTGTGCAAAGCTGGAAAGTGATTTTGCCCAGCCTTTATTAGGATTAAATAGGGAGTCTCTAACTTTCATCGGGTCAAGATATCTCGAATCGTTAGGATTTCCAGTAACTCCTCTTAAATGGTTAATCCCATTGCAGACATAAAATGAAGAAGTAATTATAGTTTGAGGTAATCTGATAAATAAACCGTAAAGTGATGTGAAATAACTATGCCCAAGGAAAGCAGCTATATGGAGGGCTCTATCAAATCCAGCAATTAATCCTCCTGCTTCTCTTGCATTTGGATTATTAAAACCATGCTGGAAAAAGTGATCCCAGGCAGGAAAAACTACTGAAACCATGCCCATAGGTGACATTGTTGCTTGTGTAAACTTCCCAATTGATCTGCCCATGCTTAACACTTTTCCCCAGAAGCCGTTGCTTAAGGAAGTTTTATGCCACCAGTCTCTTGAACTTTTTGCAGCTTTGTATATCCCAGAGTTTTCGGAAAATACATTTTTTAATTGATCTGTCATTTCAAATGTTCTAATAGAAGTATCAAATGTTTTACCAATGAGAGAAGGTATCCAGGTAAAAGTACTTATAAAAGTACCTAAGAATGTTGTAACAGGTGCTTCACCAAATTTTTCTTTAACGGAGTCAAGATTACCTGTTAAAAGATTACCCCAAACATTTACACCGGTTGCAAATTGGTGAGCTTGAGGGGTTATAGCAGCATTGTCACTTCCTATGTCTCCTAATGTTCTGAGTAGACTTCTTTCATTTTCAAGTCTCAATTTCTTCTCCTCAGAAGGCTTAAAGAAGCCAAGTTGGATTGATTTTAATAAAGTAAAAAACCGTCCGCCAGTATATGAAAAGAATGTAAATATAAGGTGAGGCATATTGATAAGACTTGCAACCATATGTCCTGTTGACTGAGTAGCTTTTTCAAGGGGTTCAAAAGCTGTCATGGGAGCAAATGCAAGGCTTAGTAGAGGATTGGTAATTTCTAATATCTTACTTCCACTTGAGTCTGCCTCGTTCTTACCTTTGTGTTCTTCGTATTCACCATATAATGTTGCAAGTGGATATAAAAAGACCACACCAAGTCCAAAAAAGCTGCTTATCTTTCTTCCCAAATGAGCTATTTTGTGGAAGCCTTCACTTACTCCATCTTTTAGAGCTACACCAAGAGCAATAGCAGATGCAAGTCCTATACCAGTAGCAATTTTTGCCGAAGATGCATTTTCTTCTATTAGTTTTTTTCTTTTTGTACCATTAGCTGTTCCAGAGCTACTCTGAGCAGGTACTGCAACAGCCTGGATAGATGTTACTGGCATAAATTTAAATTATGTAATAATAAGCTAATAAAACTGTCTTAAATAAAACACTTTTGGTGTTATCTTTTGCTTTTGTTTATACAACATTTCTGTGCTGATTCTTTTCTTATTACTTAGGGTTACTATAAATGCAACCCTGAGCTTATAAAAAGGCCTAATGCACTTAGTTTCGTATAAACAACACAGAATTTCTTTCTGTGTTGCAATTACAGCTTTTATGTAAACCCGTTTTACAGATTTACATAGTATAAAATTGTATATTAGTTAAATATTTGTGATCTATAAATATTAATAAAAAAATTATAAAGATCGGCTTTAATTAAGACCCTTAACCTTTTTCAAAAGACTTCATAATGATTTTTTCTAAATTTCTTCTATAGGTTAAGAAAAAAGATTATGATATTGAGCGAGCTATCACCTTACAATGTAAAAATGCGCCCGTAGCTCAGTGGATAGAGCAACCGCCTTCTAAGCGGTCGGTCGGACGTTCAAATCGTCTCGGGCGCGATTCTTGGGCGATTGGCGGAATGGCAGACGCGCATGACTTAGGATCATGTGGGTAACCGTGGGGGTTCAAGTCCCTCATCGCCCAATATGGGCCACTAGCTCAATGGTGGAGCACACGCCTCTTAAGCGTTAGGTTATAGGTTCGAATCCCATGTGGCCCAAATCAGTAGATAGAGATCAGGTGTCAGTGGTCAGAATATCAAGCAAAGAGCAATTTAAATTCAAATGATTTTTTAATTTTTGTTCTTTCTAATTTTCCGATCGCTGATTCTGCCTAAAAATTAATTCTCTATTTCTTCAAATTCCGATTCAAAAAACAAAATAAAAACAACTACTAATAAAAGCGTTGATAATATAAAAATTATTAATTGATTAATTAAAGTCATGTCTTTCGGCTAGGTATTTTATCCTATTCCCGATAAATGCAATTGTTATCTACAAATGTTTTAACCCTTGGTGCTAACCAATTAGTTTTCTTAAATTAAAGTCTGCTTTTTTAAGAAGGTTTGTTGCTTTAGATAAATCACATTTCTTATAGTGCATTACTATTGCAGCTTTTGTGTTTTTCCTTGCTTTAAAAAAAAGAATTTCTGCTATGTTAAGTGGCACTTTACAAATATGGGAGATAATCCCAATTGCTCGTTTAATTAACTTTTTATTTTTTGGCTGTACATCAATCATAAGATTTCCATATACCTTGCCGCTTTGAGTCATAGTTATTGAGCTAATCATGTTTAAAAGAATCTTTTGTGCTGTACCGGATTTTAATCTGCTTGAACCTGCAATGATTTCAGATTTAGTTTCAGGGGTTATTTTGTAATCAGGAATTTTTGCAAGCGTTGAATTTGGACTTGAAGTAATGCCTACAGTTAAGATTCCTCTTTTCTTTGCAAATCTAATTGCTGATAGTGTATATGGGGTTTCACCACTTGCAGAAAGACCAATAACTGCATCTTTATTTGAAATATTTATTTTTTTTAGATCTTTTATTGCATTTTTTATATTATCTTCTGAGTCTTCTTTTGCCTGCAATATTGCATCTTTACCACCTGCGATTATTGCCTGAAAAATATCTGTACTAAAAGTTGGTTTACATTCTGAAGCATCCAAAATGCCAAGCCTTCCACTTGTACCGGCTCCTATATAAATCACTCTCCCACCATTGTTTATTTTTTGCAAAATTTTGCTTATTGCTTTTACAATATTTAACTTTTCTTTTTTAATTGAAGAGATTGTATTCTGCTCTTCTTTTAGAAACAATTCAACAAGGCTTTTTGTATTCATTAAATCCAGGTTTTTAATTTGTTTTTTCATTTATTTTTTCATTTATATCCCTTGTTAAGTCCTCTTTTTTATTATGGACTTTTAAAATTCTTTTTGCAGCAATTTTTGCAACATTGTTAAAAACAGGACCACAGACGGTATTCCCCCAGCCTCCTCCTGTTTTTGGATCGTCGATTACGACAAGTATAAGTATTTCAGGAGCATCTGCAGGGAAGTATCCTATAAATGATGCTACTGTGTGGCCTGCATAATATCCTTTTCCATCCGTTCTTATTTTTTGAGCGGTACCGGTTTTGCCTGCTACTTCATAGCCAGGGATATCTCCGGGAATATAGGTCATTGCTTTTATATTTTCTTTTACACTTTCTTTTAATAAGGAAGAAACATAATCAGCGACTTCCTGAGAAATTGCCTGTTTGGTGATTATGTTATTCGGGTTTTCGCTTATTAACAGATAAGTTGGATCCCAGATTCCCTTTAAAACATGAGGTTGTGTCCATATACCGTGATTTGCAATTGAACTTATTGCACAGGCAAGCTGAAGAGGGGTTACAGATACTGCTCCCTGCCCAAATGCAGTTGTAGCAGTGTCAATTGATCTCCATTTTTTATAATTCAATAATAATCCTTGAGATTCTCCTGGCAGATCTATGTTTGTTTTTACTCCAATTGTAAAGTGCTTAATTGAATTATAAAAATTTTCAGGACTCATTGATAAAGCTACTTGTGCGCTGGCTACATTGCTTGATTGTTTAAATAATTCAAGTAGATTTATATATTGTGGTTTTGTCTTATTGTGATTTTTAATAATACGTTTTCCAACCTTTAGAAACCCGGGATCAAAAAAAATAGAATTCTTTTCAATTGTCATGTTTTCAAGTGCACTTGAAACAGTTATTATTTTAAAAGTAGAACCAGGTTCATAAATGTCAGTTATTGACCAGTTTTTAATTGATTTTTCATTGTAAAAAGTATTTGGATTAAATCCTGGATAAACTGACCAGGCATAAATTTCTCCTGTTTTTGGTGAGAGTGCAATAATTGCTCCTCTTGTAGCTCTTGACTTCTCTACTGCCTGTTTTAATTCTTCTTCTGCATATTCCTGTAAGGCAGAATCTATAGTTAATGAAATATCTGTTCCTTTTGGGTAAAGCTGATTTTTGTTTGTATATTCAGTAATCTTTGTTATTAGTCCATTGTAGTAAGATTCAATGCCATGCTGTCCTTTTCCGTCATTGTTTACATAGCCAATTAAATGTGCAGCCATTCTTTTATGTGGATATGCTCTTACAGATTTCGGGACAGGATAAACAATGTTTGAATACCCTGTTTTAATTTCATTAATCTGACTTTCGGTTATGCCTGAAAAAATTTTTATATTTTTTCTCTGCTTTAGTTTGTTAACCAGCTCATCAGAACTGGTGTTAAGTGTTTTTGCCAGGCTTGCAATGCTTTCTTTTGGAATTTTTTCTATTTTGTCTACATTGTTATATAAGTCGTAAGTAATAATATCTAAGGCTAAAAGTTCACCGTTTCTATCTCTTATATCTCCCCTAAGGCTTATTTGTGGTTGATAAAATTGCTTTTTAGCTTCTGTAAGCAGTCCATGTGATTTAAGAATTTGTAAATTAAAGAGCTGTATCCAGATTAGCGTAAAAATTAAGAGAAAGAAGAACTGGGAAATAAATAATCTTTGTTTGTAAGTGAGCTTCATTTAAGTCTTGATTATAAAACAGATAATGAAAGTTTTAGTGTTCCACGTCATTCCGTATGAAACTATGAAGCTTCCTGCAATGATATTCTAATTTTAGAATCCTGAAAATTCAATAGATGGATATTTCTTGAATAAAATTGGTTTATTTGGTTTATAGCTGGATTGGCTTTTTCTTATGTGGATTATTTCCTCTGTGTCTTTTAATGAAAGTGAATTTGCGCTTGAAAATAATTTATTATAGGTTGTCGTTTCATTGAGTTTTGCTAGAAGGACTAATTTTTGATTGGTTAGGCTTTTTGCAGCACTGAATAACTCATTGTTCTGGGTTTGAATCGGCAAATAAACTCCAATTAAACAGAGGCTGGAAATTAACATTAATAATGACATTGAAAATATACCTTTAAAAATCAACTTAACCAGTGAATATGAGTCTATTCTTAATCCAAAAGGAAAGGAAAGCAGTTTTGCAATTCTTGGAGAGGTTGTATATGAATCGACTTTATAGGGGGGATTAATTACCAGGGAACTTAGAGCCTGGTTCCTTGTAAGGTACTGATCATTTATTGTTCTTGAATATGATTTCATTTATATTTTTTCTGCAGCTCTTAATTTTGCACTTCTTGCTCTTGGATTACTTTTTATTTCACTGGAAGAAGTGGGTATAGGCTTTTTGGTTAGAATATTGAACTCTCTGTTATTTTTAAGAAAGTTTTTTGTAATTCTATCTTCTAATGAATGAAAAGATATAACAGTTAGTCGGCTGTGGGGTAAAAGTAGTTCCGGAATAAAACAGAAAAATTTCTCAAGATTTTCTAACTCTTTGTTAACCTCTATTCGTAGTGCCTGAAAGGTTTTTGTAGCGGGATGGGTCTTAAAATAGCTCTTATTTGTACTATAACGATAACAATTGAATATTATGTTTGCTAGCTCAAGAGTAGTTTTAATAGGCTCTTTAGCCCTATTCTGGATAATTGCTTTTGCAATTTTTCTTGAGTGCCTTTCTTCCCCAAATTTGTATATAAGGTTTGCTAATTCAGGTTCTTTGTAACTGTTTATTATTTTATAGGCAGTTAAGGGTTGACGATTGTCCATTCTCATGTCCAGAGGCCCACTTGATTTAAAGCTAAACCCTCTTTCAGGGATATCAAAATGGATTGAATTTACACCAAGGTCAAGAATTACACCGCCGGATATCTTATCGATTTTTAAAGTTTGTAAGATTTCAGGGAGTTCCAGAAAGTTGGTATGGAAAAGATAACAGTTCTCAAATTCTTTTAAGTTTTCTCTTGCTATTTTTAAAATAGCTTCATCCTGTTCTATTCCAATTAACTTTCCTTTTCCGTTTAATCTGGTTAAAATTTCAAAACTATGTCCTCCCAGACCTAAGGTACAATCCACATAAATATTATTTTGATTTATATTTAATAAATCAATACTTTCATTTAGTAAAACAGGTTTATGCATTTTTTAAGTTTTCTTTTGATTTGCGTCATTGCGAGGAGCGATAGCGACGAAGCAATCTCCAAAACGTTAGGTGTATTGCTGCGTCGGCACTTTGTGTCTTCTCGCAATGACGTGTAACCTTTATCCGAATTGCTTAACATAAGATTCCTTTTATCTATTCCCGATAAATTTCATTAGTATTGCTTTTTGAGCATGTAAACGATTTTCTGCTTGCTGGTAAATTATTTCCGAAAATCTGTCAAAGACTTTACTTGAGATTTCCTGCTCTTTATGTGCTGGTAAACAGTGCAAAACAATTGCTTTTTTATCAGCATAAGACAGTAACTCATCGTTTATTTGATAGGGTTTAAATATTTTAGCCCTTTTTGTAAATTCTTTTTCCTGCCCCATGCTTGTCCAAACATCTGTATAAATAACATTTGCGTTTTTAGCGGCTTGCTTTGGATTACTGGTGAGCTCAATTCTGATCTTTGAGTTTATTCTTTTTGCAATTTCTATATAGTATTTATTTGGCAAGTAGTTTTTAGGAGAAGCTATTGAAATATCCATATTTGCAAGAGCACAGCCTAAAATAAGACTTTGAACCACGTTATTTCCATCTCCAATATAAGCTAACTTTAAATCAGACAGATCTTTGAAAATTTCTTTTATAGTAAACAGATCAGATATTATTTGACATGGATGCTCTTCATTGCTAAGAGCATTAATTACTGGTACATGGGAAAATCTTCCAAGCTCTTCAATTTGTTTCTGTTCAAAAGTTCTAATAACGATTGCACTGACATATTTGCTTAAAACATTTGCAATGTCTTCCACATTTTCTCGAATCCCAACACTAATTTCATCCATTTTTATGGTAATTGGATTTCCACCAAAATGATTTATCCCTGCTTCAAAGCTTACCCTTGTTCTAAGGCTTGGTTTTGCAAAAATCAGTGCAATGCTTTTGTTCTTTAAAAAAAATGATTTAGAAAGAGGTTCTTTTTTCAATTCCTTTGCCAGGCTTAAAATTTGCTTTAAGGTGTTTGCTGAAATATCTGCAAGACTTATTAAGTTTGATTTTTTTGTTTTAGACATAGCTTACTTATTTTACATCTTCAATCTTTGTAAGTCTTGCTCCGGTGTAATAATGTGCAAGTATTTGCTCATAGGTAAAACCATGTTCTGCCAATGCTTTTGCTCCCCACTGTGACATGCCAAGTCCATGTCCGTATCCTCTTCCGGCCAATTTCACAGTATTACTTTCAACCTTAAGATTAAATTTAGAGCTTGGAAGCTTTAGAAATTTTCTAAATTCTTCTCCTCTTATAACAGCGGTTCCTTTGGTCCCTGTAATTTTTATCCACATAATGCGATTTGAAATACTTCTTGAGAGAGGAGCTATATTTGTAATTTCTCCGATATTTAGACTGGCAAGCAGAGTATTTAATTTGGATATTTTATAGTTTCTGAACCACTTAAAATGTGGGGAGTTATCGTCATAATCCGGTCTTGGCTTTATATATTCAGAAATATGTTCAGATGGTTTTTTGTCCCATATATTTTCAATGCTGTCTGTATAGCCACCACCACTTGAATGATATAAAGCAATGAGAGGTTTATTATCCTTGTCGACAAGAGCTATTCCTTTTGTTTCTCTTACTGCCTGTGTTGTCGATTTTTTTTCTGAAGCGATTCCTAGATAAACCTGATCTTCTACACTAGATTCAAGATCGTACCCTTTTTCAATTCTTCTCCCAAGATACCCCAGCGAATAAGATCTTGCAGCAACTGACTGTGCTTTCAGAGCTTCTTTATTCCAATTACTCGGGATTTCAGATGATACTACGCTAAATAGATAATCTTCAAGATCTACATTATTAACTACAGTTAGAATTTTTTTGTCACCGTTTGTAAGAAGCAATAATTCGCCTCTGTACCAGTGGTTATTACAAGAAACAAAACCATCTTTTCTTTCTGGAATCAACTTTATAGGACCTCTAAAAGCGCCAAATGTTTTTTTTGATTTATCTGTAATTCTAATAAGTCCATTAACATTTTCAATTTTGTAAAGCTCCTGCTTACTGATTTTTGCAATTAAATTATTAGTAAATGAATTTACTAATATGCCGTTCTTATTTGAACCAATGATTGCTGATTTGTCAGTGGTAATTAATCCAATTTTTATATCCTTGCAGTTTGCGCTAAGTGGTAATGCTATTAGCAAGCTAGTAAGCAGCAAAACCATGCCAAAGAAAATTAAATATTTTGCTATGGAGGGAGAGTCCATAATCTATTTGCAGCTTGAACCCCAGCAAAGATTTAAATTTCTGGCTGCTGTAGCTTCATCTACTCTTCTGACAGGAGTATTATAAGGTGCTCCAATAACAAGTTCAGGATTTGAACTTGCTTCATGTGAAACCTTTTTCATAATTTCTATGAAGTTATCCAGTTCTTCTTTTGATTCTGTTTCTGTGGGTTCTATCATTATTGCTTCGGGAACAACAAGTGGAAAGTAAATGGTAGGTGCATGTACTCCATAATCTAACAGCCTTTTTGCTATATTTAGCGTGCTTACACCATTTTTCTTTTGCCTTTTTCCTGATAAAACAAATTCATGCATGCATTCGATGTTATATGGCAGGTCAAAATATTCTTTAAGCTTTTCCTTCAAGTAGTTTGCATTTAAAACTGCATCCTGGCTGACTTGGTTTAATCCTTCTTTTCCATTAGCCCAGATATAAGCCAGGGCTCTAACAAACATTCCAAAGTTTCCATAGTAACCTTTGATTTTTCCAATTGAATCTCTTCTAGCATAATTCCAGAAGTACTTTTTGTTTGTGCCTTTGGTTAAAACAGGAACCGGTAAAAATGGCTCAAGTTTTTCATTACAACAAACTACACCAGCACCCGGTCCGCCGCCGCCATGAGGGGTTGAAAAAGTTTTGTGTAAGTTTAAATGGCAAACATCAAAACCCATATCTCCAGGCCTGACTATTCCCATGATGGCATTTAAATTTGCACCGTCATAGTACAAAAGAGCTCCTGTGTTATGTACGAGTTTGCTGATTTGTAAGATATTTTCTTCAAATATTCCAAGTGTATTTGGATTTGTCATCATTATTGCAGCAACGGTATCATCAAGATTGTTTTTTAGAGAGCCTAAGTCTACCTGACCACGGTCATTGGATTTCAATTCCACCACTTTGTAGCCGCACATGCCTGCAGTGGCAGGATTTGTGCCGTGTGCAGTATCAGGGACTAAAATTTTATTTCTTTTTTTGTCACCTAATTTCTCAAAATATTTTTTTATCATTAAAAGCCCGGTAAGTTCTCCATGTGCTCCTGCTGCTGGTTGAAGAGTAATAGCTTTAAAACCACTGATTTCTTTTAAGTACTCGCTTAGAATAAACATTATTTCCATTGCACCTTGAACCTGATCCTCTGGTTGTTGTGGATGGAGGGTATTTAATTTTTCGATTCTTGCAATTTGTTCATTTATTTTTGGATTGTATTTCATGGTGCAGGAACCAAGAGGATAAAACCCTGAGTCAATCGAAAAGTTTTTTCTTCCCAGTTTAGAAAAATGCCTAATTAAATCCACTTCAGATATTTCAGGTAGAGTAGGTGTTGCACTTCTTAAAAACTCTTTTGGGATAAAATTAGAGGTATCTTTGGTTTCTTCAGTGGGCAAGTTTCCGCATATTCTGCCTGGTTTTGATTTTTCGAGTAATAGTTTTGTCATTTTAGGGTTTCATTTTAGCAATGCTGCTATCTGGGCGTAGTGGCATATCCATATAGAGTTGTCATATTTATTTCAACAATTCAAGACGTATTTACATTCGTATTTAAGTATAACTTTTTGAGAAGATTTTGCAATAGGATACATTGCTGAGAAAATTTATCATCAATAATAATTTAGTTGAGAAAGATTATCAATCAATAACAAATGGCAATTGCAATTCAAACATATAACCAAGCTGGAAAAAAAGTGGATGCTCCACGAAATTTTTCTAAGAATGGCCTGGATATTGCAGATTTAGGTGATGAGTATTTTAGAAAGACAAATGATTTTCCAATGAGTCCAGGAATGGCTGCTGCTGGGATTGAAATTATTGGAGCTGGTGCACTCTGGAAATGTTTTCCCGGACCGGCAACAGTAGTTAATCTATTAACTACTGTTGGGGAAACTGCACAAGTTTTGGTCTCTAAATCAGAACAACTTTCTAAGAATGTGAAAGATGGATTATTAGCCTGGTTTCAAGTTTTATCAGGTGCTTTTGGTTTCCTGGGGGTAGCAAAAGAAACACTTTTTACTGAACATGAACAGGACTATGACAATGTCCCTGTATTTGAAAAAGTTACCTTAAGCGGGGCATCATTATTAAATGTATTTTTAATGCTTTCTGGCGCTGTTGAAAAAAGTCTTCTTTCAATGGTCTGCTGGAATAGAAGTGATAAGGGAAAAAAAGGGAGTGAATATAGAACAAGCCTTACGAGTGCATTAAGTGATAGAAGGTGTAATGTTGAATGGGCCTTAATGACTGCGGTTCCCTGGCTTTCTAATATAGGGCTTTTTAAAAAAGTTCTTGATGTGGTAATTCCATATCAGGCACTAAGGGAAGGGCTGGATACTTTCATAGAAAATCCAGAGGCTTCATTACTTTCTGAAAAATTTGCAAAGAGTAAGGGTTTTCAAAGTTCAATCAAAGCTATTGTCAATCCTTCGTCGTTGTTTGTTAAAGAAAATCCAAGTGATACAAAGAATGAAGAAAGCAAATATAAGCTATGCTGGCCGTTTAATTACATGACAAGATTTCTTCTTGGTACAGAAAATGACAAAGGTGGAAAAGGGCGAAGTGGTCTCAGGAATTATTTATTAAAACCGATGTTTGAATTTCTTGGTTTAGGAGGTTTGAAAACACCTCTGTACTATTTAGATAAAAATAACAATATAGTTGCTGAGTTTGATGGGCAAGAACAAAAGGAGCAAGTAGTGCAAAGCTCTTCTGAATCTGTAGAAGATAGGAAAACAAAAGATAATGCTGAAACTATTGAAGATCGATTAGATAAGTTAGAAAAAAAAGCTTTTGGTTCTTAATTAATAATTAATATCTATAATGTGCAAATGCTTTATTAGCTTCTGCCATTTTATGAGTATCTTCTCTCTTTTTTACTGCAGTGCCCTGTCCGTTTGCAGCATCCATAAACTCAGCAGCTAATTTTTCAGTCATTGATTTCCCGGAACGTTTTCTTGCAGAAAGGATAAGCCATCTTGAACCAAGAGATTCTCCTTCAAACTGTCCGACTTCAATAGGTACTTGATATGTGCTTCCACCAATTCTTCGAGCTTTTACTTTTACTACCGGACTTACATTTTTGATTGCTTTTTTGAAAACAGTTGCTGGATCCTGATTTGTCTTTTCTTTTACGAGATCCAGTGCATTGTAAACTATTCTCTGAGCTATAGATTTTTTACCTTTTTGCATTATGCGATTTATAAAACGCTGTAGGTTTGTACTCTTGAACTTAGTATCAGGTTCTACTCTTCTTTTTTCTGCTCTACCTTTTCTTGGCATAAATATTTCCTTTTAACTGTTTAAGCTGTCTTTGCAGCTGGGGCACCAGCCTTAGCTGCTCCTTCTCTTTTAGTTCCATACTTTGAACGACTTTGTTTTCTGTCTTTTACACCCTGTGCATCAAGCGTTCCTCTAACTATGTGATATCTTACCCCTGGTAAATCTTTTACTCTTCCCCCTCTTATTAAAACTACAGAGTGTTCCTGGAGGTTATGCCCAACACCTGGAATATATGCAGTCACTTCAGCACCGTTAGTAAGCTTTACTCTTGCAATTTTTCTGAGTGCTGAGTTTGGCTTTTTGGGAGTTGTTGTTTTAACCTGTGTACAGACTCCTCTTTTTTGAGGGCACTGTTGAAGTGCAGGTGACTTGGTTTTTACTTTGGTTTTTACTCTTGCTTTTCTTATTAATTGATTAAATGTGGGCATTTGCTTCCTTAAGGTTTATGCAATTCTCTGAAACTACAGTCTTAAATATTACAATGCTTTACTGGTTTTTTGTCAAATGGTTTGTGGGGGTTTTAGATAATCACATACAGGGAAATGTTAAAAAATCCTCATTTTTATTAGTAGTTTAAATTATTAGCATTATGATTGATGTTAAAGCGCTTGAGTGGGTAATAATACAAATATAGGGTAAAAGGCATTGGGTCATACATCTGAAGAATTACTTAAGGCAATAATTGCTTGCTCTCCGGACGGATATGTAAGCTGTAATGAGTTTGGCAAAATTGTTTTTGTGAATGAAGTAATTGAGAAGATCACTGGTTGGAATGCTAAAGAACTTATTGGTCAGGAAGCTTCAAAAATATGCTCTTTACCTGAAAGCCTAACCGCTACTGCCAGTAAAGATGGAAAAATAAAATCACAGGCAGCAATATTATTTCGCAGGGATGGAAAAAAAATTACTCTTAACGCAAGACAAATTGAAATTAAAAAGACAGACACTGGAAAGTTAGAAAATTTATTTGGTGGTTATATGACAATTTTTCATACGGAGAGTCCAATTAGTTCAAATTTAGAGCGTGCTCAAATTGAGTTTGTCAGTACAGTTAGTCATGAACTTAGAACACCGCTAACCAGCATTAAAGGTTTTACGGATACATTACTGAAATCAGGGGATAAATTGTCTGATGAAAATAAGAAGAAATATATAACCATAATTAAAGAGCAGGCAGACAGATTAATCAGGCTTGTAGAAGATTTACTTGCTGTATCAAGACTTGAATCCCAGAATTTTCAATTAACTGTTAGATCTTTGGATTTAAGAAAATATGTTAGTAAGGTTTGTGAGTCATTGAACTCGAGAGCAATAAATCACAAAATCATACAAAAAATTGAGGATAATTTACCCCATATATGGGCTGATGCTGATCGACTGGAACAGATACTTACAAACTTAATTGATAATGGAATTAAATATTCTCCCAATGGATCTGCTGTAACCATTTCGGTTAGTGTAATCCCCAATGAAGAAAAGATAAAAGATAGATTAAAGATTGAAATTTCCGATCAGGGCATTGGAATTAATGAACTGGATTTACAAAAAATATTTACAAAGTTTGGAAGATTGGATAACCCATTAACAAGGCAAACTCAAGGGACAGGGCTTGGATTATTTATTACAAAATCTTTGGTTCTTGCATTAAAAGGTGAAATCTCGGTAAAAAGTAAACCTGGAGAAACAACGTTTACTGTTATTTTGCCGGCA
The DNA here is from genome assembly GCA_023250195.1 of Candidatus Melainabacteria bacterium. Lineage (GTDB taxonomy): Bacteria > Cyanobacteriota > Vampirovibrionia > 2-02-FULL-35-15 > 2-02-FULL-35-15 > 2-02-FULL-35-15. The sequence goes on along the minus strand of JAHFBF010000001.1, from coordinate 110,672 downwards.
GTAGTTCCAGAGGCAGCTATTCCAATATCAACAATAGATGACTTAAGTGCAAATATTAAAGGGAAAGATTAACCTGTGAGTAGCATCCAACCAATACCAAAAGTTCTTTTAGTAATCAGTGATGAGTACAAGTCTGTTTCGATGTCTCTTGAACAGGCAGGATTTAAAGTTGATGTTGTAGATAGTGTTTCCAAAGCAGAAAATCAACTTATAATTTTAAAACCAGATTTATTGCTTGTTCACAGTGATATGACTGGAGATCATGGATTGAATTTTTGCCAATTTGTTAAATCCAGTGAAATTTCTCCTCGTCCGATTATTGTTTTTTTGGTGGATGAATTCAATCCTGATGAAAGAATTGAAGTCTTGCGATCCGGTGCTGATGATGCACTATCTTATCCTTTATCCGGTAAAGAAATTGCTTTCCGTATAATGGCTCACTTTCGAAGGAGACAGGAAACCCACGTAAATTTATTAACAGGTCTGCCTGATGTAATAATTGCAAACAATGTTTTAGAGCATACTTTAAAGGAAGTTGAAGATTGGGCTATTTTGTCAATTGATCTGGATAATCTCAGGGTTTATAACGAAACTTATGGTGAAAGCCGTGGAGATCAAATGATAAAAGCTTTGGCTGCCGTTTTAAAATCTGTTTTAACGCAGGATGATTTCCTGGCACATAGGGACAGTGATGATTTTATTCTTGTAACCAGAAGTGATCGTGCAGAAGCAACAGCTGAAGAAATATGCAGAAGATTTGATTATATAGGACCAAGGTTTTATACAAAAGAGGATGCGCAGAGAAGCTATGTCATTGGAATTGGTTCAAAAGGGATAAGGAGGAGGGTCCCATTAGTTTCGATTAGTATAGGAGCTACAGCAAAAGGTCGGAGAAATTTTTCAAGCGCTGTTGAGGTTCTCCAGGTTGCACGCGATATGAGGTACCTGGCAAAAAGTAAAAAAGGTTCTGACTGGGTTAGTGACAGATTAAGACTGGCTGCAAATGAATCATCTTTCAAGGAAAAAAGAATAAAAATTCTGGTAATTGAACCTGATGCATCTATGTCACTGCTTTTAAAAGATACTCTTGAGATGGAAGGTTATTTTGTGGATGTTGCACACAGTACGCCTGAAGCATGGGATATGATAAATAACTGGCAGCCTGAGTTAATTTTGCTTGAAGTTGATGTTGTCTCAGATAGCTTTGATGGGTGGGGATTAACAAGAAAAATAAAACAGGTTCCTGAGCTTGCAGGTACCTGGATAATCATGACTACTAAAAACCCCGATCATAATAAAGCACTTGAATCTGGGGCTGATTTGTATTTGCCAAAACCTTATGAGCTGCAGGTTTTATTTTCTGAAATAAGATATCTTTTAAGAACAAGAATTAAATCAGGAGTGTTGCTTTAAAAGCTCTAAAATTGTCCTGCAAGCCCAGAAGGAAAATTGTTATATGAGATTGCCATGCTTGCCTCATCTCCGACGAGACGGAGCGGCTCGCAATGACATGGAAACCTTAACTATCCGACCCTCCTAATTTAAAATCTGAGGCTTTGACGTTTTGCAAAAAGTTTTTAAACGCTTCTGTATCTTCGTCTTCTGATTCTTCAAGTTCTGTAGGAATAGTTCCGTCGTCAAAGACTTTTTCGGAAATTAAAATTGGGCACTCTACTCTGAGAGAAACTGCAATTGCATCACTTGGTCTTGCATCAATCGGAGTAAGCTCTCCAATTGAGTTTTCAATAATGATGGTTGAAAAGTATGTGTTTTCATTTAAGTCATTTATTTCAATGTGGTGAACTTTATATCCGGTGCTGTGAACTATATTAATCAATAAATCGTGTGTTAGTGGTCTCTCTGCTTTAAACCCTTCAAGGGCCCTTGCTATTGCCTGAGCTTCAGCATGTCCTATCCATATCGGCAGTGCGCGTTTTTTGCTACTATCATTTAAAATGACAAGCGGATGATTGTTTCTTACATCCAGCGCAATTCCTGTTACAAACATTTCGATCATTTTATATTTGCAAAAATTCAGGCTTAAATTTTTGCTCTCCTTAATGGCGCTCAAAATATTGCTCCTCGCAACATTTTTCGCTTATCTATTCTTAAAGTGTTTTTCAGTAGCTTTTTAATTTTGTAACCTACCTTCCTTCTAATTCTACAAGAACATCAAAATATAAAGGACTGATTAAGAACCAATTTTTTACTATATTCCCGAATAATAAGGAAATTATTCGTAATTGCTAAAAGGGATAACTTGACTATAATAATAAATTTGCAAAGAAAGGTTTTGTCCTATTTAATAGGCAAAACCTGGATAATGAGAAGTTAAACATACCAGAAGCACTTTGCAAAGCAACACAATTTTATCGGAAAATTGTGCTGCGGTTAATAAAAACATTTGTTTGAACTTGCTTAAAGGGGGAAGTGATTTCTACAGTTATGTCTTGGGATAATTGAGACAGGTTTTTAATTAAGTTTTCATCAGGTTCTGACCAATATTTTCGATCTAGTATATATGTTCTTTTTTCTTTGTCTTTTGTTTGTATGATTGCTGGATAAAAAGAGTTTTGTTTTTGTTTTTGCAATATGCTCCTTACACTATGGATAGTAGTGTAAGCGTCATTATTTTTTACAATTTCTTCGGGCAGTTGAATTGAAAGTATCTTTATTTCTTCTAAAGGATGAACTGCTTTGATTTGCAAACTAAGGGTTCCTTCGCTTTTTTGTTGAACTCTTCCAAGAATAATTAAAGTAGTTTCCGGAAGAATAAACTCTCCAAATTGTGCAAGCTGATCGGAAAAAACTACTGCTTCAACTTTACCAATCATATCTTCAAGTTGAAGTATGCCGATGATCTTATTATTTTTGGTCAATTTTTTATTTACTTCATTTACTACAGCAATTACCAGAACCTCAGTATTATCAGGTATTTCAGAGAGTTCAACAAGGTTACAGGTGGTAAATCTTTCTATAATTTCAGGAATATTTTCCAGCGGGTGACTGGAAATATAAAAACCCGTAAGCTCTTTCTCCATAAGCTGCATTTCTTTTTGGGAATATTCTGAAATTATTTCTTTGCTTGAGCCGTTGGTGCTTTCCATACTGTTCCCATTTGCTAAGCCAAATAATTTTTCCTGTGTACCAAATAAATTCAGCTGACCGTTTAATAGCATCTCTTTGTGTTTTTGTGCAAGTCCAACAATTGTTTCAAGCGAAGTCATCATTTCTTTTCTGCTTTGCTTTAAAGAATCAAATACTCCTGATTTAATAAGTGATTCAAGCGTTTTCTTGTTTACAGTTCTTAAATCAACAAGACCACAAAACTCGCCGAGAGATTTAAAGTTTTTATTTTCAGACCGGGCTCTAATTATTTCATTAACAGCCGGAATACCAACATTTTTAATTGCTGCAAGTCCGAATCGAATCGAATTATTCTGAATATCAGCTGTAAAGTTTATCCCTGAAAGATTTATATCCGGTGGCATTAGTTTAATGCCCATGTTTTTACATTCGGCCATGTAATATTTGATTTTGTCCTGATCATCCAGAACACTTGATAGAAGTGCTGTCATGTATTCAATTGGATAGTTTGCTTTTAAATATGCGGTCTGATAAGTAAGCATTCCATAAGCAGCACTGTGAGATTTGTTGAAACAGTATTCTGCAAAGCTAACCATCATTTCATAGAGTTCTTCTGCAAGTTTTGGTTCAAATTTATTTTGTTTAAATCCTTCAATAAATTTAAGGCGGTACTTTGCCATTTCTTTTGGTTTTTTCTTTCCCATTGCCTGTCTTAAAAGATCTGCTTCACCAAGGGTAAAGTTTGCAAGCTTCTGGGCAATTTGCATTATTTGTTCCTGATAAACAATTGAACCATAAGTATCTTTTAATATTGGCTGTAGTTCAGGCAATAAATACCTAATTTCTTTTTTTCCATTTTTTCTGTCTATAAACTCAGTAATCATTCCGGTATCCAGAGGACCAGGTCGAAATAGTGCAATTAGTGCGGAAAGATCTTCTATAGTAGATGGCTTCATATCTTTTGCTACCTGGCGCATCCCGGTAGAAGTTTCCAGCTGAAAAATGCCTGCCAAATTTCCTTCTGAAATCATCTTAAAGACCTTTTCGTCATTTAACGGAATTGAAATTAAATCAATGTTTATATTTCTTATATTCGCAATAATTTCCAGGGCTCTATTTATCATAGTCAAATTTCTAAGACCAAGAAAATCCATCTTTAACAGTCCTAAATAAGCAAGATCATCCATACTGTACTGAGTAATTATTGTTCCTTCATTATTTTTTGAAAGTGGGACTATTTCGTCCAGTGGTTTATCAGATATAACTACACCTGCAGCATGTACACCAAAGCTTTTATTTACCCCTTCAAGTTTTTCAGCAAGAGTAATAATTTCTTTGAAATCTGTATTTGTTTTATATTGTCCTGAAAACTCAGAATGATGTTCTTTCATCCATTCTAATTCTCGGGGTTTACCACGGACTACGGGAATCAGTTTTGCAATTTTTTCTGATTCACTGTAAGGATAATTTAATACCCTTGCCATATCTTTAATAACTGCTCTGGAAGCCAGCTTGTTAAATGTAATGATCTGGGCAACCCTGTCGTTTTTATATTTATTTCGGACGTATTCAAGTACCTCATCCCTTCTTTCAATACAAAAGTCAGTATCAATATCAGGCAGTGACTTTCTCTCAGGGTTTAAAAATCTTTCAAAGATTAGATTATACCTGAGTGGATCTATGTCAGTAATGTTCAGTGCATAAGCTACTATAGAACCTGCTGCTGAACCTCTTCCTGGACCAACGGCGATTTTATGATCTTTTGCAAATTTTATAAAATCCCAGACAATTAAAAAGTAATTTGCGTAGCCAAGATTAAAAATTATTTCCAGTTCGTACTTTGTTCTTTCTTCGATTTCTTTTGTGATTGCGCTGTATCTTCTTTTTATTCCACTCCAGACAAGTTCAGACAAATACTTTTCTTTTGTAGAGCCTTCTGGAAGCGGGAATTCGGGTAATCTTATAAATGTATCAGAGAGTATTTTGTAATCTTCTACTTTTTCAGCTATTTCAAGTGGTGAGATTAATACTGCTTCACGTTTTGAGGACTCATCCAATTGGTCGGAAAATAAATTAAACATTTCAAGCCCGTTTTTTAAATATTCAGTTCCGGTAAAGTGCATCCTTGGATAATCTTTTACAAGTTTATTTGTTTGAAGACAAAGCATTGCATCCTGTGCAATTGCATCTTCTTTGTTTGTGAAATGACTGTCATTTGTAGCTACAAGCTTTAGTTTTAAGTCCTTTGCCAACTTTACCATTAATGGATTCACGGATTTTTCTTCCGCTATGCCATGATCCTGAACCTCTAAATAAAAATCTTCTTTAAAAATGCTTTTATATAGTTCAGCAACTTCTCTTGCCTGTTCATAATTTCCTTTTAGGATTGTGTTTGGAACTTCTCCGCCAAGACAGGCAGTCAGTGCTATTAATCCGCTGCTGTGTTTTTTCAAAAAATCTTTGCTTATTCTTGGTTTGTAATAAAAACCGTTTAAATTACTTTCTGTAACTATCTTTGATAAATTTATATATCCCTGATCATTCTTTGCAAGAAGTATAAGATGATAGAGAGGGTTTCGTACGGATTTATCATTGTGATCACTATTAACTATGTAGGACTCGCAGCCAATTATTGGCTTTATCCCTTCAGCTTTTGCACTTCTGTAAAGTTCTAATGCTCCATACATTACCCCGTGATCAGTTACAGCAAGTGCCGGCATGTTATTTGCTTTTGCTTTTTTAATTAGATCTTTTATTTTACTTGTACCGTCAAGAAGACTGTATTCAGTATGTAGGTGTAATGGTACGTATTGAGGAATGTCTTTAATTTCGGGTTCCATAGGGAGAATTTTAGCATTGGTTTGTTAATGCAAAACCATTGTAGGTACGTAGCATGCTACGTACCTACTTTTTGCTAATGGAAGCCGATAACCCCCAGAAACTCCCTGCACTGTTTGCATATGCAGCAAGCTGGGAAAAAATCATAATAATGTTTAAAAATTGTGATGGTGTTGAAGTTGCTATGAAAAAATAATTTAGATTCATAAAAATGCCTATTGCAGCAGCAAGAAATAATGGAAACCCCAATAAAAAAGCAATTCCAGTAAGGATTTCACCCCAGATAGTAAGCTGTGCAAAAATTTGGGAATGTGGAATAATATAATCTTTTAAAAAGCCAGCATAAAAACTATAATGTGTACCTTTTGCAAAACCATTAAGTGTATTTGAAAACGTGCCTATAAACTGGGAATTAAAAAGTTTGCTTAGTCCTGCACTCAGCCATATATAACTTATTGCAAGCCTTAATAACAGTAATGAAATGACGCTTGGATTCATTTTGATTTACCTTTTAATTAGGTAGAACATTTACGAATTGCTTTCCTCTTTTTCTCTCAAATTTTACTTTTCCTTGTATAAGTGCAAATAAAGTATGATCTTTCCCTATTCCTACGTTTTTGCCGGGATGAAATTTGGTACCTCTTTGTCTGACAATAATATTTCCAGGAATAACAGCCTCAAGATCATAGAGTTTTACACCCAGATATTTTGGATTGCTGTCTCTACCATTTCTTGTGGAACCAACACCTTTTTTAGATGCCATGATTTTGTCTCCTGCTTACTCTTCTTTTTTCTTTACTGTTTTTTTCTTTGGTTTTGTAAGGTCAGGTTTTAAACCTGCCTCTACTTCTTCCTGTTTTTTTGCTTTTGCTACGGGTTTTTCTGCTTTAGCCAGAATTTTTCCATCTAATTCAATACTTTCTATAAAAACTCTTGTATACCATTGTCTGTGTCCAAATTTCTTTCTGGTACGTTTTTTAGGCCTCATTTTATATACAATTACCTTGTCATCTTTTGCAGTTTCTATAATGTGTCCGTTAACAGTGGCACCTTTAATATAAGGATTTCCAACTTTTGACTCTTTCCCTGAAATTAACATTAGGATATTACCAAGTGACACCTTGTCACCCTTATTTTGAGGCAATTTTTCAATATCAATAAATCTTCCGGCCATAGCTTTTATTTGTTTTCCGCCGGTTTCAAGTATCGCTTGCATAGGGTTAATATTTTAACATGTAACTTAAAAATGTCATTCCCTGGCTTGACCAGGGAATCCAGAAGAGTAATTAAAGCATTAATATAAACTGGATTCCCGCTTTCGCGGGAATGACAAATAGGAATTGCATTATCTTCAACCATTTAACTATATTTACTTTTTACTTCTTTAATAGATCTTTGCAGCTCTTTCTTCTTTATAGCTTCTCTCTTGTCATACACCTTTTTACCTTTAGCCAGAGCTAATTCTACTTTTGCCCAGTTCTTTGAAAAGAAAATTTTTAATGGAATTAAAACAAGATTTTTTTCCTTTACCTTCCCATATAATTTCAATATTTCTTTTTTGTGCAGAAGAAGTTTTCTTTTTCTTAAAGGAGGATGATTAAACCTATTTCCAAACTGATAAGGTGAAATATGACAGTTATATAACCAGACCTCTCCTTTCTCAATTTTTACAAAACTATCTTTTAATTGTGCTTTGCCGGAGCGGATTGATTTTATTTCAGTACCGGTTAAAGCTATTCCACATGTTACTGAATCTTCAATGTGGAAATCAAAACGTGCTTTGCGATTTTCAATTGTGATTGAGTGATCTTTTTTGTCTGATTTGTTTTTTTTGGTTGCCACTTTTCATTTTAAATTTAGGTTTTTCTGCCAGAGACGGATCAGCCTTTGGCGGAAACTTTTGTACCATCACAAATCATAGTCCCTACTTTTTCGCCCTGAACAATTTGTTTAATTAAACCTTTTGAACTGAAATCAAAAACTATAATTGGGATACTGCTTTCCTGTGCAAGCGCTATAGCTGCAGTGTCAATAGCTTTTAATTCTTTGCTTAAGACTTCATTATAGGTTAGCTGTGTAAATTTTTTAGCTCCGGAGTTTTTCTTTGGGTCACTGTCATAAACTCCATCAATACCGTGTTTTGCCATAAGTAGAACATTTGCATCAATTTCTGCTGCTCTTAATGATGCTGTTGTATCCGTAGTAAAAAATGGATTCCCTGTACCGCCTGCAAAAATAACAACTCTTCCTTTTTCTAAATGTCTTACAGCTTTTCTTCTTATATATGGCTCAGCAATAGCCTGCATTCCAATTGCCGTTTGAACTCTGGTGTTTACATTTAGGGATTCAAGAACACCCTGTAAAACCAGCCCATTCATAACTGTTGCAAGCATTCCTACATAATCTGCAGCTGCTCTGTCCATACCAAGTGCAGCACTGGACTGAACCCCTCTGAAAATATTTCCACCACCCACAACGACTGCTATTTGAACAGCAAGTTCATGAGCGCTTTTTATTTCCTGAGCAATCTGGTTGACAATTTTTGGATCAATGCCGGAAGTTTGATTCCCCATTAAGGCTTCGCCTGATAATTTAAGTAGTATTCTTTGGTAAACAGGCTTTGACATTTTATTTTTTACCCTGCCTTTTTCGCTCATTCTCTGTTTGTCATTCTACACAAGCTGTAGTCTTTTCTTTTGCGGCATCTTTTTCAAGCATTTCACCTACATTGTATCGTACAAATTGTGCGATCTTGATGTCAGTGTTTAACCGGTTATTTTTTTCTTTAATTAACTTTTCTATGGTTATACTTGGATCTTTTATATATGGCTGGGACATTAAACATCTTTGAGAAAGTATTTTTTCTAATCTTCCCTGTACAATTTTTTCTGCTATTTCTTTTGGCTTTTTAGCTAAATCTTCTTTACCAAGTTCAATTCTTCTTTCATTTTCAATGATATTTTTTGGGATTGTTGTACTGTCAATGTATTCTGGCTGAGGCTGAGATGCTGCAATGTGCATCGCAATATTTTTTGCGAGTTCTTCAACTTCACTGATTTCGCCTGAGATATTGGAACTTGTAGTAAGTTTAATTAATACTCCTATTTTATTTCCGACAGGATGAATATATGTACCCACTATGCTGTTTTCATTTCCGGACTGAAATAATTCAAATCTTCTTAGCTGAATATTTTCACCGATGGTTGCAATTTTGCTTGAAACTATCTCTGAAATCAATGTCCCGCTAACTTTTAAAGTGAGCATCTGTTCTACTGAAGCAGGCTTATTGCTTAAAATTGCATCAAGCATTGTCTTAGCAAGCTCTATAAACTGTTCATTTTTTGCAACAAAATCTGTCTGTGTATTTAATTCAAGCAGTGCTCCGCTTTTTTTGTCGCTTGCTATTTTGCTTGCTACAATTCCTTCTAAAGTGGTTTTTTCAGATTTTTTTGCTGCTGCAGAAAGTCCCTTTTGTCTTAAGATTTCACTTGCTTTTTCAATGCTTCCATTTGATTCTTTAAGAGCATTTTTACATTCCATCATCCCTGCGCCTGTTTTAAGCCTGAGATCTGCTACATCTTTTGCACTAAATGTCATATTTTCTCCGAGTATTTATATGGATTCCTGTCCTATGGGAATAGATGGAATAGGAGCAGATGGAACAGATGGAACAGAAATTTCCTGAACTAATTTTATAGGTTGTTGAATGTTTGATAATTTCTTTGTATAGCTATTTTTTGATTTGTGGACATCAGGGACTTTGCCTTCATGACCTTCTATAATTGCGTCTGCAACAGCACCTATAATTAATTTTACTGATCTGATGGAATCGTCGTTTCCAGGAATAGGATAATCAATTCCCTGCGGGTCACAGTTTGTGTCTATAACAGCAGAAATTTTTAATCCTATAATAATAGCTTCTTTAATTGCAATTTCTTCTTTTTGCTGATCAATTACAAATAATATATCTGCTTTACCACGCATGTTTTTAATACCACCAAGGGTTTTTTGTAATTTATCCAGTTCTTTATTGAAAACGGCAAGTTCTTTTTTGTTTGTATGTGCAAGAGTTCCGGTTTCCTGCATTTCTTCCAGTTCTCTAAGTCTGTTTAATCTTTGTCTTATGGTGTCAAAGTTTGTTAATAGTCCGCCAAGCCATCTTCTGTTTATATAAAAAGCACCACATCTAACAGCTTCGTCTTTAACTATTTCAGAAATATGACGCTTTGTCCCAACAAAAATAATATTTTTCTTTTGTGCAGCAGCTTCTTTTAAAAATGTGCATGCTTTTTCCAACAACTCTGAAGTTTTAACAAGATTAATTATGCATGTGCCATCTTTATCACCATAAATATAAGGCTGCATTTTTGGATTCCACTTTTTTCGTTGGTGACCAAGATGTACGCCAGCTTCAAGCAACTCTTTAATTTCAGGTGTTGTCATTGTTATGGTACTTATTTTGCTGCCCCTTTTTTCTTATTTTTGATTAGCTTGATTATTTTAACATGCAATTGTTGTAGAGGCATGCTACAGCATGCCTCTACGTTTATTTATGAAATCACTAATGATAAGGAATAAAACCCTTTGAATTAAGAGGGACAGCAATAGGTCCTGATAAATACCTGTTTTGTATATCAGGAGAAAGATTTGCTAAATCTTCGCGTACTAATTCTAAATTAAACATAGATTGTCCACGGGTGATAAAAATTTTCACTTTTGTTCCTGGGTCTCCAGCCAGCAGCTGATACACGCTGTCAGAGCTTAGGTGGTCTGTTCTTACTCCGTCAATTGCAAAAATCAGATCCTTTGGACTTAAACCACTTCTGGAAGCAGGTGAGTTTGGATAAATTTGTTCTATGTAAGATGGAAAACCTGATTGGTGTATGAAGCGTATCCCAATTACGCCAATTCCTGTTAATTGTTTGGCATCACTTACATCTTCCTTTATAGTTCCCTTTAAAGTAATATCTTTTGGATTGTTATACCATGGGATTGATTTTAATTCCTGCTCTTCAATTGCACGGGCACTAAAATTTAAACCTGCACAAAGAATTATCATAAACAGGAAAAGAAAAAACAGGCATATAAACTTTTTCATGGAAGTATCACCCAATACTAAGTGTGTATGTAAGTTATATTAATTCTTTAAAATTAAAGAATTGTTAATATAACGCGAAATAACTGCTACGCAGATGATTTTGCTATTTCTCTGGAGATCTCTTACGGTGCTCAGGTTTGCGTTTCCAGCAAATACGGAGCTTATATAAAAACCAGTACGTTAGTGATCTTTCTGAGAACTGAGAATTAAAACTTAATCCCCTAGTTGATTTATATCGGCTCTTTTTGTTTTGTCTGAATTTTTATTGCTTCAATCAGATCATTTGGAGAGATAAACCCATGTTCCAGTAGTATTTGCCCTATTGGTTTGTGTTCTTTACCTCCGGCATCTATCTTTTCTTGCTCTTTTAATGCTGAATTTAATTGTGCTTCGGTTAGAACCCCAAGTGAAATTAAAATTTCTCCTAATAAATATTTTTTAGTTGCCATAAATATAAGTTAACAAGTAACATAATAACCTACCAAGAGCTTACTTGATATTATAAGTAAGTTTCCCATAAATTATGAAATCAAACCATAAGTTTAGGGTTGGCTTGAGTTTTTAAGGGATAGCCAGGTATAAGTTCTATTTTTTTTCTGATCTCTAACTTCTGATTTTCTGATTTCTGACTACTGATTCTCTGATTTGTGCCATTAGGTACACCCAAAATTTTTACTTATGGCTGCTTAGTTTCCTACCTGACCAGGTTTGTAAAATCTTTGCCATACCTAACAGCGAGATTATTATAGCTTATATTAATCTGGTGAAAACACAAGCACATTACTGATCGAGTTTAAATTTTCAGAAAGTTTTACTTCAATGTATAAATCAGATGCTTTGCTTTTTTTCTTACTGATTTTACTTATTCTTCCTATTGGATGCCCTGGTGGATAAGATGGTGACAAACCGTCACTTGCAATGCCTGAAGTTTCTATAGAATCTCCTACTTTTACTTTTGAACCAATTGGAATAAATTCAAGTAAGCCAATTAAGTTTGTTTTCCCTGAAAGAATTCCAAGTAGATTTCTTTTTTTTATCTTACAACCAAGTTTATAACCTGGATCAGAAATCAACTGAACCACTGATGTGTTTTTATCTGCTTCAATTACCTGTCCAATTATGCCTTTTGCTGAAATGATAGAATCTCCTGATTTAATATTTAAATCTTTCCCCTTATCTATAATTATTTGTTTGTGCCAGTTGTCAGGACTTCTTCCTATTACGTTTGCTGAGAAAGTTTTGTATTGAATTTTCTTTTTTAAATCCAAGAGTTCTTTTAAGCTGTTTATATTTTTATTTTGATTTTCCAGATGATTCATTTTAATTTTGAGTAGAGAAATTGTTTTTGCCTGTTCTTGAGCTAATCTTTTTGAAGTAATAAGTTCTTTAGTGATTGATTTACCATGAGTTATAACTTCAAATGTGTTATTTGCAAGCAGTCCAAGAGAACCATAAATAGTTTTTCCAATTTCCTGAAGCGGCTTTGACAAAACCCAGGCAATCATTAGCCATAAAAAAATTGTAAAAATAGTTTTAGGTTTTATATTTTGTACAAATAGTGGTTTTTTAAAGAACATTTTTAGTTATGTTGAACTGATGCATCCAAGATTCTACGTAAGGTTTTATCTATTAAAACTTTGCCTGTGCCAACAACTACGCATGAAAGCGGATCTTCTGCAATGTGTACAGGGACTTCTGTTTCATGTGAGATAAGTTCATCTAAACCATTTAAAAGTGCTCCACCGCCGGCAATTACTATTCCACGATCATAGATGTCTGCAGCAAGCTCAGGTGGTGTTCTTTCTAATGTCCTTTTTACTGCTTCTATAATTGTAGCAAGCGGGTCTTGCATAGATTCTCTTACTTCAGGTCTTCCAATTGTGACTGTTCTTGGGAGTCCATTTATCAGGTTCAATCCACGAACTTCTAATTTGTCACCGTCGTCAGCTGTTTTAAAAGCAGATCCAAGTCTGAATTTGATTTCTTCTGCAGTTCTTTCTCCGATAGCCAGGTTATAAATTTTCTTCATGTACTGAATTATTGATTCATTTAACTCGTCTCCTGCTACACGGATTGATTCACTGACAACTATTCCAGAAAGTGAAATTACAGCAACCTCTGTAGTTCCACCGCCAATGTCTACAATCATACTTCCTATTGGTTCTGCTACAGGCAAACTTGCTCCAATAGCTGCTGCCATTGGTTCTTCAATTAAGTAAACAAGTCCAGCACCAGCATTTTCAGCAGCTTCTCTTACTGCTCTTCTTTCAACTTCTGTAATTCCTGAGGGGATTCCAATAGCAACTCTTGGTTTCGCAAGAGGTCTTCCAAAGTTACTTCTGCCGTTAACTTTATCTATAAAATATCGGAGCATCATTTCTGCATGTCTGAAATCTGCAATTACTCCGTCTCTAAGCGGCCTAGTCGCAATTATGTGTGAAGGAGTACGGCCAATCATAGCTCTTGCTTCTTCACCAACTGCCAGAACTTCTTTTGTTTCATTGTTTACAGCAACTACAGAAGGTTCTCTTAAAACAATTCCACGGTCAGAAGTACAGACAAGGGTATTTGCAGTTCCTAAATCAATTCCTATATCTCTTGATAACCTTTTCCAAAACATTTTTTTAAATCTTTCTTTCCCTACGTTATAATCAGTGTAATTGATTTTTAAGAAGTGAGCAAATAAGGAGCAAACAATTTAGATCAATGACTTTAGCTGAATCACTCAACAATAAAAAATTTATCATTACCTGTGAATTAGCTCCACCAAAGGGTACAGACGTATCAAACCTTTCTAAAATGGCAGTTTTACTAAAAGATTTGGTTGATGCAGTTAACTTAACTGATGGTCAGGGTGGAAATATGAGAATGTGTCCTCTTGCTGCCGCACATTTTTTACTTAAAGAAGAAGTTGATATTATCTGGCAGTTAACTTGTAGGGACAGAAATAGGATTGCATTACAGGCAGATTGTTTAGGATCAAGTGCAATGGGAATAAAAAATGTTTTGCCTATGAGAGGAGATGATCCAAAATCCGGGGATCACCCGGAGGCAAAAGCAGTTTTTGATCTGGAAACAACTGAGCTGATAAAAGTTTTAAAAAAATTAAATGATGGTTTTGATATGTCGGGAAATGAATTAAAGGGAAAAACAAATTTTTTAATCGGGTGTACTGCTCATCCAAATGCACCTGATTTAGTTAAGCAGCAGGAATTAATTAAAGAAAGATTTAGTTTGGGAGCAGGTTTTGTACAAACCCAAATTTGTTATGAGATTGGTCAAATAAAAAAATTTATTGAGTCACTTGGAGAATTTGCAAAAAAGACAATAGTAGGAGTTACGCCGTTAAAAAGTCTCAAGATGGCTAATTTTATGAATGAAAAAGTTTTTGGAGTAACTGTGCCGGAAAAAATTATGAAAAGAATTGAAAGTGCAAAAGATCAAAGACAGGAAGGTTTGATTATTGTCCAGGAAATTATAAGTGAGTTAAAAAATACCGGCGTAGGCGGCATTCATGTTATGGCTGTTGGGCAGGAAAATGAGTTGCCAGGCATTATTCAGTTCTTAATAAATTGATAATATTGCCCCAAGAGACGTGATTAATCACGTCTCTACTGGGGCTGCCCCTGAGGTTTATATCTTTTTATAGTGCATATTTCAATATGCAATAAGTATCTTTGAGAGGTTTATATATTTATGAGTTTAAGCAAGAAATTATTTTGTTTTTTGTTTTTAATAGGTCTGGCTTTTAATTTTTCAGTTTATGCAAATGAGCTGGATGATGAGTGCAAAACATTTTGTATAAAAAATGGTGGTAGTGATGGGCAATATCTGCCGCCGGAACCTGGTTCAAAATGCAATGATGATTATGAGCAAAGTGAAGAAAATGAAATTTGTTGCTGTAAACCTAAGGCTTAAGAGTAATTAGTTAATTTAAAAGTATTTCGATTTGCGTCATTGCGAGGAGGCACAAAGTGCTGACCCGCTCCGCCGGAGCGAGGCGAGCGTGGCAATCTCCTAACGTTTGTGAGATTGCTTCGTCGCTCTTTTTGAGCTCCTTGCAATGACGTGAAATGGTTTTTTGCTACATCTCCCTTTTATACACTTGCTTGATAGAATATATGAAAAGGAGATTTAAATGGACATCCAAAAAATGTTAAAGGAAGCTCAGGAATTACAAAAATCTTTAATGCAAGCTCAGGCAGAGTTAGGAAAAGTTGATGTAAAAGGAATTTCTGGTGGTGGGCTGGTTGAAATATTGATGACTGCTCATGGAGAGGTAAAGGATCTTAAGATTAAGAAAGAAGCAGTGGATCCGAATGATATAGAAACTCTGGAGGATTTGATTCTTTCTGCTTTTCGGGATGCAGCTACAAAAGCTTTATCTATATCTCAGGAAAAATTAGGTAAACTTACTGGTGGAAAAGGGCTCCCTCCATTTTAAAAACTTATGTCATTCCCAAAGCCATTGTTAAAACTTATTGAAGAGTTTCAAAAATTCCCTAGTGTTGGACCAAAGTCAGCTCAGAGAATGGCATTTCATGTTTTAAATCGTGAGCTCCCTCAGATTGAAGAATTATCAAAAGCTATTCTTGATGCTAAAACACAAATAAAAAGATGCTCTATTTGTCAAAATTTAAGTGCAGATGGTTCGTGCGACATTTGTTCAAACAGTTCAAGGGATATTAAGATAATATGTGTAGTTTCTGAGCCCAAAGATTTAATTGCTGTTGAAAGGACAAATGCTTTTAAAGGAACATATCATGTGTTGGGTGGATTAATTTCTCCAATTGATGGAATTGGTCCTGAGAATCTCTCTATTAAAGAACTTTTAAACAGAGCAAGTAAAAACAATGTAAGTGAAGTTATTCTGGCTCTAGATACAAGTGTTGAAGGAGAAGCTACTACTTTATATTTACATAGAATCCTGTCTCCAATTTGTAATAAAATTACCCGTCTTGGATTTGGGCTTCCTGTGGGTTCTGAACTTGAATATGCAGATGAGCTTACTTTAACGAGGGCGTTTGAGACAAGAAGTGAGATCGTTTGATTCAAGTGAGCGTCATTGCGAGGAGGCTCTACAAGAGCCGATCCGCTCCACCGGAGCGAGGCGAGCGCGGCAATCTCATAACGTTTTGGAGATTGCTTCTCGCAATGACGTGTAATGATATCATTTTATGGATATGAAATTAGTTAAATTAAAAAATATTGTGTGGGGATCTGAAGATAGCTTTCCAATTATTGCCGGACCATGCGTAATTGAAAGCAGAGATCTTATTTTCAGAACTGCTGAAAAATTAAAAAAAATATGTGAAAAATTAAAACTGCCTTTTATATTAAAATCATCTTACGACAAAGCAAATCGTACTTCCATTGATAGTTTTAGAGGACATGGAATAGAAAAAGGGCTTCAAATTTTAGCTGATGTAAAAAAAGAACTTGGTGTTTTTGTTTTATCTGATGTGCATGAAGTTACAGAGATTGATCTTGTAAAAGATGTCCTGGATGTTATTCAGATACCGGCTTTTTTATGCAGACAGACAAATTTAATTTTAGAAGCAGCAAAAACAGGGAAAGTTGTAAATATAAAAAAAGGACAGTTTCTTGCACCTGATGATGTCTTAAATATAGTTAAAAAAGCATATTCTTCCGGAAATGAAAACATTCTTATTACTGAAAGAGGCACATCATTTGGATATCATAATCTTGTTGTGGACATGAGATCATTTGATATTATTCATAAGTCTGGAATCCCTGTAATTTTTGATTCAACACATTCAGTACAGTTGCCTGGTGGAGCCGGAACAAAGTCAGGTGGTCAGAGGGAATTTATCCCAACTCTTATGAGAGCTGCAGTTGCAGCAGGATGTGATGGAATATTTATGGAAACACATCCTGATCCTGATAATGCATTAAGTGATGGACCGAATATGGTTCCACTTGATAAGGTGGAAGATTTGCTAAGAAATGCAATAAGAATCAGAGAATCAATTACAAAAAACAATGTCACTGCTTGAACCCATTGTAGAAATAAAAAATTTATGTAAATCTTTTGGAAAGAAGAAAGTACTGCATAATATAAGTTTCAATGTCTATCATAATGAAGTTCTGCTGATTATTGGTTTTTCTGGTTCTGGAAAATCTACACTGCTTAGAATAATTTCAGGTTTAGATGAACCGGATTCAGGTGAAGTTATTCTTAAAACCACACACCTTGGAATGGTTTTTCAAGGGGCTGCTCTGTTTGATTCGATGAGTGTTTTTGATAATGTTGCCTTCCCTCTTATAAATCAAAACAAAAAAATTGCTTATGAGCAGATAAAACAGAAAGTTTCAGAAAAATTAAGGATAGTTGGCTTGTCTGGAATGGAGAATTTAAGGCCTGATGAATTATCGGGAGGTATGAAAAAAAGAGTTAGTCTTGCAAGGGCAATAATAAATGATCCGGAAATTATTCTTTATGATGAACCTACAAGTGGTCTTGATCCTGTCGTTTCAAATATAATTGTAGATTATATTTTAAAACTTCAAAATGAATTAAATGCTTCAAGTGTATTGGTAACGCACAATTTAAATGTAATAAAAAAGATATCAAGTCGTATAATTCTCCTTTATGATTCAAAAATTGCATGGGAAGGAACAAGTGAAAAATTATTTAGTGGAGACAATCCCTATGCAAAGCAATTTATAGAAGGTGCAAAACAAGGACCCATGGTTGTTATTAAAGAGTAAGTCATGTCATTGCGAGGAGCGAAGCGACGCGGCAATCTCCTAACGTTTGTGAGATTGCTCGTCGGTTCTAAAGAACCTCCTCGCAATGACACAACTAGTTATATCTATCCCCAGCCGCCACAGTTAATCCTAAAATGTTTGTATGTGGATGAGCTTTATGAATTGTTCTGGCAAATTCACATAAAGTACTACCTGAAGTAAGGATGTCATCGATGACTAAAATATCTTTTGCATTAACAGGATTAGCTATTTCAAATGCATTGTTTATATTTTCTCTTCGTTCATTGATTCCACTTAAGCTATTCATGAATTGAGTCTGTTTTTTTCTTGAAACAAAATTATTTGCAAAACTTAATTCCAGGGCTTCTGTGAAATAGGATGTTATTAAAGTCGTTTGACAGTAACCTCTTTCTTTAATCCTTTGTTTGTGAGACGGAATAGGCATTACAAGATAATTTCTATTTCTGATTTCTTCAGGCAGTGTTTTCCAAAAGGTTACTAACTTTTCGGAAAAGTAATTTGCTAATTTCTTTTTTCCGGCTTTAAGGGATATAATCCCATCTCTTAGCCTTCCGTCATATAATCCCCAGCTGTAAACAGTTATTTTCTCGAATGATTTAATACTGCTGGCTTTACTTCTAATTATGAAATTATTTTCACAGAACTTGCATATAGGATTTTGTCCGGATGATTCATTGCAAATCACACAGGAATTCTCAAAAATTAAATCTATAAACCGACTAAATATCTCTAGCATAGAGTTCTTTAATGTATTGGATAAAAATTGTTTTGTGAATAGGGTGATTACCCTGTTCAGGTTAATTGATGTACATATGGCAGATAAAATTGTATTGTTAGATAGCGGCCTTTGAAAGCCTCTTAAGCACTTGAATCAAAGAGTCAAATTCATCAGCAAATGCAAGTGACAATTCCTGACCAGTTTTAACCAGATATTTGTAATCATTCTTTCTAAGTTTATAACTAAGATTAATTACATTGGATAAAAGATCAGGCTTAAGTTGGTTTCTTTTAACTAGATTGACGAGGCTTGAAATGTCTTCTGTAAGCTCTAAAACCTCATCATTTGTAGTTTTGGAGACAAAATCATGAATCATCATTGGTTTTGAGGGAGAATAATTATAAATTTCTCCTTCTTCTTTATAGGCAAATAAGTAGATTTCAAGTTCTTTTCTTAATAGGTCAAAAACCTGCGGCTGAAGGTGTTCTAATTCTTTTGAAGTTAAACCCAAGGCAGAAGGTCTGTGAACACTATCCAGACTTGAATTGTTTATTTTTGCAATTAAGCCAAATGCCTCGTATGAACTGTCATACGAACTAACAATTTTTATGATAGAACCCTGAAAAACACTGCTTTTTAAAGGTTTGTTTGATAATGCTTCTTTATAGCATTGAGCAATAAGCATTTCATTTGTGGAAAATATAACTTCAGCAAAGTGCTCATTGAGTGCATTTGTGGGGGTAGCAGAAGTCATGAATCTAATGTAACAGATTTAAAACTATTCTGCTATGCTCTTGACTTAGTTTATATTCTTTGTCATACTTCTTTGGTGGTAAATTGGAGTTCCCAATTAAACCCTGATAAATAAAGGCTCTTACGGGCCATCCTACAAAATAGTATAGGAGATACTTTTTGTAGTATATTCAAAGCCTGATTGTAGGCCTAGAAAAATAAGGAGGATCTTAAATGAATAAATCAGAATTAGTTGACGTAGTTTCAAGAACAACTGGAATGTCAAAAGCAGATGTAGATCGTGCAATTAAAGGCATTATTTATAATGTATCTGCTGCTCTAGCCCGTGGTGAAAAAGTTACTTTCGTTGGTTTTGGTACTTTCGAAAGAAGACAAAGAAAAGCAAGAATGGGTGTTAATCCACAAAGACCAACTGAAAAAATCAAGATTCCTGCAAAGAAAGCTCCAGCATTTTCAGCAGGTTCTGAATTAAAAGAAGCAGTTGCTTCTGGTAGACTACCAAAATTGTCTTTGGAACCAATGAAAATGAAAAAGATGTCTTGGATGAGTGGAAAATCAAAATCCAAAAAGTCCATGAAAAAATCTGGCAAAAGAAGCAGATAAGTAAATTGATGTTATATATAAAGAGGTGTTTTAGAAATAAAACACCTCTTTATGTTTTTTAAAAGCCATTTTGCTATAAAATAATCTTATAAATGGATTTTTCAGGTAAAAGAAGGATTCAAGTGAAGGTTTTTCTGTAAACGAAAAATCGGAACATCGAAAAAGATAGGCCCTAAGAGCGGAGTGTTTTTTTTAAACACGGAGCGATATAAAATGGACGAAAAAGAAGTTGCTATAGGGTCTGATCATGCAGGCTATGAATTAAAAGAGCAAATAAAAAAATTACTTGAATCAGAAGGTTACACAATAACTGACTTTGGAGCCAATTCGTCGGATTCGGTAGATTATCCTCTTATTGCAAAAAGTCTTGCTACTGAAGTAGCAGGTAAAAATCCAAATAGAGGGATTCTAATCTGTGGAACTGGAATTGGAATGTCAATTGCAGCAAATAAAGTAAAAGGGATAATTGCGGCTAACTGTTTTGATACTGAAACAGCAAAGTTAGCCCGCCTGCATAATAATTCAAATATATTAACTCTTGGTGGAAGAATATTAAATTTTGATACTGCAAAAGATATTGTCAAAGTATGGCTGGAGACAGACTTCGAAGGGGGCAGACATCAAAGACGTATTCAGGAAATAAGAGATCTGGAAAAAAGGTAAATGAATGTAGAGGCAGGATTTATCCTGTCCTTTAAGTGCTGAGAAATAAAATAAGTGGAAAATTGTAGTAAAAAACGAATCTTAATAACTGGTGGTTCTGGATTCATTGGTTCTAATTTAAAAGAATTATTGGGTGATTTTGAAATAACAACAGTTGGAAGAAATAAAAATGAAGACTATAATATTGATCTGTCTGATTCTAAGCTGGAAGATATAATAAAAGATTTTTCACCGGACATAGTCTGTCATTTTGCAAGCGGATCAAATATTTTAAGAGCAGAAAAAGATAAGGAAAAAGAGTATAAAGATACAGTACTTTCCACGCAGTCCCTAATAAAAGCACTGGACAAATTTAAAAAAGTTACTGTTGTTTATCTTTCCAGTCAGGCTGTATATGGCTTACCTGAAAGTTTGCCAATAGCTGAAACTCATTCCACAGGTCCAATTTCCGTTTACGGAAAAAATAAGTTAGAAACAGAGAAAATAATTATTCAAAGTAATCTGAATTATTTAATATTTAGAATTTCAAGTATTTATGGCTTTGGGCAGGATTATGAAAAATCAGGAGTTATTGCAAAATTTGTAAATTGGATGAAGAGAAATGAATCGCCTGTTGTTTTTAATAGTTTTGATCTTTTTTCTGATTTTATTTGTATAAATGATGTTGTTAAGGCGATTTGTACCTCAATCCAGAACATAGAGAAAAGAAACATTCAAAATGAAATATTTAATCTTGGCTCCGGGAAAGCCACTACTTTAAAAGAAGTGCTGGACCTTCTGTATGAATATTTTCCTTCAGTGCCTAAGCCAAAATTAGAAACAAACCTGCTTTATCCTAATAAAGAATATAAAGGGTTGTATCTTGATATTGATAAAATCAAGTCTAAAACAAATTGGAGCCCACAATACAGCATTAAAGATGGTTTAAAAGAAATGTTAGGAAGACAGATGGTGCTTAGTAATAAGTCTATGTAGAAGTGTGATAAACCAGGCCTTAAAAAAAGGACACAGTGAAGCATCTTAGTAAAAGAATAACAGACATATTTTTTTCATTAATTGGAATTTTAATTATGTTGCCAGTTTGGATTATTGTTGGAATTATCATTAAATCAGATTCTAAAGGCTCGGTTTTTTATACTCATAAAAGAGTTGGTTTACAAGGCAGAGAATTTAACTGCTATAAATTCAGATCTATGTATGTTGGTTCTGAAGAAAATATTCTGGTTAGTAATCCAAGTGATAAAAGGGTTACTAAAATTGGACACTTTATAAGAAAATCCAGTCTTGATGAAACCCCACAGTTAATAAACGTATTAATTGGTGATATGTCTATAGTTGGACCAAGACCAGCATTACCTTTGCAGGTAAAAGAGTTTACTGGAAATGAAACAGATAAATTACTTGTAAAACCCGGTTTAACAGGCTGGACTCAGGTAAACGGAAGGAATTCTTTACCGTATAAGAAAAGACTTGAGTTAGACTGCTGGTATGCAAAAAACTGGAATTTATTACTTGACCTGCAAATTATGTTCAAAACACTTTTTGTGATTTTCAAGCAAGAAGGGATATATGATGTTAAGTAATTTTTCGGGTTTACCGCTGATTACATTATCTTCACCAGGTGCAGTTGCTTTTTATATTGGTTCTCACCCTGTGAGATGGTATGGAGTCTTAATTGGGATTGCCTTTTTATTGGCTTATTCTTTGGCTGAGAAGTTGATTCATAAAAATAGTTTGAATATAAATCATTTTAGTGATTTGATTTTTTTTATTTTAATTGCAAGCGTTGTATTCGCCAGGTTATATTTCGTGTTTTTAAGCTGGGGTTATTTTAAAAATCATCTGGATGAAATATTCAAAATCTGGCATGGCGGACAGTCAATTCATGGTGGTATTTTTGGTGCAATAGCTGCAGCAGTAATCTATACAAAGATTAAAAAGATTTCTTTTTATAGTTACATAGATGTTATTGCAGTAATTACTCCTTTTGGTCAGGCAATTGGTCGATGGGGAAACTTCTTTAACAATGAAGCTTTTGGTAAACCTGTTTTCAATTCTTTTATAAGGTTATATATTCCCAAAGAGTTTAGACCTGATTTATATGTAAAACATGATTTTTTTCATCCAACCTTTTTGTATGAATCAATGTTGGATTTTATTATTTTTATTTTCTTATATAAAAAATATTCATTATGGCGAGACAAACCGGGAAGAATTTTCTGGACTTATTTGTTTTGTTATTCAATAATAAGATTTTTCCTTGAGTTTTTGAGAACGGACAGTCTTTATGTCTTTGGAAATATTCCAGGGGCACAGGTTGTTAGTATAATCTTGATATTTGCCAGTATGATAATGTTACTTAAAAAACAAAGGATATAACTAAGTGAAGAAGACTGATTTAAAAAAAACAATCATGGGTGTAGATGTGGGTGGTACAAAAATAGCTTTTGCACTTGTGTCGAGTGGAAGATTAATGACTCCAATTTATACTGTGAAAACTCCAAAAGGAGAAAAGATATTAAATGTCGTTGGAAAGTTTTATGAAAAATTTGCCAGGAAGTATTTAATAAGCGGTGTTGGGATTTCTACAGCAGGAATGGTAAGTGATGAAGGTAGAATTGTGGGTTCTACAGGAAACATTCCTGGCTGGCAGGGTACAAAAGTAAAAGAGATTTTACAGAAACAATATAGATTACCTATAATAGTAGAAAATGATGCAAATGCAGCTGCTTATGCTGAATACCAGATTGGGTCAGCTCGCGGGGCAAATCCACTTCTTATGATTACCTTAGGAACAGGTGTTGGAGGCGGAATAGTTGTAAATGGAAAATTAGTTCGAGGAGCACATTTTGCAGGAGGAGAAATTGGACATATAAAATTAAGTTATACCAAGCAAAGGCTCTGTACATGCGGAAGATATGATTGTCTTGAGGCATATGCATCTGGAAATGGCTTGTTTTCGCTTATAAAGCATTACTTCCCTGATAAATATAAAAAAATTACTACAAGAGGTTTATTTAAACTTACAAAATCTAAAAACAAAGATAGTATCTTTGCAATAAGAGCAATTGAAGACTGGCATTTTTATATAGCAGAAGGAATTTGTAATTTGTTTCAGGTTTTTGATCCTGAAAAAATCATTTTGTCTGGTGGGCTGTCTGAGGAAGTGGATATAAAATATCTTACAAAACAAACTGCACAAATGGTCTTGCCTGCCCTTGAAAAATCAATCCGTATTGAAAAAAGCATTTTAGGGAATGATGCGGGACTTTTGGGGGCTGCGTTGCTTGCAAGTCAATCTTTGTAACTAAACAATGAAAAAAATCAAAGCTATCTTATTCGATCTTGCTGGAACACTAATCTATCCAAAAGATCCGGTAGGTTATGTTTATTCAAATGTTGCACGGTCATTTGGTTTTGAGACTGATTATAGGAAATTGGATGAGAAGTTTGCTGAGGTAGTTAAAAAAGAAGTTCCTCCTGTTGCTGGAGAATTGGAAGAAAAAAAATGGTGGAGAGAGGTTGTATTCAAAACCTTTGATTTATGTGGTTATGATTTGAAAAATAAATTTGATGAAGTTTTTAAAGAATTGTTTAAAGTATTCTCCCAAAAAAGTGCATGGACGATTTATCCGGATGTGATTCCGGTTTTGGAAAAATTATTCGGAGGGGTTTGCCATGGCAAACTCGTACAGATCGGGTTAATTTCAAATTTTGATTCCAGGCTGGAAATAATTTTAAAAGAATTAGAATTGAATAAATACTTTCATTGCCTGGCATATTCAGGTAAAGTTGGTTTTTCAAAACCAGATCCAAAGATATTTCAATATGCATTGAATGAATTAAATATCATTCCAGAAGAGGCTTTATATGTGGGTGATAGCTTGAATATTGATTATTATCCTGCATGTGATTTGGGTATCAATTCTTTATTACTTAATAGAGAGGGAAATTACAGTATGGGCTTGCTGCAGCAAGCCCAAGGTATAAAGACAATTTTAAATCTTAATGAAATATTTAATTTTATAGCATTCTAGGCATCTGGACATCCGGGTAGCTGGACCTGTAAACTTTAACTATGCGTACAACTACATATACTGTAAAAGAATATAAAAAACAAAAAAGGAAAATTGTAGCTTTAACTGCTTATGATTACAGCACTGCAAAGGTTCTGGATAATGTTGGTGTTGACATTATTTTAGTGGGAGATAGTTTAGCTCAGGTAGCACTTGGTTATGAAAATACTCTCTCAGTAACGATGGATGAAATGTTACATCATGCAAAAGCAGTTGTAAGAGGGGTTAAAAATGCACTTGTAGTAGTTGATCTTCCGTTTTTAAGTTATCAAGTCAGTAAAAAAGAAGCTATTTATAATGCAGGAAAATGTCTTCAAATTGGAGCCAGTGCAATAAAAATGGAAGGTGCTTCAGAAAGTATTTTAAAAACCGTTAAAAAAATGGCTTCAATCGGCATACCGGTTTTTGGTCATATTGGTTTTACTCCACAGTCAGTAAATGCTCTTGGTGGGAATAGGGTACAGGGAAAGACAGCAGAGCATGCTAAAGAACTTTTAAAACAAGCAAAGGATTTAGAGAATGCAGGTTGTTTTGCAGTAGTTTTGGAATTGGTTCCTTCAGAAACAGCAAGTTTAATTACTGAAAATTTAAATATTCCTACAATTGGAATTGGCGCTGGTTCAGGATGTGATGGACAGATATTAGTTACAGATGATTTGCTTGGGAAATATTTGGATTTTAAACCAAGTTTTGTAAGAAGATATGCAGAAACCGGAAAAGAATCAGAGCGAGCTTTAAAGAATTTTATTTATGATGTTCAAAATGGGAAATATCCAGGTATTAATGAAAGTTTTTATATGAATGAACAAGAAAGCGAGAAATTGACAAGATAACGCTAGCAGTAAGCATTATGTAAGTGAGTAAGTATGGGCGCACCAGTGGTACGCCTAAAAATTGTAAAATGATTTCGTTCGCTGACATTAAATTTTTATGCCCGATAAACAAAAAATCAAAGATGCAATTAAGAAAAAAGACGGCTGGTGGGCTTCGATATTTTCCGGATCTATTGCAAACATTTTTTTATGTTTTGTTGTAGATATTAAATGGATAACACCAAACTGGGTTACTACATTTTCACTTTTTATCTGTGTTATTGCAGCTGCTTTTATTTCAGTTGGTGCACCGATTTTCTTAGTTATAGGCGCTGTGCTTGTTCAGCTGGTTTTTATTTTGGACTGTCTGGATGGACAATTAGCTCGGTACAGAGGACAATCAACTAATTTTGGAGCGTGGTATGACAGAGTAACTGATAGAGCAAAAGATTTTTTAATTTACTTTTCAATTGCATCGGGACATTATAGAGTTTATGAAGACTGGAAAATATGGCCTTTAGCCATGACAAGCTTGTTTTTTGTCTATTTGTTTGATTACTATGTAAATCAGGATATAAAATTGGAAGCTGCTGACAGAAAAGAAAAATCTGAAGGAAAGAAAACTATATTGCTTAAAGTATTGAATTCAATATTTACAGGGGGAGAAAAAGTTTATAAATCATTGCCGATTTTGCAGTTTCACATTGGAGAGCAATATCTTTTAATCTCAATATTCTTATGTTTTAATCAGACAAGGTTATTGTTATATTTAATAATGTTTCTAGGGAGTTTTTACTCTATATATTGGCCTGTTTCTAAGTATTATGGAAGGAAGCCTATTTCCTGAAGATCTTATAAAGTTTTACCGATCATTTCTCCAGCTTTGAAAACAATGAATCCTAATACAATGCTAAGAGTAATGTTTAGAGAAGCTTTTACAAATTCCCCACTTTTAATTAAGTTTGCACTCTCAAAAATAAAAGTTGAAAATGTCGTAAATGCTCCACAAAATCCTGTTACTAGAAGTATTCTGTGATTGTAAGTCAGAAAAAACGTTCCTGAAGAAAATGTAGATATGACTCCTATAATGAAACACCCTGTTAAATTAACAAGTAATGTTCCATAAGGGAAGCCGGCTCCTAAAAAGTGGTAAGTAATATGTGTAAGAAAATATCTTGCTAGTGTTCCTGCCGTTCCGCCAACAATTAGATTTAAAAGCTTTATCATCTTTAATATATTAAAACACAGTATATGTAGAAACCACTATTTAAACTTAATTATTTTTGCACTAACTATACTTGCAACTATTTGTTGGGCGAGGTTATAAAAAATTATTGGTAAGAGTACTAAAGGATGATCTAATAAAGACATTGAAGCTAATACTAATCCACCTCCGTTATTATTCATTCCAAGAGCAAATATCAAAGAAGTCTGTTCTGGTTTCCCTGTTTTCAGTATTTTTGATATTAACCAGCCAATAATAAATAAAATTGTACACATACACAAAGTTATGGCAATTATAATCAAATGAAAATCAAGATCAGGGCTTGAAAAGGCCTGTGGCAATGAAACCGCAGCATTAGAATACATAAGTAATATCAGCACAATCAAGTTTATAAATTTTAGATATGGTTTGAGCGGAGCTATTTTTTTCTCCCCAAGCAAGCTATGTAAAATAATTCCTAAAACAGATGGAAGAATAATAGAAAATATTATAAATGCACCTGTTCCATTATTGGCAAGTTCATGCAAGTCCTCAGCATAATCCCCAAGTGCCATAAAACCAACAGAATGTAATATTAAAGGAGTTGTCAATGGGCTTAATATTGTGGAAAAATTAACAAGCCCTAAACTCAACCCCAGATTTCCTTCTGTATTTTGTGTCCATGCTGTTGAAGAACTAGCAATAGGCATAGAAGCAAGTATGGCTAAACCAACTAAAATATTTTGAACTTCATCTGTGTCATGCCAGAAGAACAGTATGTTCTTTATAAGGTAAATAAAAACTATTGGTATAAAAACATTACATACTAATCCAACTATTAATGCGGCAGGATGATTTAATAATCCTTTTAATTCAGAGGTCTTTGCACCTACACCGGCATTAAAAAGTAAAAAAGACAGCATAATTAGTGGTAGTGATAATTTAACTGTACTTTTATCCAACCAGGTCAAATTACCAAATGATACATCTCTCATACATAAACCAGGAGCAGGAGATACTACAGCAATAAAATAAATAGCAAAAATAAACCAGAGAAAATGCTTGTGAATTATATTAGAAATGTTGTTAAGTGTGTTTTTTAGTTTCATTGACTAGGATTCAGTAGCTTTATCATTTCTGTAATATATTAAAACATAGATAGCATTTGGTATTATATTAGCTTTGAAAATTGAGTTCTTTAAGTACCTGATACTATAACTCTGATTAGCAAGCTAAGTAAGTTTACAAGAGTAGGTTTGCTGTCTTCAGGTAAACCTATGTGTCGAAGTACATTGGCCGATAAATGAGAGATTTCTTGTTTATGAATTTGAATGTTAGCAATTATGCTGCGTTATAGATGAATTAAACAATTATAAATAATTAAACTGACGGGAACCCCATGAAACCCTTATGAAAAGCGGAATCCATGGGTTTTTAAATAAAAATTGCTAAAAAAGGCTTTCTGACATTATCTTTAGTTACAATGCCGGAACAGTAGGGCATATACAGAGTGTCTTTTAATGAGCTTCAGATAACCTGAGGTTCATTAAAAAAAACAAAGGAGTTAATCATGAATGCTTTACACGGAATCTTGACTAGCGTATGGAATAACCTGCAGGCTAGTTTTAATTTGGTATGGTCAGTGGTATCCCCAGTCTTGCTGCCACTTGTAGCAGTAATTATTTTACTTGTTACAGGTCTTTGGATAGCAGGTTTTATTGGAGATAAAGTTGCTGTATTAGTTAAAAAGGCAAAAATTGATGATGGGCTTGATAAAGTCCTTTTTTCACATTTTTCAAAGCTTGTAGGGGTAAAAATTAATGCGTCTGATTTAATTGGTTCAGCAGTACATTGGTTTTTGACTGCAATTATATTAATCACGGCATTGAATTTTACACATTTGTCTGGTGTTGTAGATTTCTTAAAACAAGCACTTGGCTATATACCTAATGCAATTGTGGCAGCATTAATAATTGCTGTAGGAACTGTAGTGGCTGATTTTGCAGCATATGTAGTTAAATTTATTACAAAAAGCGAAAACTGGCTTACTACCGTAAAACTTGCAATTAATCTATTTGCTCTTATTGCAGCGTTAGGTCATCTTATCACTCCATTGGCAGGATCAATAAATGGCTTTTTAGGGCAGCTTGGGCTTTCAACATCACAAGCTAATGCTCTGTTTATTGGTGTATTAGTTTTAGTACTTCTTGCCAGTAAGAATGTGGTAACGAAGACTATTGAAAAGCTGTACTAAGGTAAAAGATAGTAGCTAAAACAAATCTTTTGATAAGCGCTTTTAAGCTTTACCTCTATGAGTCTTTGTCTCATAAGTAAATTACCCTCTTGGATCTAAAATATCTCTTAATTTATCTCCAATCAAATTAAAACAAAGTACGGAGATAAAAATACAAGCTGCTGGCAAAAACAGTATCTCGGGTCTAAGCAGCATATTAGAGAGTTCTTTTCCTTCAGCCAAAATATTCCCCCAGCTTGGGTCTGGTTGGGTAATTCCCATGCCAAGAAAGCTTAAAGCACTTTCGCCTATGATAAACCCAGGGATTGAAAGTGTTGCTGCAATTATTATGTAACTTGTAGTTTGCGGGATTATATGTTTCATTATAATTTTCAAATCACTTAGTCCAATTGCTTTTGCTGATTGAACATATTCTTCTTCTTTAATAGATAAGACTTGTCCACGAATCACCCTGCTAAGCCCTGCCCAGCTTACAAAGGATAAAATTATTGTAATTAATAAAAATCTTTGAGAGTTGGAAATATTTGCAGGCAGAATACTGGCTAAAACTACTATTAAATAAAAATATGGCAAGCTCATTAGCGCTTCTGCAATTCTCATCATAAAGTTATCAATTGCTCCGCCGAAATATCCTGATATTCCACCGTATAAAAGTCCGAGTGGAAAAACAATTAATAAACCTACAAATCCAATTGTCAGACTTGGTTTGCCACCATGCAGTATTCTGGAAAAAATATCTCTTCCGTTTCTGTCTGTTC
The DNA here is from genome assembly GCA_023250195.1 of Candidatus Melainabacteria bacterium. GTDB lineage: Bacteria > Cyanobacteriota > Vampirovibrionia > 2-02-FULL-35-15 > 2-02-FULL-35-15 > 2-02-FULL-35-15. The sequence goes on along the minus strand of JAHFBF010000001.1, from coordinate 81,055 downwards.
CAAATAAATACAATCTTTCACTTGAATCGGTGCCAAATAAATGTATATTGCCGGGAATTAAACCAAAGAGTTTATATTTGTCACCACTTACAAAAAATCTTATGGAGTACTTTTTTGTTTTATCTTCAATTATTCTTTTTGTAAAAGTGGTTTCATCAAATATACACACCCTTTTATAGACAAAGGGAAATGAGAGATTACCATTTTTAACAAGATGAATTTTTGATGCAGGTAAATAACTTGCTTTTGGATCTCTTGAGTTTGGATTATACGGAGAAATAAAGTCACAAAAAAAGATACAAAGGTATAGCATAGCAATGATTATTAGACTTAATCTTGCTATTTTATCGGTCAATATTTTTTGTAGTATGTTCATCAGCTCTCAAACCTAATCCTTGGATCTGCAAACTTTAAAAGTAAATCTGCCATTAAATTTCCAGCAATAAGCATTACAGCTCCCATCATAAGGGTTGTCATTGTAAGATTTACATCCATTTTTCTTGCTGCTTCAAGTGTAAGTGCGCCAAGACCTGGATATGAAAGAATTGTTTCTGTAAGTGCTGCACCGCTTAAAAGAGCACCAAACTCAAACCCGAAAATTGTAATTAGTGGATTAATTGCATTTCTGAGAGCATGTTTATAAATTATTTTTGAGGTAGGTAAGCCTTTTGCTACTGCAGTTCTTATATATTCCTGTCTTAAAACATCCAGTAGATTTGCCCTCATTTGTCTTTGTAATCCTGCAATGGAAATTAATGTAAGAATAGTTGTAGGTAATATTAAATGTTTTGAAAGATCAAATATCTTTTGAAATAAATTCATGCTGTAAAAATTGACGCTTGTAAGGCTTCCAACAGGAAGTATTTGACTGTTTAATGCAAAGAGTAAACCCAAAACCGCAAGAACAAAAGTAGGTGTAGACATTCCACAGGAGGTCAGAATAGCTAGTGTCTTGTCTATAAGTTTATTTTTCTTTAATGCAGCCCAGATTCCAAGCGGTATTGCAATAAACCATGTGAAAAACAAAGTACATAAACTAAGCAAAAGAGTATTTAATGCTGGTTTTCTAATTACTATGCTTACGGGTTCATTTTGCTGAGTAATTCCAAGGTCACCGTGAAAAAGCCCTTTTAACCATAAGAGATATTGAATGTGCCAGGGTTTATTCAGCCCCAGTCTGATTTCTTCAGCTTTTAAGATTTCTCTGCTGATTGATGGGTTAAATCTTAGATCTGCAAGTGGATCTCCGGCTTTTAAAATAATCGGGGAGATTGGAACGTTTATTGAAAATTTTTGACTGATTGAAAATGAAATTATTAAAAGAGATACTCCAACTATAATTTTTGGAACATAGGTTGATTTGTTTAAATATGATTGTAACCAGTATAAGAGTGTGAAGCAGCTAAGGAATAAAAAACTTATTAAGAATACAATATTTTTGTTTTTAGTGAAAATTTCAATAGGCAGTAAATTAAATGATGACAGATACCATGAAAAGTAAAGAAAGAATATTAAACTTGGTATGCCAAGAATGTACCAGGATTTTAATTTTGTTAAAGAGTAAAAGAAAATAAGAGTCAGTAAAGGGAATAAAATAAAGCTTAGGTTTATATTTTTAATGGTAACGTTAAGTCGGATGATTGAAAAACTAATAATAGAGACTATAAGCAGGAGAGGGATTGCAGAAAGTATTCTTTTAAAGATATAACTGGCAGTACTCATGAGTTTTATTATAATTGAACTGTGAGGAGTATGTTGATTTGTCAAATATAAATGTCATTCTGAAGGAGTGAAACGACTGAAGAATCTCACAAAGGTGTTATCGGTCAACTGAGATTCTTCGCTTCGTTCAGAATGACAGAAGGATTCTAATAAGTTATGAGCCGTAAACCACAAAATGTAAATGAAGTCCGCCTGAATAAAGCTATTGCTATGAGCGGACTTGTTTCAAGGCGTAAGGCTGATGACTTAATAAGAAATGGAAAAGTAAAAGTAAATAATAAGATTGTACTTGACTTTAATACGAAGGTTGCACCTTCAGACAAATTAGAAGTAAGTGGCAAATCTTTAAAGGCAAAGAATTATCATTATTTGTTATTTTATAAACCGCGTGATTGTATTACTACAATGAAAGATGAATTTGGCAGAAAAACAATTTATGAATATCTACCTGAAGAGTTTTCTTATTTAAAGCCTGTAGGAAGGTTGGACAGGGATAGCGAAGGGTTGCTTTTATTAACAAATGACGGAGATTTTATTAATGGGGTCTTGCATCCGAAGAATAATATAAAGAAAACTTATGTAATTACCATTGATATTGTGTTAATGAAAGGTGAAGCAGATCTAATCATGAGTAAGCTAAGGACTGGAGTTACTATTGATGGCAGAATTGCTAAAGTGGATTCTATAGAACAAATATTCTTTGAGTATCAACAAAAAATGAAACAAACTGTTTTTGAAGTCGTCATTCATGAAGGTATAAACAGACAAATTAGAAAAATGTTCCAGGTGCTTGGTTATTCAGTCAAAGGATTGAAGAGAATAAAAATAGGTCCTTTTAGCATAAAAAATTTGCAAAGAGGAAAATACGTAGAAATAGATAAAAAAACTGCATATGCAATCATTCAATCAGAAAACAAAAATAGATCTTCCAGACATTAAAAAAAAACAGATCTATAAAAGAAAAGAAACTGATGATTTTAATGTGTTGTTTGATAATGATGAAAAAAAAGAAACAGATTTAATTGATTTAAGAAAAAACAGAAAATTTAATAATAATCAGGAATATAAAGTTTTAAAAGACTATTACTTGTATTTTGTTGTAGGATTTATTCTGCTTATAGCGGTATGTTCTTTAACAGTTCAAATAGTCATCAACAGTCCTGAAAGTGAAAAATATAAAACTATTGCCAATAATATTGAAGATGTTGATAGTGATTTCGAGGGAAAAGAAGTAATTAAAAAAAATAATGATTCAGCTAGTAATAATATTCCAGAAGTACAATTTGCAAATGATATTGTAAAACCACAAAAGCAGATTACAGTTAAAAAAACAGAAATCGCTGAAAAGTTAAAGCAAAAAATTGTTGTAAAACCACTTTATGTTATTGTTCAGAAACCACATTTAATAACTGCTGCAAAATCTCAAAATATAACCTTAAAGAAAGCTGAAACTAAAGCTCAAGAAGCAATTGCAGAAACTATGCTAAGACCGTTAGCAGTAATTTTAGAGCCAGGTCTTAGAGCTTTACGCTAGTTTTTTAATGATTGCTTCAGTAACAGTTAATAAACACCCCTTTAATTCAGGATCTTTTATAAAGCTTACATTTTCTTTTGCATTTTCAATGTGACTTATAGCCAACTGCTTGGCTTTTTCGCATCCACCTAACTCAAACACTAATTTAATAGCCTTATTAAAATCTTTTTCATGGTTGTTAAACCTGCTTTCAATTAATATTCTGATTTGTTTTGCTCTTTCGTCAGGACTGTTTAATGCAAAAAGTGTAGGAGCAGTAATAACTCCGTTCTTTAAATCAGAGCAAGCATCTTTTCCAATCTCATTTGAGTTGCTTATAAAATCCAGAATATCATCGACTATCTGAAAAGCAATTCCCAGCGATAGTCCGAAATTATTACAATGTTTAATTATTTTTAAATCTTGATTATTTAATATAGCAGATGATTTGCAGCATGCAGCAAATAAGCTGGCTGTTTTTGAAGTGGATTTACGTATGTAATCTTCCATCGTAATACTTGGATTAAATAAGAGAGAGTATTGTTCGATTTCTCCATCACACAGGGCACTTAAAACATTCGCATAAATTTTTACTATTTCAGAATTTTCCAGCTCTCCCAGTTTTACTGAAGCCTGCCCAAATAAAAAATCTCCAGCAATTACTGATATTTTGTCATTCCATAAACTGTTTATTGTTTCATTTCCTCTGCGAAGTTTTGCAGAGTCAATTATGTCGTCATGAACAAGGCTTGCTGTATGGATTAGCTCGGTAATTTCTGAAACAGTTATGTGTTTGTCTTTAATTCCACCAGTTGCTTTTGCCATGAGTAAGCATATTGCCGGTCTGAATCTTTTTCCACCTGATAAAAATATATAACTTACAATTTCTTTTAAAAGTTTACTTTTCGCAGACAGTTTTACCAGTAGATTTTCTTCTACAGTCTCAAGTTCCTGACTTATAACATTGAAAAAGTCTGGCCATTGAGTTGACTTTTCTTTGCTTAGTTTTTCTATAACTGATTTCATTGCTTGACTTTTATCATGTCGGCTAATTTTAAATCTATAAGAGTAAATTGTTCTATAAAAGATTGCATTGTTTTTTGAATTGATCCTGTCTTATTGTACATTTCCATAAATTGTGTTGCTTCATTTCCGTCTTTGAGAATTTCAGTCAAAGGGTTTAAATACTCGAATATGTTCATATCTTTTGCAAGGTCTTTAAAGTTTTTGTATACAGATTCAATTATGTTACAGGCTTTATCTTCCTTATCATCCTTCCAGTGCCAGATTTTTGCATTTAGTCCGTCTTTTGCAATTAACTCTTCTTGCTTTTCGATAGTGTTTGCTAGTTTGTTTAAATCTGTTTCTAATACCTTTGGCCAGTTTTTATTTTGTAGATAATCCTGAACGATGCATTCTATCAAAGCAACAATTGATAGTATTTTTCTTGTATCCATCATAAAATCACAAATTCTAATTTCAATTCTATTTAATTCATTTGGTCTATCTGGACCGTTTGGTCTAATGCTTGTCCAGAGATGTCTTACATTAAACATGGTTTTTGTTTCGAGTTGCTCATTTGTCCATTTAATATACTCATCATGATTAGTAAAGAAAGGGACAAATAAAGGAGTTTTGGGGAAGCTGTGCCATCTGTAAGAATTAAATCCTGTTACTTTTCCATCATGGAAACAGGAAGAGGCACTAAGTGCTAGAAAAAGAGGTGTGTATAATCTCAAAATACATAAGCATTTAAAAAGATCATCATAATTATCAATCCCAATGTTTATATGAATACTTGTAGTAATTACCTTGGTTTTGTAAGTGTTTAAAATTAATTCGCTGTATGGATCTCCTGATTTTGAAAAATAAAACTCTTTACTAAAAGGTAATGCAATTGTACTTCCTGGGATTAGTGTTAGATTTCCAAGGCTCTTTAAATAATCTCTTGTATTGATTCGTGTTTCTATAATTTCTTTAAATAACTCATGATAATTACTATTTGGTTTTGTTATGTATTCAAAATTTCTTTGGTCAGGTTCCTGGGAGAAATCCGGAAATTTTTCTTTTAGTTTTGTTGATAATGGTAAAACTTCCCCGCTTTCTGTGCCGGCATAAAGCTCAATTTCCAACCCTTTTAGGAGTAATTTCATTTGTACTAATCCTATCACTCAGCAACCTTATATAGAATGTGAAAAGAATTTAAGAGTGAACGTAATTAGTTATATTTACAATCCTCAAAAATTTTTCCCACACAACTTTATTCAAATGCTACTATTTTAAGCAGTGTTAACCTAAGTAATTGGAGGAATTCCTGAAAATCAATGAAAATATTTAAAAATAATCAAAGAGTACTTTACATTTTAAGTTGTATACTTGTTGCGTTTTTTTTATATGGATGTAAAGAGAAAGAATTAGGTGTTTCAGTATTTGACGGTTTGCCTGAATCCCCCTTTTTAACAGAGATAAAAACTTCACTGGATAATCATATTCCATTAGCTATAGCATTTACGGCAGAATGGTGCCCACACTGTAGACACTATAAGCCGGTTTTTAATGAGGTAAAGGATTTATACCATGATAAGGTTGCCTTTATTAATATAGATGTTGATGATGCGAATGGCTCACCAATATCCAGTAGATTTCAGGTTAGAGGTATTCCAACTACTGGGTTTGTCCGTGCAGATGGCTCAGTTTATAAAGTACAGGTTGGTGAGGTATCAAAAAATGATCTTATAAAAATTGCTGATGAGCTGATTCTAAATAAGAAAAGAAAAAAAGGGGAACCAGTTGCACCTTTCCCTATTGATATAAAGAAAGAAGAAGCTGCTCCGCAAAAAGAAGAAGGAACTAAGTTGGAGGAAAATAAACCTGCTGAAGAATCTCCAGCTGCACCATCGCAAGAGAACCCTGCTGAAGAAGCCCCGGTTGTTACACCACCAGAAGAACCCCCTGTAGAGGAATCGCTGCCACCAATCCCTCCACTAGATGAACCTTCAAATGAAACAATTCAACTGCCGGAACCTAATGAACAAGATGATAGCTTGGATTCTGAAGATGCTTCTAATAAGAATGACTCTTTACCTGAGGACGGAGCTGTTCCTGAGCAGTAGAGACTTGATAACCATGTCTCTATGTTGTTCCAACAGTTTCTTTTGCAGGAGGATTATCACTTAAGTACTTTGTTATTTCTTCTTCAGTAGCTTCTCTTCTGGTCTTACATTCTTTGTTTGAACAGAGTATTTGTGTGGATTTAGAAGTAGGTCTTATAGTTAATAGAGAATTACATTCTGAACAGTTTATTGGAATAGGTTTTGCCCAGAATACAGAGTTGCATTTTGTTGTTGACCACATAGAACATCCATAAAATGTTTTTCCTCGCCTTGATCTTTTTTGAATAACTTCACCTTCACAACCTTCTTTAGGACATTTTATGCCAATTGTTTTTACGAGGGTCATTCGGTGTTTGCATAATTCATCTTTGCATTGTAAGTATTCACCATAGGGACCGTGTTTAATCAGCATTACGGTTTCACATTTAGGACATTTTTGATCAGACTCTCTGTCTTTTGGAAATGGTACACCGTCTTTTGAAATGTTCATGACTGTTTTACATTCAGGATAGTCTGAGCATCCTAAAAATGGACCAAATCTGCCACCTCTGAGTAACATTGGTTTACTGCATTTTGGGCAGTTATATTCGGATTTTATTTCTACTTTCTGTATATCAGTCTGTGCTTTTTTTAAGGTTTCAGTAAAGTCTCCGTAGAAATTAGAGAGCATTTTTTTCCATTTTTGTTTTGCTTCTTCAATTTCATCCAGATTTAATTCCATCTGGGCAGTAAAGTCATAGTCTAAGTATCTTGGGAAGTGATTAACTAAAAGCTCTGTAACTATTTCCCCCAATTTTGTAGGAGCAAGAGCTTTCTTATCAATTTTATATGCATATTTTCTGTCAATAATAGTGCTGATAGTACTTGCATAAGTACTTGGTCTGCCAATTCCCAATTCTTCAAGTTTTTTTACAAGACTTGCTTCATTATATCTGCTTGGTGGTTCAGTGAAATGCTGTTTTGGATTTAATATAATCAACTTAATAGGATCTTTTATTTTTAAATCAGGTAATAAACTTATAACATCGTCTAAAATCTCACCTTTACCATTTTCTTTCTCATCTTCTTCAATTACTTCATCTCCGGCATCAAATGCTTTTAAAAATCCGTCGAATAAAACTTTTGTGGCAGATGTATGAAATAATCCTTTTCCTGCCTTAATTTCTACAGTGATTGTTGATAATTTAGCCGCTGCCATCTGACTTGCTAAAAACCTTTCCCAGACCAACTTGTAAACTCTGAATTGTTCGGAATTAAGATATTGTTTCATCTGGTTCGGGGTTCTGAATACATTCGTTGGCCTTATAGCTTCATGTGCATCCTGCACATTTTTCTTTTTGGATTTAAATACTCTTGGTTCCGGAGGGTAATATTCTGACCCGAAAGTTTTTAAAATATAGTCTTTGGATTCCTCCTGTGCTTCATTTGAGATGCGTGTACTGTCTGTTCTCATATAAGTAATAAGACCAACAGGACCTTCTTCTCCGATTTCAATACCTTCATACAGTTCCTGTGCAATCTTCATTACCTTCTTAACGGTATAACCGAGTGTGTTTGCACATGATCTTTGAAGAGTGCTGGTTATAAAAGGAGGGAGAGGATTTCTTTGATTTTGTTTTTCTTCTATCTCGCTGACTATAAATTTGGATTCTTTTAAATCTTCAAGAATTTTGTCTGCGGATTCTTTATCTTTTATTATTAAGGTTGTTTTGCTTTCTTTGCCTTTAGGAGTGATAACAGTTTTCCCATCCCACTTGTGTAAATTTGCGGAGAATGGAATATTGTCTTTTTGCAAATCTGCATGAATAGACCAGTATTCTTCTTGAATAAAAGAATTAATTTCTTTTTCTCTTTCCATGACAAGTCTTAGGGCAACACTTTGAACCCTGCCGGCAGATTTCCCGCCTACTTTTCTCCAGAGTAAGGGGCTTATTTTATATCCAACTAATCTGTCTAAAATTCTTCTAGCCTGCTGGGCAGCAACAAGATCCATGTTTATTTTTCGTGGATGCTTAATGGCATTTTTAACAGCATCTTTTGTGATTTCATTACATTCTATTCTGACAGTTTTCTCTGGTTTTTCAAGTATTTCAGAAAGGTGCCAGGCAATTGCTTCTCCTTCTCTATCAGGATCTGGGGCGAGGTAGATTTTATTTGCTTTTTTTGCCAGCTCTTTTAATTCTTTTACAACTTTTTCTTTAGCCTCCAGGATTTCATAAACAGGTTCAAAATTATTTTTAACGTCTACGCCAAGTCCTTTTGCAGGAAGATCTCTTACATGTCCAATACTTGCTCTTACTACAAAATCTTTACCAAGAAATTTACTTATGGTTTTTACTTTTCCTGGGGATTCAACAATTACTAATGATTTTCCTGAGCCTTCTTTTTCAATAGATTTGTCAGCCGCTTGTGATTTTTTTGGTTTTACTTTTGGTTTTACTTTTGATTTCATTTTTCGATAGCTGTCTTTAGAGCCTTATACCTTATAACTTCAATAAAATAACACAAATAATAGAGGCTGTTAAAAATTAAGGATAACATGTCATTTCGTGATTATAAATGAACTGTTTAAGGTTTGGTCTGCATTTGTCCAAATAATTGCTTCTGATTCTTTAAAAACCCCAAGAGGTTTTATTTCTGGTTTTAGCAAAACGTTATATTTTTCAAATATACTTTCCTGCATTTTGCTAATTAATTTACATACGTCTTGTGAATTTGCATTTCCAAGATTTATTATAAAATTTGCATGTACTGATGAAACCTGGGCAGCACCAATTGTCCAGTTTTTAGCTCCAATAGAATCCAGGATTTTACCGGCTGGCATGTTTATTTCAATTGGGTTTTTAAATGTACACCCGGCACTTGGATCTTTGATTGGCTGTGTGCTTTGTCTGGCAAGGTTATTTGTTTTCATCCTTGTTCTTATGGCAGCTTCTGTGTCCGATGCCATTCTAAACTTTGCGCTAAGAACAATTTGTTCCTGTGGATTAATTGTAGAAATTCTGTAGCCAAAAACAATGTCTTTTGGAGTAAGTACTTCTATTTTCCATTTTGTTAGATCTAAAATAGTAACGGTTTCTAATATCTGACTTGTACAGCGTCCATGTGCACCTGCGTTCATTACTATTGCACCGCCAACCGTACCTGGAATACCTTCATAAAACTCCATTCCAGACAAACTTAATTTTGATGCATATGCGGAAAGCCTTGGTAAACGTACCCCAGCACCAGCTGTAAGAAGAGTAGGACCAAGTTGTTCTATGCAATTTAAGCCTGTTGTACAGATTACAGTGCCAGGAATATCATGGGATGAAGCAAGAATATTGGATCCACCCCCCACTAAAGACCAGGGTTCATTTTTTGACATTAACTTATCCATTAAATCTATGAGTTCATTAGTCGTTGAAGGAAAGCAAATTTTATCTGCAACCCCACCAATTTTTATTGTGGTAAATTGACCAAGCTCTGTTTTTTCTAATGTTTTCATTTTTTAAGGTAATTTATGAATTGCCTTTACAGTCTTTTGTTTTATATTAGTTGTTCCCTAAATTCCTTACAAGTTTTCATTAGCATTGGTCCAAGGTTTGTTATATTTCCAGCACCCATTATAAGTATAAAATCCCCTTTCTTTGTAAGGACTGATAAATGTTTGGTAATTTCTTCAATGTTTCCAGATAAATAGTTAACGTTTGGTTTATTTATATCCTGAACTAGTTTTTGGCTTGAAATCCCTTTAATTTCACATCCCCTTGCTATGTATAGATCCGTTATAAATACAGGACTATCTTCTTCTTTAAAAGCACCTATAAAGGCATTCCAACAGTCCTGTAACCTCCTTGGTTGGTGAGGCTGAAAAACAATAATTAATCTTTTTGGACATAATTCTTTAGCGGCTTTGATGGTAGCAATAATTTCTGTGGGATGGTGTGCATAGTCATCTACAATTGTAATTTCACTTGTTTTTACAAGGATCTGAAATCTACGTTTAATTCCCTGATGCTTTTCTAAAGCATTTTTAATCTTTTCAGGGCTTATTCCTATTAAATAACCTACACCGACTGCAGCAAGAGCGTTTAAGACATTATGATTCCCGGGAGTTTTTAATTTAAGGGTAAATAACAAATTCTGTTTTAGATAAACGTCCCAGAGTTTTGTTTTGTTATTTAAGTTTGCTTTTATGGTTATTTCTGAAGAATCAGTATTTATTCCGTATGAAATTAATTTTGGATCATTTAAACTAAAATTTTTTCTAATGAGTTCATCTGTAATTTTGTCTTGCATACAGATCACCAAACCTTTTTTAGAGATTGCTTTTTTTGCAAAATCTAAAAAAGAGGCTTTAATTTCTTCTAATCCACCTGGATAGTTTTCCAGGTGATCAGACTCAATATTGGTTATTACAGAAATTTCCGGATTTCCCTTTAAAAAACTTTTATCACTTTCATCAGCTTCAATAACAAAATAATCGCTGCTTCCAAAAATTGAGTTTGTGTTTCTGCTCTCAAGGATTCCTCCTAAAATTATTGATGGATTAAGATCACTGCTTAAAAGCATTTCGGAAATCATTCCACTTGTTGTGGTCTTGCCATGAGTGCCTGATATAGAAATTAGTTTTTTTGAATCTGTAATTAATTCTAGAAGAGACGCTCTGTGTAAAATTTCTTTTTTATTCTCTTTTGCCCAGATAAATTCTTCATTACTGTTTTCAATTGCGGTTGAATAAATTATTAAATCAGGGCAAATGTCCTGTATATTCTTTCTGCTGTGAGGGATCCATATGTTTTTAATACCTTCATACTGTAAGTCTTTTATCAGTGTAGATTGTTCTTTGTCTGAACCAGAGATATTGTAACCACTGGTATTGAGATACCTTGCTAGTGCACTCATGCCTATACCACCTATTCCAATGAAATGGATTCTTTTGTTTTTTGAATTTAAATTAAGCTTTGTTGGAACCAAGAGTTTTTAACCATTTAGAGATTCTTGATTTTTTTCTGGCAGCGTTATTTAAATGAATAACTTTTCTTGTTGCAGCTCTGTCAATTAAAGCAAATGCTTCATTAGCTGTGCTGGCTGCTGACTTTTCATCTTTCTTTTCAACGAAATCAATAACCTTTTTTATAACAGTTTTAATTTGGGTTTTGTAAACTAAGTTATTTAATCTGTTTCTCTCAGATGTTTTAACTCTTTTAATTGCTGATTTTAGTCTTGGCATAGTGTTCTACTGTGCTCCTCCACCGTCAAGAGAAATAATAACATCCGGCATGCTCATTACAATACCGTATCCTGTAAGTACAAACCCACCAATTGTTTCTTGAACCTGTACTTCCATACTTTTACCTAAGATAAATGGTTCTGATAATGTGGCATCTGGCTGGTAACAAATATCACCGGCACCCTCTGCCTGAATACCATCAACGACCATCATTGGTTCGTTTGTAAATGGATTTGTCAAACTTTTAGTTAATCCAAGTTCAATAATTTCATTTGCATCTTTTGGTACTACTCCACCCATGTCTACCGTAGCAATTAATACATTTGCTCTAAGTGCCTGTACACTTGCATTTACACTTGCATTTTTAGCTCTATCCTGTGCTCCAATTAAATTTGGTACAGCAAGTGTAATTAGTATTCCAATAATTACAACAACAACAAGGAGTTCAATCAATGTGAAACCTTTTGTATTTCTTTTAAATCGATATTTCATTTTTTATTTCTCCATTAGGGTTTTTCAAATATAATAAAAGGATGCAGTTAATATTTTAACTCAAAAGGGAATTATGCAACAAACGTTTTTAGCTATAAAACCAGATGGAGTTCAAAGAGGACTTACAGGTAAGATTATTTCAAGGTTAGAAGAAAAAGGCTTTAAACTTATTGGAATGAAATTAATGAAAGTTACCAATGAGCTTGCTGAAAGGCATTATGGTGAACATAAAGATAAGCCCTTTTTTAAAGGGTTGGTAAGTTTCATAACCTCAGGTCCAATCGTTGCAATGGTTTGGGAAGGAAAAAACGTAATAAGCTCTTTGAGAAAAATAATGGGTAAAACAAACCCTCTCGATGCAGAATTAGGTACTGTAAGAGGTGATTTTGCAGTTGATATTGGTAAAAATGTAGTTCATGGTTCTGACGGCGAAGAGAGTGCAAAAAGGGAAATAGCTTTGTTCTTTAAAGAAGAAGAATTAATCAAGTGGGAACAGGATATACAAAAGTGGATTTATGAGTAGAGACTCATGTTATAATCATTTATTCTGAATAAGAGGTATTTAATAAATGGTAAGAATCAGATTGTCAAGAAGAGGAAAGAAAAAAAGACCTTTTTATAGAATTGTAATAACTGATATTAGAACAAAAAGAGATGGTGCACCTATAGAGCAAATTGGTACTTATGATCCAATCTCAAAAAGTCTGAAAATTGATAAAGAAAAAGCAGAATCCTGGATTAAAAAAGGTGCAAAACCTACAGAAACAGTGTTATCTCTTTTAAAGAAATAAGTTAGCAAAAGTTAAAAAAGCTAAATATGATGAATCCTGGAGTTGTCTGTGCCTATTGGTGCAAGTAGTGATGATATTGTAAGTGCTCCTGTAAATGTCGTTGCACCGTCAAACATAAACGCTGACCAGTTTCTTGTAGTATCTTCGCCAAGAAGATTTGTGAAGTGTGTTATTAAAGAGCCCGTACCAAGAGCTAAGGTGCTAAGAAAAAGTTTTAATGTAGTATTTGAATTTAAAGAATTACTTCTATCTGTTATTGAACTGCTGTTGTTTATACCTGCTCCACCTCCATTAGGTGGAGAGCCTGTTGGAGGTTGACCATTAGTTCTACTAGTCTTTGTCCCATCAACATCTGTTTCTAGAGATCCTTCAGATTTTATTGGAGGAGTGGCGGATGATGGATCACTTTGACTGGATGAAGCAAAGGCTCCAAGTGTTTGAGCTCCTCTGCGATGGAACCTTTGGGCCGTTTTGTCAATAAAAGCAATTTCTCTTGGGCTAAGTCTTAGACCATTTATCAATAATGGAATCATTTATTTCCTCCAGTACTTGTAATACTCGATTTTTTCTTACCTAGCTTTTAACCCGTGCATATAGCTTAATACTATTGAACAGATATGCAAAGCATATAAATAAAATTTAATCTTTTTAGATGACATTTTATTTGTAATTACTTAAAAATATTTGGAATTTGTATAACGCAAAATAATCTGCATAAGCAGTTATTTTGCTATTTCTATGTAAATTCTCTACGACGTTTAGGTTTGCATTAGAGCAAACCTAAACTTATATAATTATTTGTTGTACTATACCTATTTCTAACATTGATAAACGGGTAAATATATTTATACGTGAAACAACTACTTACAGATACAATCAAAAAGTTTTCAAAACAATCAGATTATCTTGAACTAAGAATTGAAAGAAGTGAGATTTTTTTAATTAGTTTTCTTGGCCCAAACCTTGATAATATTTCGCGATCTACAAATTTAGGTGGAAGTGTTCGAGCAATGACAAAAGGGGGCTGGGGTTTTGTAAGTTTTAACAGTCTGGACAATCTGAATGAAAAAGTTTCCCTTGCAATTCGACAGTCAAAACTTGTTGGAAAACAAATTTTATCTTTTCCTGATTTAAATGTAAGAGATGTAATCGTAAATGCTGAAATTAAAAATGATCCGAGAAAAGTATCATCAAAAGAAAAAAAAGATTTGTTTGAGCACTACAATTCTTTGCTATTAGAAAAGTCTAAAAAAATCCAATCAACACAAGTTTCTTATAGAGATGAAGTTAAGACTTCTTACTTTGCAAATTCTTTTGGTTCTTATATTGAACAGGATAGGCTTGATGTAGTTGGGCGCTTTAATGTAATTGCAAGAGATGGGAATACAGTAAAGCAAGCTTTTGAAAGTGTTACAAGCAGGGATTCATATAGTGCAGTTTTAAATTTGGATAAAAAAGTTCTTGAAACCGCTGAACGCGCTTTAAGACAATTAAATGCAAAGCCGGCTAAAGCTGGGACATATACTGTTGTTCTGGATCCGAGGTTAACAGGAGTTTTTATACATGAAGCGTTTGGACATCTTTCGGAAGGGGATAATGTCTATGAGAATGAAAGAATGAGAGAGATGTTGGTAGTAGGCAAAGAAATTGCAGTGCCAAAATTAACTGTTGTTGATAGTGCCCTTGTCCCGAATCTTCCAGGGAGTTATGTCTATGATGATGAAGGCGTACAGGCAAAGAAAACAGTGTTAATTGAAAATGGAATCTTATCAAACAGATTACATTCACGTGAAACGGCTGCAAAAATGTCTGAGTCAGCTACAGGAAACGGGAGAGCATTAACTACAGGATTTTCTCCAATTCCCAGAATGACCAATACTTACATTGATAAAGGAGATGTGAATTTTGATGAGATGATTTCAGATATTAAAGAAGGAATATATGCCATAAGAATGTTGGGGGGACAAACAAACGGAGAACTTTTTACTTTCAGTAGTGGTGAAGCATTTATGATTAGAGATGGAAAAATTGCTGAGCCGGTTTCAGATGTAACATTAAGCGGAAATGTTTTTAAAACTTTAAAAGATATAGATGCAATTGGAGACGATCTGACTTTTACAAGTGGTAGCTGTGGAAAATGTGGACAGAATGGTTTACCGGTTGGAGTGGGTGGACCACATATAAGAATTAAAGATGTTTTAGTAGGTGGAAGGTAGCGAATATATTGATTATTGTTAACCTCTATACGCCGATACGTATTTAATTGTTACCCTTCAGAAAAAATCTTTTTACTAAAGTTATAATCAATTTTTGATGATCGATCAAATTTTAAAGTATTCATGGTTAATAGCACTTCTTCCGTTAGTAAGTGCGCTTTTGATTATTTTCTTTTTTTATTTCTCAAGAAAAATTTCAGCATTTCTTTCAATTGGTTCAGTGGCATATGGCTTAATTCATTCGCTTTATGTTTTATATGCCATTTATATGAATTCTGCAAAACATATTGAATTAAACTTTCCATGGATTAGTGCAGGGGCGTTTAAATTATTTGTCGGGTATTTAGTAGATCCGCTTTGTGCCATGATGCTTGTTGTAGTTTGTTCTGTAAGTTTTTTTGTACAGGTTTATACCTATGGTTATATGAAAGATGATCCAAGCTACAGTAAGTTCTATGCTTATCTTTCTTTGTTTACTTTTTCAATGCTTGGATTGGTCTTTTCTACAAATTTATTTCAAAGTTATATTTTCTGGGAACTGGTTGGGGTTTGCAGTTATTTGTTAATTGGATTTTGGTGGTATAAACCATCTGCAGCAAATGCCTGTACAAAAGCATTTGTAGTAAATCGTGTTGGTGATGCTGGTTTATTGATTGGTTTGCTAATGCTTTATTTCTCTACACAAAATTTTTGGAATGATAAAATTACCCTTTCATTCAGTCAGCTGAGACCAGCTATTGATTTTGCTGTTCATTCAAATGTTTTACCGATAGTTGGGATTATCAGTGTTACTACAATTGCGCTTTTTGTTCTGATGGGACCAATGGCAAAGTCAGCTCAGTTTCCACTTCATGTGTGGCTTCCGGATGCAATGGAAGGCCCAACTCCTATTTCTGCTTTAATACATGCTGCCACAATGGTTGCTGCAGGAGTTTATTTAATAGCTCGTTGTTATCCTCTTTATATAGTAGCACCGGTAGCCATGAGTGTTGTTGCCTGGATTGGAGGAATAACAGCGATCTTTAGCGCTACGATTGCTCTTAGCCAGTATGATATAAAAAGAACACTTGCATATTCTACATGTTCACAGCTTGGTTATATGGTTATGGCTCTTGGTCTTGGTGCATATTCTGCAGGACTTTTTCATTTGATGACACATGCGTTTTTTAAAGCAATGCTTTTCTTATGTTCAGGTTCAGTGATAATTGCATGTCATCATGAGCAGGATATGAGACATATGGGTGGTTTAAGAAAATATATGCCGATTACTTCAATGACTTGTTTAATCGGTGTGCTTGCAATTTCAGGATTTCCTCTTATGAGTGGCTTCTGGTCAAAAGATATGATTCTTGCAAGTGCATGGGAACACAATAAACCTCTTTTTGTAGTTGGGGCTGTAAGCGCTTTGCTTACGGCATTTTATATGTTCAGGCTTTACTTTATGACTTTTAGCGGGAATTATCGTGGACATTCTCATCCTCATGAAACTACACCATCCATAACTATTCCATTAATTCTCCTTGCTATTCCTTCTATATTTATTGGTCTAATTGGATCACCGTTAATTAAAGGGGGAGATAAATTCTCGGCATTTATCTTTTATGGTGAACATCATGCTCATGCTGAGTGGGGCTTCAATGTTTTCTTAAAAGAACTCATGACGATTCAAGGACTTATACCGCTTGCAGCATTTTTAATTGGGACTTTTCTTGCATGGCTTGTTTATGTGAAAGGTTTTCCGATTAATAAATTCGTTCAAGATAATTTAAAACCAATTTATAATTTATCCTTTAACAAATGGTACATTGATGAAATTTATTTCTGGATTTTAAATAAAATTATTTTTCCTGTTTATAGGATAAGCTGGAACTTCGTTGATAAAGTGGTCGTTGATGGGGTCTTTGTAAACGGTTCTGCATTTGTTGTTTCACTTGTTGGTGGCGGGCTTCGGTATATTGAAACCGGACGTGGGCAGCTTTATGTGCTTGTGATTTTTGGATCTGTTTTGTTTGCACTCTTGCTTTTATTGACGAGGTTGAAGTAAATGGATAAATTGACAGAATTCTTTCTACAACATGCACTAAGCACGATTTTGCTGGTTCCGATTATTGCTGCAGTTATAATTGCTTTTCTTCCAAATAGAGAGCCCCTATGCAGAATACTTTCACTAATATTTTCACTTGATATTTTACTTAATGTTTTAGTAGTAATATTTTCAAAATTTGATCCAAATTTAACAGCGCTTCAATATGTGGAGAATTATCAGTGGTTTGGAGATACGATCCGGTTTAAGTTAGCTACTGATGGTTTAAGTATTTCAATGGTTTTACTTATGGCTATATTGCTTCCAGTGGTGATTATAGCCAGTGAGCCAATTGCAAAAGAAAAACCAAAGCTCTATTACTCAATGCTAATGATGGTTACGACAAGTGTTTTAGGAGTGTTTTTAGCGCAGGATTTATTTCTTTTTTTCTTATTCTGGGAATTAGAACTTATCCCGATGTATTTTTTAATAGCAATATGGGGTGGGGCAAATCGTAACTATGCTGCAATGAAGTTTTTAATTTATACATTTGTAGCTGGTGTTTGTATGTTCGCTGCTGTTTTGCTTTTATATTTTAGTTCCGGGGCAAATACTTTTGATATGGAAGTTTTGTCTAGATATGCAGGATCTATCCCTCATAATTTTCAACTTGCTTGTTTTCTTTTATTTTTTATTTGCTTTATTATCAAACTCCCGTCATTTCCGTTTCATACATGGTTGCCTGATGCTCACGTAGAAGCCCCAACACCAGTATCTATGCTACTTGCAGGAATATTGTTGAAAATGGGTGGATATGGTATTTATCGAATTTGTGCAGGCTTCTTTCCAAATATTTTAGCGGAGCTTGGTTTATGGATTGTAATTTTAGCAGCAGTAAATATTGTTGGTGCTGCAATTGCATGTCTTGTCCAGGATGATATGAAAAGAATTATTGCTTATTCTTCTGTTTCACATATGGGTTTTGTCTTACTTGGTGTAGCTTCGTTAACCAGTGCCGGGTTTAGTGGTGGGATATTTCAAATGTTCAGTCATGGATTAATCAGTGCAGCACTCTTTATGCTTGTTGGAACTTTATATGAAAGAACACATACTCGTCAGATTTCAGATTATGGTGGGATGACTAAGTATATGCCAAAGTGTTTTTATTTCTTTACCCTTGCTTGTATGGCAAATTTGGCTCTGCCGGTGCTTTCTGGTTTTGTAGGTGAAAGTCTTATTTTTTATGGAGCATTTACTTCAAAATTTTTTACTACTTTTCCCACAACAATTCATTTTAACTTTGGGCAAATTTGTGTCTTATTTTCAGCTATCAGCGTAGTTTTAACAGCAGGATATATGCTCTGGCTTATACAGAGAGTTTTTATGGGACCGGAAAATACAAAGTGGTCTAAGCTTACCGATTTAAGAACATCTGAAATAGTCGTGCTTGCTTTGCTGTTAGCACTTGTGGTTATATGGGGGATTTACCCGGTCTCACTTTCAAATCTTTATGAGCCTAGTTCAACTGCATTGGTTAGTTATGTTAGTAAAGTGGTTGGTGGGCTGTAACTTTTTAATGTGTGCCCGCAAGTACAAACTTTGAATACTCATCAGATGAAATTAATTCTTTTGAACTTGTGGTAAGCTCTACTTTAATCATCCAGCCCTTGTTATAAGGATCTTGATTTACATACTCTGGATGATCATTTAAATCTTTATTTACTTCTAAAATCTTTCCGTCACATGGAATGTATAAATCTGAAACTGATTTTACAGACTCAATTACTCCAAATTTATCACCGGCTTTATAGGTTTTTCCTGCTTCTGGCAGATCTACAAAAACCACATCACCAAGCTCACTGCTAGCATAGGATGTAATCCCTATAGTACCGTGGTTCCCCTGAACGTTTAAATATTCGTGGGACTTTGAGTATTTAAATTCTTTAGGAAAATCCATGTTTTTTATAATGCTCCAGACAGGCTGAAGCTTTTCCTGCTAAATTCTTTAAAAACTACAATATTTTACTTGCTCATTTATTTTAACCTATTCATAATATTTTTTTGGCACACTCGTTATAAGCTTGAAAAGTTAAATTTTCTAAGCAGTTTGGGTAAATATAGAGTGTTAGCTGAGTTCAAAGTAAATCAGTTAAGACAATGTAGAAACAAATAAGTGGATAGCGGCCAAAAAATTTCAACTTTCTTAAAATGAATCTCATTATTTAGAACAATTATTTTGTTCGGATGATGAGATTTTTTATTTTTTGGCTTTTGAAGTGGTTGAAATAACGGAGAAAAATCATGTCTAAGAATAATGAAATTAGAACAACAAAAAGAGAAGATAACTGGGTAGATGATTTAATGGAAAGACAGGAGCATGATCTAGAGATAGAAGAAGAAGTGTTATCAAGCGTACCTAACAGGATTAAGCATAAATATTTAGAGCAGGACGAATAATAAAGGTGGTTCTGTAGATGTACGCTGGTGTGGTGTATCTACAGGGGAACTTCTTTGCATTACATCCTTCTATTTTGACGTATGTATTATGTTGAATTAAGAAAAATAAGGTATTTAACCTTTTTATTTTCTTTTATAATTACTTTTTTGTTTTTAACTATGCCTGTTATGGCTGAAGATGAACTTATTTTACTTCCTGAAGATGAGCAGACAGTAAATAATGATTTTAGTGAAGATAATGCATTTGAAAAGAGCACAATTGTAAAAAGAAAATCAAGAATAAAGAGAGAACCATTTTTGCATGACAGGGTTTTTACACCAAGCAATAATAATGCAACCTTCAATAATTTAGTAATGAGAGTTTCTTTAATTATATTTGCACTTCTTGGATTTCTGGTTTTTCTAAAAATGTTCTTATCAAGGAATCAATTTGATAAACCTGGAGGGTTCTTAGATGAGTTGGCTCAGAAATTTACAGGGAGTTTTTCCACTTCCCCACAGGGACTAAAATTAAAACAAACACTAATTTTAACCCCAGGTCAAAATCTTTACTTAATTGAAATAGAGGGTAAAAGACTTTTAATTGGTGGGACACAACAGGGGGGGGTACAGTTTTTAACTGATCTAGCCCAGAACACATCAAAAAATGAACAGCTGGACTTTAAACAAATTGAAGAATATAAGATCCCTTCCAAACCTCTTGCTGAGACAGCATTTTCAAATGGGATTAATAAGAGTGTTAAAGAGAATAAACAAATTTCTTCCGGGACTGTTATAGAAAATCCGTTTATGGCTCAGGATGTTCTTGCAAATAAAGATTTGCCTGATGAGATTAAACAAAATGTTTCAAATTTACATAATAGGCAAACATTTAAAAGAAGAACAAACTTTAGAAAGTCATTGTTTAATGAAAATGTGAATAATGCTGAAGAATTGCTGCGCGTAAAGTAAAATAATTATTTATTATGAAGGAGCGTAATACCCCGCGGCTTGTTACGTGGATATAAGCGACGAATAAAAACTGACTTCTCCAATGACGGGTTACTAAGTCATTAACTTTGCGAAATACTCTGTGGGCTTGCTTCAGTGATAGCGAAGTTAAAAGGAAGTCGGTTTGTTTAAAAGACTTAAAAAGAAGTCTTCAATTACGATTTTTGGCTGTATAAAAGATTTTAATTTTAAATAAGAACCGGTCAATCTTTTATATAAAAAACAATATTGCTTTTGATCTTTGTATTTCAATAAGTCATAATTTGCAGTACCCAGATTTGTTAAATAATCTTTTATATCTGTTTCACTTTTTTCTAACAGTTCATGTGTCTTTCTTGATTTTTCCAGAGAGTCTAAAAGATTTTTTGGAAAACATTCCGTAAAATCATAATCTGACAAATTCGTTATGTTCGTTTTAATTAATTCTAAGATTGAAGCAGATTTTTTACTTACATAGAGGGTCTGTGATCTGCTTAAAATGGTTCCTAAAATATCGTTTCTGGATTGATTTGCAAATATAAAAATTGTTCTTCCAGGCGTCTCTTCAACTGTTTTCAGGAGCAGGTTACAGCTGTCAGGTGGTAAGGACTGTAGACCTGAAGCCTGAAAATAGATAACTCGAAAATATTCAGAAGTAGTGTTTAAAGTATTTAATAGCTCTCTAATCTTATCTATTTTGATTTGTTCTTTTTTGCTTTCAGGAGCCGGACTGACAGTTATAAGTGCCTGCGGGTGTTCATCTCTTTCAATCCACTTGCAATTGGTGCATTTTTCGCATGGTGCAGTAGAGACTTGCCGCGGCAAGTCTCTACTGCAATTTAATATCTTTGCCAGAGTCTTTGTGATTTTTAACAGATCATTTGAATCTTTTCCAATAAATACATATGAATTGGCCAATCTGTTCTTTAAAACAGCATTGGTTAAGAACTTTGTTGCTTCTGGATAGATTGTTTGTAGGTCATTTGGAAACATAGAGAAATTATAGCGTTTTTAATGCTGTAGAGGGATCTCTCTACAGGTGGTAACATTTTTTGTTGTACGTTAGTCTTTTAGAATATCTAATATGTCAACAGAAGTAAAATCCCCAATTAATCTGAATCTACTCTCTGAGATACTTTCGCTTGGTACTGAATTGGAAAAATTAAATTTAAAAAAAGACATTGTAGTTTTATTGTTAAATAGATTACAAAAACTATTTTCGTTAAAGTTTTTATCTTTTGTTGAAAAATCATCCGATTCTTTAAAAGTTATTTCTCAATTAGGAGACAGCAACTCTGTCTTAAATCTCTTTAATAAAGAGATGAGTGAACAAATCTTCAGTTGGGTAATTGGACAGAAACAATTGGCTTCTTTGACTCTTGCCGGTAAACAACATTTTATTTTTATACCTTTAATTGATCAAAATAAAGACAAATCAAATGTTCACGGAATGATTATTTTACATACGGACTCTAATTTCGTCTTGAGTAAAGAGCTGAATATATTTGTGAATGTGATTTGTAAAACTGCAAGCTTATCAATGACTAGGCTTTTAAGAAATGATGATTCTGAAAAATACATAAGACTCAAAGAGCAGATTAAAGCAGAACTTGAACTAACTGCAAAATTGCAAAAATCAATGTCTGGTCTTGAATCCAGCAAAAAACTTTTATTTAGCGTATTGGAAGATGAGTATTCTGCTTTTAATGGAAACATATGGTGGATCAGTGATTTAGGATCTGATATAAGTCTTGTTTTATTTGCACAGGTGCTTTGTAAAGGTGCGCCGGCAGCAATGCTTGGCGGGTTTTTGCTTGGAGAGATGAATAATTTAAAAGCAAAAGCAGAAATATCACTTCAACCAAAAGAAGTTTTAAAGTATTTAAATCAGCAGTTTAACCCTGTTTTTAAAAGTACAGGAATTACATTTAATGTTTGGTATGGTGTATTTAATATTGGAGCCAGAAAAGTAAGATTTGCAAATTCCAATCACCCTGATCCGTTTTTAATTGGCCCTGAACAACAGGTTTCAAATCTTATTTCAAGAGACAAAAGCAAATCACTCGGGATAAATTTAAATTTAAATTTTATTGAAACAGAGTCACACATTGCAAGTGGTTCCAAACTTATTATCTGTACAAATGCTCTTCTGGAACAGGCTGCAAAAATTGGAAACAGGTATGATCCAAATTGGTTACCGCAGGTTCTTGAAACCCTGGGTTCATTATCGTTATATGAAATGCGAAACAGTTTGGACAGCATATTATCAGAAAATCCATCAGGAACGGCTTCTGAGAACTCTCGTCTTGCATTGTTACTTGAGATGCCGTCTTAATTGAATCTTAGTTAAAGGGTTTAAACTCAGGAATTAGATCTAGTCCAGATGGTTGATTAGATAATTCAGAATATCTTCCTGGTTAACAATAAATTAATTAATTGAGTTTTTGATGGATTTTTGAGGTACATAGAAGATAAGTAAGGATTTAACTTAACCAAGTTAATAAGGCTATAAAATAAAAAATCAGTGAAAAAGCAACAAGCACAAAAATCAATTTTTAACTTCTTTGAAGACAGATTTGGATTTAAATTCGAGGTTTTAAATTTCCGATTTCCTATTGAAACATTGGATGGACTTTTAAAGAAGTTTTTTAAGAACTATGAGCAGCCTGCATTTCTAGTTCAAGGAAATAGTACTATTCCTAACTTAATGCTAAAGAAAATTTCAAAATCATATTTACTTAAGCTTCCAATTCAAAATAACAGCAATGAGCAAATTTACATTGGATTATCGGATTTGCTTTGTTTCTTAATATTGTTTGATGAACCAAAGCCTGGAGAACAAAGCATAAGTAATCAGCAATCCAGGTTTTTTCTTACTTTTGATCCGGTTGTAATTAATACAATTTTTGAATACTTTTATAGAAACTATTGTGGTTCTCTTTCAATTAAAGAAAAAAAGTTACTTATAAAGCTAAAAAGTGTTCGAACAGGACAACTGGAGCCTTATTATATTAGTAAATTTCAGGAAGCTCTGCTTATAAATGCTCTGAATGATAATAATAAAAATAAGCAGGCAAAAATCATTGAAGCGATTTCATTTACCGATGAATCTATAGTAATCACTGATCTGGCGGGAGATATAAAAGAAACAAATAAGAACTTTGAAAAATGTTTCTGTAAATATACTAAAAAATATTCTATATCTGAGATCCTGCCAAAAGACTTACTGGAAGCGGCGCTTAGAGAAACAAGCAGAGATCGCAAATGGCAGTCTGAAGTAAGTCTATCGATTGCTGAAAATAAATCTGAACTCATGCTTGTAAGCAGTAGTTTATTTAAAGATGAGCTGGAAAGACCAAATGGGTTTGTTTTTACATTTAAAAATATAACTGAACTTAAAAAACTTGATCAGTTAAATAAACAATTAATTTCAAGACTTCGTGAAAAAAATGTTCAGTTAACCGATGTAAATGAAAGATTATTAGAGGCTGACAGAATTAAGAGTGATTTATTGTCTGTGGTAAGTCATGAATTGAAAACGCCGGTGTCATCTATTATTGGGTTTAGCGAGTTAATTTCAAATAGAGAATATGATGAAAATACCATTAAAAACTTTGCTGAACAGATTACAGAAGCTGCTAAAAAATTGGATACTTTAATATCTGATTACCTGGAAGTTGCAGCAAATCAATTTGGTATATCAACAGACAGGCTTCCAACAATGCCGGTTAATCTGGTTGACATGATTAGAATCTGTTATAAAGAAGAAAATTCTAAATTCATTGAAAAGCAGTTCCAGCTTGAAATGAATTGTATTGGATATGAGCCGGTTATTATTACTGAAGCGCAGAATATGCAGAAGCTTTTTTCTAACCTTATAAATAATTCTCTTAAGTACAGTCCTGATGGTGGAAGGGTTTCAGTAAAGATTTTAAATGATGGAGAGAATGTAACTGTGTCAATTGCTGATCAGGGAGTGGGCTTAACGTTAGATCAGGCAAAACTTGTATTTGATCCGTTTTATAGAACTGATAATTCAGTTACGAGGGAATTCCCTGGCATTGGTCTGGGATTAGCAGTATGCAGGAAAATTGTAGAAATATATAAAGGTTCAATATGGTGTGAGCCTGGAGTAGATCTTGGAACAGTGTTTTATGTAACATTGCCTGTTAATCCAAATAAAGTTAAAGTTGAACAAAAAATTAATATTCCAAATAGTAAAGTATCTGCAATAGAAGCTGAAGCGGAAAATAAAAGATAAACGGAAAGGTCTGTAGGGGCGGGATTTATCCCGCCCTATTGCTACTATGAAGAAATATGAGTACCGCACAAATAAACAAACCTCTTCTCTCTGTTGCAATGATTACTTTTAATGAAGAAAGAATTATTGAAAAAACTCTTTCTGCCATTCATAATTGGGTAGATGAAATTGTTGTTGTTGATTCATTGAGTACTGATAAGACCATTGATATCTTAGAGTGTTTTAATGTAAGTCTTTATAAAGAAAAATGGCAGGGTTATTCAAAACAAAAAAATCTTGCTATTTCAAAATGTAATGGAAGCTGGATTCTAGTACTTGATGCTGATGAGATAGTAAATGATCTTTTAAAAAAAGAAATTCTTGATGCTATAAAAAAGCCTAAGGAAAATGTTGGATTCAAAATTAAAAGAAAATTGCTTATTGGAAAAAGATGGGTTAAGTATGGCGGGTATTACCCGGATTATCAGCTCAGATTATTTAAAAGCACTTCTGGAGCCCATTTCAAGCCCCGTGAAGTGCATGAGAGTATTAGCTTAGATGGAAATACAGCTGAGCTTCAAAATCCATTGGAACACTATGCTTATCCAAATTTAAAAGCTTACAGCAAAGCATTGGATAAATATGCTGAGCTTGCAAGTGTAGAGCTAAAGCATAAAAAATATAAATTACCTTTTTTAAGAGCCTTATGGGCATTTGTCTTTAGGTATATTTTCAGACTTGGATTTTTAGAAGGTGAATTAGGATTTGAAATGGTAAAAGCTTATAGCGGATATGTGTATAAGAAATATCAACTAGCAGCTAAAAAGTAGAGATTTTCTCTTCATAATAATCGTCTAATAATCGTCTAATAATCGTCTAATCAGGGTATAATATAAATAGTCTCCGATTATGTTTAAACCTAAATTTATAATTACTCAAAAGCTTCTTGGAAACATCAAGCGGATTGCTGTTTTAATAGCTGAGCTTAATAATAAAAGCTTTCCAAATACAACCTTCTTAGAAATGGAAAAAACTGCTCGTGCAATTTCATCACACTCATCTACTAGTATTGAAGGTAATCCTTTACCTCTTACTGAAGTAAAAAGGATTTTGAAAAATAAGCCTGAAAATATAAGAGATACAGAACAAGAAGTATTAAACTATAACAGAGCTCTAGAAGAGTTAAATAAGGTTACTAAATCCAGCAAAAGTTATCTTGATATAGCACTGGTGTTGGAAATCCAGAAAATTGTCACAAATAAACTTATTACATCAAATAATAATGGGAAATTACGTATAGAGCCAGTATTTGTAAATGATCCAAAATTACAAAAAACCGTTTATTGGCCACCTGATCATCAGGATGTTAAACGTTTGTTAGCTGAGCTTATTAAATATACAAAAGACAATAAATTTAAAATAGATTCATTAGTTTTAGCTGGCATATTCCATAAGCAGTTTGTTATTATTCATCCTTTTATTGATGGTAATGGTCGTACTGCAAGATTGCTAACTAAACTTCTGCTTGCAAACGTGGGATTAAATACATTTAATCTTTTTAGCTTTGAAAATTATTATAACCAGAATGTGACTAAATACTTTCAAAAAGTTGGAGTATTTGGGAATTGCTATGACATAGAAAATAAAATTGATTTTACTGAATGGTTAGAATACTTTACTGATGGAATAATTGATGAGTTATTAAGAGTAGGTACTGAACTTAAAACTTTATCAATTACACCTGATACAAAGCTTGAAAGTTACCATGAAAAATTACTTGAGTATATTAAAAAACACGGTTACATTAATGACAAGCTATATTCAGCATTAACAGACAGGGCAAAAGCCACTCGCAGTCTGGATTTTCAAAAATTAATTAATCTTAAAGTGATTGAAAGATTTGGAAAAGGAAAAGCTACTTATTATAAGTTAAAACAGTGATTCAGAATTTTCCGGCTAACAACTAAAAGCCAACAGCCAAAAGCTGGTCACTCCGGAATACTAAAAGATGCAAAGTTTGATCTTGGTTCGTTACCTATTTTTGTAAAATTTCCTCCGACATAAACAATGCCTGTCATTTCATCTACGGCTATTGCATTTATAGCATCATTGAATGCAAGATCTGTAGGATTTAAAACTGGTGGTTTGAAATCTGATTTGGCATCTGAAAGTAAAAAATTACAGAGCAAAAGAAATGCTAAAAGAGAAATAAGTGCTTTTTTTGTTTTTGGGAAATTCATAAGATTATTTTACTATAAGAAGCAATTCACAGGCTGATTTACGTTAGGAGATTGCTTCGTCGGTTCATTGTACTGAACCTCCTCGCAATGACACTCTTACGCATGTACATGAATTGCTTTATAGCAGTGATAAATCCCTTTTATAGTTAGATGAGGATCATACAGATCGGGTTTCTTTAAAAATCTGGAAACAATATTTGCATTTCCACCCGTAAAAATTATTTTTGGTTCTGATTTTGTTTCTTCTTTAAACAGTTTTAAATAAGACTCTACAAGAGCTATCTGACCTATAAGTACGCCATGTAAAAGAGCATCCTCGGTATTGTTTGCCAGTGGGTTTAGTTTTGTAATTTTTTGTTCTTTTGCGAGCGGTACATGTGGAAGTGAAAATGTTTTACTGGCAAGCGCTTTTAATTCTATTTCACAGCCTGTGTGAATCATACCGCCAAGAAAATTATGATCTTTATCGCAGGTAGTCATAGTAGTAGCTGTTCCAAAATCAAAAACAATAAGAGTAGAATTTAATGTTTTAAAAGAATTTATAGCTCCAATCAAATTACAAATCCTGTCAACACCAAGTGTTGGATAAGCATTTTTAATTATTCTTTGCTTAGCAGTTTCTAACTCTATGAACTTTATTTCGTGTTCTTTAGTGATTGTTTGAATTGCTTCATTTATATGAAGTAAAGCTCCTGCAATTACGACAGGATAATTTTTCTTTTTAACTTCATCCCATGGAAGCAGACTTAACTCAGTATGCCTATTTCGATTGTAGTCACCTATCAAATCCCCATCCTTCATATATGCCCAGTGAATTGATGTATTACCTGCATCTATAGCTAAAATCGTTTCATTCATTGATTTATCCCCAAATCTACCTTTTCTTTTTTGTTTTTTGGACCGTTTTTGACTTTGGATTTGTTTCCGTTTTCTTCTATTTTTACAGGAGCTTTTGTTAATCTTATAAGCTTGACTCTCTGCTTATCTTTTACTTCTACTTTAAGTATATAACCATTGCTTTCAACTTCATCACCTATATTTGGTTCTTTACCGATCAAACCAAATACCAATCCCCCGATTGTATCGTAGTGCTCATTTGAAAAATTTGCGCCCAGCTTTTCATTAATTTCATCAATATTTAATCTTCCATCTATAAGAAAGTCATTATTTGGTAGTACCTGAATTGGTTCTACTTCAGCATTATCGAACTCGTCAGGGATTTCGCCAACAATTTCTTCTACAATGTCTTCAATGGTTACTATTCCGGAAGTGCCGCCAAATTCTCCAATTACAATTGCAAGCTGAAGAGATTTTCTTTTTAATTCTGTAAGTAAATCATCAATTGGTTTGCTTTCAGGCACTTTAAGTACCGGTTTTGCAATTTCTTTTACTAAATGTTTATTATTGCCTATGTGTATTTGTTCGAGCAAATCTCTTGTAGTTATAACTCCTGTAATATTATCTATGGAATCTTCATAAATGGGTATTCGTGAGTGTTTTGACTCAATAATTGTTTTAAGTGCATCTTCTACTTTTTTATTAGCTTCAATGCAAACCATATCGGTTCTTGGGGTCATAATCTCTCTAGCTACAGTGTCAGGAAAATCAAATATGTTTGAGATCATTTCTTTCTCTGATTGTTCCAGGACACCTTCTTCCTGACTGACGTTTAATAACATTTTCAATTCATCTTCAGTGTATACAAAAGTGGTTCTTAAATCAGTGATCCCAAAAATTCTTAATATGCTTGAAGCACTAAAGTTTAATAAAGAAACAAGAGGGTTTGTTAAAAGCTTAAAAATTTCAAGAGGCCAAATTAAAATAAAAGCCGTCTTTTCAGGATCAATAAATGCAATGGTTTTTGGAATTATTTCTCCAATTACTACATGGAAGTAAGTAACTATTAACAAAGCTAGCGGTAATGCAATACTGTGAGCTGTAAACTCTACAAGATGAGGGGTAATAAAGGCTTCTACATAAGGGATAAGGAGTTTTGCAATTGTAAGTTCTCCGATAGCACCCAGGGCTAAACTACTAATTGTAATTCCTACCTGAGAAGCTGAAATATAGCGGTCAATCTTTTCCAGGGCTTTTAATATAAGGGTAGCTGTTTTGCCTCCTTCCTTAGTTTTTTGTTCAATCCTTGTTCTATTGACCCTTGCAAGGGCAAATTCAATGGCTACGAACAAGCCATTGAATAGAACCAATAAAAATCCAACTAAGATTCCTGTTATTAAGTCCATGGCTTAATAAACCTCTCATGTGAAGAAAATCTATTATTTCTAAAGGTTGTAAAACTAATTTTGGGAGTGGTATTCAAATCTATTTTTAGTAAATAAAGATATTAGCATAAAGCAATATACCCTGCTGAATTAAAAGCAGGGGTAGCATGTAAATTCCTTGTTGTTTTAGAAGAAAAAACGATTAAAAGAACATAACCTATATAGTTACTTTATATAAGTTTCAAAAATACTGATAATAGTGTTAAGAATAGATAATCTAGGAAAAAGTATGGAGTCTGGCGTATTGAGTATGGAGGGCATAGTATAAAAAGACTTTTAATAATTTTTTTTTGGATTATATTGATTGTTATATGCGCAGGTTCATTTGTAGTTGTTACACAAATTTTTAATCCGCATGAAAAAATAAATGCTCTCTGGCTTACTGTTTGTGCATTGTGTTTCTTTGTCCTTGGGTATAGGTTTTATGGAAAATTTTTAGCGAGTAAGATTGTAAATCTTGATGATACAAGAGTTACTCCAAGTAACCGGTTAGAGAATGGATATGATTATATCCCGACAAATAAGTTTGTAGTTTTTGGGCATCATTTTGCTGCAATTGCAGGTGCTGGACCTCTTATGGGACCAGTTCTGGCAGCACAGTTTGGATATCTTCCTGGTTTCTTGTGGATATTGCTTGGAGCTGTTTTAGCCGGTGGTGTTCATGACTTTATTATTCTGGTTATGTCTATAAGAAGAGACGGGAAATCTATTTCTCAGTTTGCAAAAGAAGAAATAGGTCCAATATGCGGAATAGCTGCAGGTGTTGCAATATTAATTATCATGGTTGTTGCAACTGCTGGTCTGGGACTTGCAGTAATAAATGCTCTAAAGAACAGTGCATGGGGACTATTTACCATCACAGCCACAATTCCAATTGCGATTTTTATTGGCTTATATATGAGGTATTTAAGACCGGAAAAAACTTTTGAAGCTTCAATAATCGGATTTGTGCTTTTGATTCTTGCTGTAATTTGCGGTCAGTGGGTTCAGGAGAATCAAGCGATTGCAGAATATTTTATTTATGATGGAAAAACATTAACTATAATGCTTGTAATTTATGGTTTCTTTGCAGCTTCACTTCCTGTCTGGCTTTTACTTACACCAAGAGGTTATATAAGTTCGTTTTTAAAAATTGGTGTTGTATTTTTGCTGGCAGCAGGAGTGATTTTTGTGGCACCAAATCTAGAAATGCCAAAGTTTACCCAGTTTGTTCATGGTGGTGGACCTGTTTTGCCAGGAGCGCTATTTCCATTTTTATTTATTACAATTGCCTGTGGTGCAATTAGCGGATTTCATTCTGTAATTGGTTCGGGGACTACGCCAAAGCTTGTTATGAAAGAATCTGAGAGCCTGTTCATAGGGTATGGTGGAATGTTAATGGAAGGTTTTGTAGCAATTATGGCATTAATTGCTGCATGTATTTTATATCCAAATGATTACTATGCGATTAATGCAAGTGTTCTGCCGGCATGGGTTAAACCAATTGAATTAGAACAATTAACAAAATTGGTTGGTGAGCAGAATTTAATAGGGAGAACCGGTGGAGCTGTAAGCCTTGCAGTTGGTATGACAAAAGTGTTTAGCAGTTTGCCTTTTATGAGTTCTATTGCAGCTATCTGGTACCACTTTGCAATCATGTTTGAAGCACTATTTATTCTAACTACAATTGATGCAAGTACAAGGGTCTCAAGATTTTTAATTCAAGACTGTTTGAAAGTCTTTAATCCAAAGTTTGGAGATTATAGGAATCAATTTTCGAATATCTTTGCAAGCATTATTGTAGTTTGTTCCTGGGGTTATTTAATGTACTATGGAAATGTGGCTACTATATGGCCTATGTTTGGGGTAGCAAATCAGTTATTGTCAGCTATTGCACTTGCAATAGGTTCAACTATTTTAATAAAAATGGGAAAGGCTAAATACCTCTGGATATCAGCTATTCCAATGGTTTTTATGTTTACAGTAACTATTTCATGTACCCTTGAGCAGATTTTTAATTCAGATTTTGGTATGGTAGCAAAAATTGAAAATGCAAGTAGAGGCGTATTGCAATACGCCTCTACAGATGTTATTTATTCGTCTCTGGTAAATATTATTTTATTGTCTACTATTTTAGGGCTGGCAGTAATTGTTCTGTTAGATTCGCTTCACAAGTGGTATTTGTTTTTAATTAAAAAAGAACCCTATAATCTTCATGAAACATCGCCACCTGGTAGAGGCATTGCATGCAATGCCTCAAATCCTATGGATGAGGTATCTGTATTCCTCTAACTTTTTTTATGTCTTTTATTTTGATCGTATGAAACATAAGCTACAAAAAGTAATGTTGGTATTACAATTCCTGCGATTAGAACTATTCCTTGGAGATCAATCATTGTTTTCTCTCTTTGACACTATTATACCCAATATAAAATAATAGCCAACTTATGGCTGAAATACTCAAGCATAGAAACACGTTTATCCATTTAAATGTCTTTTCAGAGACAAGATATTGAAATATTATCGCTCCAAAAGGAGATAAGAAAGCAAATCCTAAATTTCTCCAAATGACAGAAATATATTTTCTTTCTTCTGTAATCATCGCAAAAACTTTAACATGAAGAGGCTGAATTTTATGTAACCTCTGGCTACATTTGATGAATATGAAAAAAATTTAATTATTCTATGTAACGGTGGGTTACACGATTAAACCTTAGCAGGCTCTTTAATAACTTTTTTAATTAGATCTACTACCTGGCTTGGAATGTCAGCTACTTCTACACCAGCTTCTTTAAATGCTTTGACTTTACTGTCAGCAGTGCCTTTATTTCCTGAAATGATTGCACCAGCATGACCCATGCGTTTTCCAGGTGGTGCAGTACGTCCTGCTATATAAGCTATTACTGGTTTTTTAATTTCTTTTTTAATAAGCTCTGCAGCTTCTTCTTCTGCAGTTCCGCCAATTTCACCCATTAAAACGATTGCTTCTGTTTTTGGATCGTCATTAAATAACTTTAAACATTCTTTAAACCCAAGTCCAATTACTGGATCTCCGCCTATTCCAATACATGTAGACTGTCCAATTCCAGCATTTGATAATGCTAAAGCGACTTCATAGGTTAGTGTTCCACTTCTACTTATCATTCCTACTTTCCCTGGTTTGTAAATAATTCCTGGATGAATTCCGATTAAACATTCTCCAGGGGTAATTATTCCGGGGCAGTTTGGTCCGATTACTTTTATTTTAAGCTCACCAGCTCTGCGAATAATTTTTACTTCATCATGTGTAGGAATGCCTTCTGTAATTATTACTACAAGCTCCATTCCAGCATCAAATGCTTCATAAGCAGCATCCATTGCAAAATAGCCGGGGACAAAAATACAACTTACAGTTGCGCCGGTTTTTTCTTTTGCTTCTTTGACAGTATCGTAAACTTTTACTCCATGAACTTCCTGTCCGCCTTTTCCTGGTGTAACTCCAACAATAATTTTTGTACCATACTTTATCATTAGAGATGTATGTGTCTTACCCATATTCCCAGTGATACCTTGGATTATTACTTTGGTCTCTTTGTTTATTAGTACTGCCATTGTTTATCCTTGTTGAGGCAGGTTTCAAACCTGCCTCAACTCCCTTTTCATTAGGTTTTACTGCAGAGTGATACGGCTTCTTTTACAGCTTGATCTAAATCATCAATAGATTTGATTCCTGTTCCTTTCATAATTTCAACTGCTTTTTCCTGATTATTTCCTAATAGTCTAACGACTACTTTTTTGTCAGGATTTTCAACTGCAAAAACTTTTAGTGCTTTTGCTACTTCATCGCACGCAGTAATTCCGCCTAAAATATTTACAAGAATTATTTTTACATTTGGATTATCAGCCACTAATTTCAATGCTCTTTTTACACGACTTTCATCTGCCCCGCCACCTACATCTAAAAAGTTTGCAGGTTCACCGCCGTATTTTTTTACAAGATCCATTGTTGCCATTGTAAGACCAGCACCGTTACAGATGATTCCAATTTCTCCCTTTAACTCCACCAAATTTAACCCTGCAACTTTAGCTTTTAATTCTCTTTCACTAACATCTGTAAGGTGATTTATTTCCCAGCCCTGAAAAAAGGGTTGTCTGTCTATTGCGTCATCATTTATAGTCATTTTTCCATCCAGGGCTAGTATTCTTCCGTCTTTTGTAAAAACAAGAGGATTAATTTCAGCCAGCTCCAGATCGTAACTCTCATAGAGGAAATAAAGTTTGTTTATAATGTTACTTACCATGTTTAATTTGTTCTGAGATAAGCCCATACTTTGCGCAAGTTTTCTTCCTAAATAGGGTTGATATTCACTTTGAACCGGAATAATTTTTACTGAATCTGAAGATTCAATTTCTACACCACCTTCAGATGAGCCAAGTAGTATGTGACATTTCCCCCCTCTGTCTAAAGTAACAGCTACATATAATTCTTTTTCAATATCAGTTTTAGGTTCAATTAAAAGTGAACTTGTTTTAATTCCGTTAATTTCCAGACTTAAAAGTTTTTTTGCCAGTTCATAGGTTTCATCTAAATTATTTGCAAACTTAACACCACCGGCCTTTCCTCGGCCGCCGGATTGGACTTGACATTTTATTACTACAGGGTATTCAAGCTTAAGGTTAAAGACTTCTTCGGCAACTTTTACTATCTGACCCTTGGGAACCGGTATGCCTACCGATCCCATAATTGTTTTTGCTTCAAATTCAAATAATTTCATAAGAACAATTATTTTAACCTGCTTAATTCAAATTTTGAAAAATTTATTACTAAATATAGGCTTATTTCATCTTGATTTTAATTCTTAAAAAATTCTAAAGATGAAAATGATAAACTTGTCAGTCACTAAGTTCCCGAGAAGGTTAAGAAAGGAGAAATTGAGAAACAAATTTTAGTTAAATTGTTAAGAAAAGATTGACTTATAATTAATAAATCATTAATAATCAAATTAAATAGTCTTGCTATTTCTGTTTGTAAAAAAATAGAAATTGCATAGACTGTTTTATTCAAGAAAAATTATAAGTTCGGTTTTCTAAAAAAATATGACTCGTACTAACCCAATAGTATCTGCTGATCAAAATTGTCACTGGAGTGCCGATAGGGTTGAGCCGGCTGATAGAAGCAAATGGGTTGAAAGAAGTGATTCTCTTCGTGGGAAAAACTGGGGAGAGAGAAATGCAAGGGTTGGTGGAGAAACTTCAGTTGGCATGGAGTTGGATTTCCTACTTGGAACAGTAAAAAATTACTTTACCTCTTTCTTTGATCTGGAAGAAAGTCCTGTCCTCGGCTTTGTTGTAAGAGCACTTACTGGAAGTTCTGATTTCCTTGAAGGGAGAAGAGATCAGAAAATGTATAGTGAGCTTTATGGTCATGGTGTGGATGAATTAACTAGCCGTAGTACAGAAGAACTAAAACATGAAGAAGGAATTATAAATGGATTTGATAAACCAGAAGACAGGTATGGAGATGATCTTGTCCAAAATGAAAGACAGAAAGCATTATATGGGGAAAGAGTTGTTTCTAAGTTTGGTGAGTGGTCTACACAGCTAGCAACAGTAAAACCAATTGCCTATTTTGTTTCTGGAATTTTAGGGAATAGTTGGAGGACTGGTACGCAAACATTGCTTGATTTACCTGCTCGTGTCTGGTGGAGAGCAAGAATGTTTGGAAAATCAATTCATGGTAATTTTGTAACTTCTGTCTGGGATCTCACAAAATTCAAGTTCTTGTCTTTGTTTGGTAATAAAGAAGCTACTGGTAAGTTTAAGGCTAAGGCTAATGAGCTTGGCGCGGCATCGGATGAATATTTTAAAAATAAATATGGGGATGCTTATAAAGAACAGGCCAACCCAGGTTTAGGTTTATATCTAAAGATGCCATTTGATAGATTAAAAGAACACTGGCAGAATATCTGGGATCCAAGAGCAGCACTTGAAAAAAAGAGTGATCCTAAAACAGGGTTCTTAAAACGAATTACAAAAGAGGAAAGAGATACAGATCCAAGTAAAACATTTAGTAATGGATATGTAGTCTTAGATTCAGTAGATGATCAAAGAGAACAAAAACGGCTTGCTGCAACAGATTTCACAGGGCCTGTATGTGCAGGTCTTGGACTTTTGGGGACAGTGGTTGCTGATCCTTTAAAGATCCTTTGGGGTGCTGCAGGTTTTGAAAAAGGGAAAGATGTAATTAATGCTTTAAGTGCTTCAAGAAAATCATTCTCACTGATTAATTATGTCTTCAGATTTATTATTCCTGAAGTTAGTGCAGGTGAGGAATATAAACAACTTGAAAAAGACTATATGAATAGTCCTGAAGGTCCAAATAAAGCAATTGCTGAATTGTATTATGCTAAGAAGAGCAGATACGGCAATGCAATGATTGGAATGGCAATGGCTGCAGGCAATATATGTGAACCATTGCTTCATTTAAAGAGAGGAATAATTGGTGACAGCAAGTTTGGTAATTTCTTAGTAGATACAATTATAAAATTCAATGACACATCCTTCTTAAGGTTCTTCTCAAAGAGAAGAGAAACTCAAGGTAGATTAGAATATCTACGGGCAGGAGTTCAGGAAAAACTTGGTAAGGAATTTGCAACGAATGCAGAGTATGTAGATGCTCTATCTAAATTAAGTGATCAGGATTTTGATAAAATAATGGAAGGGAGAACTCTAGAATTACCTGAACAGGAACAAGGAGTTGTTGATTCATTTGTTAGAGGATGCACTGAGAAGTTTAAAGGTATAAAAGAAACATATACTGGTGAAGCAGGATATAGGCAAGCAGCAGTAGATAGAAAAGCAGCAGCATAATTTTTGAATGTTATCTAAAATATTATTGTGTATTACCATTGTAAATATTAAACTTATTTAATTTTTATTATGTAATTTTAAAATTATATATGTATATCGCTTTCAAAAATAAGATGGATTTAATAATTTATCTTAACTCTTAAATTTTTTAATCTTCATGGTTATATTTTAATTTTATTGATCTTAATTTTGTTTAAATAAGGACTTGATGCACTAGAGGTAGTGCATTAAATAAATCCTTACACTAAATACGAAAATCTGATTTATGTGTCACTAAATTAAATAAAAGAACTTATGCCTTCTATTCCAAAAGTATCCATAGTAAAAACTCAACCAGGCATAGTTATGGAAACTAAGTCACAAGTTGTTGAAGAAGAAGAGTCTTCTGTAAGACCTCCTGAGACAGAAGAAAAATCAATAGAAACAAAAAAAGAAAGCGAACCTAAGCTTTTAAAACCTGTTAAACAGATAAGTGATATTGAAAAAGGAGTTGCCAGATCTATCTTTGATTCTACTTTTAGAGGAGTAGTAAGATATTTTGAAAGTTCTATTGCTAATCAGCCACTAAGAGTTTTATATAGATTAGGGACTGAATCAGCAAGAAAAACTTCAGAAATAGCTTTTCTTAATGTACTTGATAAGAAACCTGTTTTATCTTTAAATGATCTTAAAAATGGTTCAATGAGAGCTCTTGAACATGTTCCTGCTACTGCAATTATAGAACCAAGTTTTTACGAAGGAAGTATCCCGAGAATTTTAGCTGGTCTTGGAAACATGACTATGAGATTTGCCAGTAGAGTTGGTCTCTCGGAAGTAAATCCTACTTCTCGGGAATCTCTTTTTGAAAAGAATGTTCTGGATGAATTTGCAAGTAGATCTTTGTTTAGAATAATTCCTGTTAATTTTGATAATCCAATCAGTGGTATTGGCATGAGAATTCTTGAACAGTTAGGTATAGATTTAAATCTCCATGTAGTTAAACCGTTTAGCAGACTTGCTGATTTTATGCGCAATTAATTACCATACATAAAATAGTCCAGGATTGCATCAATGCAAATCAATCCTACTGCTACCCAGATAGTGCTTGATGAAGTCATTAGTCCAACTTCTTTTGCTCCTCCTCTGGTCCCCAGTCCAAATGAAGTATGGATAGCAATTAAATAATTCCCCAGAACAAACCCTTTAATCAGCGAGTTCCAAATATCTTTTAGCTTTAATGCTCTCCATACTGAATCAATCAGAACATTATATTCTATGTGGGAATTGAAATTTGCTATAAATATCCCCCCAATTATAGAGCACAATGCACCAATTATTATTGCAATTGGAAGAGAATAAATCATTGCACAGAGTCTGCTGGCTACAAGATAATTAATAGGATTTACCTTGAATAGTCTCATTGCTGAAATTTGTTCAGTGATTTGCATATGTGCAAGTTCAGCTGTGATGGCTGTTCCTGCCTGAGCTCCAATTGCAAAGCTTACAAAAACAGGGGCAATTTCTATTACTGATGTTGCAGCGATCAGGTATCCTACTGTTTCTCTGGCTCCGTATGTCTCAAGCCAACTTGATGTTTCAAGTGAAATTATCATTCCTGAAAAGACTGAAATTAAAATAATCATTGGTAATGTGTTAAATCCAATTGCAACAATTTGTTCTACAATTTGTCTTTTTGGTACCTTAAAAGAAAATATTGACAGATAACTTTTTACAAGCAGAATAAAACTTAGTCCAATTATATTGAACTGATCTTTTATTGCCGGTATATTAGGCGGTAATATAGATATGCTGGTAGAAGAAGGTTTTGATGACATGAATGAAATTATTATTGTTGTCTAGCTAAGGTAAGATAGCATAATAAACTATTTAACAGTAAGATTTTATCCGATTGATTCGGTAAAATCTGAATAACGTGAAGGAAGATTGATTAGATGCACTATGCAAAGCCCGACAAGCGAAGAATGAGCGAGGAGGGCGGTATAAAAATAAACGGTAAAGGATTATTTTCAAAAGAGGAAGTAACTGTTTCGATTAGTAAGGCTAAAGTAAACAGTGGCATCGTTTTTGCAGTAAATAAGGGGAAAAAAGAATTTATATCTGCAAGAGTTGAAAATGTTTCTAATGCTACAAGAAATACTGTTTTAACTAATGATACAGAATCAATATGTTTAATTGAGCATTTTTTAGCAGCTTGTTCACTTTTAGGTGTAGATGATGTTGAAGTTATTACAGATCAAAACGAGCTAATTATTGGAGATGGCAGTGCCGTGCACTGGCAGGATGCCTTATTAGAGACGGGGCTTTGTTCAGATGTAAAAGAAAAATATGATTTAAATGAAACAATTTTTATAAAAAGAGATAAAAAACAAATTGCAGCTATTCCTCATGATGGTTTTAAAGTTAGTTACTATATGGATTGGGAGCATCCTGCATTAGGAAAGTTATTTGTGTCATGGGAGCCAAGAGATGGAAAAGATAAAATCCTTAGAGCGAGAACTTTTGGAACAAAAGAAGAAAATGATTATTTTGAAGTTACTGATCGTCTATTAACACTAGATGAAAATGATTTTAATAAAAAGCTACATGAGCCACTTGAGCCCCTTTATCACAAGATTTTAGATATTATTGGGGATTTAAGACTGTCAGGAATAAATCCACTGGAAATAAATATGCATGTGATTGGATTTAAAAGTGGACATGAGTTAAACGTGGAGATGGCTAAATCTCTTTCCTCAGCCAATTTAAAGCAAACTGCGTAGCAAGAAAACGAACCTCATCCCGGCTTGAATTTGAACCAAATAACATTTTTTGTGTTTTAATTTTATTACCTTTTGCAAGTCCAAAATAAACAAGCCCAATAGGTTTTTCTTTTGAACCACCGCTTGGTCCAGCTATACCAGTAATTGAAATTCCAACGTCACAACCACTTAATTTTTTAATTCCTTTTGCCATTAATGTTGCAATTTCTGGACTTACCGCACCGTATTTATTTAATATTTCATTTGGTATGCAAAGTAATCTATTCTTAGCTTCATTTGAGTAAGTTATAACATTTGATTTTATATACTTAGAACTTCCAGGGATATCAGTTAATCGTTTAGATAAAAATCCACCGGTACATGATTCTGCAATTGAAATAGTTTTCTTTTTTCTTATTAACGCTTTAGCTAATAATTCTTCCAAAGTCTCATCATTGATGCCGAAAAAATATTTTTTTGTCTTTTTCAAAATAGATTTTACAACAGGGGCAACTAATTTATTTGCAATTTTATTTGTCTTAGCTTTTGCAGTTATTCTTATTTTTACTTCTCCGAGACTTGCATATGGTGCTACTGTAGGATTTTTTAGGTTGAAAAATTTGTTTATTTTCTCAGCAAGAGCTGACTCTCCGATCCCGGTGAATTTCAGGGTAGTTGAAAAGATTACATTTTTTGTAGAGATCTTCTTAAGGTATGGTTTAGCAGTATCATTCCACATCTGGTACATCTCTTTTGGTACACCGGGGAAAGTCAGAATGAGAGGCGAGAGATGAGAGGTGAGAGGTGAGATTTTTTTTTTCTGATCTCTGATCTCTGACCTCTGACCTCTGATTTTCCAGATAATGCCATTTGCAGTGCCGAGTTTATTTGAAATCCATTGCGCATTTTTTGATTTGTATGCCTGCTTTTTATTCATTTTTGGCATTTTTTTGTAACCCCTCAAGTGAAATTTGTTTTCAATTTGCTTTAAAATCTTTTTATCCAGAGATGGTTTTGTATTAAAAAAACTATAAACAGCTTCATGGGTTAAGTCGTCTGGTGTCGGTCCTAAACCGCCTGTAGTAATAATTATGTCTGCTCTTTGTAGAGCTAATTCAAGTACTTCATGAATGCGTTCAGTATTGTCTCCTACTGTTGTCTGAAAGTATGAGTCAATTCCTAAACTTTGCAGTTCATTTGCAAGAAAAGATGCATTGGTATTAATTGTTTGACCAAGCAAAAGTTCTGTCCCAATTGATATGATTTCTGCTTTCATAGAAATTCTATATTTATTATCCTCTCTTGTGGTTTTTGTGGAAATAACATTACATGAACTTCACAGCAAAACCACAAAAAACATAGTAAAAACATGTGGATGATTATAGAAAGTAAAAAAGCTTCAGCCCAAGGGTGTTTTCTGAAGATTGAATCCCACAGTTTTATAAAGGTTTTTGATAAAACTCGTTTCATCGTTAGTAATATAATTTATACTAGTTTTGTTATATTTTGTAGATCTTAAGAGGAAAAATAAAAATGGATGTTGCAATTGCAGTTTCACTTACACTGTTAGTAATTCTTTGCGTGTTTACTACTGTTTTTTTAATTGGAAGATTTTCCCATCATGAAGAATAGAGACTTGCCATGGTGTAGAAGCTTGCTGCGGCAAGCCTCTACTTGTTTTCAACAATCCAGATTGGCTGCCAGTCGTCCTGCAGCTTTGAGTTAAGTTGCTGTTGCTTGAATCTAAGTGTTCTTTCAAGCATTACCTGAGATGCTTTATCTTTTTTGTCGATCTTTATACAAGTCTGCCAGTATTTTATTGCTTCTTCAAAGTTTTTATTCCTGTAACAGTTTAGTGCCAGCGAATAGTTTGCAATTAGTTCAGGAGTATAATCCTTTGGATCCAATAATTCGAAAATTTCCAATGGTGTATCCTTGCCAGGGACTAGAACAGTATCAATTGCTCTTAACATCTGGTCTTTATTTAATAGATTTGCGGTATTGCCTGATAGTAAAATACTTGTACCATAAACTTTATTTACTGCTTCAAGTCTGCTGGCTACATTTACTCCATCACCTACTGCGCTAAATTGCATTCTTTGAATAGAACCTATATTCCCAGTGATGGCATAATCAGTGTTTATTCCAATCCTTATATTTAGAGCTTCGTTTAAATTCATTCTTTCCCACATTTGGTTAAGTCCGTTTAGTTCCCGTATCATTGACAGTGCACAGGTTGTAGCAAGATTTGCTTGAATCTCTTTTTCAAGGACTTTGGGAGAACCCCAGATTGCCATAATTGCATCCCCAATAAACTTATCTACAAGCCCGTTATGTTTATGAATGACTTTGACCATTTCTGTAAAAAATTCATTTAAAATATTTACAATTGTTTCCGGTGTGTTTCTTTCACATAAGCCTGTAAAGTTTTTAATATCAGTAAATAAAACTGTAATTTCTTTTTTACTTCCTCCCAGGGCTAATTGATCCTGATCCATTCTTTCAATTTCATCGGCAACCTGAGATGGAACAAGTTGTCTGAATATTTTTGCCTGCCTGCGTCTTGCTTTATCAACAATAAAATACTGATCCAGAAGATTTATAAAGTAAACCGGAAGAATTACTCCATAGGTAGTATAAGTTGGTGGAATTAAGATTCTGAAGAACAGGAAAAGTAAAAAGGCTATACATACATAAAGCAGAGAAAGCAATAAACATATATAAAAACATAAGACTAATCTCTGCCTGAATTTAGAGATAAAAAAGCTGGAAATCAACCCAACAATTAAAAATATTAAACAGACTAAAAAATTGTTTGTCTTGATTATAAATGAATTATCAATCAGATTACTTAAAATTGTTGCCTGTAATTCGACTCCTGAAAAATTTGGTGTAAGTGCAGCATAGGGAGTAGGAAATGAATCCGGGGATCTTACGCTCTTAAATGGATCAATAGAAGCTCTTAGTTTTGTTCTTCCTATTAAAATCATTTTGTTTTTAAAAATAGATGTTTCACCTTTGGATATTAATTCAAGTGCTTTCCAGTAAGGAATTGTAGTTATTGTTTCAGATGGTCCATAAAAGTTAATTAACAATTCTTTTGGTATTTTTCTTTCTCCGAATTCTATAGAGTTATCATTTAAAACCTTTACCTTGACATTTGAATATTGTTGCGCTGCACGAAATGCTATAGAGCCTGCAATTGCCTGGTCTTTATAAAACTCCGGATAAATTAACTTTGCTCTTCTGACAAAGTTATCGTTGTCATAAGTAACACTTGAATTTCCTAAAAATCTGATGTCATTATTTAATGCTTTTATATAAGTATTAATCGGAAGTATAGCCTGATATTTGCTCTTTGAAAGAGGCTCAGCTTCACAGGCTAAAATAACATTCATTGCACTTTTAATTGATTGTGCAAAGATGTTATCATCCTCTTTACCGGCATCAAAAGAAGTTTTAGCAATAGTTTCAGTACCGGAGATGTCTTCAGTCTGTGCACTTAAAGGTGAAATGGTATCAAAAATAATATCAAATAAAATTAATTTGACTTTTGCCTGAGTGAGAGCTTCTACAAGTGATGCATGAAACTGTCTTGGCCATGGCCATGGAACCCCAACTTTATTTATTGAACCGGCATCAATTCCAACAATTAGGACATTTTTAGGTGGATTTGGATCTAAATTCAGATCGTGTCTGCTTATAAACAACAGGTCATATGTTTTAAGTTCAATGTCATGTAAATAGTTACTTATTAAAGGTATATTTGCAAAGTACCACAGCAAAGAAATTAATATAATTAATGATGAATATGAAAATGTTCTTAAAAAAAGATTTTGTTGCTTACTCATTAGTGCTTACTTTTCTTTTCCCATGGCTGATTGGTCTTTCAATATTTTTGTTTCTTCCTATAATGGCATCGTTTTATTTTAGTTTTACCGAGTATGATGTTTTAAGAAAACCGCTCTGGGTTGGATTTGACAATTATACTCTCCTGTTTTCTGATCCCATTTTTTGGAAATCATTATATATAACAGTTACATATGCACTTATTACACTTCCATTATCTGTAGTTGCCGGGATTATTTTTGCAATGCTCTTAAATCAAAAAATTACAGGGATTTCAATTTACAGGACCTGTTTTTATTTACCCAGTATTGTCCCTCTTGTTGCAAGCTCTATTATATGGATATGGATTTTTCGTGGAGATGATGGTGGGTTACTTAATGGGTTTTTAAGTAAACTTAATATTACAGGACCATTGTGGCTTAATGACCCTAAACGGGCTCTTATAGCACTTATTATTATGAATTTATGGTCATTGGGGAATTCAGTGCTTATTTATCTTGCAGGGCTTCAGGATATCCCAAAGTCTCTTTATGAAGCGGCTGATATTGATGGTGCCGGTTTCTGGAACAAGCTTTTTTTAATTACGATTCCAATGCTTACCCCGACAATCTTTTTTAATTTAATTATTGGAATAATTTCAACTTTTCAATATTTCATTCCTGCTTATGTGATGACATCCGGGGGACCTGAGTATGCAACTACTTTTTATTCGCTTTATACTTATCAGAATGCTTTTGAAGATTTTAAATTTGGTTATGCCAGCAGCATGGCTTGGATTTTGTTTTTAATTATTATAGTGCTTACATTTTTTGCATTTAAGGGATTTGCAGATAAAGTTTACTATCAGGGGAAGTAGTAATTGAGAATTTGAGAAAGTAAATGAAGAGAAAAGAGTTAATTATTATTGGATTACTTCTCATGCTTTCCATCTGTCTTTTACCTTTTAATGCTCAGGAGTTAAATAAAGAAATGAATACCCAAGAACAAAATATTCCTGTTGTAAACAGCTTTCTATATGGATTACAAAAATATTCCGGATTTAATTTTCTTGTTGATTTTTTAGCTGAAACAACTGTAAAAACTATAGTAAAACTTAAAACACATGCCATGGATGTTGATTGTAATCTGGAAATATATAGTGGCTGGGATTTAATAAAGAAAAAAGCAAAATCTTTTCATCTGGATGTAAAAGATTTTCATATAAAAAATGTACCTGTTGAATATCTTGAAGTTAATACACTTGACCCGATTTATTTTAGAAAAAATCAAAAGAAAAAAAATAAAATAGTCTTTCCGGTAAGTATAAACAGCAGGGTAATAATTAACCCGGTCTCTGTAATTGAAATATTGGATAGTATGGCAAAATCAAATAGTGGTTTAAATGGACATGAAGTTGAGCTTCCGCTTCCTCCTTTTGGAAGTACACAAGTTTTGTTAAAGAACTTTATGATTCAGTTAAATGAAAATGGATTTGTTCAGTCTACGCTGGATGCCGTAAGCGTTATTAATCCGGAATCAGAGCCTCTTAAAGCCATGTTTTCAGGAAATATTGTAGTTAGTGATAAAAAGTTGCTTGTTAATAATTTAGAATGTGAGATTGAAGATATATTTACAAAAAATTCTGATGTTAGTATGTCATTTTGTGATGCTGTCGGAGATCTAATAAACCCTGTTGTCAACTTTCACAAATATGAAAAAAGAGGCATTATAATAGATAAAGTTAATCTGACATTCCCGGAGAGTAAATTAGTCCTGGAAATAAATTTAATGTTATCATCGGAAGGAACCAATGGTAAAAATTGAAAGTAAAATTATAAAAACCAATATAAATTTTATTTTGCTTAATATTGTTTTATTGTTGATTTTATTTTTATCAGGATGTTCAAGCCTTCAGAAGTCTGAGGATAATTCTGGAGGCATAGGACTACCATTTGGCGGAAATTCAAAGGAAGTAAAAGTTTATTTTACAAAATCAAAAGCTCCTGAAGAACTCTCTCTGGTACCGGTTTTAAGAAAAATTTCAAAAGATGACAGTGTTGTAGGCTCTGCATTAAAAGAGTTATTTTTTGGTCCTACAAAAACCGAAGAACTTAGAGGGATTATGACTGAAATTCCTATTGGCACAAGATTAATTAAAGTAGAGGAAAGCGGAGATGAGGTCTTGGTTGATTTATCATCACAGTATTTAACAGGCGGTGGTTCTGCTGCAATGCAGCTAAGATATCTTCAGATATATAAAA
Source organism: Candidatus Melainabacteria bacterium (assembly GCA_023250195.1). Classification (GTDB taxonomy): domain Bacteria; phylum Cyanobacteriota; class Vampirovibrionia; order 2-02-FULL-35-15; family 2-02-FULL-35-15; genus 2-02-FULL-35-15. The sequence goes on along the minus strand of JAHFBF010000001.1, from coordinate 36,127 downwards.
CATTGAAGAAAATTTGTCCGTATAAAAATATTTATTTAAATGTAGAGGGTAAAAGTCTCAAAACCATTGGTGGTGAAGGGTTGGAAGTTACACAACCACTAACAAAGATTAATGATTACACCAAAAAACAAGAAAAGACAGAAGATGTCCAGCCATAAAAGAATTGAAAATTGAGAATTGAAAATTGAAAATTATAAAAAAAGTCTCTAATTCTCCTGAAGAAACATTTGATATTGCATTTGAATTAGCATCAAGAATAAATAATCCCTGTTTGATTGGGCTGACAGGTGAAATGGGTACTGGTAAAACTTGTTTTGCAAAAGGTTTTGCAGAAGGACTTGGTGTAAAAGAACTAATTACAAGTCCTACATTTTTGGGGATAAGTGAGAGTTACTCCGGTAGATTCCCTTTTATTCATATGGATTTTTATAAAAAAGTTGTGCTTAGAAACCTTATAGAACATTTTCAAAAGAACAAAAGTATTGTGTTAATTGAATGGGTTGATAATTTTGAAGCTGTCTTTAAAGAAAAACTTAATCTGGAGATAAATGTATTAATTCAATATTTAAAAGATAAAGAGGGTTTAATATTGGAGAATAAAAGAGAGATAATTATTGAAAATTCTCTGTAGAGACGGAATAACACTGCCTTGCACTGGTTTATTTATGGATGTTGTAACCTAAATGTTATAATAACTACTCTAAATATTCAAAGGAGTAGGAATGTTAAAGACACAAGTAAAAAATTTATATGAAGTGTTAGTAATAATAAAGCCTAATATAAATGATAATGATTTGGATAAAAGTATTAGTCAGATTGAGTCTGCCATAAAAAATTATGGTGGAAGTATAGTAAAAACTGATGAGCCTTCAAGAAAAAGATTTACTCATAAAATAAAAGGGTTTAAAGAAGGTTATTATGTTTCAATGTTATTTAATTCACCTTCAGAAGCACCAAACATGTTAAAAAGAACTTTATCAATTTCTGATGATGTTATACGACATTCAATTGTTAAAAAGGAAAATAAAAAGTGAGCTTATCAAGCATTACTATTTCCGGAACGTTAAAAGAAGATCCGGAAAAGAAACTTACTCCAAGTAACATTTCGGTTGCTAACCTTAAACTTGAAATTTGCTATTTTCCCAGAGGTGGTGCAGGTGTTCAGCCGGGTACTATCTCCAGCCAGACAGTCAGAGTTAATGCATGGAGAGATTTGGCTGAATATTGTGAACAAAAATTAAAAACAGGTGACAAGGTACTTGTTACTGGAAGAGCAATGATTAACGCTTTCACTACAAATGATGGGAAAAAGAAAAAAACGCTTGAAATAGATGCTAGCTCTATTATCCCCGTCAAAGATGTTCTTAGCTTACAAGCACCACTAAAAAAAGATTCAAATGAACAGGAAAAAGAAACATTTAAACAAACCAGTTCTAATGTAGAACAAATATCAAACTTTGATGAAATAACTAATACTGAAGAAATCCCGTTTTAGCAATTCCATCTACTTTGCGTGAATTCGATTGGGATTGCCACGCCTCACTTTGTTCGGCTCGCAATGACAGGTCAAACATTAAACTTAAATTCAATTACATCACTATCTTGAACAGTGTATTCTTTTCCTTCTAATCTTGCTAAACCGGCTTCTCTTACAGCAATTTTTGTGCCAAGTCTGATTAAGTCATCGTACTTAACTACTTCAGCTTTTATAAAACCTTTTTCAAAATCAGTATGAATGACTCCTGCGGCTTGAGGTGCTTTTGTGTTTTTTAAAATAGTCCATGCTCTTGCTTCTTTTTCTCCTGCAGTGAAATAAGTAGAGAGACCTAAAAGATCAAATGTAGCCTTTATTAAATCATTAACACCGGTGTAGGGTTTGTCTGTTCCTATGATTGCATCTCTTTCTTCTTTATTAAAGCTGATTAATTCTGATTCCAGTGTAGCGCAGATAGGGACGCATTTTGAATTTGATTCTTTGGCATGTCTTTCAACCATCTGAACATATTTATTTTCTTTTATGGTTTTAAAATCATTTTCAGAAACGTTGCAGGCAAAAATTACAGGTTTGTTTGAAAGCAGAAAAAGAGATTTGTAAAATGGGATTTCTTCTTCGTCAAGGTGAACCGATTTTAATGGTTTGTTTTCATTTAAAGCAGTTTTTAGTTTTTCAAGTGTGGCTAATTCTTGTTTACTTTCTTTATCATTTGTTTTTGCTTTTCGGGATACAGTATCGATTTTCTTTTCAACGGACTGAAGATCAGTTAAAGCAAGTTCAATATTTATAGTCTCAATATCACGAATCGGATCGACAGTTCCCTCCACATGTATTATATTTGAATCTTCGAAACATCTAACTACATGTACAATAGCATCAACTTCACGGATATGGCTTAAGAACTGATTTCCAAGCCCTTCACCTTTGCTTGCACCCTTTACCAAGCCGGCAATATCTACAAATTCAAATGCAGCCGGCACGATTTTATTTGTTTTAACTACTTTGGCTAATTTATCAAGCCTTTCGTCAGGAAGATTTACTATTCCTGAATTTGGTTCAATTGTACAAAAGGGATAATTACTGGCTTCTGCCTGATGGTTTCTAATCAGTGCATTAAATAAGGTTGACTTACCAACGTTTGGAAGTCCGACGATTCCTGCTCTATACATAAATTCCTACTGGGTTTTCTTTGGAGTAACATCAAGAGCCGGATTGTTATTTTTTGGCTCTTCTTTTATATCTCCCTGAATTTGAAGAAGCCTTTTTAATTTTTCTTCCTCATTTTGCTCCTGCTCAGGGTTTTGCTGTTGTTGTCCGGTTTGTGACTGAGCTTGTGGTGGTGGCTGCTGCTGTTGCTGCTGCTGTTGTGGCTGTGGTGGTGGCTGCTGCTGTTGCTGCTGTTGTGGCTGTGGTGGTGGCTGTACCATTTGAGGTTGAGGTTGTTGTTGTCTTTGAACTTCTTCCTGAATTATTTGAAGCTGTTGTTTTGCATCTTCAACTTGACCTTCTTCAAGTCCGAGTTGCAGTGCTCCCTGATACTGTTGGTATGCAGGAATTAGATTCCCCTGACTTTGAAGAATCTTAGCAGCTAAAAATCTTGCTTCTGAGTTTTGTGGATTTAGTCTTCCGATTATGTGATAAAAGTGTTTTAAGGCTTCTGCGTAACGAGTGGGTCCCTGTCCATAAAGAATTTTTGCATAATTCAATCTAGCAGGCCAATAGTTTAGATCAGCCCCGAAAGCATTTAAATAAGCTTCTTCTGCGAGAGGAATATATTCAAAATCTTTAAAGCGGCTGGCAAAGCTGAAGTAAACATTCCCTTCTCCAGCCCAGGCTTCTACATTGTAAGGAGACAGTTCTCTTGCTTTTTTGAAGTATGAAGCAGCTTCATTAAAGGTAGCTTTGTTATTTGTTTTTTGAGCTTTTGAGAAAACAGCTTCACCTAGTTTTGACCAGGCTGTATCGTTGCTCGAACTAACCTGTGTTCCTATTCTAAATGCACTGATTGCACCATCTATATCATCATTAGTTGCTCTTAGCTGACCTAATGCAAGATAGTCATAAACTGAACTTGCTGGAGCCCCTTTTGCCTTTTGTAGATAATGTTCTGCTTCTGTATCATTCCCTTTTTTCAAGCTAAGTAAATAATTTGCTACGTAGGTTTCTACAGATGGATTAAGCTCAATTGCTTTCTTTGAGAGGTGCTCAGCAATTTTTAAATTTGGATCCTGCAATGATTTGGAAGGATCAAAATTACTGGCTTTTTTTACGTGAGCAATTGCCAATCTGGCTAAAAAGCTTCCTTGTTGCTGCTTTGTTTCTCCAAAGTTTTTAAGATACTGTTCAACATTTCCATCAGTACTGCCTGCAATAGAATTTAAATTGTCACCAATTGGAGCATAGAATAAGTGAAGTTTTTTAGGTGCTTCAAATTCAATAATTACATTGTCATCAGTGTTAACCTTTTTATTTAAAGGAAGTGATTTTAATCTTGGGACCTGTTCAGTCTGAGTTTCTGCAAACTTAGTTACTTGTTCGGTTCCTAAAAGGAGTTGAGAAACAATATCTACAGAAGTGTGAATTGAAATTCTTGCAAGATCGTCCAGAGTTCTTACAACTAAAGGAGATGCAGTTTTACTTTCTGCAGTGAAATTTGTTTTAATTCTGTCTTCAATCTGCTTAACATTAATATCAAGAGGTTCGTTTGAACCAATTAATAAAATTTCACCGGCAAGTCCAGGACGGAAAAGATAGACGTAGCCATCGCTGACTTTCTTTCCATTTTCATATTTTCCAAAGGCTTCTTTAAAACTGTTTACAAGTACTCCAAGGTATTCAGGAGTAATTGAATAAAGTTGTATCCATTCACAGAATAAGCCATTTTCATTTAAGTGTTTTGCCCCGAGCTCCCAGAATTCTTTTGTAAAGAGCTGTGATGCACCATTAACCCATGGATCTGCAGGTTGGGAAATAATGATGTCAAACTTTTCTTTAGTAGTGAGTAGATAGTTTCTTCCATCGGTGTGAATTGCTTGGATTCTTTCTGCAAGAGGGTTTCTTGTTTTATTTAGCGGTGAGCCGTTACCACCTAATGGACTTTTATCTGGCGGTGGTTCAAAGAATTTATCTCCATCAATAACAGCTTTTTCCAACTCACATACTTTTACACTTTTAATGGTAGGGTAGCGTACTACAGACCCTGTGGTGCAGCCACTTCCAAGCCCCACAACAAGTGCTGTTTCAGGTTCGCCATTGTGTAAAAGCAGAGGTAACTGTCCAAGTAAAACCTGGGTAACCATATCTGCCTGTGAAGGACCGTCTCCATCAGTAGGAACACCGGCATCAACTTTTCCATTATTTTTCAGTAATGTGGTATTTCCGTTCTCATCTGCAGTAATAGTTACAACTGTAGTTAATCCTTCTTTGTAAAATTTAATTTTTTCCTTTGAATTGTCAAGTTTAAAGGTATTAAAAAATTGTTCTTTTTTAAGAGTTTTATAGGAAAGCGAGTGGTAAATAGCTACTCCAGTAGTCATAATTGATTTGTCCCAGGCTGGCATAAGCAGCAAATTACCAATTAAACCTGCTGCAATTCCAATATAAATCCAGGAGGTAGAAATTTTTACCTGTTTTTCTGAGAGGGAATCGTTGTTAATTACATCGTTGTAAATCAGATAAAGTCCCATAGCAAGGGCTATTAAGATAGTTAACTTTGTAGTAGTTTGAATGCCGCTTCCAAAGATTCCAAAAAATGGTACAAAAATAAATCCGCATGTAAATGAACCGAGTATACATCCAAGAGTGTTTAGTGAATAAAGTTTTCCTACTGATTCTCCAATGTGATCTGGTCTTGAAGCGTAGATTCTGATTACAAGGGGAAATATCATTCCAGAAAGAATAGTAGGGGGGAACATTACAGCACTTGAAATTATAAATCTATTCATTGTAAGTAAAAACCAGCTTGTGCTTGCGTCGTCAGGCAATTTTTGTGCCTGTGCTAAAAACATCCAGGGTAATTCGTTAAACATGCATGCAGTTAAAAAGCCGCTTACTGCAATAGCGCATAAAATACTGCCAACCCAGAATACAGGTCTTTCAATTTTTTCCTGTAACTTTGTCATTATTGCAGTACCGATAGCAAGCCCGGCTAAAAAAGTTACAAGCATTGTGGAAAATGCATAGGTAGATGATCCAAAAACAAGGGTAAGAGTTCTTGTCCAGAGCACTTCAAAAGTAAGTGCTACAAAGCCGCTTACTGCAAAAGCTAACATTGAAAGCTTAATTAATTTAGATGGGATATTTTCCTGGGAGTTGCTGATTAGGGTTTCAAGATCACCGCTGCTTTCAGAAGAATCATAATTTGGAGTATCTGCCTGAACTCTTTTATTTACACTGGAGAGGAGAAGTACTGCAAGAGCAAGAATCAAATTTAAAGCAGCTGCAATATAAACAGTACTGTTTACACCAACGGTTGGTAAAAATATAAAACCAGAAAGAAATGTTCCAATAATTGCACCAACAGTGTTTATTGTGTAAAGAGCTCCTACGTTAAATGAGGTAATATCTGATCTAACGTTTGTGAGATAACGGCTTAATACAGGAAGTGTTGCACCCATTAGAACAGTAGGAATGCCAAGTAAGGCAACTGAAATTAAAAATCTAACGAGATATGAAACAAATTGGACACTTTCAAACATTTGAACAACTGTCTGCCATATTGGAGATAGAAAATGTTCACTAAAAATAACTGGTACAAGCAATCCATAGATCCCGATCGCAAGCTCTAATATTCCATATGCTAATAATGGTTTTTTGACACGATCTATAAATTTTCCGCCAAGATAACTTCCAAGAGCCAGACCACCAAGGAATGCAGTTAGAACAGTACTGACTGCAAGAGTAGTCCCTCCAAAAACATAGGTTAGCATTCTTGTCCAGACTACTTCATAAATCAACCCGCTTACTCCTGAAAGTAAAAAGCAGCCGAATACAATTGAATAAATAAAATTATACGAACCTGGATCTGCTTTTTTTTGGTTTGAAGGTTTTTCTAAAGTTGGAGCGGAAACATTTGCCATTTTAAATCTCCTTATAAAAAGAACTTTTAATATATCTCTACGATAGTATAAGGGAAAGGGTACAATCTTGTGAAGGACAAGTACAATAATGTCGCGGCAGGTAAAAAATGGATATTAAAAATGAAAAAGAAAAACTGCGCAAGTGGTCAAAAGATACAAGACGGATAGTGGATTTAAAAAAAATAAGCAAGGAAATTAGAAATAAGATTATTAATCTTGATATTTACAAATCTTCTAATAATGTTATGTCATATCTTTCAAAGGATATAGAAGTTTCTTTAGATGGTCTTTTTATGGGCAGCAGAAAGAGATGGTTTTTGCCTGTTGTTGCACAAACATATTATGGTCTGAGTTTAAAAGTTGTTCCATATGTTCATGGCAGAACAAAATTATTTAGAGGTAAGTTTGATATTTTGGAACCTGAGATTCGAAATGATGAGTATTATGATCAAGTTAAAAAAAAAATAAAACTGGATGTGATTTTTGTGCCTGGTCTTTGTTTTGATAAAAAAGGAAACAGGCTTGGTTTTGGAAAAGGATTTTATGATCAGCTTTTGAAACTAAATCCCGGCAGTTATAAGATAGGGTGTTGTCCGAAAAAATGTATGTTAAATGAGGTACCAGTTGATTCATGGGATATAAAGATGGATTTGGTAATAACTGAGTAGAGGTGCGATTAATCCCGCCTCTACTGGGCAATTTGATATTTAAGGGCTATCTCATATAAAGTTAACTTTATTTTAACCTTTACCTGTAATATTACCCCTTGTAGAGGCACCCAGCCGGGGCGCCTCTACAGAAAAATATGCTGACGAAATCAAGAAACAAAATTAAAAATCAATCAAGCTCATATGCTTATAGCAGGGAAATAATTCCTTTTCCTGAACCAGTTAGTGAAAGGACTAAACCACCTTTAGCTAATCTGGAATTTTCTGACAGCAGCAAATTGTTTATTCAAAGGGAGTTAAGCCAGGAAGAACAGGCAATAGAATACATGAGTACATATAAAAAATTTGAACGAGTAGTTGTCTGCAATTTTTATACTGGTGGTGGACTTTATACAAGAGGTGTTTTAGATTCTATTTATAGAGGGTTTAATCCTTTGAATCCATAATGCTTTTAAGTGTATTAGTTTCTGTCATACCCGCGAAAGCGGGTATCTAGTATTGGTAGCTATCTTGTCTGGATTCCCTGGTCGAGCCAGGGAATGACATTTTGACTTTAGATTAGAAAAATGTTGCATTTTTATAGTGGGAGTTTTGAGATAGCCTCGAATGACATATTTTCTCTATTGATATAATTAATATATGTTTTCAGGCATCGTAGAAGAGGTAGGCACGGTAAAAAGTCTTGAGTCTAAAAATGGACTTCTTGAGCTTACGGTTTCTTCAGAACGTTTAATAAATGATCTAAACCTCGGAAGCAGTGTATCAATTAATGGATGTTGTCAGACTGTTATTGAAAAAAGTAAAAACTTTTTCAGGGTTCAAGCAACAGAAGAAACACTAAAAAAAACCAACTTTTTAAATTTAAAAACAGGTTCCAGAGTTAATCTTGAATCATCATTAAAGCTTGGTGAAACAATTGATGGACATTTGGTTTCAGGCCATATTGATACGGTTGGAAAAATTTCTTCTGTATTTTCATCAGAGGAAAATACAATAATAGAAATTTCCTTTTCAGATGAATATGGGAAATATATTGCACCAAAAGGTTCAATAGCAGTAAATGGGGTAAGCTTAACGATAATTGAGTCAAAAGAGGCGGGTTTTAAACCCGCCTTTACATTTACTTTAATTCCTTTTACCAGAGACAATACAAATCTTGGATTGCTAAAAGCAGGGGATCTTGTAAACTTAGAAATAGATTTGATAAGTCGCTATGTAGTGAATTATATTGAAAATAAGACCGTAAATGCAGTTAAATTGTAGGGGCGGGATTTATCCCGTCCACTCAGGGCTAATTGGTTTAATATAAGGGATATTAACAATGCAAACAGAAAATATAAAAAGAAATCTAAAAGAACAAATATTTAATACTGTAGAAGAAGCTATTGAAGCTATCTGTAACGGTGAAGTGATAATTGTAGCTGATGATGAAGATAGAGAAAATGAAGGTGATCTGGTTTGTGCTGCACAAAAAACTACTCCTGAAATTATAAACTTTATGGCAAAAGAAGGGAGAGGTCTTATTTGTCTTGCTCTGGAAGATGATATCGCGGATAAGCTTGAGCTTTTTGATATGGTTCAGAATAATTCAAGTAATTTTGGAACTGCATTTACGGTAAGTATTGATGCAGATAAAAAATTTGGAATTACTACAGGGATTTCAGCATATGAAAGAGCAAAAACAATTCAGGTGGCATTAAGTGATAATGCAAAACCAGCTGATTTAGTAAGACCCGGGCATATTTTCCCTCTTCGTTCGAAGCGAGGTGGTGTTTTAAAGAGAGTTGGTCAGACTGAAGCTTCTGTAGATTTAGCCAGACTTGCAGGTTTTAAAAGTGCAGGGGTAATCTGCGAGATATTAAATGATGATGGCACAATGGCTAGAAGACCGGATCTTGTACGCTTTGCAAAAAAACACAATTTAAAATTTATTTCAGTAGCTCAGTTGATTTCCTACAGATTAAAAAAAGAAAGATTTGTAGACAGAGAAGCAAAAGCAAAACTGCCAAGTGAAATTGCAAAAAGATATAATAGAGAATTTCAAGTTTATGCATACAAAGACACCTTAAACAGTAAAGAACATATAGCAATTGTCTGTGGTGATGTGGCTGGTAAGGAAGATGTGCTTGTTCGTGTTCACAGTGAGTGTTTGACCGGGGATGTATTTCAAAGCCTGCGGTGTGATTGTAATTCACAATTGCATTGGGCTTTAGAAAAAATTGCAAAAGAAGGTTCAGGGGTAGTTGTTTATTTAAAGCAGGAAGGCAGAGGGATTGGTTTGGCGAATAAAATTAAAGCCTATGAACTTCAGGATCAGGGATTTGATACTGTTGAAGCAAATGAAATGCTTGGCTTTAAAGCAGACCTGAGGGAATATGGTGTAGGTGCGCAGATACTTACTGATCTTGGATTAACTACCATAAAGCTAATGACAAACAATCCGAGAAAAATTGTAGGAATTGAAGGCTATGGACTAAAAGTTACCGGCAGAGAACCAATCGAAATATGTACTGAACACAACCATGAATATTTAAAAACAAAAAATGAGAAGCTGGGACATGTAATTGATTTAAAACAAAGAAGTCGGGAGGTTGGAGATGACAGGTAAGACTGAAAAATTTGCAATTGTTGTAAGTACGTTTAATGAGTTTATTACTGAAAAACTCTTAGATGGGTGCCTTCAAACACTAATTAATAATGGGATTAAAAAGGAAAGAATAGATATTGTAAAAGCTCCAGGGACTTTTGAAATCCCGACAATAGCAGGAAGTTTGATTAATCTGGAAAAGTATAGTGCAATAATTTGTCTTGGTTGTGTGATTCGTGGAGAAACCTCTCACTATGATCATCTCTGTACTGCAGTAAGCAATGAGCTTTGCAGGCTTGGTACAGAAAGTGGAGTGCCGGTGATTTTCGGAATTTTAACCTGTGAAAATGTTGGTCAGGCAATGGATAGAACTGGTGGCAGTAGGGGAAATAAAGGCTCTGAATCCGCGCTGGCAGCTCTTGAGATGGTTAATGTTTTTGCTCAGCTTCACATTTCAGAGAAGCCGAATCAGTATGTCTGAGTGAATAAGGCTTATTAAAATTTACCATTATTCTTTATTTATCTTAGATGATCTCCGCCATCTACAAAAAGACATTGTCCGGTTAAATACTTATTTTTAAGTAAAAAATCTATACTTTGCAATATCTCCAGTTCGCTGCCCCATCTTTTTAATGGGATACTTTCTATCTCCCGCTCAAGGTATTCTTTTTCTTTGTTTGATGGTGGAAGAATAGGACCAGGTGCTATTGCATTAACCCTGATGTTTGGAGCGAGCTCTGCTGCAGCCATCTTAGTGAACTCAGAGAGCATTTTTTTTGTTAAATTATAAATAAAATATTTTGTACGATCACGTGTAATGTTTGTGTCAAGTAAGTTTATTATATGTCCCTCTTTAGTGCTTTTTGCAAAACTCTGAGAAAGAAAAAAAGGGGCTTTCAAATTTATATTAAAATGACTTTCAAAAAAATCGATATCAGTCTCAAGAAAAGATTTTCTTTCAAAAATTGAAGCATTATTAATTAAAAGTGACAGAGATGGAAAAGATTGCTTTACTTTATTAATCAATATAGAGATGTCTTTTATGTCTGAAAGATTGCACTGGAACAAAATACAGTTTTGTCCTTTACTTTTGATTTCTTTTTCAAGGGCTTCTGCATCAGCTTTTGAAGTGTTGTAATGAAGTGCAATGTCAAAGCCATTTTCAGCCAGATGCACTGCAATAGCTTTTCCAATGCGTTTTGCACTGCCAGTTATTAAAACTGCTTTTGCATTAACCATATAGAAATCTTACAACTTATAACTTATATGATCAAGGACTATATGTCATTCCCGCAAAAGCGGGGATCCAGTAAAAATGTTAATTGTAATCTTCTGGATTCCGGGTCAAGCCCGGAATGACATTTTAAAAGTTATAAATTAGTTTCTGGCAATCCAAGTGCATTTATGTAGTGCATGTGCAGCATAGTTAAAGTAAACAGATTTTTTTCAAGCACCTTTTCCAGCAAAACAGTTCCTTCAATTGCTTTTAACTTTGCCATTCTTGTTTTTATAGCTATAATTGCTTTATCTGTTCTTTCAAGCAATCGAGAATACTCTTCTATAAATGACTGGGGGAAAGGAATTTCATTTAATCCAGGCTGACAGATGTGGATCTTGCATAAAGAAATAACTGCTTTTAGAGCATAAAACTTTTCTCCCATAACTAACGGAATAGCTCCTTCAGATAAAATCGCTAGTTCCATATCATAAAAAATATTTATTATTTCATCAGTTGCCAGAGCTATCTGTTCATGAATTTCAGAAGTGGTAGCTTTAGAGTTTTCATCAAATATTTTAGTTATTTCATTTGCTTTAGTTGAGATTCTTTTTAGAGAACTAGCAATGAGAAATTCATTGTTTGTATTTAATGTATTTGTTTTAACTGGAATCTCTATATTTTTATATTTTTTACTTTTTTCAGTAGATACAGACTGGTTCATAGCATCTCCCCTTTTGAGCGTAAAATAATTCCCATTGCTAATATTTATATAAAGCAAAAGAGAATGTTTTTTTGATAGTTTATAGGATTATTGTCTTAGCAGTTGACTTTTTTAAGCCCCTTGACAGTTAACCGTTTCTTAGGAAATGATTTATTTTGTGAAATGAGATTGAGACTATTTCAGATGATATAACGGTTTCCCGTCATTTCCTAAATATAGTTTTGCCAGAGGGTGGTTTGTGCTGATTATCCTGTTTTTAACGATATCTACAAGCAATATTTTCCCTTTAGCATTTTTAAATGGAAGTGGAGTTAATGTATTAGAAAATTCATGAATTATTCTATTCAATTCTGCAGCAGTATTATTATTTGATGTTAAAACAAGATCCCATGCATGAAGATATTCCATTGGATATAATTTCCCATCAGAATTAGTCATTGCTCTTATTATATTTCCACAAACAAAAAATGTTTCAAGTCCTGTCCTATCGCCAACTAAGTTAAAGATCAATGCACAGTTATAAGCATTCTCATATGATTGTTGAACAACTTCAGAGTTTGATAAACCTGATGAGTAATTAATTAAAAATTCCTGCTCCAGCAGCCCTTGTATTGTTTTACTTAATTCAATAATTTTCCTTGCTTCAGATTCATTTTTTAAGCCATCTGAAAGCTTAATAAGATCGTCAGCATATAAAGTGATTTGATTATTAGGTGATTTTTGAGGATCAATGCTTTGATTAAAACTATTAATTAAAGGATAAAGAGCAGAGGTTGGACTTATAATAGTCCTTTTTGAAAGAAGAGTAGATAATTCATCATCCTCTATATTCAAATTAGTATATAGTCGGCTAATGCTGGCTTTTAATTTTTTTTCATTTATAAAGTCTATGCGTTCTGAAAGAAGTTGAAGTAATGCTTTAGTAATATTTACAAATAAGAACATAAGATCATGATCCCTGTCAGGTAAAATTTATAAGATAGAGTTTATAAACCATACCCTTACCCCATAACTAATAATTATAAAAAGCAATTAGCAAGGCTATTTTGACACTCTTATGAAATAATTAATGTCTGCCACTTAATAAAATTGCTCTAAAGCCAATGGCAATCCTTTTGATTTACATTAATTTTTTGAAAAGCCCTTGACAGTTAATCGTTTCTTAGGAAATGAAAATTATTCAGGATTAATTTGGGTTGAACCTATAGATAATGTACACATTATATTTGTGAAATCTTTTCGAAGTGCTATTAGTCTTATACGGGTTTCTTCTTGAGTCTGCGGTGAATCTATGATTTGATTTAACTCTGTAAGGAATTTATTGAATTCTTTTTGGGTTTCATTTGTAGTTTGTAAGGGACCTCCATGGAATTGTCTTGAAAGGACTGCACTTCTTAAATAGTGTTCAATATTTTGGCGAGCTTTTCCCTCTTCGACATTATTGTTATTTAGAATGGCCTCAAGGAATTTTCTTTCTGACTGAAGCACATTGTTTGTATTGTCATTAAACCAATCTGCATAATTACCATTATGCTCTGTAGGAGGTTTATATGCTTCTCCCTCCTTTATAATTCCTAAAGAGACCTGTAGTGCAGTTGCAAGCTTTACCCAATGCTCCAGTTCTCTTTCAGCTTGTAAATCTCTTATAGGATTATTTACTAATCTAAATCGAAGATCTGATATTTTCTCATGACACTTATTCAGCCATTCCCTTTTGCGTTCTTCTGGTAATTTTAGAGCGTATTTAATAACTTGTTCAGTATCTAATTGATTTTCTTCAGCTATGAATGCTACAAAAAAATCCTCTTGTCCTTTAACAGTTTTCCTGGGATCTATGATTATAGGTAATGTGAATCCATTATTTTCTACTGGAGCAAAACCTGGTATTTTCCCTGTACCTGGATTGAAACTTGGACCGTCTGTCATTTTCGTCTCCCTAACTGGTTATTTCTATTATATTAAAGTAATGCTTTTGATCATAAAAAGATAAATGCGGAATTTCTTGATAGAGCATGGATTTTTTTTAATTAATCCCCCTTGATTTAGATTTAAAAAATTATTTTTTGTTAATCTTTTGAAAAGCCCTTGACAGTTAATCGTTTCTTAGGGATTGAGTTTTATTCAGGGAAAGGCAACAGGAGCTTTTTGTTGGCAAGTTGAGGGAAATCTTTTGGATTTCCTGTGATTAAAATTAAATTATTTTCAAGAGCTGTTTGCCCAATTAATATATCTGCTATGGATTTTTTGAATCCTTTTTCTTTCAATAGCATTCTTGTTATTCCAGCTTTTCTGGCTAATGAATCTGTTATATGCAATGAAATAAAAGAATCAAGAAAGTTATTGACCTGTTTAATTTGATTTTCTTTTGCTCCTGATAAAAGTTCTGCTGAACTTATTACAGAGATAAATAATTCTTTATTAGAAATTTCTTTTAATTTTTCAATGAATAAAGGTTTTAAAGCTAAAGAATCAATTAAAAATGTAGTATCCAGCAAATACAATTACTCTGCACCCTCTTGTCTTAACTTCTTTACCCATTCATTTGTACCAAGCCTGAAAATCTCTCTATTATCAGTTTTATTAAAAACAGCTTCATCTCTGGATAAAAAATCATTTAGTTTTTTTTGTTTTTTTCTTCTTTGAAGTTCCAGTCTTGCACCCATTACAAAAATCTCTGTCCTGGTTTTAGCCTCATTTCCAACAAAAGTATCAATCTCATCCAGAATATAGACAGGAATATTTATATTTATTCTTTTTATTTTATCTTTACTTTTCATGGCTTAGTAATATTATACACATTTTTTGAGTATGTGTATACTCAAAAATATAATAATTGGCTTTTTTTAAGCTCTTGACAGTTAACTGTTTCTTAGGGATTAATCAATCTGTGCTCTCTGCAACTTATTTGAATAATCAATATAAATGGTTTTATACTGTGTGTAGGTATCCAGTGCCATTACTCCGCCTTCACGAGTGCCGTTTCCTGTATTCTTCCAACCGCCGAATGCTGCTGCACCACCGCATTCAGCACCAATAGTAGGAGCATTTATATAAACAATTCCAGACTCAAATTTGTCTGCAGCCTGCATAGCGAGGTTTATATCTTTTGTGTAGATAGAGAGTGATAAACCATACTCTACGTTATTGGCTACGTTAATGGCTTCTTCAAAATTATTTACTGGAATAACTGCAAGCACTGGTCCAAAAACCTCACTACAGGCTAGTTCCATGTTTGGCTTTATATCTGTAATTATCGTCGGTTCATAGAAATTTCCTTTATCATGTTCGCTGCCGGTTAAAACTCTTCCACCACATAAAACTTTTCCACCCTCTTTTTTAGCTCTTTCAGTAAATCCATGAACAGTATCTCTATGTGATGCTGTAATTAATGGACCAACCTGGGTTTTCTCATTTAAACCATTTCCTACGATTAATTTTTCAGCAGTACTTACAAGCTTTTCTAAAAACGAATCTGTCCAGGAAGATCTTTGAATGATAAGTCTGCTTGTAGAAGTACATCTCTGTCCTGCAGTACCAAAAGCTCCCCACAAAACTCCTTCTAAAAGTAAGTCCTGATTTGCATCTTCAAGTGCTATTATTGCATTTTTTCCGCCAAGCTCAAGAGCACATTTTTTTAACATTCTGCCGCAGGTTTCATAAACCATTTTCCCAACTTCTGTGGAGCCTGTAATGCTTATAACTTTTATGTCTGGATGTCTGACTATTAAGTCTCCAAATTCACCGCTTCCGAATAAAACGCTGGCACAGCCTTTTGGTAGACCGGCTTTATATAAGTTTTCAACTAATTTATATCCGGACATTGGGGCATCTTTTGAAGGTTTTAAAATTACGACATTTCCAGAAATGAGTGCCGGTGCTATTTTCCAGCTAGGTACGGCAGAGGGAAAGTTCCATGCTGAAATTAATCCGCAGATTCCAATGGGCTGCCTGATAGTTATAATAGATTTATTCTGAAGTTCGCTTTGACCGGTAAGTCCATAAATCCTTCTGCCTTCGCCTGCAAAAAATAAATAAGTGTCTATTACTTCCTGGATTTCACCCCGTGCTTCTGCTATTGGTTTTCCGGCTTCTTTTGTTAGGATTTGTGCAAGTTCTTCTTTTTCATCTAATGTAATCTGAGCAGCCCTATATAAAACCTCTGCTCTCTTTGGAGCCGGTGTATATCTCCATACTTCAAATGCTTTTTTTGCTTCGCCTACAGCTTCGTCCAGATCCTTTTGATTTGATTTTGGAAATTTTCCTAAAAGCTCAGTTTTGTCTGCAGGATTATATTTTTCAAAAAAATCTTTTGATGCGCTTTCTTTTTGAGTCCCACCTAGGATGTTTTTATAGGTTGTGACTGTGGTTTGCATATACCCTCCTTAATTGGGGAGGTGGGTTTTAAACCCACCTTTACGGAATTTGTATTATGTCTTCTTTATAAAACCAATAATTTTATCGACAGCACTGAACAATAAATTTTTCTCAATATTTAACGGTGGAATAAATCTTATTATGTTTTGTTCCATACCAGCGCTTAAAATAAGCATTTTTTCTTTAAAACATTCCTGGATTACCTTGTCAGCAATATCTTTTGAACTAAGTTCAATACCGATCATAAACCCAAGACCTCTTATGTTTGCTTTTGATTTTAATTCAGCTTCAAGATGTTTCATTAGTTCGTTTCCAGTGCTTGAAACATAGTCAAGGATCTTGTCTCTTTCAATTATTTCAAGTGTTTTAACAGCAGCAGCACATGAAACAGGATTTCCTCCAAAAGTACTGCCATGAGAACCAGGAGGCATTTCAGACATTTTCTCTTTTTGAGCTGAAAATGCTCCTATCGGTAGCCCATTTCCAAGTCCTTTTGCCATGGTGATTATATCTGGTTCAATGTCATAATGTTCTACAGCAAACCACTTTCCTGTTCTGCCTATTCCTGACTGGACCTCATCGCAAATAAGTATAATGCCATGTTTATTACAAATCTTTCTTAGCTCTTTTAAAAAATTAACTGGTTTTAAAGGAGCTGGTAGGTAACCACCCTCACCAAGAACAGGTTCAATGATCATCGCTGAAACTGACTCAGCAGGAAGATTTGATTTGAATAATTTTTCAATTGATTCTAATACTCTTTCTGCTTCTTTCTCAGGCTCTTTGCCCATATAGCAGTTTGGGTAATCCACTATGTTTATTCCAGGTAAAAGTGGGTCGTAATATTTTCTGTGCAGTTCCTTTGATGAAGAAACAGAAGTACCGCCAATAGTTCGTCCGTGAAATGCACCTCTGAATGAAATAATATTTGGTCTTCCTTTGTTTAGTCTCCTTGAAAACTTAATAGCTCCATCTACAGCTTCAGCTCCACTATTACAAAAGAAAGTATTATTTATTTTTCCAGGCAGGAACTTAGCTAATTTTTCAGCAAGTGCAATATTTAATGTATGATGAGTTACGCAGCTTATATGTACCAGTTTATCCAACTGATCTTTTGCTGCTTGTACTACTTCCGGGTGACAGTGCCCAAGCTGTGTAACGCCAATACCACAAGTTAAGTCTAAGTATTTTGTTCCATCAGAGGAGTAAAGATATACTCCCTCTCCTCGCTCAGCTACAATATGAAATACCCTGTAAAGAGCATTAGATAAAAATTGTTCATCTTTGGCCAGTAAATCTTTTAAATTTGTAGCACTGTTTGTTATCATAGTTGTTATCTCAAGAGAATATAATTTTGTAAGGAGTACATCATATGAGTTTAAATCATTATATTGAAAATGTCCTTGAAAAATACAAAAGTGAGGAATCTATTTATGACAGGTTAGTGATTTACTTTGAAAAAAACCTTGCTGCTAGAAAGTATGCAGAAGTCTGTGAGCAAAAAGGATGGGATTGTGTAATTGACCATCTTACAGTGAGAACATATGACATTGATAAGGCTGCAGAACATTTTATTGGACTTGGCTATAAGTATTCTGAAACTATTGATTATAAAAATGAAGGCTGGTATGCAAAGGTTTATAGACATACAAAATATCCGGTTATGTTTATAGATCAAACATATAATGATGCTCCGGAATCACTTCAGATTATAAAAAAATGGGTTGATAAGTTTGGAGACAAAGATTATCACCATATTGCAGTTCTTGTGCAAAGAGGGATTGAAATTGAAGAGGTAATTAATCTTTTGAAACAAACAGGAGTTAACTTCCCTGGCAAAGTTACAGGCCCGCAGGGAACAAGACTAAGACAAATTTTTACTCAGGCAGAAGTAATTGATGGGCAGCCATATTCTGTATTGGAACTGGCTCAGAGAAATCCAGATCCAAAAACCGGAAAAATATACACTGGCTTTATATCAGAACAGGCTGACAGCCTAATGAAAGACAGTGTGTTGTAGGGATTTTATTAGCAGAAGCAATGACGTGATTAGTTCTATACTGCTTTGCTCACACCCAGTCACCGTTTATAATTAATCATATGGCTAGTTTTAATCTAATAACCGATCAAGATATCATTAAAGGCTTTTGTACTGATTCTTCAAATTATCCCGGTTATGCTGAAGCATTAGTTAGACCAAAATCTGTAAGTGAAGTAATTGAAATTGTAAAAGAAGCAAATTCTAAAAAAATACCAATTACAACTATAGGAAACCGCAGTAGTCTAACTGGTTCTGCAGCAGCTCTTGGAGGCTGGATTTTAGATACCAGTCAAATGACAAAGATTCTTGAAATAAACACGAAAGAAAAATTTGCAATTGCTGAACCAGGGATGATGCTTTCTGATTTAAAAAAAACAATTTTAGAACAGGGTGTATTTTATGCTCCAGATCCTACGAGCGAAAAAGAATGCTTTTTTGGTGGGTCTATTGCTACAAATGCATCAGGCTCAAGAACTTTTAAATATGGCTCTACAAGAAAATATGTCCGGGCTCTTGAAGTGGTTTTAGCTTCAGGAGAAGTTCTGAATCTCAGAAAACCTGAAATTGAAAAAAATACATTTGGTTATCTGCCGTTTCAAAATATGGTGGATATTTTTGTAGGATCTGAAGGTACCCTAGGGATTATTACAAAAATTGAGGTTGAATTACTTGAAAAGCCGGAAAACTTTTTTGGCGGCATGGCTTTTTTTAAAACATTAAATGAAGCATTAGATTTTGTTATTAATGTTCGCAGTGAGTTGACCCATAAAATTTCTGCGATAACGCCGCGCGCAATTGAACTTTTTGATTGTCATGGACTTAATATTATCAAACCGGATTCTACATTTAAAATTCCTGAGCCTGCGCAGGCTGCTATTTTTTTTGAACAGGAATATAAGGCTGAAGAATTTGAATCTATATTAAACAACTGGGTTTCATTCTTAGAAAAAAATAAAGCAATTGTAGATGATACGATTATCGCTGATGTGCCAAAACAACAGGAAGAATTGAGAGAACTTAGACATAAAGTCCCAAGTCATTTATTTGAAGAGGGTGGAAAATTTACAAGAGACGGTGGCGGAAAGGTTTCTACTGATTGGTCTGTTCCTATAAAGAGGATTCATGAAATTATAGACTACGCTCAAAAACTTACAAAAGATGCAAGAATAAACGAGCCTGTTATTTATGGACACATTGGAAATGGACATCCTCATTACAATTTCATTGCAAAAGATTCTGCAGAAAAAAAACAAATATTAGAAGTGGTGCATCGAACTTGTCAGCAAGTGGTTTTGCTGGGGGGAACAATTGCTGCTGAGCATGGAATTGGGAAAATCAAGAAGGATTTTGTGAAATATCAATATCCGCAAACGGTTATCAATGCTATGAAATCGTTGAAGTATTCTCTTGATCCAAATGGAATAATGGCTCCAGGTAATATGTTTTAATCGAAGTGTAATCTTTGTTTGTAAGAATCTCATTGCAAAACGCTTGTAGCAAGCAGCTTTTAACCAAAATGTAATCTTTGTTTGTAAGAATCTCATTGCAAAACCCTTATAGGAAGCATGTTTTAACAGCTTTTTAATCAGGATTTTTATACTCAATATTGGATAGCCCTAAATTAAAGTCAATTATTCTTTTAAGCTGCTTTATATAGTTAAGTACTGAATTATTC
Organism: Candidatus Melainabacteria bacterium; assembly: GCA_023250195.1. Classification (GTDB taxonomy): domain Bacteria; phylum Cyanobacteriota; class Vampirovibrionia; order 2-02-FULL-35-15; family 2-02-FULL-35-15; genus 2-02-FULL-35-15. The sequence goes on along the minus strand of JAHFBF010000001.1, from coordinate 16,269 downwards.
TGAGAGCTTGTATGGTGGGTGGGATTTCAGAAAACAAGATTGGAGTTTTGAGTGAGGATAGTCATCCTTCCGTCATTTCTTTTGCAAATATTGAAAATAAGAACCCGAATAACTTTAAAAATACTGACTCTGAAGAAGATAAGTTTATAAGCTCTACGAATAATAATCCGGATAGTATTTGTACTCAAAATAAATCTGCAGGGAGCTGTGTTAATCATGCTGTTGAGTTATTTGATAATTTTTGTGAGAGGCTTTCTGGTATTGCTGGTGCCTTTTCTCCTCTTTTATTGTTTGCAAAAAATTTAGCAGCCAACAATGATTCTTCTCAGCCTCAGGATAATGGGCAGTTGATTGGAAACTTTGGTAGCTTATTACAAAGTACAGGAGTGAATGTGGCAGGGAAACACCTTGTTTCAAGAGAATCCCAGGAAGCCCTTGATGAGCCAGCTTCAGTTTCCCAATTACCCCAAAACAATAATAATGTTAACCTTACAATTATTATTGTTCAGTGGAGAGATACAAGAGATGCACAATGCTTGCTTCATATGGCTCATTGTATTGAATGTGGAGAATGTGTGTCTTTGAATGAAAGTGAGCTTATGGAGTTAAGAGAATCGTTTATAAGAGGGCTTAGAGCTCTTGCTGCGGCTATAAGGGATGCAGAAGAAAGAGGAGAATATCATGCATTGTTATATCTTCATGATACAGCAGAGCCGCTTGTATGTGGTGTAGAAAGAGCTCATGAAGCTTCTCAAAGAGAATGTACTAAGTTAACAATTGAAGATAGAAGATTTATTGCTGAACAGTTACAGGAAAGTTGTAATTATCTTGAAAGAGGGATTTGTAATGGTGTGTTTTATGGTCTGTGTTACTCAGTGTTTAATGAACTGTGTAACTGGACAAGTTGTGTTTATGATTTTCTGAAAGAGTTTTGGCAGCAACTTGAGAAAGAAGAAAAGGAAAGACAGGAAGAGGCAAGAAGAGAAGAATGTGAAGAAAGACATCGCTTGGAAGCTAAAAGACAGTATTTACATGCTATGTATAAGAGAGAAGAAAGTAAGAAATTAATGTATCGTGCTCTTATGAAAAGAGCAGAAATGGAAATGCTTTTTGCAATGACTGATATCAGAAGAAGCATAGTAAATAAGAAAAATCCAAGTTTTGATTTGTGCAATCTTATGATTGCACAACACAGATTTAATCTTGCTGGAGTTATGTCTAGAATTGCTTCAAATAGCGAAAATGCTTTAATTCAGGAAGAGAATAGGGTAGAAGATTCAATGCCACCGGAATCAGTTTGTGATTTTTCAACTTCTCCAGTATTTGATTTTAATGTTCATTGCTAGCTAACATTAAAATATTTAGCTTGTGGGTGATGAACGATGATTGCTGATGTGCTTTGTTCTGGGTGGAGTTGAAAGCTTTCCGACAAAGAAATTCCTATTCTTTCAGGTCTTATTAATTCAAACATTTTGTCTTGATCTTCCAAATAGGGACATGCAGGATATCCAAAGCTATAACGTGCTCCGTGATATCCCTGCCCGAGAAGTTTTTTCATTTCTTTTTCGTCATCGTGGTGAATATCCAGTTCTGTTCTGATCTTTTTATGTGACCATTCAGCTAATGCTTCTGTAGTTTCTACACTTAACCCATGGAAATAAAGGTAATCAGTGTACTTATTTTCGTTAAATAAATTCTTTGAATATTCACTTGCCTGTTCACCTACAGTTACTGCATGAAAAGCTACTACATCCACCCCCCTCTTACTCATTTCATCCCTACTTATAAAATAATCAGAAAGGCAAAGCCTGTCTCTGTCTTTTTGTCTTGGGAAAGTAAATCTCTTTACTTCTGTTTTTTTGTCTTCATCCAGAATAATCAAATCATTTCCTTCAGATACACAGTAATAATAGCCATATACAGTTTTTGGAATTAATAAATTTTGCTCCTTGGATAATTTTTTAAGGTTTTCAAGAACAGGATAAATCCTTTCTTTTAAAATCTTTTCATATTCTTCTTTTGGCAGCTTTCCTTTTTTAACCTGCCATTGACCTACTATAAGAGCAGTTTCGTTAATATAAGGATTAATTGCATCAAGAGAAATCTGGTCAAGTACTTTGGAACCGTAAAAAGGGATTTTTGGTATTTGAAGACATGGTTCTATAATTGGACTTCTAATAATAGTGCTGATAGTTGAGTGTTGTGTTTCAATGTCATTCTGCAGGCTTGAGCCCGAAATAATCTCACTGACTCTTTCACGTTTTGGAGATTTTTTAGGGCTTACTGCTTCTTTGTTATTAAAGATTTCTCCCATAAATCTAAGATCACTAAATGCATCTGAACCGTAAAAAACTTTACCATTGTAAGTGTTCTGGCAGTCTTCTTCTACAAATTTTCGGGTTAGTGCTGCACCACCGAGAATTACAGGAATTGTAATATTTCTTTCATTGAGGATTTCCAGATTTTCTTTCATAATTTGAGTAGATTTTACTAACAGTCCGCTCATTCCGATAACATCTGTATCTGTCTCAAGAGCTTTATTTATAATACTTTCAATTGGCTGCTTAATGCCAAGATTAAAAACTTCATAGCCATTGTTTGTAAGAATAATATCAACAAGATTTTTACCAATGTCGTGAACATCCCCCTTTACAGTAGCTAAAACAATTTTCCCTCTTTTTTTAATATCTTTTTTCTCCATAAAGGGCTCTAAATATGCTACAGAAGCTTTCATTGTTTCTGCTGACTGTAAAACAAACGGTAACTGCATTTCACCAGAGGCAAATAGATCACCCACTGTTTTCATTCCATCAAGCAAAATATTATTTATGATGTCAAGTGGTGAATATTTTTTAAGCGCTTCTTCTAAGTCTTTTGTTACTCCGGCTTTATTCCCGTCTACAATTCTTTTCTTTAGTGTTTCTTCAATAGATAATTGTTTTTCTTCTTTAATTTTTCGGCTCGTATCTTTTTTTGTATTTTCAAAAAGGGACATAAATTTATGAAGAGGATCGTAATTTTCTTTTCTTCTGTCATAAATTAAATCCAGGGCTGTTTGTCTCTGCTCTTCAGGAATTTTATACAAAGGAAGGATTGTTTTTGCATTTACAATAGCCATGTCCAGCCCGCCTGCTACAGCTTCATTCATAAACATGGAGTTTAAAACATGCCTTGATTCAGGAGAAAGCCCAAATGAAATGTTGCTTATTCCAAGCACAGTTTTTACTTCAGGAATAGATTTTTTTATTAATTTAATTCCTTCAATTGTTTCAATCCCTGCTTTTCTGAACTCTTCATCGCCGCTTCCAAGAGTAAAGGTAAGCGTGTCAAAAATCAGATCTTTCCCGGGAATCTTATATTTTTCAACAGCAAGGTTATAAATCCTCTTTGCAATTTCAAATTTCTTTTCAGCTGTTTTAGCCATGCCCTCTTCGTCTATTGTCAGCGCAACCAAAGCTGAGCCAAATTCTTTTGCCATTGGGCAGACTTTTTTTATTCTTTCTTCACCGTCTTCAAGGTTTATGGAGTTTATTAGCGCTTTTCCTCCAATCAGCTCAAGTGATTTTTGAATTACAGGAGCTTCAGTAGAGTCAATCATCAAAGGAATATTTACCTGAGTATTTAATCTTTTTATGTACTCAGTCATATCTTTTGTTTCATCTCTGCCTACATAGGCTGTACAAACATCAAGAAGGTGTGCTCCTTCTTCAAGCTGCCCTTTTGCCAAATTTATCATTCCATCAAAATCTTCTTTAGCTAAAAGGTCACGAAAAAGCTTACTGCCATTTGCATTGGTTCTTTCTCCTACAAAGACAGGAGGAGGATCAATGCTCAGTGGAACAGAATTATAGAGGCTGCTTGCAGAGTTTATATACTTTGGATTTCTTTTTTTTGGTTCTTTGTTTCCTGTTAAGTTAATAAGTGCTTTTAAATGCTCCGGAGTCGTACCACAGCATCCTCCGACGATACTTACTCCTAAATCGTTTGTAAAGTGAAAAAGTGTTTTGGCAAATTCTTCAGGTGATAAATGATAATGACTTTTGCCGCCTATATTTTCAGGAATTCCTGCATTTGGGATACAGGAAATCGGTAACCTGCTTACTTCACATAAATATCTTATGTGATCTGACATCTCAAGCGGTCCGGTAGCACAGTTCATTCCTATCATATCTATTTCATATGGTTCAATTGCACAGAATGCAGATGCAATGTCTGAGCCTACAAGCATTGTTCCTGTTCTTTCAATAGTTATTTGAACCATAATAGGAATTCTTTTTTTCTTTTCTTCCATTACCTTAAAGATTCCACTAAGACCGGCTTTAATCTGCAGGATATCCTGGCAGGTCTCAAGCAGAAACAAATCAACTCCGCCATCCAGTAGACCGCTGGCCTGTGTATAAAACGATTTTTTCATGTCTTCATAATTTATATGTCCAAGGGTAGGGAGTTTTGTAGTAGGACCAATGGAACCTGCTACAAATCTAGGGCTTAAAGCATTAAAATCATCTGCGACTTCTTTTGCAAGTTTTGCTGATTGAAAATTTAATTCATATGCTCTGTCTTTTATATCATATTCAGCAAGTACAATACTGCTTGAACCAAAACTGTTTGTTTCAATCACGTCACAGCCAACTTTTAAAAAAGACGAATGAATTTCTTTTATAATTTCAGGTTTTGTTTTTACTAAGATTTCATTGCATCCTTCCAGACCTTCAAAATCATCTAAAGTAAGTGGGTAAGTCTGAATAGAGGTCCCCATTGCACCATCAAAGAATACAATTTTTTCTTTGCAGAGATCTAAAAAACTTTTGCTCATATTTACGGTTTATTAATGTTGAGGCAGGTTTCAAACCTGCCTTTACGACTAGGTCACTAAGATTATATTATTGTTCCCACTTTAATGCTCTTTTAACAGCCTCTTTCCAAAGTGAATATTCTTTATCCCTATTGGTTCTTGGAATAAAGAGTTCATCAGGATGCCAGGTCTTTTGTATATCTTCAAATGACTTCCAAAATCCAAGTTTTAATCCTGCCAGATAGGCTATGCCAAGTGCAGTTGCTTCAGCCTGAGATGATCTTGTAAGTGGCATTTGTAAAAGATCTGCCTGAAACTGTAAAAGAAAATTATTTTTTGCAGCCCCGCCGTCAGCTTTTATAAATGTATCTTTTGGCAGCTCTTTTTTAACAGGGAGGATTAAATCAGCTATCTGATATGCCATAGATTCTATTGCTGCGCGAACTATATGAGCTTTTGTTGAACCTCTTGTAAGTCCTAAAATTGTTCCCCTTGCGCCTTGATCCCAGTGCGGTGCACCAAGTCCCACAAGAGCAGGGACCAGATAAACTCCCTCATTGTTATTTAGACCAATTGCCATCTTTTCACATTCAGAAGAATCTTTGATAATTCCAAGTCCATCGCGAAGCCATTGAATAATAGCGCCTGAGATAAATGTAGAACCTTCAAAAGCATATGTTGGGGCATGCCATGGCATGTCCTTATCATTAATACTCCAGGCAATCGTAGTTAAAAAATTTTCATTCAATTTAAACTGACTGCCAATGTTTATAAGTAAAAATCCCCCGGTTCCGTAAGTAACTTTTAAATCACCTTCTTTAAAACAGCACTGACCAAACAGTGCTGCCTGCTGATCTCCGAGAACAGCATGAATAGGAACCTCTACACCAAAATGTTTTTTATCAGTTAAACCAAAATCTCTATTTGAATGCATGACTTCCGGCAGCATCCATTCTTCTATCCCAAAAATTTCTAAAAGTTCTTTATCATACTTGTTTTCTTTTATGTTATAAAGCATTGTACGGGATGCATTTGATGGATCTGTGTAAAAAGATTTTCCACCAGTTAGATTGTATATTAACCAGGAATCAATGGTTCCAAATCGTAGAGACTTGCTGCGACAAGTCTCTACGGCAGCAGGTATGTTTTCTAATATCCATTTCATTTTAGATGCACTAAAGTAAGCATCTATTTCAAGCCCGGTCTTTTCTTTTATTTTTGTTTTGTATCTGGGTTTCAGTTCATCGCAGTAAGCTGCTGTACGCCTGCACTGCCAGACTATTGCGTTGTAAACAGGCTTTCCTGTCTTGCTGTCAAATGCAACAATTGTTTCCCTTTGATTTGTAATTCCAATTGCATGAATATCCTTTGCATTAATGTTTGATTTTAATATTGCATCTTTTGCGGTTTCGAGCTGGCTGTTCCAGATTTCAAGCGGATCATGTTCTACCCACGACGGCTTTGGGAAAATTTGTTTGAACTCTTTTTGTGATTTTCCAACTACTTTTCCAGATTCATCTATAAGTAGTGCACGTGAGCTTGTAGTCCCTTGGTCCAGACTTAAAATATATTTTTTATTTTTGTCCATTTTATAATTATCGGCTATCTCTAGGGCCCCTTCTTAACCAGATTAAGGCAGTAACAGGAAAATATTAATAAAAGCTAAAGATCCATAAATAATTATCTATGTAAGGAACTTTTTTCATTTATATTGTTTACTGGTAAGACATATTCTGTTATTATTTTTGAGTATATTTTAGAACTTTATAAGTGGGTAGATTTTTTTGCAATGGCTAAATTGAAATTTAAATTTAAACATCATTGTGAATCAGTAGATAACAAAAAACTGATTACTGTTTATTTAATGTCGGTTTTTGACGAGTAGGAATTTTATGGCTACAGCAGTATCAAATCCAACAATTTCTACTGGAAATACAACTGGTGTAAGTCATAGGGCTCAAAATAAAATCAATATTGAAAAGACTTCAGAATTTGTACAAAATTTTGTTGCAGCACCTGTTTGTGCTTATTCTGCTTTGTCAGGTACTTTGAGCTATCTTTTACCGAACTATTTTGATACAGAAAGTGAATTGCTCAGCTCTTCAGCTATGTGGTCTGCTAAAGGGGCAATTCTAGTGAATGCAATTTTTGGTGCATATGATAATGGCTGTAGTAAGAATACTCCTGGGACACTCGGTTATTTGTCAGATTTTATTGTTTCTTTTGTTGCAGATAATCATAATATGTATACTCTGCGAGGTTTTGGAAGTGCATTAGATCAAATACCAGGATTTCTAGAAGTTCTTGAATCGCATCCTGAAATTAAGAAAAAATATAATCCAAAAAATGAAAATGATTATAAGTTTAATACTTATCCAACATTCTTAGACAGTGCTGAAAAAACACTTACAGGAGTAAAAATTGTTTATTCTGATATTGCTAGTGATTTTAGAAATAAGTATAGTAAAAGTGGGCTTTTTAAAGCTTTAATTAGTCCATTTAGTAATGTATCAAAGAATTTAGCTATATCTTCTACCGGGATTTTAGCAGGGGTGCTTACTTCTTTTATACCAAGGCTTAATAAAGTAGGAGCGATAGTTAGAGATGTATTTGGTTTACATGCTGATATTGCTGTATATCAAAAAGGTGATGCAAAAGATGCACAAGGAAAAACAAGGAATAGTAAACTTGCTTATAACTCAAGTGGAGTTTTGTATACTGTTGGTACTGTTCTAGATTTTGTGTATAGATGCACTGAACAAACAAACTTAAATCTTTTTGCAATTGGTGCTGATAGATTAGGTGCTTTTCTAATGGCTTTAGGAAATGCAATGGATAATAGAGATGGGAGAAATGGAAATGCAACTACAATAATTCCTTCTACAAGTGCAGTTGGGGACAGGGCATAGTAAAGGTAAGCAGCTGCCTAATTTTCTATTTTTCCACCCTCATCTTGCTGAACCAGAAACCATATAGGTAATATATTGCAAGTCCAATTACCATCCATACTACAAAACGTAACCATGTAGCTGTCGGTAAGCCTGTCATTAAAAGAACATTTACTATAACTCCAAGAATTCCTGTAAGCGGCATCCATGGGCACCTGAATTTTGCTTTTAAGTCAGGTCTTGTAGATCTTAAAATCAAAACTGCAATGCATACAAAAACAAATGCAGCCAGTGTGCCGATGCTCGTAAGCTCGGCTACTGTAAGTATCGGAATAAATGCTGCAATTATTCCTGAAAGTAACCCTGTAATTAAAGAAGAGACATATGGAGTTCTATATTTTGGATGAATTGCACTGAAGAATTTTGGCAGAAGCCCATCGCGTGACATTGAAAATAAAATTCTTGACTGACCTACAATCATAACTAGAATAATACTTGTCATTCCGCAAAGGGCACCGAAACCTATTATAAGTGCTGCCCATTTATGTCCAAGTGCAGTAAAGGCTACCGACAGAGCTGCTCCGGCTTCATGTCCTGTAAGTGCAGGGTTTGGTTTGCCGTCAATGGTAACAGGTATAAGTCCTGTTAAAATGAGAGAAACTACTAAATATAAAACAGTGCAAATTACCAGACTTCCAAGAATTCCTATGGGTAAATCTCTTTGTGGGTTTTTAGATTCTTCAGCTACTGTAGTAACTGCATCAAAACCAATGTATGCAAAAAACACAATTCCTGCTGCAGTTAAAACTCCTTCCCAGCCGTAATGGTAGACAAGATCGTTATGAACCCCAAGTGTTCCATGAACCAGCTTTACCAGGAATTCATTGAAGGGTAAATGTAAAATATCCATTGTATGTCCTGTGGGTATGGCTATTCTTGGCGGGATAAAAGGATGCCAGTATTCAGGATGTAAGTGAAAAGCCCCAAATGCAATAAAAAACAAAACGACTGAAACTTTTATAGTGACAATAATATTATTAAAAACAGTTGAGTTTTTTATTCCTGCAATTGCAAGAAAGGTAAGAGCGATTGTTATGGCAAGAGCAGGCAGATTCATAATAGCTCCAGGGACATCAGATGTTCCCGGAGAAGCGGTTAAAACTGCAGGAAGAGTTACTCCAAAGTTTTTCATGATATTACAGAAGTAAGCACTCCACCCGATAGCTACTACAGAAACTGAAACTAGATATTCAAGCAATAAATTCCAGCCAATTAACCAGGCAGCCAGTTCTCCCAGAGTGACATAGACATAAGTGTATGCGCTTCCTGAAAGTGGGACAAGAGATGCAAACTCGCTGTAAACAAGTGCTGCCAGTGCACATGCAGTCCCCGCAAATATAAAGGAAAAGAAAACACCTGGTCCTGCATAATTGCTTGCAGCTATTCCGGTTAAAACAAAAATTCCTGTACCGATAATACATCCAATTCCAAGATTAATCAGATCCCATGCGCCTAATGTTCTTATCAGTCCATGAGCTCCATGTGCAGAGTGTTCATCAACAGTTACAGACTCCATTGCTTTAACTCGTAACATTGAATTTTTTTTAGCCAAATTTCTACTCTCTTTTTTTTCTAGAACAGCGGTATTTCCAAAATCTTTCTTTGACAATTGTTTCTCCAGTAATATTTTGTTTTTGTACTGATTAAATTACCAGTTAAGTTAGAAATGACATTTAAAACATTCTATACTAAATGAATCGGTTAAATACAAACATTACAATTGAGAGTTACGGATTTAACCTTTAGGCAAATCTTGCGCTGGCTCAGATTTGCCTGGTCTTTATATAACTTGGATACAAATCCTATAGTTGTTAATGTGTAGAATCCTTTTTTGTTTCTGCTTTATCTGTTTCAGTATTGTCAAGATCTAAGATAACGTTTTTACCCGGGGGCTTAGATAATAATTTAATTTCCATTTTGTTTGTAAAGCATTGTCCCTTTGGAGTGCTTATTGTAAATGATTCTTTTGATATATCATCACCTGTAAATTTTAAGGTAAGTAAAATCTGCTTTCCTTTATTTGAAACACTTGTTCTTAAAATTTCAATATTATGTTCATCAGTAAATGAAACAAAAGTATGTGATTTGGATGATTCTGCAATAAATTCTTTTCCATTTATTTTTATTAATCTTGAAGCAAAATTTTCTCCAAATATAGTCAGGTTTATTATTTTTTCTCCTTTTTTAGAAGGGCTGATTATTTCTCCCTCAATCTGCCTGACCTTTGGTAACCCCATTTTATTCCCATCTTCACCAACATTTTCAAAGTCATAAGAGTTAAAAAGTCTTACTGTTCCTTTTGATAAAACTTCTTTTTTGTCTTCACCTCTATTTAGTACTGTTATCAGAGTTGCAACTCCATTACTTATAGTTTCAGGGAATGAAAGCTTTGCAATTAACTGGTTGGATTTTATTTCCAGGGTACTGCCTGGTATTACAGTGACTTTCTTTTTGGAGTCTATAACCAGGTAAATAATATTGTTGAAATCTTTTTCTTTAAGTTTGACCCCATCTTTTAGTTTTATAGCGTAACCACTGAAACCTGATTTTATAATTCCATGTGTTTCAGAAGTCTGTGTTGGTGATTGGTTTGCGGGTATAACTTTTTGTTTAGAAGCCCCCATATCTGTAGTTTCAGGTGTTTGTTTACTGAATGAAATAAGAGATATTGTTGGGGTTTCAATTGCTAGATTTGGTCCATTTAAATTAAGAGCTTGAATGTTTATATCTGACGAGGCATCCGCTTTAGGCGGCAGGGTTTCTGCAGGAGCCGGTTTTATTTCCGGAGTGTCTTGTTTTCGTGAAATAGGATTTGCTTGTAGGCGATCAGTGTTATTAATTGGGGGGGGGATGGAATCTAAAGGTAATTTAAGTTGTTTGTTTGTTTGTGTATTTTGCGGGTTAAATTTATTAGCATTTATTTGTATAGAGCCACTTAATGAATTGATTGATGAAGAAGTGCTTGATGTTTTGCCGGCTATGCTGCCAAATTCAGCTGGTCTACCGATAAACTGATTGCCTGAATTTGAAGATGTAACAGGTGCTAAAACAATTGCAGCTGATCCATTGTTTGGAGAAGTAGTAGTTATAGTCTGGTCAGTTGATAGTGTTTTGCTTCCAGGATTATCCGGTGGTTTGTTCACAGGGTTTGTCTGTGTGCTGCTATCTGTACTGTTATTAGTAGTAGTTTGGTCTGTCGATAGCGTTTTACTTCCAGGATTATTTGGGGGATTTGTCTTTGTATTGTTACTTGTGTTTTTATTAGGTTTAGCTGTACTGTTAAAAGTAGTTTTGCCTGTGATCTGACCACTGAGAGTGCTTATGGTAAAGAATCTGACATCGTTAGGAGTTGCTGAACTGGAAATGTCATATTCAAGTCTAACCTTCAGTTTAGTCTTTGTTAGGTTAGATGGGTTTTGTAGAACTTTAATCTTTCTGAAGATAATTTTGTTTTTGTTTGCAAAGGTAAGTAAGGTGAATGGCTGATTTGGAACAGGGGATCTAACTATCTGATTATTAATGGTAATCATGCTCTTCATGAAATTACTTCCTCTTATTGTGAGTAAGTATTGTTTCTTGTTTGGATTAATATTTTGTTTGTTGAGAATCTCAGTTAGTTTTACTTTTCTAATAATTGGCTTGTCAACAGCTTGCTTGTTTATTGATGCAAGAACCCTTGGTTGTATAGAGATGTCTGCTTTAGAAACAAATCTTGCATTTCCATCCTTATTGCTGGTTATAACTAAAGATGCATTACCTGGCGGTATTTCGTCAGGAAGTTGAATCTTTAAGAGTAAATCTTTTGTAGCGGGATCATATGAAATGACTTCTGTTGAGGTGTTATATGTCTTGTTGTCTGCATTTGACTTAACAGGGAAGGTGAGCAGAGAAATTTCATCCTGAGCAAGATTTACATTCTGACTAAGTTTTAATCCTATATAGCTTTTTCCGCCAGCAATTAAACTTCCAATAAAGGTCTCTTTGCCAATAGATTGGTTTAGCCATTTATTAAACAGAGGAACTCTGTCTCCTAAGATTTTAAATACTGTGCCCGTATCTTTTAGATTTAGATCTTCAAGTAATTTAACTATGTTAAATACTGTTGGCAGAGTTGTAACAGCAGCTGTTGCAAGGATGTCAATATTCAGGACTGGTAAGCCGCTGGAAGAACTGGAGGATTTAGATGTACCACTAGAGGAAGAACTGGAAGAGCCAGAGAAAGATGAGCCACCACCGGATGCTCCTCCTACACAATTCCCGTTGACACATGAATTTGGTGCTGGACAGGTTGATCTTTGTCCGCATACTCCATTATCACAACGGGCATCAAGACATCTTGTGATATCTGTCAGAGCAGCGCAGTCAGAATTTTGACGACAGGATGAAGGAATTTGTTGACAATTGCCGCCATTACCATTACATCCACTGCCCAATATACAGCCAGCTTCACCAGGAGTAGGACCGGCACAACATGGTTGAGCATTAGCACAGACATAAATTCTCCCTGCTCCGCAATTTGGAATACCTCCAACGCAGAATGTGGTTGCTATGCCAGAAGAGCTGGAAGTTGAACTGCCTGAACTAGAAGTACTCGAAATAGAACCACTGGAAATGCAGACACTACTACAGTTGCCAGGACCAGTACATCTACAAGGGTCAGCAGGATTAACTCCGCAAGTAGGAATATTATTTGCACAGCAGATAGCTACGTTAGCAACATTGCATGAAGTGCCAGAAGAACCGCCGCCGGAGGAAGTGCTGCCGGAAGTACATTGTTGAGTAATAGTAGTAGAACAATTACCGCCGCTGGTACATCTACAAGGGTCAAGAGGATTAACTCCACAGAGATTAGTTGAACAGCAAGTAGCTACGTTAGCAACATTGCATGAAGTGCCAGAAGAACCGCTGCCGGAGGAAGTGCTGCCGGAAGTACATTGTTGAGTAATAGTAGTAGAACAATTACCGCCGCTGGTACATCTACAAGGGTCAAGAGGATTAACTCCACAGAGATTGTTTGAGCAGCAAGTAGCTACACTAGCAACATTGCATGAAGCGCCAGAAGAACCGCCGCCGGAGGAAGTGCTGCCGGAAGTACATTGTTGAGTAATAGTAGTAGAACAATTACCACCGCTGGTACATCTACAAGGGTCAAGAGGATTAACTCCACAGAGATTATTTGAACAGCAAGTAGCTACGTTAGCAACATTGCATGAAGCGCCAGAAGAACCGCCGCCAGAGGAAGTGCTGCCGGAAGTACATTGTTGAGTAATAGTAGTAGAACAATTGCCACCGCTGGTACATCTACAAGGGTCAAGAGGATTAACTCCACAGAGATTATTTGAACAGCAAGTAGCTATTGCAGGGATATCACAGGCAGTACCAGAGGAACCACCACCGGAGGAACTGCTGGAAGATGATGTAGTCGTAGATGTTCCACTTACAATGCAGGTTTTTGCAAGATCTATCTCACTTACATTTGAAACAGTCTCCTGTTCAGTGACTACTGGTAATGTTGAGCAGTCTCTGGCAACTTGATTTGTTGCAAAGGCATAAACTTTTGCCTGATTTCCACCTGGGGAACAGTTTGTGCTAACCACAAATAAATACTTACCGTCATTTGTTAATTTTGCTGAAGTAACTGCAAAATAACCTTCATTTGGATTTAAAGGTAAACCAAATTGTACGGTAGGACCGTTCTTGATTAGTGGACATATTTTTGAATCAACTCTGTTTGCAAATTCATCAATTGCAAATGATTGAATTGTATTTGTACCGTATTTGTCGACTAAGAACAATGTCTTTGTTAATGGGTTAATTACAATTTGTCCTGCAACTTTTCTAATTATACTTCCTGAACCATCTGTAGCTGTAATTGTGGCTTGAGCTGGAGGTCCTTTTGCTATTATATGATCGGTAAATGGTTCAGATTCAGAGCTTCTTCTGGTTAGATCAAATGCTCTTACAAAACCCTGGACCTGATTATTTGTATCAGGTGTTAAGTAAGAGATAAATAAGATGCCTCTTGAAATTGCTGCATCAGCAATTGTTATGTTTTTATTTGCATCCCCGGCAAGTACTGTGCCAAGATCCAACGTTCCACTGGTACCGCTTTGTGTTAGTTTTGCAACAGTTCTTGGGCTCGTATTATTTATGTCTGGCTTCTTATTGAATATGAATATAGTAAGTGAGTTTGTCGAAGTATCATCGGATGGTGGCTTACTCTTCGAAATATTTGCAGCTATAGCATAATAGAATGTTCCTTCAGGAGGAGAATTATCAAACTTAAATAATGAATAATTTTCATTATCACTTTCGTAGGTGTATGGTGTATTTGGAGAAATTAAACCAGGGATTAAACCGCCCGAAGGGGATACATTCTTTTGTATTTGTCCATTGAAGAATTCAGAGTAAATAACTGGATTTGCTCTTTGTGTAGATTGATTGTTATTAATTGCAGCACCAAAGTATTGTGCATCAGGTCCAAAATTAAGATCACTGTAGTTGGTTGGAAGTATTATATTACTTGCAGTTTGATTTGCACTTGGCAAGTCAGATTTCTTTAACTGAAGAGTGCTGTCTGGTACTTCCTGAATTTGTCCGAGGCTATTTGTGCTTGGAATATTTTGTATGGTAAATGTTTTTACGGCAGGTCTGTTACTATCATTATTTACACTTAAATTGCTTACAGATGCAAAATATAAAGTGTCAGAAGATCCGTTATTGTAACTAACCTCAGCGATTGGTCCTTGCAACACTGCCTGGACACTTGATCCTGCACTTACTGAAGAAGTGGTGACATCTGAGTTTATACTTATCATTCCAGCAGAGGTTTCAGTAAATCCAAAACCGAATATAGTATCTGAGCCGTGGATTGTAACAACTCCAGCTCCTTGATTACTGGTTGCAGATTTTTGAACTGCAATTTCTCCGTATCTATTTTGTTTTACAAATCCGCCCAGACCATTTGTAATATTTCCACCACCTGAAATATTTATAAATCCTGAGTTACCGGATATTGCAGGTGTAAGACTTGAAATATAACACTCTCTCAAGTTACAACATGCTATTGGTGGTACTTCGCTAGTTAAGCCAAATGTAACTATCTTCCCTGAGAGGGCTGTAGTGTTTTCATTTAGTAGGTTTCTTTGACTGCTGCTTAATCTCTTTGCAATACCAGCTATTACAACATTATTTCTGCTTATGCCAAGACCTGATATAAATGATTCAAAGTAATTACCTTCATCCGAGGTCGTTAACATTATTGGGTCATGTTCTGCAGCTAAATTTAAGTTTAAAATATTTAGATTATTTAGTGCAAATGTATCAGTGTCAGAGCCTTTTAGCTTGTGTTTTACGACTGAGTTAGATCCTATTAATAACCCATCACGATTTGCTAGATCTGCTAGTTTAGTAGCTTTGTTCTTGGCAAGACCAAAGTCAATGCCATAGGTTCTGATATTTTTCTTATATAACTTATCGGCAACTGCTATCGTTGTGCCGCATGCGGTAATAGCAATAGAACCGGCAAGAGGGGCTCTGATTTTTACAGAGGAATTACTACCTGAGCTTGCGTATAAAGAAGAAGGACAATCCTGATCTGCATAGTCTGTTGGAATATCTTCAAGCAGGATAACATCCTCAATAAATCCAGTTTGTTGATTTCGTTTAATTGCAAGTAATGCCAGATGGGATTCAAGTGGTGCTATTCCAGAATTAATTTCTTTGGATTCAAGTATTGGTACTTTTACTGTTCCGTCTTGAGTAATATTGCAGGATTCTCCACCTGGTGCAGTAAAGAGATTTTCAAGTGTTGGACATGATGGAGCACGGACTGAGCCACTTGATGATGAGCTGCCTGATGGAGCTATACAAGCAGGTGTATCTGGTGGGTTACAGATTGATTGACTGTTTAGACAGCATGGTTCATCCATGTTACAGAAGAATAGAGTAGTATCACTTGGACAATTTGGGACAAGTCCTGATGTGCAGAGAGATCCACTTGAGCAGAATATTGAACTACCACTTGAGCTTGAAGTGCCGCCACCGGAAGTGCATTGTTGAGTAATAGTAGTAGAACAATTGCCCCCGCTGGTACATCGACAAGGGTCAAGAGGATTAACTCCGCAAAGATTAGTTGAACAGCAGGTAGCTACTTGAGCAACATTGCAGGCAGCGCCAGAGGAACCGCCAGAAGAAGTGCTGCCACCGGAAGTACATTGTTGAGTAATAGTAGTAGAACAATTACCCCCGCTGGTACATCGACAAGGGTCAAGAGGATTAACTCCGCAAAGATTAGTTGAACAGCAGGTAGCTACTTGAGCAACATTGCAGGCAGCGCCAGAGGAACCGCCAGAAGAAGTGCTGCCACCGGAAGTACATTGTTGAGTAATAGTAGTAGAACAATTACCCCCGCTGGTACATCGACAAGGGTCAAGAGGATTAACTCCGCAAAGATTAGTTGAACAGCAGGTAGCTACTTGAGCAACATTGCAGGCAGCGCCAGAGGAACCGCCAGAAGAAGTGCTG
>JAHFBF010000005.1 GCA_023250195.1 Candidatus Melainabacteria bacterium | reverse complement strand
GATAAATCAACTACTTTTATTTCACCTGAGTTAAACTCAACTTCAAGTTTATAATCATTTAAATGTTTTACCTTTTTAACTGAACGCATATTTATTTGCCTCTTAAAATTAATTATACCAATGGCTCAATCTTCTTTAACGGACTCCCTTTTTGATTATTAATGAGATTACTTTTGGTGGTAGATTTCCTTCAAGCAGTTTTAGGTCAGGAATTGAAAAGATTCCAGCTTTGTCGGAATATTTAGCGTGAAAGTGTGGAGGAGCATGATCCTTATAAAAGATCATTATGATTATTCCTAGGAATCTGGAAATCTCTGGCATTTAACTTACTATTATAATTGATTTATGGGTATTAAATATTCAAGAGAAAATATCGCTGAAAAAGCTAAACTTGTTCATAGAGAACTAAAACAAAACATTGATAAAAAATACAAATCTACTGAAGCCAGACTGTTTCCTGAAGGTAGAAATTGTTATGGTGTACGTATCCCAGCGGTAAGAAAAATTGCAAAGAAGGTTTTTAGAGAAATAAAATTAAGTAGCAAAAATGATATTTTTGCAGTGTGTGAAGAGTTGCTATCATCTAAATTGCATGAGCCACTTGTTGTTTCCTTTCAATTAGCTTATGAACTTAGAAAAAAGTATACAAAGGATGATTTTAAGATTTTTGAATCTTGGCTCAAAAAGTATGTAAAAAACTGGTCTAGTTGTGATGACTTTTGCTGTAATACACTTGGAGAGATATTGTTTCAATACCCAGAGTTATTCCGGAAAACGTTTTTATGGACTAAATCCTCAAACAGATGGTTGCGTAGAGCTTCTGCGGTATCTCTAATCTATTCAGTAAGAAGAAAGAAAAATCTAAAACAAATATTTAAAACTGCCAATGCTTTATTAAAAGATAATGATGATATGGTCCAAAAAGGATATGGATGGATGTTAAAGGAGGCAAGCAATCACTATCAAAAAGAGGTTTTTTGTTATGTCATGAAGCAAAAAGAAGAGATGCCAAGAACGGCTCTACGATATGCAATTGAAAAATTACCATCTAAACTAAGGCAAAAAGTTTTAAAACGAGTAAATCACACAGCAGCTAAATCCGGTATATAAACATGCCCTCTATATTCCCTTAATTTAGTTCTCACTTTGTACCTGAGGTCCGAAAAATCAATATACGCATATTTTGGTTATTAATTCTGATGAATTTGGGTTCAAATCCCCGTTGATTGTAGACTTTTAAATTTTCTAAAAATCATGATATTCTAGCTTTTGATGCAAAAGAAATATTTATTTGAAATTAGTACACCAATAGGTTTAAAGGTTAGGACAACACAAGGTTATTGGAATTTAATACAAATCAAACATCCTGAAGTAAAAGGAAAATTGTTACTTATAAAACAAACTCTTAAAATGCCTGACTTAGTTACAAAGAGCAGGATCGACAAGAGTGTTTTGCTTTTTTACAAGAAAATTAATGGTTACTGGTTATGTGTTGTTACAAAGGCTAATGTTTTAGATGGTTTTATAATTACAGCTTATATTACTGATAAAATAAAAGAAGGTGAAAAAATATGGGGAAATTAAAAATAATTCATGACAAAAAGGGTGAAACACTAACTATTTATTTTGACAAGCCAAGCAAAAATCAAATTTGTGAAGAAGCTGGTGATGGGATAATCTTGATTAAGGATAAAAAAAGTAAAAAAGTGATTGGCTTTGAAAAGCTATACTTTAAAGCAAAGTCAGCGAAAGCTATTTCAGTGAAATCTGCTTAGAGATAAGTAAATTATGCAGCTGGAGCCAAATCTGGTATATAAATATGACCTCTATACTCTCTTAACTTAGTTCCGACTTTGCCTCTGAGATCCGATTTCTTTTTATATAGGTTCAGACCAAGCTGAACCTTCTCGCGATCAACTGTCTCGGGAGATCGGCTTTAGTGAATAAATCACACAAATCCTATAATTAAAAAAGCGTTTTAATTTTGAAGCTTATTTCTGACAAATACTCAATAATTGTGGTTCTCAGCCAAAGGCTGATCCACCTCTGGTGGAAAATCCCGTTGGTCTCCAAATCATCAATTGTGATGTGGACAAACTGAAAGTTAAAGTTTCAAGCTATCTATTCCTCGACTTGTAGCTTTTAAAATTTCGTTAACCAAGTTTTTTAAGCTAACAAATATAACTTCTATACTTCCATATTCTTTTTTGTAAGTTCTATCAACATCATGAGAAACTACATAATTTAGACCTTTTTGATAGGTTCTTCTGAAAACCTCTAAGTTGGAAGAATTAAAATTATCTGATTTCCATTTGCATTCAATTGCTATTGGATCTTTACCTCTTGGGGAAATAATAAAATCTATTTCATTTCCTTGTTTATTTCTCCAATACATTATTTTTTTCGTTTGTGTTTCTGCATTTATTTCATTTAAAACAAAGTGCTCCCATAATATTCCCATATCATCTGGTCTTAAAGAGTTCCAACTGCGATAGTAGCAAACAAAACCAGTATCAAATGCATACACTTTTGGGGCTTTTACTATTTCATTTATTTTGTAGGTGCTAAAAGGCCTAACAATATTTGCTACAAATGTTTGATCTAAAATATTTAAGTAGTTATTAATAGTGACTCTGCTTACTTCACAAGGTTTAGCATATTTTGTTGCTTCAAAAATCCCACCACTATTTACAAATAAAAGTTCAATAAACTTTTGAAAAGAACTTTTCCTTTCAAGCTTAAATAATTCTTCTATGTCTTTAGACCAATATTCACTTATCCATTCTTCTAACTCATACTCTGGTAGCTTATTTTGTAAGAAATTAGGTGGTAGCCCACCAAATAAGAACCTATGGTTGTAATCTTGATTATTAAAATCCTTTAGATCTTTAGTAATTAAAGGAGTAAGCCAAATTGAAAATTTTCTTCCCGTAAGCGTATCTTTAAATTTCTTTGATGCACCAAGTGTTGATGAACCAGTTGCAATAACTTTTATATCAGGGAAATAATCACTAGCTATCTTTAACAACTCTGATGGGTTCTCTAGCCTGTGAATTTCATCAAAGATAACTTTTTTTTTCTTTTTTAACCCTTTTAGAAATAACTCGGGATTTTCTACCTGTTTTCTAACCCCATAAAGCTCAAAGTCAAAATATTCAATGTTTGGAATAGATTTGCATAGGTAGGTTTTTCCTACTCTTCTTACACCATTAAGCCATATTACAGATCTGCTTTTCCAAGCATTGTTTATCTTTTCTAACCAGAAATCTCTTTTAACCATACGTAAGTATACTATCATATAGTTTAACTATATGCAACTAGCCTTTTGTTTAGTGTAAGCCAGGAATCCAATGATAAACCAAATCTGTTCCTGTGAACAATAGTGAAGAGCACTAAGGGCACATCATGCAGTAGGAGCTAAGTCCGGTATGAAAATATGTCCCTTATGCTCCATTAATTTAGTTCTCACTTTGTACCTGAGTCCCGATTTTACTTTTTAATTACTAACTATTTATTCTTGCTTAGGCA
The DNA here is from genome assembly GCA_023250195.1 of Candidatus Melainabacteria bacterium. GTDB lineage: Bacteria > Cyanobacteriota > Vampirovibrionia > 2-02-FULL-35-15 > 2-02-FULL-35-15 > 2-02-FULL-35-15. The sequence continues at coordinate 237,626 of JAHFBF010000005.1, read as the reverse complement.
CTGAACGCCACTTTTCACGTTTAGCTTCCCATCTTGAATGAATTTCATCAAATTTCTTTTGCTGTTCAGATGTTAAAAGTACTTTAATGTCATCCTGAGTTGATTTTCTTAAAGCTTTAAATTTTGGACGAAGCTCATCTCTTAATTCCATCATTTTCTTATGCTTTGATTCGAACACTGCAGCAACTTTTGTTTTTTGCTCTGAAGTCAAATCAAGCTCAGAAGCAAATTTCTCCAGCATATGCTTTTTCTTATCTTTAAAATCACCGTGCCTGTCAAACTTCGAATGCATTCCTTTGCAATGTCCATCTTTACAGCCATACTTTCCTTTGCAATGACCATGCTTCCCACCATGTTTTTTGTGACAACCATGGCAACTTTTACCACCTAAAACATTAAAATTGTCAAAAGTTGTTCCAATAACAAAACCAATAACCAACGAAAGTATAATTTGTATCCATGCTAATTTTTTCATAAATTTTCCTCGTTCATATCAAACAATAAACCTATATCTGGTTCTTCACCAGAAGAGAAAAAACTGTTCATTGTATCATCAGAAGATAAGCTTGCAAGTAAAACATTTTCAGTAGTTATAACAGCTTCCTTATGTATAAAAGCAAAACATAAGAATAAAACAGCTACTCCTACTGAAAGACTTGGAGCTAACCAACGAAACTGTAAAAGCTTACCCAAATCAAAACCATTTTCCTTGCTCAAGCTTGAAACAGATTTCATGACATTCGTCATAATTTTTTCTGATGGTACAGGCTCTGGAATAAAAGATAGAAGCCTTCCTGTAGTCTGCCAAAGCTTTAGATTATCCTTACATTCATTACATTCCTCTATATGCAATGAAATTTCTTGATGCTCCTGCTCTGACAATTCCTTATCCAGAAATGTATACAGTTTCTCTTTTATTAGCTTATGATTCATTTTTCCTCTACTAGTTTAGACATTTAATGACTTTACAATGTGTCGAATTTTTTCTTGGAGTTCCTGACGGGCTCTTCTTAATTTGGCCTTAATCGAATCTATTGAACAATCAAGAACCTCAGCAAGCTCTTCATAGGTTAGTCCCTGAATCTCTCTAAGTATAAGTATGTTGCGATACCTATCAGATACCTGAGAAAGTATTTGTCTTATTAAATCTATCTGTTCAATTGAAATACTTATATCTTGTGTGGAGAAAAGAAGTGTCTCAAATATTTCACCTTCTCTCTCACTTATTTCTTCCAAGGATTCACATCTTTGATTATTTTTTTTCTTTAGTAAATCTTGACAATGATTAAAAGCAATTCTATACAGCCAGGTTGAAAATGAAGATTTTTGATTAAACTTTCTTAAACCTTGATAAGCTTTTATGAAAATCTCCTGAGTAGCATCTTCTGCAAGGAGGTGATCATTAAAGATATTTATACAATATCCGAGAATCTTACGCTGATATTTTTCAACAAGGTTGGAGTAAAGATTAGAATCTCCAGGAAGAATATTTTTTATTATTTCAAAGTCTTGTATATATTCCTCACGATTTTTTACAATAGATTAAAATGAATACATAATTTAGACGACTCAAAGATTTCTAAAGTGTCGTTAGCAACATAACCTCATTGCAAAGATTGTACTGTAAAAAGCTTCTCAGCCAATGATAAAGCAAATCTGTCCCTGTGAGATACAGTGAAGAGGACTGACTAGGTGGTGAATCATGCAACAGGGGCTAAATCCGGTATGTAAATATGACCTTTATGCTCCATTAATTTAGTTCTCACTTTGTACCTGAGGTCCGATTTCTATTTTTTGTTCAATAAATACTTGCAGAGAAGTAATCCTTTAAGAATTTGAATTGGCGTAGGTGGGTTACCAGGAATATAAATATTTACTGGCAAGAAATTATCTATTTTTCCTAAACAAGCATATGTATTTTCATAAATAGAACCATTACAAGCACCATCTCCAAGAGCTATTACAATTTTTGGAGAAGGCATTGCATTATATGTTTTTTCCATTGCAATTTTAAGATGTCTGGTTACAGGTCCACTTACTGTTAAAACATCTGCATGCCTTGGTGAAGCAGTAAAATCAATACCAAATCTGGTTACATCATATATGGGATTGGATAGCGCAAGGAGTTCAGCTTCTTCTGCATTACAGGAACCTGTATCTAAATGACGTATAAGTATAGATCTGCTCAATGCTTTCCTAACATTTTTATCCAGAAGTTCAATTTTAGACAATTCAATTTTTACATCTTCAATATTTGATGCATTAATCATAGGTAATAAAAGATCATTTACTTCTTTATTTTTAGTACTACAATATTTTAAAATATTTAACACGATGTTCCTTTCTATCTGTCAACACATGCATAACAAAGATTGAAACTCTTATTAACAAGTGGAGCATCAGGAACAATATTGTTTCCCTTTGTTGCTTGCACTACACCCCGCCAATTCATATATGATGCACTTCTCACATGCCATCTGAATATTTTCTTTTTATTATCTAACATTAGCCAGTGTATAAGGGATCCTTTGGCAGACTCTATTATTCCAATTCCAGGTTGAAATGGAAGCAGTTCAGGCATTTCTTCTTTAACTCTTCCTGAAGGGAGTTGATCAATAATTTTCGGGATGAAATTTAATGTCTCATAAAGTTCTTTAATTCTGATTTTTGTTCTTGCCAAAGCGTCTCCTTCTGTTTCAATATGGAATTGCAGGATAAAGTCTTGATAAGCTGCATAGCGAAAATCTCTCCTTAAATCAATATCAATTCCAGAAGCTCTTGCTGCTGGACCCACCAAACCAATATTTTTTGCCTGCGTGAAATTCAATTCCCCGGTAGTTTCAAGGCGATCAAGAAGCGTATCTGAACCAATTATCATTTCCTCCAACGAGTGAAATTCTTTTTTTAAGGCGTGGAGATTCTTTTTCAGAAACTCAAAGTCGCCATCATTAATATCTTTGCTTAATCCACCTATAGCATTTAATCCTCTAAAGAATCTGTGTTCTGCAAGCTTAAAAATTAATTGCATAATTTTTTCTCTAAACTTAGCGGCGGGCATTGAAGCAATAGCAAATCCACCGGCAGAACAGATTGCCGACAGATCTGATAAATGATTGCTTAATCTTTCCAGTTCTAAACAAATAGTTCTTATATATAAAGCTCTTTTAGGAATATTGATTTGACCAATACTTTCAATTGCCTGGCAATAAGCCGTAGAATGAGAATATGAACACATTCCACATGTATGCTCTGCTAATACCAATCCTTCTTCTATAGTTTTATCTTCTACAATTTTTTCAATTCCTTTATGTGTGTAAAAAAGCTGGGCATCAAATTCAAGTATTTGTTCACCGATTGTGCAGAATCTTAAATGTCCAGGTTCAATTATCCCGGCATGTATCGGTCCGACTGCTACCTGATGCATTCCTTCTGCATGTGGTTGTGTAAATTGATGTGGTACTTCTGAAATTGTAACTTCTTTATTTATCTCAAAATCTTTCCGCATAGGAAAATATTTCCCGTGAGGAAAATCCCGATGAAGTACTAGCGGCGGCAAATCTATTCCTTCTGCAACGATTCCAAACATGTCATGAATCTCACGTTCGAACCATTCCACAGCAGGAAGGAACTTGCTAATAGCAGGATAAGAAGGTTTTGTCTGATCTAAATTAATTTTAAATGTTACTAAAATATCTGTATTAAGGATAAGAAAAATTAAATGCAATTTATATTTTCCATTTAATTGTCTTTCATCTGTTGCAACCATGGTAAGAAATAATGTTTTAATATCATTTTCTTTATACAAAGTTTCTATTGCATTTTGTAAAGATTCTTTTTCAATAAGAAAAATCAGATGATTAGGATTAATAGTGTTTGCTTCAGAGCGATAATCTTTTAGTAAACTCATCAATCTTGCAGATGTTAAATCTTCATTAGTCAGGTTCATAAGATTCCCTTTCCTGTAATAATTTCTACAGATGCATTGAGCAGTTTAAATAATGATTGTGGCATCCAAACACCCAATAAACATATGATAAGTAAAGGAATCAATGATGCTACAATCCCTGATTTGCTTACTTCTCCTTTTTGTATATTAGCTTTTTCTTCCGTTGTATTGTTTAAATTATTTCCAAGAGTGACGCCCATGATGTGATGCATTAATGCCCCAAAAATAATAACTAAGAAAAGTAGAAATAATGTACTTATAACCCAGTGCTTTTCAAATATTCCAGCTTTGATAATATAAAACTCACTTAAAAAAACTGAAAATGGTGGAGAACCAGCTAAAGCAAGCCCTCCAATTAAAAGAACTGTTCCGGTAAAGGGCATTATATTAACCGCACATTTGATTTTACTCATATCTTTTGTCTGAAATTTTAATGCAAGATTGCCGGCAGAAAAAAACATTAAAGTTTTCACCATTGCATGGTTAAGCATATGAAATAGTGCACCAAAGATTGATATTGGATTTCCTATCCCAAAACCAGTAACAATTATTCCTATATGTTCAAGACTGCTATATGCCAGTAAACGTTTAATCTGGTGTTGGGTAATTATAAATGGAACTGATAATCCAATTGAAAGGATTCCAAAGAAAAGCAGCATCTGATTTGTAAATGCTGCACCTAGAGATTCATTAGCTAAAATAGAAAATCTAATAATGCTATAGATGCCGCATTTTAAAAGAACACCGGAAAGTAATGCACTGACAGGAGTGGGTGCTTCGCTGTGTGCATCAGGCAGCCATGAATGCATGGGAGCAAGACCTGCTTTTGTTCCATAGCCAATTAATATAAATACAAATGCTAGTTTCATTATGCTTGGATCAAACTTATTTCCTATTGAAAGTAAATAATCCCAGTTTAGACTTAGTGACTCAATGCCTCCAGAATGAATAGCCCCGTAGTAACATAAAATAATTCCTATCATTGCAAATGCAATGCCTACAGTGCAGAGTATGATGTACTTCCATGCAGCTTCAATACTGGTTTGCTTATTATAATATCCTACTAAGAATGCTGAGACCAGTGTAGTTATTTCAATTCCAACCCATACCAGTCCAATGTTATTTGCAGTGACTACAGTTAACATGGTAAGTATAAAAATATTTAATAAGAAGTAATATCTTTTCAATTTCCAGGTGGAAACAGTTTTTCCTTCAGGGCTTTTAGTCATGTACCCTGCTGAATATAAAGAAACAAGCAAGCCAACTGTTGAAATTAATAAAATCAATAACCCGCTAAAAGCATCTATATAAATCAGGTTATTAAATGCTTTGATTACCTTGTATTGAAGGATATTATTTAATAATCTAATTACAACTAGGAATAAAAACGATGTTCCGGCTATTTGAATGGGAGCTAACCATCTAATGTTATTTGGTATTAAGCAAAGTATTGCCGTGATAATTGGAATTAAAAAAAATAAAGTTATATCCATAATATTATCCTTTTAATTTGCTTAATTTACTTACATCTATCGAGTCAAACGATTGTTTGATTCTAAGAACCCAGATACCCATTATCAGTACGCCAATAAATAAGTCGAGAGAAATCCCCATCTCCACAACAAATGGCATTCCAAACACTGTGTCAACTGTAAGTGCAAAAATTCCATTTTCCATTACATATAATCCAACAATTTGTGTAAGTGCTTTTCTTCTGCTTATCATTATTAATAATCCAATTAATATTATGGATATAGCCGTATCAAACAATCCTAAGGAATAAGCTATTTTTGCAAAATTTGGTGTTGAAGTTAAACCATATACAAGCGCAATTAATATACAGACAATAAGTACCGTTGTTGGTGGGCTTATTATAGGATCAACTTCTTTATGAACCTGAGTTTTATTTATAACAAAATTTAAGGCTAACGGTATGATTAGGCACTTGCCTATAAATGTAATTGTTGCTATTCGAATAGTCTCGGAATTACTAGTTGAAAATCCAACAATCAGTGTGATTACTACTAAGCATAATGACTGAAATGCATAAAATTTAACTATGGATTGTAATCTGTTGCTGCCAGCAATTAAGATACTCATTAACAGTAAAATAACCGTAGAGTAACTCAATAATGAAGGTGTTAGTTCTTTAATTAGCAGGTTTGTCATAGTAAGGAACCCTTTCCTGATTCCTGAATAATTAAAATTAACGCTAAAACTGAAATTACAAAAGAAGCAACCAGGATATCTTTTACTCTAAACAATCTGACTTTTGCAATAATGGTTTCGATTAAAGCAATAAAGATTGAAAATATAAAAACCTTAAGAATATAAAATATGAACCCAATTAAAATACTGCTTAAAGTAAACGTATTTGTAATTCCCCATGGAAAAATTAGATTACTGATTAAAGATATTATTATTAATTGTTTTAACCAGCCAGACCAGATCATTAATCCAAGTAGTTTGCCGGAATACTCTAAAAGCATCCCTTCATGTATCATAGTAAGTTCATAGTGAGTTTCTTGATTATCAAATGGAATCCTTCCTATTTCTGCTATTGAAATAATAAATAAAGCTATTATTGCAAGCACATAGCCTGTAGATGGCAAAGTTAAATTATGTCTTGCAATTGAACTTATTATCGTAAAAATTTGTGTTGAGTCGGCTAGTAAGGATAAAACAATAAGAGAAAGAAGCATGACAGGCTCTATTAAAACTGAAAGCATCATTTCTCTGCTGCTTGCCATTCCACAAAAACCACTTCCAGGCTCCATAGCAGCAAGAGACATAAAAAATCTGCCAAGTCCCAGCAGATAAACAAAAACTATAATTCCTCCTAAAATCTTTATGCTTCCAAATTCAGAAAACAGTGGAACAAATAAACCTGCAAGAAGAATTGAAGAAAAAAGAATCACCGGTGTTATAAGAAATATCCATGATGTTTGGTTTGAAATAACAGTTTCCTTATGAAAATATTTAATTAAATCGTAATAGCCTTGAGCCAGTGGAATTCCTTTTCTTCCCTGCAGCAATGCTTTAGTTTTTTTTATTATGGAATTTACAAGTGGAGAAAGCAAGAGCAATATAGCTAAATGACAAAAAATTATGATTATAATTTTCAATTCTTCGTTCATAAACTCACCCACAATATGCAAGCCACTAAAGCAACAAAGATATAAGTCAGGTAAATTTGCACAACTCCTGATTGAATTGGTTTTAATTTATGAGAAAACCTGTGCAAAGCATTATAAATAGGAAGATAAATCCACTTATAATAAAAATCTGCAGGAACATGTAATCCTGAAAAAATAACTTCTAAAGGTTGTGCATAGCCACTGGGAGTATATTCAAACTCAGCTCTAGGTGTAATCCCACAACTCCAGGTTTCATCCTTTCTCGTGGTAGTTTTACTGCCAATTAATTTGGGAAGGATAAGTGCAAAAAGAGAAAATACTATAAGAAGAATTGTTAGTAATACAGGCGAATAATATCCAGGGATTATATTGCTTATATGTAAGGTATTTCCATCAGAAAACATCTCAGGAGTTACACTACTTGATTTCATTAGTGTTGAAACCGCAGTGCAGATTGGCAAAATGACAAATAAAGGCAAAACCCCAATTAATAAGCATAATGCTGCAGATGTAAACAAGCCAAAAGTCATGGATAAAGAGGCTTCATGAGCATATTCTGCCTGATGTGTTCTAGGAAATGCCAGGAATATACCAGAGAATGCTTTTAAAAAAGTTGCAGCACATATAGCACCTGTTAAACCTAACAGTGATGCAGAGATTATAGCTACAATTTTTATGGTACTGGAAGAAGTCTTGAATAATGAAAGTAAATTTTGGAATATAAGCCATTCACTTGCAAAGCCGTTAAGTGGAGGAAACGCACATACTGCTAATACTCCTATTAGAAAGAATAACGATGTTTGCGGCATTTTTTTAATTAGCCCGCCAAGTTTTATAAGGTTTCTTGTATGTGTTACAGAAATTACTGAACCAGCACCCATAAAAAGTAATCCTTTAAAAATAGAATGGTTTAAGGTATGAAATAAACTTATAACAACTGAAATCCCTGCAAGCTCATAGAGCTTTAAGCTATAAAAAATAATTGCTGCACTAATAGGAATAAAAATTATGCCAATATTTTCAATGCTGCTATATGCAAGAAGTCTTTTTATATCGTTTTCCTGAGAAGCATAAATAATGCCAACTAATGCAGTAGTTACTGCTATTAAAAGTAATCCAATTCCCCACCAATATGATGCAGGATTCAGAAAATCAAAGGTTATACGCAGTATTCCATAGATAGCTGTTTTAATCATGACTCCGGACATAAGAGCAGATACATGACTGGGAGCTGCCGGATGAGCTTCTGGAAGCCATATGTGTAAAGGAACTAAACCTGCTTTAGTTCCAAAACCAATTAAAGCAAAAACAAATAATAAAAGATTTAAACTATCAGGTATTGTTTTATAGATATCATGAAATGATTCAAATGCAAAACTTCCTGAATAATTTGCCATTATTAAAAACAAAAAAAGCAAAAACGCAGAGCCAATATGAGTCATTAACAAATAAATAAAACCGGCAGATCGTGATTCATCACTAGAAGTATTAGATACAATTAATCCATAAGATATTAATGTCATGGATTCCCAAAAGATTAGAAATAGCAATGCATCCTTTGCACTTACAACAAGAATCATTGATAATAAAAACAAATTGTATAAAAATCCTAAGATATGCACCGGTGTATCTGAAGGTTCTGAATTCATATAACCAATTGAATAAATTGATACAGGAATTGCAATGAGTGAAATAAGAAAGATAAAAAATGCTGAGAATGGATCCATTCCAATATTTGCTGTCAGCAGTGGAATGTTTATTGGTAGCTTGATAGTGAAATTGTTTTGATATAGTAAAATATTAATTGAACTTACTAAGCTAAGCGATGCAGAAACAGCAGCAAAAATTCCTGAAACATATGTACTGAATTTCTTTGAATAAAATCCCAATATAAGTGAAAAAAATGCCCCTGTAATAAAAAGGAATAATGAGAACTTAAAGAGCAAAAGGTTACCCATCATTATTTATGACTTTCTTTAAACTTAAATGGAGGCTTACCTAATAGATATCCAGCCTTGCCGGTGTATTTATTCACAAGTGTTATCATTGCATGATAAAGAGCAATTACTCCAATTATTGCATGATCAACTCCTGCATAATACTCAAGTGGATAATTTAGTTTGACAAGAATATCTATTATAAAAACTGCTGTAATAAAGATATGGAGTAGCATTAAAGCAAATGACTTATGTCCTGTAAGATAAATCATCACAGCAGAAAATGTTGCATAAATTGTGACTATTGGGAGAAAAAGAATATTATCCCAATGAAAACCCTGTACTAAGCCTAAAATCTTAACTATAAACATTGTTGTCCAATAAAAACCATACATTGTAAGTGCAGTACCACCAAGTTGATCGTGATATTTTACGTCAACCATGCCAGCAAGTACTTGAACAATTCCACCAAAAATAAGACAAATAATTGATATGGCTAAATCATCATTGTGCGGAATTACTCCCATTTGGACAAAGCCTAATGTTAGAGCACCTACTGCAAGTCCAAATAATCCAACTGATAAAACATCAATTTTTAACAAACCATCTTTCTTATCCATTTTTAGCCAAGCCTCCTTAATATAAAAAATCCCATTAAAGTTTCTATCGTTAAATTAAAGCTATATCAACTCCAAAATTCATTAGATTCTCAAGATTCAAAACAAATAGAATTAAATTTATAGATATTTTTTTTAGCAAACTTTGAACATCAAGTAAATGCTCATTGAATATTTTTTTTGTCTGATCCAACATTTTGAATATAATGTTATGTCTTATGGAATAATAGATATTATTTCCTTCTTTTCTGGTTTTTACGATGTTACTATTTCTGAGTATTGCAAGTTGTTGAGATACATTCGGAGCTTCGATTTCTAACTTTTCCTTTAATTCATTGACAGTTAATTCGCCATCACGTAACTCATCTATTATTTGAATTCTAATAGGGCTAGCAAGTACTTTAAAAAAGTCTGCTTTAAACTCTCTAAGGTTTTTCATAAACCACCTTTATCTTTATGCGAATATTCGCACATGCATATATCTTAGCATCTTCAATTAAAATTTTTCACAACATACACCTTGATAAAGCAAATCTGTCCCTGTAATAAATCACACAGCCAGAACTAAGTCCGATATGTAAATATGCCCTTTATGCTCCATTAATTTGGTTCTCACTTTGTACCTGAGTCCCGAAAATTATTTTACGTAGATGTAGAAACTAAATGTTGGAAATCAATTCTTAAGTATAGTTAATTGAATAAACTCATTGTGTAGTGTTGTTTCAAAATTAAAAGAATTATTTTCTCTTTGTTGCAATTTTGAAAGAAATCTATTTAACAATTCAAGCTTCGCTTCATTGGTCAAATCTTGTTCGGGTTTTTCCCCAGGGAGTTCTTCTGATAATTGCCTGAATAAATTATCATGCTTTAAGTTAACGCCTGCAAGACTTGCAACCCCTTTAGGATTTAATTTTGTGATCACGGCGCCTAAGTATTTTTGTAGATAGTCAAGATTATTTACTGCAGATCTTAATTCACCATTAGTATCGAGGATTAAGTCAAATTCAGGATGCTTTGATAATTCTAAAACAGATCTCCACTTCAAGTCATTCGGATGTAAGTTTTTAGATGGTGTCCAGAAGACACGTCCTTCGTGAGGAATAATGTATCTAATTCCTTCAAAATCGAGAGATTCTCCAGCCTGGATTTTTTCTCTTTCTTTTTTAGCTGTTTTTTTTCTCAACCCTGTGCTATACACATCCACTTTATCACCAAATTCTTCTCTAATTTGTGCTGTATATAGGCAAGCACCAGCACCTAAATCAATAATTTTTACTTTCCCAGCTTGTTTTCTTTGAATTAAACTTGGTATAACATCTTTTATAATTGACCTGCCGTGAAATCCATTTATTTCTCCACCCTCAGGAGCTTCTATACTATGATAAAAAGCATATTTAGGCCTATCTCCTTGTTCACACATGCGAGCAATATTCTGGCAAATTTTATATATTGTTTTTAGTTGTTCAGGAGCAAGAAATCCTTCTTTTGAAATTTTCATACTATGCTAATAAAACGAATTATTGATGAGCTTTTTGACAGGCAAATTCACTTAATTTTTTTTAACCTTGCTTTAACCCATTACAAAATTAATCTTCAAGTAATCAGATTCAAGTTACTTATGCACAAATTTGGTACTGCTTCCCTTGTGAGACATAGTAAAGAGCATTAGGGGTACATCACGCAGCAGGAACCAAATCCAGTATAAAAATATGCCCTCTATATTCTCTTAATTTAGCTCTTACTTTGTTTCTAACGTCCATTCAACTTTTACTGTTCCAGTATCAGCTAAGCTCTGTATAAGCATCGCCTAATTTCTTAGACACATCTTCTTTTTTTAGAGCTTCAGCGATGGCTTTCTTTAATGCAATTAAATCCGGATCATCATCTTGTAAACTAATTTTATATCTGTGTAAAAGAGTTTCCATTAACCTTTCTGCCACATCATATTCGGTAATATTAGCACCAATTGAATAGCCTAATGCTTCCCTAACTTGATTACTTCTCATAACTTCTATTACTACTTGCTTTAGTGCAATGACTGCATCATTACTTAGTAAATCTTTTCCTTCTAAAGAGCTAGCAATATTTATACCTATTCCATTACCAGCACCAGTGCTTTGTAATGCATTAACAATAGTAGTTGCTAAATACTCGATTAATTTATCACTTCTTAAAACTTGAATTGCGGCTTCTCTTGTAGCTGCATCCACATTACCAACATTTTGCAGCTGTTCAATAAAAGGACCTGCAAACGCTATCCTTAATTTTTGTAATTCTTCAAGATAGGGTTGAGTTGCTTTCTTATATGAGTTAACGTGAATTAAAATAGCATCTAATAAACTTACTATTGACCCTATAGAATTACTACTATTACGAGTTTCATATCTTATGCCTTCTTTTTCAACAAATTCTTTTAACGTTCTTTCAATACCAGGCAAGTCATTATTTTCTAATTTTTGAAGCTTGCTTATAATAGATGATAATTCTTTATTTACTCTGTTTAGTTTTGTACTTTTTTCAATTACTTTTTTAACTACTAATCCTAGTGTCCCACCAAGAGCAAAATCAGCAGCATGATTAACAGTATTACTGGGTAACCTGACTTTATCAGAATGTTTTTTTGGTATTAATGCAGGATTTTCTGACTCTTGTTGTCCTGGTCCTTCATTGGGTTTGACTTCTTCCTTTATATGTTCCTTTCCAGCCATTACTAAACTTCCACTTACCGTAAATGTTGCTAAATTAACTAGTCCGTTAAATAAGAAAACTCTTCTTGTTTGCATTATGCAACCTTCTCACAAATTGTAATCTATTAGTTAAATACATTTTAGTTCTTGCTAGGTATTTAAGCAACAAGGATTTTTAAATAATTTAACTTATACTAAATTCACTCTTATCTGTATAAATCTTATGTAAGAGGAATGTAAGTTAGATACAACTTATTATTCTTTCTTTATGATGTAGTATAAAACTTAAAAAGTTAAAATATTACTAATTAAAAAGGAGAACACAATTATGAGAATCCAAGTTCTGAATCCTGCTAATTCTTATAAACCCGTACCACCTGAAACAGTTGAAAATTTTATACAAAGAGGTAATGCAAAAGATGGAATAGTTTTACAAGTCATCCCAAATGAAGGTTCTGATTTAAGAATGTTTAATGGTGATAGAGGTCCACTATATTTTGATGACCAAGCTGGGGTGATTAGTGCTCAAATGTCAGCACATTCAAATTTTGGACTTACCTTTTTTTCTATTACTGAAAATAAAAAAGCAGCATAGTAATTCAACATATACTCTTTACACTCCCCTTCTTATAAAGCACTAAGAGGCTGGAGCTAAAAGCCAATAGTTAACAGTCTTAAAATTGATTCAAGCTTCATTTCCTAACAGAAGTTTTTATGTTAACATTTCTTTCAAAGGAGAAAATCATGGTTTGTTCAAAACAACTTTTATCTTTTATTTTAGTCTCAGCTGTATTATTTGGTTCATTTATTACAAATGGCAATTGTTTGTATACAAACAAAGGAAATAAAGTTCTTGCTCAGGAAGAATTATCTCCACTTGAAATTCTTATCCTTGACTTACAGGATGTAAAAGAGCTTATTCAGCAGGGTGAAAACAAAACAGCAGTAACGATACTAAAAAGTGCGGAAAAAGAAGTAAGGAAAGTAACAGAATTTGATAAAGAAACAAAAAGTATAACAACTAAACGAATTAAAAAAGGAATTGCCTTACTTAAAAAAGGGAAGAATAATGAGGCCCTTGAACTGATACAGACAGGAATAGATGCATTAGAAGAAGCCGGGTTTATAGAACCAGGCAGTCTTAATTAAAAAGCTATATGAAAGTTAAAGATGTAATGGAAGCTAACACTTACTTCTTATATGAAGAAGATACTGTTCTGCATGCTTCAAAGTTCATGAAAGAAGAAAGAATTAGAAACCTGCCTATTGTGGATCAAACTAAAAAGTTAGTTGGATTAATTACCCTTAGAGAAATAATTGAAACTATCTTTCACAACCCTGATCAAATTTCAGTCAGATCGGCAATGTTAAAACAGGAACAGGTGACCTGCGTTAAGTCAAACACTGACTTAAAAGATGCAATAGAAATAATGATGATTAACAGGTTTGGCTGTTTACCGGTAGTTGACGATAAAGGAAAACTAATTGGAATAATTTCAGAAGCTAATCTATTAAAAGTTCTGCATAAATATTCTTCATTGCCTATAGAATCATCTAAGTGAAAGAGCACTAAGGGGATAAATGGCCTTTGTATTCTATTATTTCAGTTCTCACTTTGTCTCTAAATCCTAAGATTTTAAAGCTGATTTAAATCACACTTTGTTATCTTCTGAGAAATTTCAAACTGTCCAAAAACTTTTTGAATATCATCCAAGAACTTGATATAGTCATCAAGCAAGATGTTTGACTTAAGATCCTTACATGCTCTAAAGTCCTCTCTCCGAGAGGAACTAAGTCCATCTTCTAACAATTCTTTTTTTCTTCATCACTTAACATTTTCTAATATTCTCTCCAGCTCTTCTTTTAAAAAGTTAAAAGTAGAATCAAAATCCATTAATATCCATTATATTATATAGAGCAGCTATGATTAATCTAAAAGGGAGAGATTTGCTTACCTAATGTTTACTTCTTATGTATCAGGACACTTATCTAAGATACCAGTTATTTTTCCATTGATAAACTCATCTCTTCTTTCTCTAATTAGATGCGGTGGGAATTTTTCTGCAAGGAAATCTGGACTTAATCTTTTCCTTGAACACATTTCAACAAAGTTAATTAGTCGTTGAAGAGTAGGTAAAGATACTGAAAGTTGAACTTTTGTATTAGAGTGTGCAGTTACACCATCATGAATTATTACTATTGGCTGCTCTTCCGGCGCTATTGGCGGTAAATCAACACTTTCAATTTGTGCCAAAGACTGTTTTCTTAAGTACCAGTCACTCTCTTTATCTACTACAAAATGTTCATCTGTTTTTTCTATGCCCGCTAAATTCCATAAGGTTAAATTGCCACTGCTTTTTACTCCATTTGTTCCAGAACCATAACCAAGAGAAAATAATGAACCATGAACTGTACGTCCATGACAATGAGGCGAGGTTTGCCTTACCACGCTGTATGTTTCTGCATATGGGACAATTTCTCCTCCTTGTTCTTCTCCTAAAAATCCAGGATCTTCATTCATAATATGCAGAGTAAAAGCAGAAGTAGATAAATATTGAAGAGTCCTTACTGCTTTTGCTACTTCTTTTGGATCTAAAGATTTCCCTGCAGAGTCTCGAAGTGCATCTGCAAGATTTCTTAGTCTAAGTACATGTGCACCTTTAAATGTCTCAAACTGATTCTGCAAGACATGGGGTTTTAAAGTTGGGTAATGATTTCCTTCAATTTGTTCTGTCATAATATCTGAAGGCTCAATTCTTACCTCTGCTTCAAGAGCTTTTTGCTTCCACGGCACTATCGTGCTGTGTGTAGGTATGGAATCAGTTATTTGCATTAGGATCTATTTTAACATGACAATAATAAAACCAGCAAAACAGTAAACAGATTAACTGTTTAGTTTAGTCATCTTAACTGACGGTACAGGAGTCACATATATCATTTCTTTAATTGCCAGATCTATCCAATCATCTGGAACTGGATTCTGATACAACAGATATGTTTCAAACAATCCCCTGTCAGGGTTTATATGTTTCATCTTTTCTCTAAATAAAGCTCTTGTTAATTTTTCTGTAGGGTGGTTAACTTCAATAGAAATATTTCTGTCAGCAAAAAATTGTTTTGTTTCCTGAATCAATTCTTCAGCAAATTGAGAAAATTGGACTTGATTTATAGTACCAATCTGTGAGTGTCTTTCTAAAACTGTATTAGTTCCTTTTTCTAATTCATCAAGTAACTCAGTAAAAGCTTCAGGAGAACCACTTCTCTCCCATTCTCTTAAAATACTCTCAAAAAAAGCTCTTGCAACAGCATATTTACTACAATTATAACCAGATGAATCCTGCACGAGGTTATAACGCTTTTCATATTTATATTCAAGCCGTGAAAGATTAAGCCTGTCCAAGCTTGGATCAATATACTTAGCAACATTACGCATAGATGCTAAATCACATCTAAATTCACTTATTGCTCCTCCATGAATCTGTGAATAATATAAATTATATTTGTCAATAAGTGGATTGTGTTCTGTTTCATGAAAGATATAAACAAATAAAGAAGAAGTAGGCGAATTATCATCCTCTGGTAATATAAATCTCAAACTGTTATTGGCTTCAGGATCTCCACTGGGTTTAAATTGAACATTGGCAGAATATAAAGCTGTCATTAGAGTTTGAAATCTTGGATATAACTCCTTTTCATCACTATCAAGTTTATTAGGTTCACAAGCAGCCAGAGCAGCTGCCAGACAAAAAGTTTTAATTCTTAGCTGAGATTCATTTCCTCTGTTTTCTTTTTCCAGAATAAATTTAATTGCATCGGGATTATTTCCTTCAGCCTTTAAAAGATTTATTCCAAATTCTCTTGTTCTTTTTATGAGAGCTATAATTTCATCCCTATTCATAGGCTTAGAAAGCAATTCATCTTCAGAAGCTATGCTTCGCATTCTATTAACAGAAACCCATATTTTCCACTCATTGCTAATTAGTGGATTATTTAAAACACTATCAACAAGCTCATTTGTAACGTTATAGTTTCCATTTGTAATTCGATGAAAAAGAGCCTTTTCATCATTCTCACCAACTGAAGCGTGAAATAAGTTATATACCTCTTTAAAGCTTTCTCTTAACTTATACGGAATGTCCTGAAGAGGTATATGTACAATCAGAGCCTCTCCCCCTGTTGGTATTGCAGGAAGAGGAGCTCCTTGAGAAGGTAGGGACTTAGTGGAAAAAGCACTGTCTTTATCAGAAGAAGTCCATGCGAAAATATTTCTTACACCACTAACCAAATTTACTAGCCATTGAAATCTCATATTCTTCTATTTGTTACTCTCCCATTAAATACTTTTTACCCTTTTACCAGATTACTCCTAACAATGTAAGGGTTTTGGCTGTATTTCAGCTTTCTGTAAAGCACTATCAATAGAAGGATTCTTGATTCGGTTTATGTTTTAATTTTTATAATCTTAATTATTTTTTTATTTCCCATCTTGCTCTTATAACAAATAAATTTTAGAATAAGTTATTCACTGTTTTAATAATGTAATGTAAAGGAGAAATAAATGACATTAGACTTTCAAGCTGTGCTTGCACTATCAAATCATGCCACAGGGCAAAGAGCAATATTTGAAGCAAGAGTAAGAGAATCTGAATCTCCTGGGTTTATTAAAAGAGAGACACCAAAACATATAACTGACTGGCTTAAAGCAAAAAAATATTAACAAAAACTGTAAGCAAGAATTTACTTTTTTTCTAAATATCTGTTTAATACCCCTGCTAAAATAGTTTTATGTTTTTATTAGTCACTGTTTCACAGGTAGCAAAAGGCTATAACTGGGATAATATTCATCAATCAACTCAGTTGCTTTTGCCACGTCATAAAATTTTATTTCTAGGAGAGATTCCTCTTAAATATACGATTAAAAGAAATGCTGGGGGCATTGAAATGATTGCTGCTTCAACAGTATTTAATGGTGTAAAAAGTAGATTTATTTATAACAGTGCTAAACAAATTTGTTATATAGATTTTCCGAAAAAAAATATCAGAGCCTGGGTTTTAAAAAACGGAAATATTATTCTAAAACCAATCTTTAAAGAAAAAGAATTTAATCCTTCTCTGGTTAAGGGTTTTAGTAAGCTGGCTATTTTGCATGTTGAAGGATATTTAAAAGCATTTGACAAAGAGCTTTAAGATTCAGTCTTTGCAAGAACAGGATCTTTTAACAGAAGGTTGCTCTGATTTAAATATTCTTCAAATCTTATAAGACAGACTGGCATATTTTTTCTTCCAAATCCAATTCTAAAGTTCCTGTTTCCAAAATCGTATTTTGTACTTGGTAAAAGAAATACTCCCTTCTTATCTACAAGATCAATGCAGAACTTTTCAATATCTATATTCACCTTAATCCCTGGGAAGGCTATTGTACCTGCTTTTGGTGGCTGCCAGTTAAAAATATCTTTATACTTATCAAAGAAAATGTTTAATATCTTCAGGTTATTTGAAATAATCTCAAGATTTCTTTTAAAAATTCTTTCTTTATGTTTAACACCAACGATCGCTAAAAATTCACTCGGGGCACTATTACAAATAGTCGTATAATCTTTAAACTTTGCCATTTGATTTAAAATTTCTTTATTTTTTGTCGCTGTCCAGCATATACGCAACCCTGGCAATGCAAAAGCTTTTGACATACCACCCACAGAGACTCCATTTTCATATACATCACAAACAGCAGGTAGCCTGTCTTCACTTCTATACTCAAGAAATCTGTAGACTTCATCGGAAAAAATAACAATATTATGCTTCCTTGCAATATCTACAACTTGCATTAATTTTTCTTTACTCATAACATATCCTGTAGGATTATGAGGACAGTTAAGAATAATAGCTTTTGTGGTTTTTTTAATATTTGCTTTTAAGAACTCTATATCTAATTCCCAATTGTTTTTTTCATTTAATTCCCATTTTGTAATTTCACAACCAGTTGACTGTGCAACCTCATAAAGAGACTGATAAGCTGGAAACATTGCAATTGCATGGTCTCCGGATTTTAAAGCCACATTCATAAAAATAAATATTCCTTCTTCTCCCCCGGAATGCACCAGAATATTTTCAGGGTTTATTGTTTCATAGAGTTTTGTAACACACTCTCTTAGTTCAAGATTGCCCTGTGTTTCTGTATAACCAAGCCATACTTTTTTCAGATCTTCAGATAAATTCGGTTCAAAACTTAACAGCTCTTCTATTAAAAATGATTCTGGATCAGATGAACAAAGCAGATGTGGAGCCTTAAATTCATATTTTGAAAAGAATCTTTCTAATTTAAACTCTTCTATCTGCATAATACTTTCTCTGATTGAACTTTTTTAGTGAGTCCTAATTAGCCGGTTCTAAAGTTGGTTCTGGTGGTAATTCATCTTCTTCATCCTCGATATCAGTAACAGCAGCATCCTGTGGTGTATCGTTCTTCGGCGCTGTTTCAGCCTGTGGTTGTATCTGAGGAGCAATATTACCTGAAGAATTTGAAGGGATTTCTAATCTGGGTCGAACTAAATCAATAGAAGGCGGTGTTATAACCGGCACTGCTGGTAAAGATGGCTTTGTTGTAGGTTTAGAAGGTACTACATTATCTGGCAATGAAGGTAAAGTCGGTAATGCCGGTACTACTGATGGTATGTTTGCTGGGTTTGGCAATGTTGGTATTGCTGGTACTGCTGATGGTATGTTTGCTGGGCTTGGCAGTGTCGGCAATGCTGGTGCTGCTGATGGTACATTTGCCGGATTGGGCAGTGTTGGTATTGCTGATGGTAGGTTTGGTGCTAGCTGAGGTAGTGGCTGAGCTGGATTTACTGGAACAGTCCCTGGCAATACAGGCACTTGTGGTTGAGCCCCCTGTGGAGCAGAAACAACTATATCACTTTTTGTACCACCAACAATTACAAGCAATTCATTCTGTTCAAGATCTTTAATATTAAATTTTGCAAGTGTTGCAAGAAAATCTTTCACCATAGCCTGCCACTCTGTTTCTGTAATATTTAATCCTTGATGAGATTCTTTCATTGAACGACCGTTGTATTTTTGTGGCCCGCCTGCTGCCTGACAAAGCAGTTCTGTAAGCTGGTATTTCAGTCCCGGTTTTGTAATTTTTCCGAGTGAGCTTACAACATTTTTATTTGCAGTTATTGTCGGATCAGAAAGAAGCCTGTCAACAAAATCATCTATAACCGCTGCTATGTTATATACTCCTCCCAGTCGTTTGTAGAGTGATTCTTCCTGGGTTTGTGCAGATAAAGAAAAACAGTTTGCCTGTATAAATAAAATTAAAAAAAATAAAAAGCAAGCTATTTTAATATTTTGTTTTCTCATTGTTGATTTTCCTTTTTTGTTTTACCGGCTTCTTCCATTATTTTTAACACAATTTAAATAAAAAGTTAGAGATTTCTAATATATTCATATAAAAACTGCCCTGCCCAGGCTGCATAGCCTTCAAAATAATTGCTTATCCACTTACGCATATCTTCATATTTCATCTTTGGATTTAGTTTATAAAACTTTGCAAAAGCTCTTTTACCCCATACATCCAAAGGAGTAATATTATCAAAACCTAATCCAAATACCAGCACACAATCCGAGATTTTTTCACCAACTCCATTTATTTCTAAAAGAGCATTCCTTGCATCAGCTTCAGACATTTTCTCTATTTTCTTTGATAATTTTTTTTCAAGAAGGTATTTTGCTGCATTTTTAAAATATTTTGCTCTAAATCCCAGTTTACATTCCAAAAGATCTTCAAGCTTTGCTTCTGCAATTACTTCAGAGCTGGGAAATAAAAATGTTTTTCTTCCATCAATATTTACAGCCTTTCCAAATCTTCTATTTACAGAACGAATTATTTTCCGAATGGATTTGATGTTGTTATTTGAAGAAACTATAAAAGATAAAAGGGTTTCCTCAAAATCCTGCTTCAAGAGTCTTAAATCAGGATATTTCTTAATAGCTGCTTTGATATGATTATCCTTTTGAATCTTTTTTATTATTTTGGGATAATTAACATCCACTCTAAGGTATTCCTTTATAAAATTAAAATTGTCTTTTTCCGGATAGGTCTGCCAATGTAGTAAAGGCAATTCATGAATTGCCTTTACAATCTTTAATTTAATTCCTTTATCCTTTGTAACTCCCCAATAATAACCATCTTCAAAGTCCCATGCAAAAGACTGGCCGCCAAGCAGTGTCATGCTTAAATCATACTTAGGCAAATAAAAATTATTCATCTTTAATTTACTTCTTTATCACAAGCGGTACAGAAACAATTCCTCTTGGTGTAGAAATGGAAATTACACTTCGTGCTGATTTTTCAAAACCATCCAACAGGTTTAATTTCAATACAAGATTTTTACCATTTTTAGAGACCGATTGAAGCTTAATTGAAACATTTAAATCAGCCGGGAAAAGAGTAATTGTAGTATTTGAGTTTACATTTTCACTTCCAACAAAATTATTTCCAAGAACATTCAGCACAATGTCTCTCCTTTTTTTAAGGGTTGTAATTTGGGTGATCTGTGGTTTACCTACAGTTTTTCCTTTCCCATTTAAACCTTTTATTAAATTGAGGAAGTCAACAACTGCAACTAGACCTGTTAATCTTCTGCTATCAGCAAAATTTATTCTCACTTTCAAAATTCCGGATGAAACGTTGTCAGGGATTGTTAGGCTTAAGATTAACTTATCTGTGCTATTAAAAATCTTTGTTACGTTAAAAAGAATATTTGGGAAAATTATTCCATCTTTATCCTCTAAATCTATTGAAGCAATATTTGATGGTAAGTTATTCTGTGGAAATTTGATTTCAAATGAGGGGTTTGATCCTGGATACGCAATTCCTATTTTTCCAAGTAACTTATCAGGAATTAACGGCAAAGAAATTGTTTCTGGAAGTAGCGGGGAATAAATTATATCGAAATTTAGATCACCGGATTGAGTGGTATTTCCAATACTTCCCCCTGATGACGAACCGTTTGAAGTATTAATAACAGCTGGGTTTGAAGAGTCTGGGGTTAAAATGACATTGTTTGAACCAGAACCACTTGAAGATGATGAGCTGGCTGAACTACCTGTTGGAGAAGGAGTTGATGAAGGAACAAATACTGGGCCACCACCCCCACCGCCGCCACTAGGTGGACTTGGCGAGGGAGATGGTTCTGGTGTGGGAGTTCCTGAAGAAGAACTACTTGAACTTGATGATGAACTTGAACTGCTGGATGAAGAGCCGCTGGAACTAGACGATGAACTTGAACTACTGGATGAGGAGCTGCTGGAACTAGACGAGGATGAAGAACTACTTGATGAACTTGAACTACTGGAACTGGATGAGGAGCTAGAAGAAGAGCCTCCTGAACTAGATGAAGATGAGGAACTGCTTGACGATGAACTTGAACTACTGGAACTGGATGAGGAGCTAGAAGAAGAGCCTCCTGAACTAGATGAAGATGAGGAACTGCTTGAAGAGGAACTCCCTGAACCTGATGATGAGCTGCTTGAACTTGAAGACGAACTTGAAGCTAATTTGGCAATAATATTTACGCCCTGAATTGTCTGTCCACTAACAACATTTATAATTAATGCACTATTTATATCACTTACAATTAATTGATTTGGTCCTGTGTAAAACCCTTTAGGGACAGGATTTAGAAAGGATTGCCCATTTATAGTTTCTGAGTATGGGCCTACACTTGATCCTCCGGTAAACAAAGTAGATATCGGTTCAATTTCAATTCTATAATTTCCCGCAGGCACTGCAAACAAAGTAAATGAGCCTGTATTATCGATAAGATAATCTGACACACATGACACTGCTTCAATTCTTGAGTTACTTACATTTCTTGCAATTACATTTGCACCTAAGACAGGCGTAGCGCCATTTGCTCTAAAAACTTTTCCTTGAATTGTCCCATAGTTAGAAAGTTCTGTACTATCTGGATAAAGCAGTGAAGCTCCTGAAGCATCATCTCTCATAATTGAAAAAAGTTCATTTATAGCGTATGGAAACATTAAAGGTGGCGAATTCTTTACATCCTGTGTAACCCCGGAATCAAGAGCATCCACATTAATCTGGGAATGATCGAGTCCTACAGCATGTCCTACCTCATGAATTATCGCCTTTTTAAAAGTATTTAAACTAAGTTCAGCATCAGATCCATTATTTATGCCATTTATAAATCTGCCATTAAAGAGTGCCTGTGATTCAGCAATTTCATAAGGATCTCCTATAAATAAAAATGTAGCGCCGGCAAATCCAATAACCTGATTTTCTGATCCGTTCCCTAAAATATCTTTTACTATTGAACCATCTGTATCAAAAATAAACGGGGTATAACCAAGTCGTGAAGATGGTTCTAATATTGGAGTATAGTTAGTAGAATTTATATCAGCACTAAGAGTACCGGGATTATCCTGCTGAAAGGTTAAATTAGCACTTTGAACTCCTTCCCATTCTGAAAAAAGAGAAGCTATCAATGAAGTAGCACTTGAATTTGAAAGACTTCCAAGTGTTCCTTGATCGTATCTGTAGACAAGAGGCCTACTGCCATAAGTAACTGCTTTATTATTTATTACTATTAAAGGACCATTAGCATTTACACTCCATTGACTAAATGTAAGTGAAATTAAAAGCAAGATTGTAAGCAGTTTTTTCATTTGCCTGATAAATACCTGACAGCGTTAATAAAATCTCTATATTTAATCGGCTTTCCAGCTTCAGAACATTCCTGAATATAGTTATTCAAGGATTGATCAGTACCAATTGAAATTCTTTTTTGGGTTTTCAGATTTTTTGATAATCCAATATTATTTAATTTGTTTCTTATAAGTTCAACCCCACGGTTTGAACCTTGTTTCTCCACCAGAAACTTTCCCTGCATATAACCCACAGGACTTGTCAAACCCAGTCTGCTATTAGGATAGAGAAAAATTACATATTTTTCACCAACTACATAACCAACATCTGTCGTAGTAGGCTTCCACTGGGTAAAAGTAATTTCATCAGAATTTATGCCTATAATCGCTTCAGTAATTTTAAAAGTATATTTTACAACTCTAAGATTAGAGATAGGATCTTTTTCAATCTCTTCAATCTCTTCACAAACCCCGGCAAATACTCTGTCAGCAGAATCAGTGATTTCATCAAGATTTAAGGGGATAGAGTCAAAGATAAAGCGACTGGTTGATTCTACCTGTCTATTTAAATTTTGTGAAAATGAAACAGGTGCAAAAATAAAAATTAGAACTATTGTTGGTAATAGTTTTTTATTAAAGTTATAAAGTTTTGTAAAAAAGTTTTGCATAATTTCTATGGTAACAGAGGAAAATATTTCCTTTACAGTATTTTTAGATTTAATAAAGAATTCAGCAGAATTTTAGACTTGACATTTGCTAAAGATTAACTTTTTTTAATGTTTAAAATCAGTCTTTATTTAAACCTTTCAACGAATCAAGTTCAGCATAATCTGATTGATCAAGGCTAAGAGGCGTAATAGTTACATATCCATTCGAAAAAGCATTAACATCTGTTTGTGGATCATTGTCAAGTACCAATTTTATTTTTCCTGATTTATAGATTTCAAGAAATGGGAAATTTATCTTCTGGTAAGTATTTTTTTCATCCACTAAACTAAGCTTTGTAACTTTTGTACCTTTAATTTTTTTTGAAACGCCGGATGGAAAGTTTACATTCAATAAAAGTTTTGAGTGCAAAAGCTTTTTAGAGGCAAGTTTTTCAACTAATTGGCGAATATAAAGCGCAGCTGCCTTATAATCATCTTTGTCATCCCCCTGCAGAGATATAGCTATAGCAGGCAATCCAAGGATAGCAGCTTCCCTGGCTGCACCAACTGTACCAGAGCGAAAGGTAACAGGACCTATATTTTCTCCCTTGTTAATTCCTGTGATTACTAAATCTGGTTTGGTTTTCAATAAATTTTCAAGCCCTAAATGAACACATGTAGCAGGTCGTGCAGTAATTGCATACCACGGTATGTGATATTGATTATTAACTTGTCTAACAAAAATTGGTTCACGATATGTGATTCCATGACCAGCTCCGCTTTGCTGATTAGCCGGTGCAGCTACAGTTACCATGGCTATAGAAGTTAATGCTTCTGCCAGCGCTTTAATGCCAGGTGCATCATACCCATCATCATTAGAAAGCAGAATATCAAGATCTGAAGATGCATTTACTGAAATCGTAATTAAACTTATGCAGAAAAAAGTAATTATATAGATTACAAAATTTTTCATTCTTAGCTTTCTAAAGCTTTCTTCAAATCATTTATTAAATCATTCGTATCTTCAATCCCAACAGAAAGTCTTATTAAATTTTCTACGATTCCAAGTCTTGCTTTATGCTCAGCTGGAACACCGACATGAGTCATGGTAAACGGATGATTAATAAGTGACTCAACCCCTCCAAGGCTTTCAGCAAGCGCAAAAAGTTCTGTAGATTCAACTATTTTTTTTGTAGCTTCTTTATCACCGTTTACCTCAAATGAAATCATCCCGCCAAACCCGCTCATCTGTTTTTTTGCAAGTTCATACTGGGGATGAGATTTTAATCCTGGATAATTTACTTTTTTTATCTTTGGATGCTTTTCTAAAAACTCTGCTACTTTCATAGCATTTTCTTCATGCTTTTTCATCCTTACAGCAAGCGTTTTAATCCCACGTAAAACAAGCCATGAATCAAAAGGTCCCGGTGTCCCGCCAATTGCATTTTGGTAAAATTTTATTTTTTCATAGATATCTTTATCATTTAGAATTATTGCTCCGCCGACTACATCACTGTGACCACCTAAATACTTTGTAGTACTGTGAACTACCATATCCGCTCCAAGATCAAGCGGTTGTTGAAAGTATGGGCTTGCAAAAGTATTATCCACACATAGCATTATTTTTTTTTGTTTTGCAATTCCCCCTATAGATTTAATATCGCAGAGTCTTAACATCGGATTTGTAGGAGTTTCAAGCCAGATCAATTTTGTTTTTGGTGTAATTGCAGATTCAAAGTTTTTTGGATCTTTGCAGTCAACATAAATTGTTTTTATATTAAAGTTTGAAAAAACTCGATTAAATAATCTAATTGTTCCACCATAAAGATCATCACCGGCTACAATTTCATCGCCTGATTTCAATAAGCATAAGATTGTAGTAGTAGCAGCTAATCCTGAAGCAAAACAAAGTCCATATTTTCCATTTTCAAGCGAAGCTAAAGCTGTCTCAAGTGCAAAGCGAGTAGGATTGCCGGTTCTTGAATATTCATAGCCCTTGTGTTTTCCAAGACCATCTTGCGTAAAGGTAGAAGTCTGGTAAATAGGCGTAATTGTCGCACCAGTTGTAGGATCTGGTTCCTGTCCGATATGAATAGCTTTAGTTTCAAACTCCATGGTTTAAATTATAACCTAAGACTCTGATTGTAGTAACTGAAAAAGATATTATTAACCTTTAGCAAATTAAAATCTTTATCCAGAGAGAAGACATCTTTTATTTTTAGTCTTTTAATTACTGTAAAGCTTATGGCATCTGTAAAACTCAAACTATGATCTGAATATTTTTTTATTATTTCCAGAGCATTTACTTTATCCTCTTTCAAGGTTTGCAGAATTCTTGCAATATCCCCACTAAGTAATAAGTTTCCAAGTTCATAAGTCTTTTTGGGTACTTTTCTTGTAAGCCAGTTTAGTGTTTCATCTATAATTTCTTGTGATGTTACTAGTTCTTTTTCTGCAATTTCATCGAATAACTCTTTTGTTTTATCATGATTAGTATCTGAACTTATAAAATACGCTATAAATGCACTTGAATCTACAAAGAGCATTTATTTTTGCTCTCCGTAAAGTACTTCGTCTATAGTCTGTCCATAGTTTTTCCTAGGAAGATTTTTTATTATTCCTCTAACTTGTGAAAGTGCTTTTAGTCTTCTGTTTTTTTCATCTGACTCTATAGTACTACCTAAATAATCATCTAATATAATAGTTAATTCAGTTACTAAAGGTCTTTTATTATTCTGGGCCTGTTCTCTTAAAGCCCTGTAATAACTGGATGGGATTCTTATTGATTGTGTATCTTTCTGGTTTTTCATTCTATTGCCTCTTTTGTAGCTACTATACCACAATTGTAGTTAAATGTAGATTAAATACCTAGAAAGCCCGGGCTTTGGTTTCAAATTCCATTTTTTTATATAGGTTCAGATAAGGTGAATAAATCACATAAAACCTGCATTCATAAAAACGAGAATTATTTTAACATTATTTAAGCTTTAAATCCTTAATTTTATTTTAATTTTTCACTATTGATCTTTATAGGCTTTTTATTTAGTATTTAAAGTAAGTTAATAAAACTAAGGAGAAAAAATGAGTGCAAGAGTATCAAATATTTTACCTACTCCGCGAGATATCCGTGCCCGTTATGTTGGAAAGAACATACTGGAGAATTTGGCACTGGCCACCACTATACAAGAAAAAGGTCCTAGGGTATCTACCAGGATATCTTGTAATGTAACTAATCAAGACCTTGGTTTTCTTGTATTAACTGCTGTTCGGTCATCATCATATCCTTCACTTACAAGAGAATCACATACATCAGAAAAAGATGGAGATTTAGGAACCCCGTTGATAAGATTGGCTCAGTCAAATCCAACTCTTGGTGAGGCTGCTTTAGGT
The DNA here is from genome assembly GCA_023250195.1 of Candidatus Melainabacteria bacterium. GTDB lineage: Bacteria > Cyanobacteriota > Vampirovibrionia > 2-02-FULL-35-15 > 2-02-FULL-35-15 > 2-02-FULL-35-15. Next base: position 210,594 of record JAHFBF010000005.1, on the reverse strand, counting down.
GAAGCAGTAAGACCAGTCATTCAACAACACCTAGATCAAAATTTAATCTAATATCAACTGAGAAAATCTTACTTCGCTACTTTTACTTTATTATTTCCTTCTTCTAAAAACTGATCTAAAAGATCGATTTTTGTAAGCAAGCCAACGGATTCATTTCCCTTCATTACAATAATCGCAGAACTGCCAAGTGCAAATTCTCTAAATGCTTCTTCAGCTTCTGTATTTTCATCTAACTCTGGAAATGCTTTATTCATTATCTTTTCAAGTTGATCGTTTACCTGAATGGTCCGATCAAATATCCCTTGCATTAGGGCAATTTCACTTAAACTCCCTACATACTTATTTTCATTTACGCTTACAACAGGTAATTGAGATATTCCATTTTTTCTCATCAAGTTAATTGCTTCTTTTACTGTTGCTTTTAAATTAATTGAAATTAACTTATCTCCGGATTCCTTATTAGCTAAAAGTTCTCTAAGCGTTATCCTGTAAGGGCTTCCAGCCACAAACCCCATCTCCTTCATCCATTTTTCAGAAAAGATCTTACTTAAATATGCTCTACCTGTATCTGGAAGAATTATTACTACGACGTCGGATTCTTTTAATTCCTTTGCTACTCTAAGCGCTCCAAATACAGCAGCCCCGGCAGAACCACCCACCAATATTCCTTCTTCCTTTGCTAACTTAATGCATGTCTCAAATGCATCCTTGTCTGATACACGTTCAAAACGATCTATTAAAGAAAGATTTACATTTCTTGGAAGAAAGTCTTCTCCGATACCTTCTATTTTATAAGACTTACTGTAATTCCCTGAATATATAGAACCTTCAGGATCAACTCCAATTATTTTTATTTTTGGATTTTTTTCCTTTAAATACTTGGCTGTTCCTGAAATAGTACCGCCAGTTCCAACCCCGGCAACATAACAGGTAACTTTTCCATCTGTATCTTCCCAGATTTCAGGACCTGTGGTTTTGTAATGTGAATTTGGATTTTCAGGATTTTGAAACTGGTTTGGTAGAAAGGCTCCATGGATTTCTGTAGCCAGTCTTTGAGCTACATTGTTATAACTTTCAGGGCTTGATGTAGCAGTGGTAGGAACTTTTACAACTTCAGCACCATAAGCCTTAAGCAGTGCAAACTTCTCTTCACTCATTTTATCCGGCATAACTAGAATACATCTGTAACCTTTTACTGCTGCTGCCTGTGCAAGACCAACACCGGTATTTCCACTTGTCGGTTCAATAATAGTTCCACCTGGTTTAAGCAACCCGGCTTTTTCCGCTTCTTCAATCATCTTTAGTGCAGGACGATCTTTAACAGAACCTCCGGGATTAAAAAACTCTGCTTTTACAAGAATAAGTGGCTTCAGACCCTTAGTAATTTTCGTAAGTTGAATTAACGGTGTATCCCCGACCGTTTCAAGTATATTTTTCTTATATTTCATACTATAAATAAAATAGCACAATTCATAAAAACAAGGGTAATACGTCATTGCGAGGAGCGTAAGCGACGAAGCAATCTCATAAACGTTATATTTACAATATTTGAAAACTACTTATTATCTACTTAGTTAACCCATATCCAAGAAATGCACCATTTGCCGGATCAATAAAAAGTTCTTTTTGTCCCTGATTACCTTTTATTTCAATCATCCATACAAGAGTATCTTCTTCTTTTACAAGTTTTGCTTTTTTAACTTTTCCCTGATAATGAGATATGGCAAAGTTTTTTGCATGTCGTTTAGAAATTGTTGCAAGTTTTTTAAAATTTTTTATCCCTTGTTGAATTATTACAGAGCTTCTCTGGCGGATATTTTCTGTGGCCTGATTTTGACGTGCATGATAACCACACTGAGCAAAAACTAAATTATTTGAAAATAAAAATAAAATTGAGAAAAATAAAAATTTATTCATGGCTTACTCCTAGATTTTCAATATACCTCTGGAGTTGTTTTTTTAAACGTTTATTGCGAGCCGAGCAAAGTGAGGTGTAGCAATCTAGCTCTCATTTATGTAATTTGTTTGTGGGATTGCTTTATAGGATTACTATATTTCAAGCCTGCTAAATACTGTCTATGTGATAACTAAATCAATTGAAATCTGGATATATGACAGGTATCCGAAAAACTAGCCTTTTACCATTTGTATAGTACGTCTATTATATTCCTGTTGTCCTGTTACTGGTATAAGAGCTGCTTGCTGTTTTCTAGCCGATTGACTAAGACCTGTTCTTTGTTCAGAGAAAGTCGTCTTGCCACCTTTTTTAGTTTCTATTGATTGATGTGATGGAGCATAAAGATCCTTTGACAATTGCATCTGACTACTTGGTAAACCAAAAGTTAAAACTGCTAAAGCTAGTGGTCCAATTGTTAACCCCATATATTTTCTCCTTAAATAAGCTTCCTTGCTAAGATTGTTAAACTAATTATGTCTTTCGGCTTCCTAATTCACGCCCTTGAATTATTGCAAGGGGAATATGAGGAATAGAAGCTGGTTTTGCCAAAGGTTTTTCTGTCAATCTACGATTATGTGTAAAATCTCTCCTTGGATGTGTAGCAGATCTAGAACCTGCTCCAGAATGTACTATTGATAAACTACTCATAAAATCCTCCTTAAATAAGCTTCTTTGCTAACATTGTTAAATATGTTATTTCAATTATCTTGAAAAGTCAATACCAGGTCAGATTAATTTTATTTAATGCGATTACTTAACCTCTTCCAGAGAAATATCTAAAATATCATATTTATCACAGTCTTTATGATTAAAATGCCACCTGTTTTTTATATTCCGCTGATTTTAACAGAGATTAAAATCAGCTTTGAACTTAATTTCTGGGCTATCTTAATTTCCAGCGTTCAGACTTTCACTTACGGAAAGTCTTCACTTAATCTCCTCAAAAGAAATATCTAAAATATCATATTTATCACAGTCTTTATGATTAAAATGCCACCATTCATACTCATAAACAGTGAAGCTATGTTTTTGCATTTGTTTAATTAAAAAATCTCTTTTAGAGCGTTCGTCAGTAGTACCACCCATATAAGAAGGATAAGCTGCCTCTGAAAAAGTATCATATTCACTTGGCATTTTTACTTCTTTGCCGGTTTTTAAATCATAAAGAGTTAAATCAACTGCACAGCCGCGATTATGAATAGAGCCAATTTTTGGATCAGCAACAAATTTTCTCTTTTCAGGTGAAGTTTCATCCCAGAAAAGCTTTGTAACAGACCATGGACGATACCCGTCAAAAACTAAAATCCCATAGCCATCTTTGTATAATTCTTTATTTACTTTAATCAAATCCTCTGCAACTGGTTTTTGAAGAAATACTTTTGCTGCCTTATAAACAGGTCTGCCCAGAAAATTATTTTTTGTAGCATAGCGAATATCGAGCTTTAATGCAGGATCAAGCTTGATAATTTCCACAAGTTCATTTGTACGGATTATGTTTTCTTTAGCAAATGTTGGCATAAAACTAAATAATACTACAAGAATCACTCCTAAAACTTTCATAATCAATAGTGTACAATACTTAAACCATGCAGCGTACACTAGAACCAGAAATAATGGACAAAGAAGAAAATGTCTCAGCTTATGCAAAGGCCGATTTTTCTTCTGTTAATCAAAAATTTGTAGATGATTTAATTAAAAATTATCCTAACTTAAAAAACGTTTTGGATCTTGGCTGCGGCCCTGCAGATATCCCGATTCGTTTAGCTCAGTCATTACCTAAAGTACACATTACAGCAATTGATGCCTCTAAAAAAATGATTGAATCAGCCAAACAAGCTGTAACAAAAGCAAGATCAAACAATCAAATTATCCTAATGCAGGCTTACTTACCGGGACTTCCATTTAAATCAAAAATTTTTGATGGGATAATTTCAAATAGCATTCTGCACCACCTACCAAATCCAAATGTTTTATGGGAAGAGATTAAACGTCTTGGAGAAAGTGGAGCTGCTGTTTTCATAATGGATTTACTCAGACCTAATTCTCCTGAAAAAGCTAAAGAAATAGTTGAACTTTATTCAAAAAATGAACATCCTGTGCTTAAAGAAGATTTTTACAATTCATTGCTTGCTGCGTTTACTTTAGATGAAGTAAAAGAACAACTTAAAAAAGCAGATTTGTCAAAACTTAATGCTGAAGCTATCAGTGACAGGCATTGGTTAGTTAGTGGCATATTATAGTTTTTTTATAGCGCTCCATAATTTACTTGCATAAATTATTCCGCTTTTATCGTTATTAGATCTTTATAGATATAATTAATAAGTTAGGGCTCTTCGTCTAATGGTAAGATGTTTCCTTCACACGGAAGAGAGTACTGGTTCGATTCCAGTAGAGCCCAAATCTAATTCTTTCTTAAATTAGGTTTAACCAATACTGTGACAGGGAACAATTCCATCAAGGTGTAGGCGGCAAAGTATCTTATGAAAAGATTTTTATATATAATATCTGTATTATGCATAATAAAATTCTCTCTATCTGCTATTGGTCAAGCTTTAGCTCAAGTTGGTACCTGTGATCCAAGTAACTGTGCTGGACCTTGTCTACTTAATGCAATACCTGGTATGTGCCTAGGTAATGGAATGGAATGCAACTGTATTATTAGTACCCCACAGCCCCCTAATCTGCATTAATTGAGTTACCAACAAATTAAATTTGCAAGGACTTAACTCTAATCAAAAAGTGGCTGATAGTAAGGCATTTTATTTGTAGTCAGAACTCCACTTCTTTCTTCTACTATTTCATATCCTGCTGCTCTAAGTATTGTGGGTCCCATAAGTGCTGCATTAAAGCTTCCATCTTTTCCTGTTATGTTGCCGGTGTTATCAAGTGCACCTATTACCTTTTGACCAATTCCTGAAATAACCATGAAATTTGATCTTGGCCAGTGATCTCTTCCAGCACTGCCATTTACTAGAGGCGTTCTTCCAAACTCAGATGCAATTACAACTACTGCATTGTTACCTAAGTCCTGAGTTATTGAAGATGTAGCTTTATCAAGCTCAGGTAAACGAGTTCTCAATTCATTTCCTATCTGACCATGATGATCCCATCCAAGATTATTTATAACAATAAACGGTGCTCCAGCAGCAACTAACCTTCTGGCTACAAGTGCTGAATTACCAAGGTTAGTATTTCCATATCTGTCTCTTTGTACTTGAGGCACACTCGTTAAATCAAATGCTCTGCTTAAATCCCCCCGCAAAGCAGCATTAGCTCTTTCAGTAAGTGTGTCCCATCGTTCTACCTGAGGTCCACTTAAACTACTGGTTCTATTGAGTTGCCCAAGAAGCCCAGTTCTTCCATTATGCCTTGCAACATCAAAACCTTGTCCGAACGGTGATCTATAAGGCATCGTAGGACTGGTAGCAGCATCAGCATTCCTATCAACAGTTAGTGCTTCGCTTGAACCTAATGCTGGCCATAAATAAACACCATCTGATTTAAATGCAACATAAGGTGCAACATTGGTTCCCTCAAGATGTTTTTTTAAACGAACCGTAAAAGGGGTATGTACAGGAACGCTGCTTCTTTCATCATCACTTCCTGTAAACATTCTATTTGTTGCAAGACGATGATCTCCCTGTGTATGATGAACATTTTTTAAAAGTGCAACTCTGTGCATTTGGCGAGCCATTAAAGGAAGATGCTCAGAGATTCTTAAGCCAGGAACCGATGTTTGAATTGAACCATGTGGTCCCCGATATTCAACCGGTGCATCTGGAAGAGTATTAAAGGTATCTATATGACTAGCTCCTCCCTCAAGCCAGAAAATTACAACTGGTTTTTGTCTGGTTCCAACCGGGACTATTCTATAATTTGCAGCTAAATTAACCCCTTCTATCTGAGCAAATAATTCCTCTGGAGCAACAAGAGAGAGTGCTCCAAGTCCAGCTGCAGTTGCTAGAAAATTTCTGCGGGAAACAGGTATAGAATCAGAAAAAGAATGTGGAAGTACTTTCATATAAACCCCTTTTAATTAATAAAAAATGAATTAGTTTTTTAATTGTTCAAAGTATATGGTGCTTTACTGTTTTTTTCAAGCTTATTGTTACTAAAACATAAAATAACAGCAAGAGAATTGTAAGTCTTAAACACTGAATTACAGATTCCTTAACTATTCTTATTTAGTTTTTATTATTTTCTGAGAACTTCTTAACTAATTCCATAATTTCTATCGGAACTGCCAATACAACAGTATTTGACGCAGTTGGTCCAAGTCCGTCAATAGTTTGAAGTGTTCTAAGCTGCATTGCTCCTGGGCTTATGTGCATTGTTCTTGCTGCATCTGCAAGATTTAATGCTGCCATTTTGTCACCTTCTGCTTTTGTTATTGTGGCTCTTTTTTCTCTTTCTGCCGATGCCTGACGCGACATCATTTTCTTTAAATCTTCAGGGACATCAATGTCCTGGATTTTTATTCCTTTTACTTCAAGTCCCCATTCTTTTGATTCTTTTTCAACATTTTGTTCAATTGATTTTCCAATTTGCTCCCGTTCAGCAAGGATTTCATCAAATGTCATGCCCCCCATTACGTCTCGAAGCGCTGCCTGTGCATACTGTGAGATAGCATAAGAATAATTTTGAACCTTTACAACTGCAGCTTCAGGATTTGAAACTAAAAAATATAAAACACCATTAATTGAAACCGGTACATTATCTTTTGTAATCACCTGCTGCTTTGGAATATCCATAGTTAGTATTCTTGTGTCAATCATTCTAAGTTCATCAATCATTGGAACTATAAAAAACATGCCGGGACCACCTATAGAACTATATTTCCCAAGTCGGAATATAACTGCTTTTTCCCATTGTGCTGCAATTTTTATTCCTGAGGAAATAAAAATTGCAACTACTATAACTACACCAAAAATCATACTCCCAAGAATCGGGCTTGACAGCATAAGCGGTGAAGTAAAAATAAATCCCAAGCCAGAAATAACAAAGAAAATAATCATTGAAATATAGTTTGTGATGAGAATCATTAATTTATCTCCTTAAGAATAAAGCTCATGCTAATTATAGCTTTTAATTTAAAAATAGCTACTGATTATTTCAAATCTTCCTGGAGCAATTTTATCCTTCTGATTGCATCACCATATTCTCTTTTGTTCTTATTATTAGATTCTAATTTGTCTAATGCTTTTTCTAAAAATCCTTTGATTGTTTCTTTGTCTACAAGGGGTACTAAGTCCAGTATTGTTACTGCATTACTTTTTACATCTTTGTTTGGATCATTTATAAGGAAGTAACTGGCAATATCTGCTATATCTTTTTGTAAACTTTTATCTTTTGTTTTTCCTGAAACTTCTGAAAGTAAGTTTAGTAGATTAGCTTTCGCGACACTGTCATTTTCATCTGAAGTTAAAATATCATATAATTCTTTTTCTTCTTTAGTTAAGTGATCAGCTTGATCAGAATTTAAGACAGCTAATTTTAAAAGAGATAATAAATTCTGAGCTGATTGTTCATTAGAACCATTCACTATTATTAATTCTTGTATACCTGCAACATCGTTACCCTTAAGACCAGTTGTCTTTATAAAATATTTCAATACCTTTTCCAGTCCGGATGGAAATGAAGATAATGCTAAAACTGACTCCTTGTGTACACCCTCTTCAGGATCACTTAGTGCTTTGATCAAATTTGGTATTGTTGCTTCTGACTTAATAAGCCCAAGATAATGAGCCGCTTTTTTTCTAATCTCTTCATATTCATCAGACCGCAGTGCTGCACACAAATCTGCTACTACTTCCTCACATTTCAATTCACCTAAAGCAGTGACTGCCTCAATCCTGACATTAGTACTATCTGTACGCAGTGCTGTAGATAAAGCTGGTATTGCTTTCTTTGAATGTATAGTTCCAAGAGAATGAACTGCCATTATCCTAACATTTAAATCCTTATCATTTAATGCCTTAGCTAAAACTGGTATTGCTTCTTCTGATGCAAGATCACCCAGGGCAGTAACTATTGCTTTTCTAACTGGTACTGTTCCTCTATTATTTACCCCTATTATTACGTAAGCTCCTTCTTCAGCTAATGCTTCAGCTAATTTCGGTATTGCATCTTTTGATCCTAATTTACCCAGACTAAAAGCTACCGCACTTCTGACTGCTACTGTTTTATCTTCTTTTAATGCTTTGAGTAATACCGGCAATGCTTCTTCAGACTGTAACATCCCCAGACTCCGGGCTGAGCTGCATCTAACAGAAAAATCATCATCTTGTTCTAATGCTTTAATCAGAGCAGGTATTGCTTCTTTCGATTTAAGAGAACCTAAATCATAAGCTGCGTTTGCTCTAATTTGAGGATCTTTGTTCTCTTGCAATGCTCTAATCAAGGTTTTTATTTTCTCATTGTCATCCTCTTCTGGAACCGGCAATCCTACAAAAAGATCCCCTGGCATTACACTTGAACTGCCATTTCCTATTTCCAGAATAACTCCTACTTTTTTATTTATACTTGCAAAACTATGAAGCATTTTCATATTTATATGCACAGTTGGTTGAGTCATGGTTACCCCCAGCGTATAAAAAGTATTTTCAGCAGACTTTTTCACTGTTATCAAACAAATTTAATAATTGCAAGCCTGATTTCAATTAAAAAGGTTTTAACTCGATAAATTTTCCAGAAGTTATTTATCAAACTTCGATAAATATATCTTTCAAGCACATAAAGAACACTTTGTACTGCTGAAAATGTATTATTATGAACAGGTTAACATTAACTCTAAATGAATCCTCAATCTCACTTATTCAAACTCGACCCCTTCCAAGAACAAGCGATCAACGCTCTTAAAAAAGGAGTCAGCGTAGTAGTAAGCGCACCTACTGGTGCCGGGAAAACTGCAATCGCTGAATATGTTATTGAAGAAGCACTTAAAACAAAAGAAAGAGTTTTTTATACTACTCCGCTAAAAGCTCTTAGTAATCAGAAGTTTCATGACTTTCAGAAACAATACGGACAGGAAAAAGTAGGCATCGTAACCGGGGACACATCTTTTAATCGTGATGCACAGATTATAGTTATGACTACTGAGATTTATAGAAACATGCTCTATGGAACCATCCTTGGTTCAGTAGATGAAAACTTAAAACATCTTAGATATCTGGTTCTGGATGAGTGTCATTATATGAATGATCCGGATCGCGGGACTGTGTGGGAAGAAAGTATAATTTATTCTCCGCCAAATCTTCAGATACTTGCTCTCTCTGCCACAATTGCAAATGCAAAAGACCTTACCAGCTGGATTTCACAGGTACACAGTCAGACTGAGTTAATTGAAACTTTTTATAGACCGGTTCCACTTAGATTTTATTATTTTACAGAAACACATTTATCTCCACTTCTTACTACAAACAATCAGCTAAACCCACAACTAAAGGAACATAAAGATTCTTTTAAAGCTCATAAACAAAAATTTCGTGATTTAAAAAGACGCAATGAGTCAAAAAAAGAAGGGACAATCCCGGATCTGATAAGTGAGCTTCACAAGAGAGGATTCCTTCCTGCAATTTATTTTGTCTTTTCTAGAAAAGGCTGTGAGGTTTCCTTAAAAGAAGCTCAAAGACTTGGTTTTGGACTATTAACCCTAGAAGAAAGACAAATTTTATCAAAGTTAATTCAGGAGCAGACTTACGGAAATGAATATTTATTCAAACACAGACACCTAGGAGCACTTTACCAGGGAATGGCTGTTCATCATGCAGGACTTTTACCGCAGTGGAAAGCAATAGTAGAAAGTCTTTTCAGTAAAGGATTAATAAAAGTGGTTTTTGCTACAGAAACACTTGCAGCAGGAATAAATATGCCTGCAAAAACTACAATTATAAGTAACCTTGGGAAACGCGGCGACTCTGGTCATCAAAACTTATCAAGCAACCAATTTTTGCAGATGTCAGGACGTGCCGGAAGAAGAGGAATGGACGAGGTTGGAAATGTAGTAATTAAAGAAACGATTGATCACTCAGCAGCATTTGCTGCAAAGATAGCCACTTCCCCTCCAGAACCGCTTGTAAGCCAGTTTACACCAAACTATTCAATGGTTTTAAACCTTCTGCAGAATCATTCTGTAGAACAAATAAAAGATCTGTTAAATAAAAGCTTTGGGCAATATCTCCTAAACAGAGAGCTTGCAAAGTTTATTGAAGAAAATAATACTCTGGAGAAAGAATTACAGGGACTATCTAACTATCCATGTCCTGATCCAAAAAATCCAGGAGACATAAAAATATTCAGAAAACAGGAAGAAAAAATTAAAGAAACAAATAGAATGATCTCAATCCTTGAGAAACAAAAAAATCCCGAGTTAGCACATTACAACAATAATTACAAAACAGAAATGAAAGAACATGAAAGCTTTCCCTGTTTCCCCTGTAAAAACAAAGAAGACTGCCACAGAATGGAAAAAAGAGCAAGGAAAGACGAAGCTAGATTAAAAGAAATACACAAAAGCACAGGACAGATGGAACATTATTATTGGAATGAGTTTATGAAACTAAGAAATATTCTGGATAAGCTTGAATATTTAAAGAACGACACTCCGAGTGAAAAAGGAATGATGGCAGCCAGTTTAAGAGGTGAAAATATTTTACTTATCTCTGAAGCGATTTTAAATTGTGATTTCTCAAAATTATCTCCCGGTGAATTTGCAGCATGCATTTCTGCTTTAGCTATAGATTCATCCCGCCCAAGGACATTTATAAAAGCAAGGGCTTCATATCATGTTGATGATATTTTTATATCTATGCAAAAAGCTACAAGAAACTTATTTAAACTACAAAAGGATAATGGCATAGAAATCTCTGTGAATATAAATCCACTGCTTGCCGGATTAATTCAACTCTGGTGTAAAGAAGAAACAAAATGGGAGGATCTTTTAAGAATTACAAATCTCGACGAAGGTGATATAGTCCGTGCATCAAGAAGAACAATTGATCTTTTAAGACATATTAAAAATGCACCTTATATAAATTCAAAAATTATTACACTTGCAAAAAATGCTTTTGAACTCATGGACAAAGAGCCTGTTAAAGAGATCGTTTAGAGGAAATAAAGCTAACTTTAACCCATAAATTAAAAGCTTACTGTAAGATACTACTTAATTAAAGTATTAGTATCTATGGTTATAGAAGTTAGACTTACTCTTGGAAAAGGTGTTACTCCTGGAAATCTTGGAGAAAAACCTGCTTTTCGAGAACTTAAACCTGAGGCCTGGTGGTCAGGATCTGTGTCAGTTAAAAATTTAAGTAAAGATGATTTCATAAAAAAGTTAGAAGCTCTTTCAAATGAATTAAAGTTTAATTTTTCAGGCTGGATTGTTACTAAGGAATATGATTCCTTTGATTATTTTTTTACACGCTATCCAAGAAAAAAGTATGGTCCCATCGCTGATGTTAGAGAATTTAGCAATGTCATTGAAAGACTAGCTAAAGAAGCTAATGGAGATTTTGACATAGAAGATAATTCAGATTCACCTAGGTTTAGAATTGTGCTTGGACTTAGAGAACTCTATGAAGAATCAAACAAGTTACATACTATAGAAGAAGTAAGGCATGAGCTAGGTGATGATTTTAATTTAACGAAAGCAGAGATTTGTGCTATTCGTCCCCAAGGAAAATATACTGAACCTGCTGTTGTTATAACAGGGGATTTATCAAAGATTAAAAAGGTATATTTGCTCGCAGAGAAGTTTAAGCAAGCCCGCTTTACTGTAGAAGATCTGTATCATGATGCAGCATACACAGTAGAAACTATTCACTGTAAGGATCCTGATAAGGAATAAAGAAAATGAATATCCGTTTTCTTTTAAGCTCAAACTTAAATAGCTTGCGTACCGCTCTAAGTGGGAAAAGATCTGCTACTGTAGAAGCTGAATACGGTGATGACTGTGTAGAAGGTTCTGTTCTTACTATGGCACATCATGGTCCTAGAGAACACCAGCCTGCTCCATGTTCATATAAAAACGGATGCATAGATCCTGCTAAATCAGATCTTGAAGTTGTCGGGTTAAGTCATATTGATTTAGATGCGCTTGCTGGTTGCGCTGCAATTTTAGGAACCAAACCTGAAGTTGAAAATTTTTGGCAACTTGTTATGTTTATGGAACTTCATGGCATCCATAAAATACAAAATAGCAATCCAGATGAGCAAGACTTAAAAAGACTTTATGCATTTACTGCATGGTTTAAGGAAAATCGAGTACATCCTAATAAGGATGGTTCTGTTTCAGATGTTACAGATCAGGTTTTAAAAGGAATTGAGGTAATAAATAAGATCTCAAAAGATGATCCAGAGCTTTTACAAGCAGGAGATGAATACTATTCAAGCTTCAATAAAATTAATCAAGATAGCTTTGTTGAATATAAAGAAGGAGTTATTCTAAGAATTTCAAACTACGAAATATCTGGTTATATGTACACTACTCCCGACGGGCAAAAAGCAGAAGCAATAGTTAAATTCAATCCTGACGATGAAACTATAACAATAACATTTGCCGATCGTCCAAAAAAAGTAACAGCCCCAGAAATTCTTCAGAGATTGTTTGGTAAAGATGCCGGGGGACATATTGACAGAGCAGGCTCTCCTAGAAATATCCGTATGAATCAAGATGATCTTCTACGTACATATAATGCAACCATTGAAGCCATTAAAATAAATAAATCGGTTCTTGCTTAAATAATTCAGGCTATTGCAGCAGGGATCTCAAGCCACTCTAATAAACCAGGGAGTTTTGCTCTTAGTTCTTTTGCATATTCAGTTGCTGCTAAACTATCTATTTGTTTTTCTGCTTTTGGCTTTGTTGAAATTGAATGAAAACCAAATTCATGGGTCTCACCCTCAATTCCAATACGTTCTAATTTATCTATCAGGTTAACCATTTCAATAAATCCCATTACTACCTGAACGTTCTGATAAACAGGATAATTTTTTAAAATAACACAAAGATTAGATGCTACATCTTTTATAAAAAGATCTTCTTTACTTACTTCTATCTTTGATTTGAATCCAGCAACTCTTTCACTTCTACCATCAATTATCCTTTCTAAATTCCTAATTAATCCTTTTAAGATCTTTCTGCTTTGTAAAAATTGCATGGTTTGTACCACTGATTGTCTTCGATCTTTTTCATGTAATTCCCGTGCAGCTTCAAAAGGAGTTAGCTCTATCTCTTTAGGTAATTCAGTAGGAACATCTTGGAAATTTTCTCGAGTTTTTCTTCTTGCTCTTCCTCGATTAGTTTGAACAGCAGTCCCTTCATCTGAAAATTGATTTCGGGCATTTTGTATTACTCTAAATGGTAAAGGAAGCACACCGTCAACCGTAAGTGACATAATTCCTCCTTGCATAATTTTAAGGTCTGTACTTATTGTATCAGACGAGGATTGTTTTTAAGAGTTCATTAGTTGATAATGATTAGAGATTTAATCTTCGTAAGAAATTAGTAAGAATAAGAAAGGGATTTTAATATCATGCAAACCTTAGCCCAAAGAAAATTAAAAGTTCAGTTTGTTAAGACTCACTCAAAAGCACAGCTTCCTGTTTATGCTACAGAAGGCGCTGCTGGAATGGATCTTACCAATGTGCTTGAAGAGCCTTTAACATTAAAGCCATTTGATCGAGCAAAGGTGCCTACAGGATTAATTATGATTTTGCCGGAAGGATATGAAGGTCAGGTAAGACCACGATCTGGTTTAGCTGCAAAGTTTGGAATAACCCTTACAAACTGTGTTGGAACCGTAGACAGTGACTATCGCGGTGAAATGTGCTGCTTAATGATTAATCTTGGTAATGAACCTTACATTATCCAGCCTGGTGAAAGAATTGCACAGCTTGTTATTGCGCCTGTTGTTCAGGTAGATACAGAGTTTGTAGAAAAAATTCCTGAAGAAACAAAACGTGGTACCGGCGGCTTTGGAAGTACAGGTAAGTAGAGGTAGGTTTAAAACCTACTCCTTAGAAAAATTTAATAACCGATGTAACTGTAGGTTACATGAAATTTAATCATCAGGATGCACAATAATTGGAGATGGCTTACCAATTATTTAAAAACAAATACAGAATCAAATCAATACGCCTGCAAAATTGGGATTATTCATCGAACGGGGCCTATTACATTACAATTTGTACAAAGAATCGTGAATGTTTATTTGGAAATATTGTTGCTGGAAAAATGACATTAAATGATCTTGGTGAAATCGTAAATCAATGTTGGTTTGATTTACCAAATCATTATGGAAATTGTAAATTGGATGAATTTGTAATTATGCCAGATCACATTCATGGGATTATAATCATTGATAATGATCATGGTTCAATTCATGTAGAGGCAGGTTTAAAACCTGCCTCTACAAACAAACGACATGGGTTATTTGAAATTGTTCGTGGTTTTAAAACATTTTCGTCACGCAAAATAAATAAAATGCAAAATTTGTTTTATTTCCAATGGCAACGCGATTATTTTGAACATATAATTCGTAATGAAAATGAATTGAACCGTATTCGTGCATACATTATAAATAATCCATTTAAATGGGAGATTAACCTTTCATGACATCAGATCACAAACTTGGTAAAGAAGGTGAAAGATTAGCCTCTGACTATCTACAAAAAAATAATTTTTCAATCTTAAATAAAAATTGGCGCTACGGGAAATATGGAGAAATTGACATTATTGCAAATGATATAAACACAAGCGAACTTGTTTTTATAGAGGTTAAGTCCAGATCTACCAGCACAGATGATGCAAAAGAATTAGTTACAAAGAAAAAACAAAAACAGCTCTATAAGCTTGCAAAAAGCTATCTTTATTCAAATAGTAATGAAAATCGCTCTTGCAGGTTTGATGTAATTGCGATTAGAATTAACAATAAAGGAAATAAGCTTGAGCATATTCGTAATGCATTTTATTTATGAAAGAAATAATAGAACAGTTTATAAACCAGACGGAAGAAGATCAAAAACTTTCTACTAACACAAAATCAGCTTATAAAAGCGATTTAAAAGAATTATTAGATTACGCAGCTTCAAAAAATGCCCAGCTATCAGACGTAGACCAAACCTGGGTTAGAAATTATCTCAAACATCTTGAGGAAACAAACAAAGAAAGAAATTCTTACAACCGCAGAGTTTCTACATTCAGACTTTTTTTAAGGTTTTTATACAAAAACAAAATGGCCCCTACAAATTATTCACTAATCGTAAGTAATCAGGCTACCTTTTTTAAAACGCAGGAAGATACAGAGCTCTCTGAAATGAAACAAGTAATTGAAGCTACAAAGTTAACAACTCCTCAAAGGCTTGTATTGCTTATGCTTGGGAGATTAGGCCTCAGCGGCACACAAATTTCTTCACTTAAAACTTTCCAAGTTGACTTTGAAAATAAATTAATTACCCTTTCTGATACTGAAAAAATCGAATTGCCTTTTGAAACATTTTCACTTCTTAGAGAATACCTACTTGATATAAGAGAAACATTTCCTGGGGCAAATGAGCATTTAAATCTGTTTTTAACTGAAAAAGGCAAACCAATGACAGAATCTGATATTTATAAATTAATTAAAAGTTTAAGAGAAACCTTAGGCTTAGAAGGAAAATTAACTACAAGAAGTCTTAAAAAACTCTCTGAAAATAAAATTGATGTCTTGTCTATGCAAAGAGAAGTTTTAAATATGCTATCGCCTGGGTAAATCCAATCATGTCATTCTGAGCACATTCACTTCGCTCAGTGTAAACTCCAGTGAAGAATCTCACAAAACTGCTATCGACTAATGAGATTCTTCATTTCATTCAGAATGACAAGCGATTTTATCTTCGAAAAAATTACAGACCCAAAATGTTATAATTTTCTCTATGCCAAAAGATATCAAAGTTTTAGTTTGTGGTGCAGCAGGAAAAATGGGTCAGGCTGTTGTAAGAGCTGTTGATGCCGAAGCTGGTTTTAAACTTGTTGGTACTGTAGATAGAACAGGAAATCCAAATATTGGAAAAGATATTGGTTTAATTTGTGGAATAAATGAAACTGGTGTTAAATTAACTGGCGATCTAAAGGAAGTAATTACAAAAACAAATCCTGATGTAATGGTGGATTTTACAATGCCTGAAATTGTAATTGTAAATTCACAGATAGCTTTAAAAGCAGGTGTCAGAGCTGTAATCGGCACTACAGGAATGACAAAAGATGACATAAATGAGCTGGCTAAATTATCAAAACAAAATCAAACCGGGGCGATAGTAGCACCAAATTTTGCACTTGGAGCAATCTTAATGATGAGGTTTGCAAAAGAAGCAGGAAAATATTTTTCACACGCAGAAATTATTGAATATCATCATGATAAAAAGCTGGACGCTCCAAGCGGCACATCCATAAAATCAGCAGAACTTATGGCACAATCCAGAAAAGAGTTTGGGCGAGATAGTGTTAAAGGGAAAGAAACTATAAAAGGTGCAAGAGGTTCAGTTTCTGAAGGAAATATTCATATTCACAGCGTGAGATTACCCGGAATTATTGCCAACCAGGAAATCATAATGGGAATGCTTGGGCAAACATTAACTATAAGGCACGATACTTATGACCGTACAGCTTTTATGCCTGGTGTTTTAATGGCTGTTAAAAAAGTAATGGAATTAGATCATCTGATTTATGGATTAGAGAATATTATTTAGTCTGACATTTTAACAATTGCCAAATATAATTTTGATATAATTCTTATGTACAAAAATTAGGAGCTAAATAAAAATGAGTTCATTACAACGTGTAACTTATAGACTTCAGCCAGGCATCGATATAGCAGGACAAATAACAGCTGCTTTAAAAAAAACTAAAGATAAAAAACAGTTTCCTATGCTTTCAGATTTTAGGTTTGAAGTCAAGCCTCTTTCAAGAGATACTTTTAGAAATTTGCAAACTGTTATAGCATTTCAAAAGGATCCTACTAAACAACTGGCTGGCCTTTCTCCTGCTGATTGCAAATTTTACTTAAAAGTAGCTAATGTTGGAAGCTCTAATGAGTCTTGGACTCTACATATAACTGCTGGGAAAACTTTTGATGCCCATGAAGCTATATTTAAAATCAATCCAATGCTTTTGAAAATAGAACATATAAAAGCTGATGATAATGATGCTATGGAAATGTGGACCACCCTAGAGAAAGTTCGAGCTGGTTTAGTTTAGAGAAATTTAAAATATTTCAACAGATTATTTTTTAAAACTTGTAATCAAAAAAATATTTTACTGTTACAAAACTACTGCACACTAACAAATATTCCATTTTTTACCACATAAATTGAAAATTTTGGATCTACAAGATCACCTTTTTCATCAAATGAAATATTTCCAGTTAACCCCGGGAAATTTTTTGTCTCACGGATTGCTCTTGCGATTTTATCCGGGTTTTTTTCTTTTACTTTTTCAATAGCCGAAATTAAAACATTTGTAGCATCAAATGAATTTGCTGAATATGAGCCAAGTTCTTTACCAAACTTGTTCTTATATTCTTCAAGAAACTTTTTATCTTTTACTTCCGGTAAAGAAACTACTAAAGCTCTTTCACTGTGACCTTTTGCAGAGTTTATAAATTCCTGATCAAAGACTCCTTCACTTCCAAGAAATGCTGTTTTTAATCCTGTACTTCTTAGTTGCTTTAAAAATGTTGCAGCATCTCCATACTCACCTACAAAAAATACAAGATCCGGGAGTTTTAATTTAAGATTATTTATTTCTTTCGAAAAATCACCTGCGCTAACTTTATACATTTCATAAAAAACCACTTCAGTATCTTTTGCTGTATTTATTTGATTTACAAATTCAGATGCCAGACTGGCTCCGTAGCCTCTATTATTATAAAGAACTGCTATTTTTTTAAAATGTTGACTTACTGCAAATCGTGCCGAAAGTTCTCCCTGCTGGTCATCCCGTCCAATTGTTCTAAACACATAACCCATAACCGGTTTTCTTTCCGTAAAGAATGGACTTGTTGATCCTGGAGAAATCTCCGGAATCATCGCTTTGGAGTAAATCTCAGATGCTGGAATAGAAATATCGGAGTTTAAGTGTCCTATTACACCTAATACCATCTCATCTACTAAACTTCTTGCTCTCCATGTTCCTTCACCAGCAAGTCCTCCATCATCAACTGTAACTAATTTAACTTGTTTTCCATTAATCCCCCCCGCTTGATTTTTTAAGTCAACAGCCAGCTGAGCTCCATTTATAATGGACACCCCCAATGCCTTATATGGTCCAAACTGCGGTGCAGCAACTGCAATTTTATAAGCATCATCACTTGAAGTCTGTGATGTTGCCTGAGGCTTGCTGCAGCCAAGCAGAAAACTCGCAGATAAAAGACAACAGAGAATAGATTTTTTACTTCTCATCATTTTTAATTACCTTAAATTTCCCACCCTGGACTTTGCTTAAAACAAAACCCGGTGAAGTTAAATCTCCAATTTCATTAAATGAAATTAAGCCGCTTACACCTTGAAAGTTCATTGTAGATGCTATTTCTTTAGCAACTTGTTCACTATCATGAATCTTTACTTTTCTTATAGCATTGATTAATATATTTGCAGCATCATATGAATTTGCAGCATAACCAATCGGTTCTTTTTTAAAATGTTTCTTATATTCCAGAATAAACTCTTTATCTACTATAGGAGCAGGTGAAATCACCACAGCACCTTCAGTATTCTTTCCTCCAATTTCTATAAAGTCTTCATTATCTATTCCATCCCCTCCAAGAAATTGAATCATTCCAAGTCCGTATTTTGGAAAATCTTTTACCAGATTTCCCGCATCATCATGCTCACCAGCCAGAAAAACAACATCCGGTTTATAAGAGGAAAGTTGTGAGATTAAAGAGCCATAATCTTTTTGCCCAACTTCTATCATGCCGTAAAAAACAATCTGTGGTTTTATTTTTATATTTACACTGTTCTTCAGCGATTTTGCGAATTCCCCGGCAAGAAGTTTTCCATAAGCACGATCATTGTATAAAATAGCTATTCTTCCAAAACCTTTTTTTATAACATAGTTAGCTAAAATTTTTCCCTGTGTATCATCCCGCCCTATTGTTCTAAATACATAACCTTTTGTTCCTTCTCTTTCTGTAAAATATGGGCTTGTACTTCCAGGACTAATTTGAGGGATTTTTGCACGGCTGTAAAACTCAGAGGCCGGAATAGAAATGTCAGAATTTAAATGTCCTATTACACCTAATATCATCTCGGTCCTTGTCAATCGATATGCAAAAAATGCTCCTTCTCCAACCAGCCCGCCATCATCTTCTTTAACTAAAACAATTTTTCTGTTATCGCCACCTTTTTCACCATTTTTATTTGCCTGCTCTACAGCAAGTTCAGCTCCATTAATAATTGATTCTCCAAGCAGGGAATATGGCCCACTTTGTGGAGCAACAACTGCAATTCTATAACCATCTTTAGTCTGTGGCGGCATAAAACAACCACTTAAAAATAAACTGCACATTAAAATAAAAAAAGTTGAAAGTTGTTTATTCACTTAATCGCCTCACTGGTTTTTAATTTTTCACTAGACTTAATTCTATCTAATTCTTCAACTGATGTTATAAGACTTACAGGCAAAAATCCTTCCTGCACTACTATATCCTGTCCTTCAGGACTAAGCACATAATAAATATACGCTAATTCAAGCTCAGAAGAACCTTTTTTGATCGCATAGTAAAGATCCCTAAAAAGAGGATAGTCCCCTTTATAAGCAGCAGCATATGTAGGAGGAACTTTATCAATATAAAGAGCTTTAACAGTATTATCAATATAACTAAACGGCAGATAACCTATTGCATACTTGAAGTTTGCAACATTTGCTTTCATTTCTGAACTTGAATTTGATACAACTGACTTAAGCGTAATTAGAGTACCTATAGTTTTCTTTGCTTTAGACTTTCCCATTACAAGTTCTTCTATTGCAGATCGTGTTCCATTCCCCGACGAATCATTAACCAGTTGAATCGGTTTACTAAAAGGGGCCCCAAGATCCTGCCAGTTTGTAATTTTCCCTGATAAAACATCTCTCAGCTGATTTATTGTAATATTTTTTACTGGATTTGATGGATGTGTAACAATTGCAAGCACGTCATGAGCAATTACAAATATTTTTAAGTTTTTGCCTTCTTCTTCTGTAAATGTTCTTGAGCTTGCTGCAATCTGAGCAATCTTATGTAAAACCGCAATTGGACCAGCGCTTGACCCACCCCCCTGGACTAAAACATCTACTCCAATTTTTTTTCTGTAATGAGTGGCTAAATGCTCTGATAAAGGAAGCATGGTAGTAGAACCTACTATTATTAAGCGTGGTGTTCTTGCACAAGACTGCGGTATGAAAACCAGAAACTGAGTTAAGAAAAGAACAGCTACAAGAAAAAAATGGCTACACGTCAACAGGACTTTATCCTTCCTCGCAATGACGTGACTTATTTGGCTCTCTTTGCTTAACATCTTGGATCCTCAGTCCTATTATAATAGATGGTAATGTTAACTCAACTTACAATAACTAACTTTGCGATAATAGATCAGATTGACTTCATTTTTAAAAATGACTTTATTGTCCTGACAGGCGAAACTGGAGCCGGTAAATCAGTAATTGCAGATGCCATTGATTTTTTATTTGGTTCAAGAACAAACTCAGATCAAATTAAAACCGGGGCAGGCAAAGCTGTTGTAGAAGGAATATTCTTTGTAGAGGCCTTGCGTACAACGTCTCTACGTGATTGGCTTGAAAAAAATGGTTTTGAAAACTCCGAAAATGAGAACACTTTAGTTATCTCACGTGAACTTACTTCTCAGGGATCAAAAGCAAGAATAAACGGCTCTCTGGCAAATGTTTCACATCTTTTATTTTTAAGACGGCATATTGTTGATATTCATGAACAAAGTGAGCACATAGAGCTTCTAAAACTTGAAAAGCAGCTGGAAATCCTGGACAGCTTCGGGGGCGACTCTCATGAAAATCTAGTTAATGAATATAAACAGTCTTTTGAAGAATATCAATCAATTAAATCCGGATTAAACAATCATTTAAGTAATTCAGCAGAACTGACAAAAAAACAAAGTTTGCTTGAATTTGAGACAGAAGAAATAAAATTTGCACAGATTAATGACCTGAACGAAGAAGAAACCCTCCTGGCAAAAAGAGAAATTTTACTAAATAAAAAAGATTTACTTGAAAATACAAGTCTGATCTACGAAATAATCAACAGCGAGAATCAAAACAATTTGATTTTTAACTTGTCCCAGATAAAAAAGCTTCTTACAGCCTCACTGGAATTTGATAAGTCTTTTGAACCTTATCTGGAAACCATTGAAAATACAATTTCTGAGACAAAAGAACTATCTTCTTTTACAAACAGTTATTCAGGAAGCATTGATTGTAATGAAGGTGACTTAGATGAAATTGAAGATAGGCTGGATGTTTTTTATGACTTAAAAAGAAAATATGGAAAGACTTTGGCTGATATTCTGGAATACTATAAAAAAATCCAGATGGAACTTAAAGAACTAAAATCAATAAATGTTTCTCACGAAGATCTTGAAAAATCTTTCAAGCAGAAAGAAAAAGAAATAAATATTCTGGCTCAAAAACTAACAGGTGCAAGAGAAAACCTTACTCAAAAATTTGTAGACAGAATCAATGAGGAATTACAGACATTGGGGTTTGGCGGTGTAGAGGCTTGCCATGGCAAGCCTCTACTGGTGGTTGAATTTACACCTTGCGATCTTTCATTTTTTGGGAAAGAACAAATTCAATTTTTATTTACTGCAAACCCTGATGAACCTCCAAAACCATTATTGAAAGTAGCTTCTGGTGGAGAATTATCCAGAATAATGCTGGCAATTAAGTCAATTGCCTGCTGTAGAGACTTGCCGCAGCAAATCTCCCAGACAATGATCCTCGATGAAATCGATATGGGTGTCAGCGGTGAAATAGCTTCAAGTGTTGCTAAAAAGCTTTATAAAATATCCCATCAAACCCAGATTTTATGTATAACTCACCAGCCAATTATCTGCGCAATGGCGGACACTCACTTTGTAATTGAGAAAAATATACTTGATGGAATTACCCATGTAACAGTAAAAGAAGTTTCACAAAATGAAAAAGCAGAAGCTCTGGCTACACTATTAACCCCGGATAAAAAACGAAAAGATGGCATTACTGAAGATGCAAAATTATTTGCAAGGTCGCTATTGGAAAATGCCAGGAAAATTAAAGAGAAAGAATTGGTTTTTAATTAAGCCCTTGCTATTGGAACGATTCCTCTACTAGCATCTGATGCAAGGTTTAATGGAGGAGTAGCTTTTGGTAAAGAACTTCCAGCTACTGCTGCTGCTTGTCCTGCAAAATTAGGACTGGTGGTTGCCAGAGCCCTTGCAGTATTTATCGCCGCAGTTGCCGCTGGTATTGCTGCTGTCATATAATTCCTTTCTTAAATTTTTATTTCCTATTTCTATACTGCAAAATAACTACTAAGGATCGGTTAAGAAAAAAATAGGCTAAAATATATAGGCTCATGCAAAAACAAGTAAACATTATTTTTTTTGGTGCTCCTGGAGCCGGCAAAGGAACACAGGCAAAGAAAATATCTCATGAACTTAAACTTCCGCATATTGATACAGGAAGTTTAATAAGAGAAGCAATTGCAAATAAAACAGAGTTGGGTACAAAAGCACAACAATTTGTGGAAAGTGGGAAATTAGTCCCGGATCAACTTGTTATTGATTTAATCAGGGAAAAACTTATTGTATTAAAAGACAAAAATTTTAACGGGTTTATTTTAGATGGCTTCCCCAGAACAATTCTGCAGGCAAATGCACTTAAGAGTCTGCTTGAAGAATTAAAGCTTGATCTTGCCTACGTATTAAATATCCAGTCCCCTGAAAATATTCTTGTAAAGAGGCTTAGTTCAAGAAGACTTTGTTCAAATAAAAGTTGTGGGGCGATTTTTAATTTGGTTACAAGGAAGCCGAAAGAAGAAAATAAATGTGATGTATGCGGCTCCCCCTTATATCAGAGAAAAGATGATACAGAAGAAGCAGCCAAAGAAAGACTTAATGAGTACCATAATAAAACTGCACCTCTTGAGAAATATTACAGAGACCAAAATAAATTAATTGATATAGATGGGGCAAAAGAACCGGAAGAAGTTTATAATAAGATAATTAAAATTCTTTCCTAATTATGGCAGCAACAATCTACGAAGAAGGACAATTTGAAGCTATCAAGCTTGCCGGGAAACTTGCCGGACAGGCACTGAATATTGCATGTAAATCTGTTAAGCCTGGAATAAGTACCTGGGAGCTTGATCAAATTGCAGAAGAATGGATTAGATCACAGGGTGCAATTCCGACCTTTAAAGGCTACTTAGGATTTCCGGCTTCTCTGTGTACTTCAATAAATCATGAGGTAGTTCACGGCATTCCAAACAAAACCAGGATTTTAAAAGAAGGAGATATTATCAGTCTGGATATTGGAGTAACTATAAAAGAAAAATTTAACGGGAAAGAATGGAATTACATTGGTGATACAGCAAGAACAGTTGCTGCAGGTCCTATTAACCCTCAAATTCAAAAACTAATGGATGATACAGAAGCTTCATTATATAAAGGCATTGAAAACTGCAAAGCCGGAAAAACCATTAAAGACATTTCAATTTCTGTAAACAACGTGGCAAAAAAAGAAAAATATGGACTTGTAAGAATGTTTGGCGGCCATGGAATAGGACCAAATTATCACAGTGAACCATTTATACCAAACTGGCCTGAGTATTTTGAACACACTGAAAACTCGGAAATAAAGCCCGGCATGCTGCTATGTATTGAGCCAATGTTTAATCTCGGGACCGATGATGTAAGAAAACTAAAAGATGACTGGACAATTGTAACGGCAGATCATAAGTTTTCAGCACATTTCGAACATACTATTCTGGTTACTAAAGATAAGCAATATATAACAACAAAGGTTACTACTGTCTAGCTAAGCCCGACAAGCGAAGAATGAGCGAAGAGAGCTGTAGGTAAAAACCAACAAAGATTTAAAATGTTACGCTATAATCTTTCTTATGCCAAAAGATACAATTGAATTCGAAGGCTTAATAAAAGAATCATTGCCAAATGCAATGTTTCGAGTAGAACTGGACAATGGTCATGTAGTCCTAGCTCACATTTCCGGAAAAATAAGAAAGAATTTTATTAAAATACTACCGGGTGATAGAGTAAAAGTTGAACTTACACCTTATGATTTAAACAGAGGCAGGATTACCTTCAGAGTTCAAGAAAAAAGAGGCGTAGTCAAAGAGATTAATGAGTAAAGGAAATTAACTAATGAAACACAGAGCATCAGTAAAAAAGATTTGTGCAAAATGCAAAGTTATCAGGCGTAAAGGGCGCGTAATGGTAATTTGCGAGAACCCAAAGCATAAGCAAAAACAAGCATAGACCCCTTGATAGAGCACCTAAAATACCGTATATCGTATTATTATTACGGATAACAAGAGTTTTTATACAATAAAAAATGCGTAATTGCTTGTTTCAATTGCATAAAAAAGATAAAATTCTACCCTTGTCTTTATTTTTCTGTATAAAATTATTTTTAGAAAATCCGGTAATAAACAACAAAATTTGAGGAAACAATGGCACGATTTGCAGGAGTAGATTTACCACAAAATAAAAGAGTAGAAATCTCACTTGGATATCTTTATGGAATTGGCAGATCTTTAAGTAATAAAATTTTAGAGAAAACAGGCGTTGATAAAAACAAAAGAATGAAAGATCTTACAGACCCTGAAATAAATAAGATTAGAGAAGAAATTGAAAAGAATTATCAGGTTGAAGGTGACTTAAGAAGAATTGAAGGATTAAATATAAAACGTTTAACAGAAATCAACTGCTATAGAGGAATAAGACATAGAAAAGGACTGCCACTCAGAGGTCAAAGAACAAAAACCAATGCAAGAACAAGGAGAGGCAGAAAGAGGATGACAGTCGCTGGTAAGAAACAAACAGCAACTCTAAAATAAATTTATGAAAACAAAGAAAAAAGAAAGAAAAAATGTACCATCTGGATATATTCATATCCAATCTACCTTTAACAATACAATTGTCACTGCTACAGACCCTCAGGGGAATGCGTTGGCCTGGTCAAGCGCCGGTGCATGTGGATTTAAAGGAGCAAAGAAGGGGACCCCATTTGCTGCTCAACAAGCAGCTTTAAGTGTTGCAAAAAAAGTTGCAGAGTATGGCATGAGACAAGTTGAAGTTGAAGTAAGCGGGCCAGGATCAGGCAGAGAAACTGCAATAAGAGCACTACAATCAGCAGGTCTTAGAGTAACTGTTTTACGTGATGTTACTCCAATACCACATAACGGTTGCAGAGCCTCAAAGAGAAGAAGGGTGTAATCAAATTGAGAATTGACAATGGATAATTGAGAATTAATTAAGAAAAAGGAGCAGAAAATAAAATGAGTCAGATAACAATAAAATGCCTGGAGAATAAAACCAATAATGATGGTTCACTTTATGGAAAGTTTTTAATCGAGCCATTTGATAGAGGTTTTGGTGCCACCGTTGGAAACTCACTAAGAAGGATTTTACTTTCAAGTATTCCCGGTTCTGCTGTTACAGGAGTAAGAATTGAAGGAGTAACTCATGAGTTTTCTTCTGTTCCAGGAGTTTTAGAAGATGTTATTGACATAATGCTGAACCTGAAAGGGTTAGTAGTTAAATCTTTTTCAAACCAGCCACAGTCTTTAAAAATTTCAGCTAAAGGTCCAATGACAATCCTGGCTAAAGACATTCAACTCCCTGCAGATGTTCAGGTGATTAATCCAGACTGGAAAATTGCTACTCTGGCAGCAGAGGGAAAACTTGAGATGGAAATTATTGTTGAAAATGGGGTTGGTTATATCCCTGCTGATAAACAAAAAGCACAAAACAGAGCAATTGACATGATTCCTGTAGATGCTGTTTTCATGCCCATCAAGAAAGTTTCTTATGCAGTTGAGTCAATAAGAACACATGACGGTGTGGATTTTGATAGATTAGCTATAGAAATCTGGTCAAGTGGTGGTATTGAATCAACAGTAGCTTTAGGACAGGCCGCTGCAAAGTTAATAGAAAAATTAGCACCCGTAGCTCAATTTTCCGGTGAATCAATCAGCATACAAGCAACGGTTGAACCAGTACAGATAGAAGAAGTTGTTGACCAAAGAAAACAGCTTAGTATTGAAGAGTTAGAACTCTCTGTCAGAGCATATAACTGCTTAAAGAGAGCAAATATTAATTCACTTGGTGAATTATTAAGCCTTTCATATAATGAGCTGATGAATATTAAAAACTTTGGGAAAAAATCAGCTGATGAAGTGTTGGAAAGGTTACACAAGATGGGAATGCATCTTGTTGATGAAACAATTCCGCCAAACATAGACGAATTAAGTAATATGGAGAGCGAGGCCTTTTCTACTTAATGAGACACTTAAAGAAAAAGAATAAATTATCATTGCCTGCTGATCAAAGGAAAGCAGTGCTTCGTACACTTGCAAATTCATTTTTTAAGAGTGGTGAAATAAAAACTACTTTAGGCAGAGCAAAAGCACTGCAAAGGGAAGTAGAATATTTAATTACACTTGCAAAACGCGGAGACATCCATGCAAGACGTCAGGCAGCTGCCTTTTTATATGAAAAAGAGGTTGTAAAAAAACTTTTTAACGAAACTGTTGGAAACTTCAAAGCTAAAAAGGGTGGCTACACCAGGCTTATTAAAACCTTTCCAAGACGTGGAGATGCTGCACCAACCGCAATCTTGCAACTTGTAAATTAATTTTTTTCTCTCATATTACCCTCTTCTCGCAATAACATGAATTGTTATAATGTATTCAATGTCTGAACTAAAAACAAATGTTGGCAATGTTACTCTTAAAAATCCTATTTTATTAGCTTCTGGTACATGCGGAGTTGCTGCAAGAGAATTTGAACCTTATTTTAATTTAAGCGAACTTGGCGGAGTAGTTACCAAAAGTTTGAGCATAAAACCAAGAGATGGAAATCCTACTCCGCGTGTTGTGGAAATCCCGGGCTGCGGAATGCTCAATTCAATTGGGTTACAGAATCCAGGGATTGAATCTTTTGTAAAGAATGAACTTCCTTATCTTGTTGAAAAAAATGCCACAATAATAATTAATATTGTTGGTGAAATAATGGATGACTATGTAAATGCTGTTGATTTTATAAAAGCTAGAAATGAAATTACTGCTATTGAATTAAATCTCTCTTGTCCAAATGTGTCTGGAGGATTGGATTTTAGTCAGGATCCAAAAAAAGCTTTTAGCCTTGTAAGTGAAATTAAAAAGATAACCGGAATCCCCATCTGGGCAAAACTCTCTCCAAATGTTACCAATATTACTGATATTGTAAAAGCCTGCGTTGATGCAGGTTCTGATGGAGTTTCACTTATTAATACTGTTCTCGGGTTGGCTATAAACCGCTGGACTAAAAAACCTACACTTCCACGTGCCACAGGCGGTTACAGCGGTCCTGCAATTAAACCAATTGCACTTAGGATGATATGGGAAACACATAAAAAATTTCCAAAGATTCCAATTATTGGTATTGGTGGAATTCATACTACAGATGATGCTATTGAATTTTTGCTTTGTGGAGCATCCTGTGTTCAAATTGGAACAGCAAACTTTGTAAATCCAAAAATAAGTATTGAAATCATAAATGGTCTAAAAGATTATTGT
The DNA here is from genome assembly GCA_023250195.1 of Candidatus Melainabacteria bacterium. Classification (GTDB taxonomy): domain Bacteria; phylum Cyanobacteriota; class Vampirovibrionia; order 2-02-FULL-35-15; family 2-02-FULL-35-15; genus 2-02-FULL-35-15. The sequence goes on along the minus strand of JAHFBF010000005.1, from coordinate 182,811 downwards.
GAGAAAAATAAATTATCCTCAATAAGCGAACTTATTGGACAGGCCCATGATGTGAGTAAAACATTCGTTAAGGTTTAATATTACCCATGGTTGTTGATGTGCTTCCTGGAGGTAGATTCCCGTTACTTTTTTCAAAGAGATGTTTTGCTAAAAACTGTTGCATCACTTCAACTTGATGTTTTTTTAGTCTAGCGTTCTTTCCTTGTTTTACCTTGATTTTATTATCATCGAATATACCTTTGATTCCACCATCCATGCCAATTGCAAGTTGTAATCTATAATTATCTTCAAATTTCGCTGTTAATAAAATAAATTGCTCACTACCTATAAAAATTATTCCTAAATCATACTTAAAATCAGAGGATGTACAAGGTATTTCCATTCTTTTATTTTCTAACCAATGGAGCACTGTTTGACCTATATCATAATTTTTAATTATGCGATTTTCACCTTCACCCAGTTCCCAATATCTTACAAAGTCAGCAGCTTTTTGAATACTTGTAACAGGTGCTAAAGAAGCACTAGCTGCTGAAACAATTGAAATCGGTGACATAAAATAAAATTTCCTAAAATAAATTTTTAATTAATAAAACAAGAAGTAATTGTACCCTGACTAATAAAGAATGGGCAAAGAGGTCGGTAAATAGAAATGAGAAGTTCGCTATTGTAGGATGGCTTTTTGATTCTTTTAACCTCATAATTCCAGCAGGGAACATAATAAGTACTTCTATCGATCTAGAGAAAGTACTTATGTTAGTATATCTATACAATATATGTAGTGCATTATTACTGGAATCATATTTACATATTGTGTATTAATAGATTCTAAATTTACTGGCCCGTATAAGGATAATATGTTAGAAATTATAGTCTTATATATGGTCGATAAAGCTACTAAGCAAAGAATATTGTGGCGAGCAATATTTTGAGCACCAAGAAGGAGAGAAAAAAATTTAAGCTTAAATTTTTTTCTCAAATAAAAACAAGTTATCTATGCTTAAAAAAATAGTCTTCTAGAAGGTTAGCAAAGACACAAAGCAAAACAAAAAATGAAATGACAGCTAAATTACGTTTAAAAGAAGTTGAAATTGATAATTTTAAATCCTTCGGGAAGAGAACCACGGTTCCGCTTTTGTCAGGGTTTACAACTGTTTCAGGTCCAAATGGTTCAGGAAAATCAAATATTATAGACAGTGTTTTATTTGCTCTTGGACTTTCTACCTCAAGAACCATGAGAGCTGAGAGATTACCTGATCTTATAAACAATTTAAGCGGTAAAAGAGAAGCACAGGTAACTATAAGATTTACAGACGATGCTGAAACTGAAATTGAAGTTAGCAGAAAAATTAAAGTAAAAGATAACGGTTATACAAGTACTTATTACATGGATGGTAAAACCGTCACCCTTACTGAAGTTCACGATAAACTTCTAAGCTATAACATTAGTCCTCATGGCTATAACGTAGTTATGCAGGGTGATGTTACTTCGATCATCAGCATGTCTGTGGTTGAAAGAAGAAAAATTATTGATGAGCTTGCTGGTGTAGCTGATTTTGATAGAAAAATAGAATTAGCCCAGATTGAACTATTAAAAGTTCAGGAAGGTATGGAAAAAGAAAATATTATAATGCTTGAGCTGGATGAAAGACTAAAACAGCTTGAGAGTGAAAGAAATGAAGCTCTAAAATACGCCAAATTAAAAAATGAACTCAGAGAACTTGAGAAACACTGTCTTGCAGCAAGAATAAATAAACTTGAGGGTGAATACAATTCACTAAAAGAAGAAAATACAAATTTAAGACAAAGAAGAACAGATTCCATTATTAAACTTGGACAATTAAATGATGAGATAGAAAGAGATAAACAGACCATTCAGGATATTGAAAATGAAGTCCAAAAAATAACTGAACAAAGTCAAAAAAAATTAATCGAAGAAGCTGAAACTGCAAAAATTGAAATCAGTAAAACCCAGTCTACAATTGATTTTCTAAACAAGCAGATAAAAGACCACAAAGATAATACCGAGAATCTGGAAAACGAAATAAAAGTTCTGGATAAAAAAGTTCATGATCTGGAGAGAAAAAAAGAGAAACAAAAAAAAGAACAGGAAAAAATTGAAGATGAGCTCTGGAAATTAAATCAGGAATATCAAAAGCTTCAGGACAGTCTTAAATCAAAAGGACAGAATCAGAATCTCTCTACCTCAAAGATTCTGGAAGTTCAGAAAAAAATAAACAAATTGAAGTCTGACAAAGAAGAATTGATGACAAAAAAAACAAGACTTGAAGAACAAATTATTCATTCAAAAGATGACTTAATAAATACAAAAATTGAAGCTGAAAAGTCACTTGGCGAGCTGAAAGAGTTAACTCAGAGCAATGAATTTAAAAACTCAAAGTTAAGCCAGCTTCAGCAAAAACATATAGCACTTCAAAGACACATATCAAAATTAAAAGCAGAAGAAATTGAAACAAGAGAAGAATTAAATGAAAGAACAAAGAAGCTTGCAAGGCTGGAGAGAGAACTGGATAAGCTTGAAGTACACAAACAGGTAATAAAAGAAACCACAGGGCTTGGAGCCGCAGTTGAAACTGTTTTCAGTGCTGGTATTAAAGGCGTACATGGCACATTAGCACAACTTATCTACGTAGATGAAAAATACAAAGCCGCAATTGAAACAGCCACAGGAAATAGACTTAAAGCAATAGTTGTAGACACAGATGAGATTGCAAGTAAATGCATAGAGCTTCTTAGAAGCACAAATAGCGGCAGAGCAACTTTTTTACCACTTAACAAATTAAAACCATCTCCAACGCTCCTACCTCTTTCTCAAAAAGGTACAGTTGGCTGGGCACTTGATCTTATTAAGTTCGACAAGAAATACACTGATGCTTTTTACTACGCCTTAACTGACACCCTCATAATGGATAATCTGGACAATGCCAGAAAAAATATTGGCAGAAACAGAATGGTTACCTTAGTCGGAGATCTTCTTGAAAAAAGCGGAGCAATTACCGGTGGTTCTCAAATAAAATCAAACATAAGTTTTGGACAAAACAGTGAAAATGAGCAGGAGAGGCTACAAAGGGAAGTCAAATCACTTCAGGACTATGTAAACCAGCTTGATGGTGACTTAAAAGAGCTGGCTAAACAAATTGAAGAGGCAAAAGAAGAATTTGATTCTTTAAAAACGGAAATTACAAAAGAAGAAACAAATAGTTCTTCAACATTTGAAACTATAAAAAAACTTACCAGGACTGCAGAAGACAGCAAGCAAAAAGTTACTGAACTTGCCAAAATCATTGAAATAAACTCCGGTGAGCTGGAAAAACTTGATGAAAAGGTTCGTGAGAAAGAGCAGGAGATTATTAACTTTGAAGTGGAATTACAGCAGGTTGCAGCACATATAAAAGATTCAAGTCTTGAAGCACTCGTTACAAACAGTCAGGATATTGAATCAAAAACAAAAGAACTGGAAGCAAAGCTTCAGGAAATAATTACTGAAAGCAGAAGTTATTCTGTAGAAGCTGAATTTAGTTTAAAAGCAAAAGAACAATACGAAGGAAAAATAAATAATTCAAAGAAAGAAATTGAGAGGATCTCAATTGAGCTTCCTGAACATGAGTCAAAGTTAAAAACACTTGATGAAAAAGTAAAAGAAATCGAGGAAGCCGGTCATGCTGAAATGAAGCATCTGAGTGAACTAAATACAAAAAGAAGTGAACTTTCAAACGGACTGATTTTAAAAGGCGAGCAAAAAGGAGAATTGCAGCAACTAATAGATCAGCTTGCCGAAAGGATCACAGCAGCAGAATTAAAACTAAGAGAACTGGAGCCCGATCTTTTGGATCTGAGAACAAAATTTCAGGAGCAAACACAAAACGAAGAATATAAGATGCCTGAAAGCATTGATCTTGAAAAAATTACAAAACAAATTGAAAGCATTGAAAAGAGAATGAGGGCACTTGAACCAGTAAATATGAGAGCTATTGATGAATACGATAATGTCACAAACCGCCAGAAAGAAATTAAAGACAAATTAAACTTACTGAGTGAAGAAAAAGATGCAATTAACTCAAAAATCAGTTCATACACAGAACAAAAAGAAATAACTTTCTTTGAAACCTTTGAAGGTGTAAATAAATACTTTCAGGAAATATTTCATGAACTTTCTTTTGGACATGGTGAACTTTTACTGGAAAATCCAGATAATCCTTTTAGCGGCGGTTTAATTATAAGAGCAAGACCACGTGATAAAAAAATGCAACGGTTAGAAGCTATGTCTGGTGGTGAAAAATCCCTTACTGCACTTAGTTTTATGTTTGCACTTCAGAGATATTCCCCTGCACCATTTTATGCATTCGACGAAGTTGATATGTTCCTGGACAGTATAAATGCAGAGCGCCTGGCTCAAATGGTAAAAAAACAATCTTCACATGCACAGTTTGTAGTAGTAAGCTTACGCAGACATATGATTGATAATGCTGATCAGGCAATCGGGGTAACGTTAAGAGCAGATGGATTCACGCAGATTATCGGGATACAAAATCTTGAAAAGAAAAAGAAAGAAGAACCTGCACTTATGACCGCATAAAAAAATGGCACAAACAGAAACACAAAAAGAAGTAATTGATATAAAGAATCTAAGCGGTGGATTAGAGATCCTCGTTCAGCTTGCAGAAAAGGGAGATATTGATCCCTGGGATATAGACATTCTCGATGTTACAAACAAATACCTTGCTGCACTTGATAAAAGTCCAAGGGAAAATTTATTAAACGCCGGTCGGGCAATATTTTTTGCAAGTGTCCTTCTCAGGCTTAAATCAGACATTCTTTTAAATATCTCAAATGAGACATTGCTTTCAAGTCAACAAACAGAAAATTTCTTTCCCGAAGATGACCTTTTATTTAATCAGGATGAGGTGCGGCTTGATCTCTCAAGGCTTGAAAGCTTTATTGTCAGAAGTTCTCTTGGCAAACAACAAAGAAAAAGAAAAATCTCACTTGGAGATTTGATTTTTGCGCTACAGCAGGCTGAAGAAGAAGAAGAAAGAAGAGCTGTAAGAGCCAAACTTAGGTCTGAAAGAGCATTTACAATTGATGCTTCTGAAATTCCGGACAATGTACTTGAAATAGCCCATGAAGAGGATCTGGAAGATATTGCCAATAAAGTTGAAGCAATTATTCAAGAACATTTAACCGATGATAAACCAATAGCTTTAAGTTTCATTTCCGGGATTTTAAACAATAAAACCACTCCTTTTCTTGCCTTATTGTTTTTAGCCCACTCACAGAAAATTGTGCTTGAGCAAAAGGATTGCTACGGTGAGGTCTATATACACAGAGCAGGAACTATTCTAGAAGATCAGAACATCAGAGAATCAGAGAATCAGAAAGAACCAGAAAAAAAGAAAAAGAAGAAAAGCATTATTCAAAAAATAAAAGATAAAATTAAAGGTAAGATTAAAAAAGAAGAACCAAAAGTAATAGAAGTTACTACTGACGGGAATAATGTCGTTGGTATATCTACAAAAATACTGGGTGAGGAGGTGGTTTCAGATGGAAGCAACAACTCAGATGGATGAAAACAGAAATCAGGGATCAGAAGTCAGAAGTCAGAATTTAGAATCCGAACACAGAACAGAAGAGAAGCCTGACCTTGGAACACTTCACCCTGAGGAACAAGCCGATGACCTTAGATCTAAAGAAGAAGAATTAATATTAGAACCTCAAACGGAAGAACCATCTACGCTGGGAGCTATATCCAACGCCCTACGGTCAGATTTAAAAGCACAGGTAGAAGCAGTATTGTTTGTTTCTGATACCCCGGTTAAAACAGGTGCCATTTCAAAGATGTTAAATGCATCTTATGATGATGTACAATCCGCCCTTGTTCAGCTTATCCAGGAATATGAAGATAGAAATGGTGGCTTGGAAATAGGCACTGATGATGGCTACGTTCTTCAGGTTAAGACCCAATATCTAAACATTGTCACTGACATGATGCCACTTGAATTAAATCCAGGTCCAATGAGAACTCTTTCTGCAATTGCTCTTAAAGAACCTGTTCTACAGTCAGAAATTATTGATATGAGAGGCTCTGGGGCGTATGAGCACATAAACGAACTTGCAGAACAGGATTTAATTACTAAAAAACCTCAAGGGCTTTCATATATCCTAAGAACTACAAAAAAATTCCAACAGTATTTTAGATTAACTCAGGAAGCAGATAAGATTAAAGAAAAATTACAGGAAGAAGCCAGCAAAAGAACCAAAGAAAAGAAGAAATTAGAGGAAGAAATACAAAATCAAGAAGCTGAAATCAGCTCTGAACAACCCGTTGCAGGTTAAGAAAAACATTGTTAACACGTACTTTATTAAACTAATTTATCTTATTCCAAATAATTCAGATTTACTTCATCATCACAAGCAAGCTGACTTGCAATAGATATTCTTTGCTCATCAATTTCCTCTTCTATACGGGATTGGTTTCCTTGAAGAATATTTGTAAGTGGTTTTAATTTTATAACTCTGTGTCCTGAAATAAGCTCAACTAATTTTTCCGGCTGAGAAGTTATTTTTAAAAAATCAAAGCTATTTACATTAACGTGTAATCTGCTGTTAAAAACAAGTGTTGAATCATAACTGTTTGCATAAACTTCAACAACATATCCTTCTCCACTTGCAACTGAAAGACTATCAATAAAATCTGTATAAGAGACACGATCAAGATCTCTTAAGATTCTAATCATATCTCTCTTTGAATAAATTATTCCTTGTTCTACCAAACAGGAAATTTGATTGTCCATGTTGTTATTTTCCATATATTTAAAATCCTCTTTTAAACTACCTCACTATTTTACAATGATAGTTTATAAAAAGAGGCAATGCTCTCTTCAGTTATCACAAAATCAATATGACAGTCTGTTATTATCAAAATAATATTCTTTGTATAAACAGCACCCTGGTTGTCACTGGTTTGTTAATAAGAATAATAACCTGTGTAAGTCTTATTAAGCCTTATAGAGATAACGTTCTTATCTTTAAGAAAGATAAAATAATTAAATAGTTCTCACCTTGGGAAATATTCTATTGACATGCAAAAAGAATTGGAGTAGGGGCATCATTAATTACTTTTTCTAATACTATTTTCTAATTTAACAGATTGAATAATAATTCCAGAAACAATTACTATCAGCCCCAGCAAAGAACTCAATAATATTTTCTCATCAAGAAATATTGAAATGTAAATTAGTGATAAAAATGGTGTGAGATAAAGTATATTTGAAATTATTTCAGTGTCTCCATGCTCAAGTGCTTTAAACCAAAATATATAAGTTATTCCATTAACAAAAATACCGTTATAAAGCAACCAGGGCAATATCTTAATTGAAGGAATGTTTACTGGTGAGAAAAAAGATACTGTCAGGGTTATAAAAATCAGCGCAGAACAAAAATAAATAAAGGCACTTACTGTTTTGTCAAAATTATATTTCTTTCCTAAGACAGAAAATAAAGCGAACACAAAAGCTCCTGACAAAGCGAGAATATCCCCTATAATGTTTGTAAAAGCTACAGATGTAATCTTTCCATGAGTTACTATAATAACTATGCCAAAAAAGCTTATGAATATAGAAATTACTTTCTTCAAAGTTACCTTTTCTTTTAGAATTATAAATGCAAGTGCCAAAACCAGTATTGGCCATGTATACGCAAGAATAAAGCCCTCTGAAGCAGCTGTTAAAGTAAAGGCCCCATATAATAAAACAAAATAAAGATAGGTCCCTAAAAATCCAAGAAATCCCATTACTAAGTAATCCATCAGTCTATAGTTTTTCATAATCTGAGTCTTTTTCTGAAGCAATAAAATCACCCCTACTACAAGGAAAGATAGAACTGTAGAATAAAACAGCATTTGAAAATTGTTAATTTCAACTAAAATTTTTTTTGAGACGACAGGAATTGAAGCCCATAATAAGATACATAGCCCTAGATAAAAATAAGATTTAATCTTCTTCTTGCTCATCCCGCTTTAAGTAAATCGGATAAAATCTTACCTTATAAATTATTTGCTGGGAAGAGTTCCATTAGCTAGACAGGAACAACCGTATCTTAATCCTAAACTTTAAAGCCTAAAGTTTTAGGCATACCCACCTTTCATATCTCTTATATTAGAAAAAAATTAAAACAACTAAGTTTCGGTAGGGCCGCCCCCATAAGATTATTGCTAACAAATGGGTATTTAAAGTACAGATATGATCTGCCCCTTTTTTAAGGAATACAGTATGAGAGAAAGAGAACTAAACAATGAGGATTATGAGCTCTTTGATGAGGGAGACAGTGAAACAGACAATTCTAACTCCATTAATAATCCCTTAAACAATCAAGAGGAAGCTGCAAGTAAACAGGCTTACACAGCAATAGTCTCCTACCTTAAAGAGATATCAAAGACTCCACTACTAAAATTAAATGAAGAATCTAAAGTAGCAAAAATATATTCGGAAGGTAGAAATAATGATGCAACTCCAGGTCAAAAAAAAGCTGCAGAAATTGCCAGACAAAAATTAATCCGGGCTAATTTAAGACTCGTGGTAAGCATTGCCAGAAGGTACAGTTCTAAAGGATTGGATTTATTGGATTTAATTCAAGAGGGTAATCTGGGGTTAATAAAAGCTGTCGAAAAATTTGACTACAAACTTGGCTATAAATTTTCCACTTATGCAACCTGGTGGATAAGGCAGGCAATTACAAGAGCTATTAATGAAAAAAGTAGAATGATCAGACTGCCTAATTCCATTCAAGGGATTTTATACAAATTAAAAAAGGTAAAAGAAATCCTGCCATTAACACTGGGCAGAGAACCAAGCCTAGAAGATCTTTCCACTGCAACAGGAATTCCAGGCAAGAAAATTGAAAAGGTCCTTAAATCTGAAACCCAGCCAATGTCTCTGGATATTAAAGTAGGAAACGATCAGGATACAAGTTTAGAAGAAGTCCTCAACTTGGAAAATGAAGAAATTGCAATATTGCCTGAAGAAGCTTCGGATCAAAAGTTACTTTCACAGGCAGTAGCCAAAGGGATCAATGATCTGCTGACTGAACGTGAAAAAGAAGTAGTTAAACTCAGATACCGCATTGATGAAAATACAATAACAAATGAGGAAAGAAGTTTAAATGAAGTTGCAAATATTATAGGCATAAGCTTAGAAAGGGTACGTCAGATAGAAACAAGAGCAATTTACAAGCTTAGAAACAATCTGAACTTTAGAAAACACCTTATTAGTATGATTAAAGGATAAATGGAAGCTCCAGCTTGTCTGGAGCATTATAAAAATAATCACTAAATAACTTTCTTGTATACCCTTTAAGCGAGGATTTTCCAAAACGAAAATCCGAGCATGTGAAGTGAGACATCTAATAGCCGAGGAATCTGCGTAGCAGTTCCGAGGCGTTATAAATGGACCCAAGGGGATTTGAACCCCCAGCCTCCTCGTTGCGAACGAGGTGCTCTACCAATTGAGCTATGGGCCCGAGATTTACACATAGAATATAATAAATTTATACTGATCTTCCTTTTTCACTTGGCCGAGAACCACTTTTACTCTATACTATTAAGTTGGAACGTAAGAAAGAGTAAAGTAAATACATGGTGGAATTTTGTAAGGTTTGTGGAGTAGTCCTTAAAGCTAACAATACGGTGGATTACAGGCCTGGTTCGTGCCGGGACTGTGAACTTGAAAGAAAAAAATTATATAGTGGCCTTTCTGTAGAAATTGGCTCATCTAAAGGTGTAAAGAAATCTTCCAAAAAGAAGAAAAAAAAGAAAGATAAGAAAAAAAAGACCTCCAGACTTAAACACCAAAAAGCTGATAAAAAATTAGCAAAGAAATTAAAGCTTAAAAAACAAAAACTTCTTAAGGTCAAAAAATTAAAAGCTAAAAAGCTCGCACAGATGAAGAGGCTTGCAAAAATTCGTGTTGAGAGAGAAAAAAAGAAAAAGAAGCTAAGACAAAAAATTGAAACCCTAAGAAAACTGCGTGCTAAAAAGGCTATAAAACTCAAACTTCATAGAAAGAAACAAAAAGAAAGAGAAAGAAAATCCAGAGAAAAACTAAAACAAAGAATTAGAAAAGCCAAGGAAATAGAAAGAAAGCTTCTTAGAAAAGAAAAAGAAGGATTACGTAAAGAGAAAGAAAAGATTCGTAATCTTGTAAGACAGGAAAAAGAAAGAATCCGGGGAGAAAAACGGACAGAAAAAGAAAGAATTCGCTCCGACAAGCAAAGGCTTAGATCAGAAAAACAACAGGAAAAAGAAAGACTTAAGAAAGCAAAAGAAGCTGCAAAGCTTGCACTTATGCAAGCGAGAGAAGCCGCCAGACAAGCTGCTCAGGAATCAAGAAGACTTAGAGAAGATGCTAAAAAGCCACCTATTGTTAGTATCGTAACAAAAGTCAAAGAACTTCCTCCTCCTCACGATGTAAAAATTATTGGAATAAACTTAAAAGATCAAAGTCCAAGAGCACCTCAGCCTACAAAAGTGCTTGATCCTAAGAAGTCAGGTAACATTGCAGGTGGTACAAGTTCATCACTACTTGAATCTGTAACTGTAATTCCAGCAAAAGCCGGGGTAAAAGAAGAAAAGGAAATTTTAAAACAATCTTCTACAGCTCAACATAATGAAACAATTCAAAAAGAAGTAGAAAAATTACAAAAGGATACTGATCCTATCATTGACAGATATAACCCTTATAACCAGCAAGTTGTAGATCCAGATGCTCCAAGACCACCATCTTCAACCCCCTGGCTAGCACCAAGTTTTTCCGTAGTAAAAGGGGATTTTCAAGAAACAAAGCAGGAAGAAGGCCAGGGAACTTCCAGTGGACTTTCAGATCAACAAGTAAAAGACATAATTGAAAAAATCAAAACTGAGCATAAGAGAAAATCTACGTAGATACACTCCCCGGGGGCGTATTTACTGCAGATAATCGCTCAAGATAAAATCATTTGGTTTGGAACCTTACCTAACCCTAGTTGTCTATGTTTTTGTTAAACATAACAAGACAACTAATGAAAAAGATAATAAAAATTTGTTTATTATGTGCTTTAATCGCATTTTTATTTTCATATGGTCATTTGAATTCAACGGCACAGGACCTTGGTTTGGAACCAACTATTGAAGATGAATTAGGCAAAGATATTTTAGGATCAAAAAAAATAACTGAAAAAAAAACTGATACTGCTCCAAAGGAAGTTGCTCCTAACTCCAAACAAGCACTAAATGAAGAGCCGATAACATTTTCTGCAAGAAACATTCCTGTTAAGGATGCATTTGCAACACTTGCAAAAATAAGTGGCAAAAGCATCTCTGTGGGAAGCGACATTCGTGATGATGAACTAATTGCAGTAATTGAAATTCAAAACCAATCTTTTGAAGAAGCTTTTTTCAGCCTTGTTGATGCTGCAAGAGTAAATTACACTACTACAGGCAACAGTTACACCATAATAAAAAGCGGCTCTGCAAACCCAATAATGATATTTGGACTAGGGGCATCTTCTATTGATAAATCTCTCCCTCTGCTTGAAAGAAAAGCTGATATTTCCTATGACAACCAGGATTTAGGAACATTGTTAAAAGATCTTGCAAATAAATTTGGAATTGATCTTGTTTTAACCTCTACACCTACTGAGAGAGTTAGTTGCAGAGTTAGAAATATAAATATAGAAGAAGCATTAGCTCTAGTATTAAGTGGTACTTCTTTTGACTATACAATATCTGGCGAGAATAAAGACACTTACATAATTTATAACAGGCTAAACAAGAATTTCACAGTAGGACAGGAGAGCAGGATGTTTGCTTTAATGAACCTTGAGGCTATGGATGTTCAGCAACTTTTACCCGTTGAAGTAAGAGCAAACGTAAGAATAAGCAATGATCAAAACTCCATTATTGCTGACGGCTCTCAAAATGATTTAAAAAGAATTGAAGCATTTTTAGTCCGAATTGATAAGCCTCTGCCGCAGGTTGAACTTGAATTAAAATTAATTGAAGTTCAAAAAAGTGCTGCCCAGGATTTAGAAGTTTTCTTGAGTAGTGGTTCTACCCTCGGCAACTTTTCAAAATTTATTCCTAGTAAGAAAAATGATCCTGCTTCAGCAAGTAAAAATGTAAGTTCAGTAACCGTATTTGATTTTTCACTTGATACCTGGCAGCTTTTTAACAAAAAACTTACTTATCTGGAGACTAACGGGCTTGCTCAGGTAAGAGCATATCCAAAATTAGTTTCTTTATCAGGAAGAACAGCTATGATAAACATCGATCAGGATACAAACCTTGTACTTGGAGCTGCAACCGGACAAGGGCAGCAAATCGGTGTTGTCGCCACACAACAATTACAAAGAATTACTGCAGGAACTGCACTTAGTATTACCCCAATTGTAGGAGCAGGTGGTTTGATCACCGCAAAGATTCAAATTGAAGTGTCAGATAATTCTGGTTCAACAACACAAAACGGTGTTACCGTTCCAAAAACAACTACAAGAAGAAGAATAAATGCTGATGTTCAGGTTAGGAATGGTGAAACTGTTGCAATAGGTGGACTAGTAATAAACAACAGTTCAACTGACAGAACAGGTCTGCCGTTCTTAACAAGACTCCCTATACTAAATAACTTTGGAGCCAACAGAAACTACAGGAGAAGTCAGAGCGAGCTTATAGTATTAATAACCCCAACAATTAGGAAAATCCCAGAAGAAAATATTACTGCTCAAAAAGAAGAACCCGTTGTTAATGTAGTCCCAAGTGGGCAAGGAATAAATTATGATTAATTCTAAAAGTAAAATCTTAAGTGTAGTTTTAACTTTTATTGTTTTATCCTTACTACTTAATCAAGCAAGATCACAGGATTCTATAACTCAATTATTGGACGATGTTCCTCAAGCTGATCAGCAGGCAGAACAACCTTCCCCTCCTTCACAAGTAGCTCCAAAACAAGAAGACAAACAAGCTGCTCAGCCTGCAGAAAAAAAAAGATTTCGTTTTTTCCGACAAAGTGAAGAAAAGGAAAGACACAGAAAAGAGCTTGCCGATTTAATAAACAAACAAAGACAGGAAACGAAAGAACTAAAAAAGAAAAGAGAAACTAAAAAGGCACAAGAAGACACTTTAAAAAAGAAGGTCATGGAAAAGCAGACTGAGAATAGGCTGCTTTCACAGAAATCTATCTACGAAAGAAATAAAGAAATTAGAAAAGTTCAAAAAAGTAATAATACTGTTGAAGTAATAACAAGTGAAGAGGACCCATTATATATAAAAAAAGCTCAGGTATTAAACTCAAAGACAAACTTTATGGGAATAAAGGATGTTGAATTTAAATATAAACTTGAATTGCATAATCAGACTCCAAAAATTATAAACTTTGTTCTTATAGTCTGGGAAAGAAAGCTCGCATTTAATGATACACAGACTCTTGCTAAAGAAATAAAAGTAGCAAAGCCAATAACTCCTTATGAAAAAAGAATAGTTGAATATAATGAACTTGATTCAAAGAGGAGCGGGGAGACTTATAAAGTCAGCATTTCAACAATTGTCTTTGAAGACGGTACTCAATGGAAAAATCCTGCCGCAAAAGATACTTCTCTTTAAAAAATAAAGAACTTGTTAAAATTCATTCCGCATTCTAGATTCCGCATTCTGTATTTGGTTAATTGTGATATAAAAACAGTGTGAGCAATATTGATATTATAAGAAATCAGTACGGATTAACCCTTCCTTTTGCATTAATATTGACTTTTATATTTTCTGGACTTGTTGGTGTATCTTATTTATTTGTTTCAGTTAATCTCCATCAGATGCAAAGTAGTCTTCAAGGATTACAGGCTGAATCAGTTGCTGAAGGATTTAATGAAAAAATCAAGGCAAGACTTAACACAAAATCTAAGATTCAACTTTCGCCGCAACAGGAAGAAAAGTTAAAAAGCTCTACAGAAGGGGAAGAAGATGCAGCCGGTGATGATGATGAAGATTTGGCCGGAGAGGAAGAATTTGATGAAAATGCAGAAGATTTTGATGAATATTATGCAGATGAAGTGTTAAAAATTTCAAGGTACATAACTTTTAAAGAACCTAAACAAGAGGAGTCGCAAGATACACAGACACAAAGCTCTTCTGGCTCAAACGAAAATACTGCTCCTCCTCCTAATCCTCTGGAAAACGTCGAAATGATTGGAAGCATTGATATCCCAACAGGGACTGTGCTTGCAAAAGGAGTAATGATTGTAGTTTACAAAGAAGAGTCCGTGAGCTTTATGTTAAAGGAAATTGTAGAAGATGGGTCCCAGATAAAACCAAAGCTTCCTATACCAATAATCAGATCACTTACTCCAAATTATGCTGAATCAAACTCAAGAACAGGCATTGTATTAAGTGGAGATAATCTGGGCTACGATCAAAAAGCCCGGTTTAGTAATAAAGAGATTACTATCGAAGATATTAAAGCAGGCCCTACTGTTCAAGCTTTAATTGGAGAAGGAGTTATGTCTGGAATAACTTATCTTTACTGGAATAATGTTCGCACAGAGTTTTATATAACACCAATATACGATGGCAGTCCTCGCCCTGAAATTAGTGACATAAAAACAAGTGACGGAGATCAGTTAATCTCTGTAAATGCAGGGCAAAAACATTTAAGCATTACTATTAGTGGTACAAATCTCTCTTCAAAAAAAGATTTACCGGTTGTAATTCCTGATGTAGTAGGTATTATTCCTAAACTACAAAATAATTTAGCGGGCATGAAAGAGATCTCTATAACACTGGACATTTCTGCAAAAGTAGAACCCGGGGTTCATTCTCTTGCAGTTGCAACAGGAGGCGGTCTCTCAAACAGCTGGATATTTAGTGTTCTGCCTTCTGAGAAACAGGAAGATTTATCAGGAAATATAGCAAGAATTTCGTCAAGCCTTACACTTCTTGATGTAAAAGTCTTAGAGAATCTTCTCCCGGTAATTGGAGAGGAAGACAATAACAATGTTAATAACCAAGGTAATAATTCAAGTAAACAAAATAAAAAATCACAAGGAAATCCGCAGGATGACACAAATAATGATGAGGAAATTTCAGAAGCTGCAAAGCTAACTCCTTTTGCAAATGTGGATCTTGAAACTGTCTGGCTTTTAGAAACCACGGCAAAGATTGGAAAGACTGTTAAAACTGTAAGTGAAGTTGTAAATCGTCAGCTTCCAAACATACATGCAGGGCTTATTACAAACGGTTCTGTAAAACTGGAAGGTGGTGGTTATCAGATTGTAGGAAATACAAATTCGATGACTATACTAACAGAGCCCACGTATATTTCAAACACTGTCCTTATGGTTGAAGGTCCTCCTGAAGAAACAGAAGAATCAATTCAAACTCAGCCACAAGAACCTGTACAAAAATCTCCTGCTGAACTTGGTTTTACTCCTGGCTCTTTAATAACGGTTTACATGGATAGCGACAGGATATCTGAGCTGGATTATGCTGTAATAAGCAAAATAGGAAGAGATACAATTGAACTTATTTCCCCCGGATTAAAAGATTTTCATTATGAGATGGATCAAGTTTATCAGTTTACTCCACCTGTAATTACCGGTGAAAAAATTGACGAGCAGGAAGCAGAAAAACATATAGTTCCAAAAGAGTTTGCTATCAGTATTCCAAACTATGCAAATCCTCAAACAATATTTAGATCAGATATAGAACAATTTGCGGAACTCGCTGATTTATATACAAATGATTCTAATGTTCCAAAAGATGAATATGATATTCCACTTGGATATATGGGGTTAAGTTACATTGATGGAACCCCTGTATATGATAAGTCCAATCCACTTATAGGCAAAGGGGTTTTAATTATTGACACAAGAAGCGACAATCAGGGCAGACCGACTGGTCAAGTTGAATTCTCCGGTGATAGTAAGGGTCAGTCAACCTTTTCCGGCGTAGTTTATATTAAAGGAAATCTTAGGATTGATGGCAATGTAACCATAAATGGTGCTCTCGTCGTAGATAATGACCAAAGAGGTGGTTCAGTAGAAATTGCAGATAATGCACTCGGTAAAATTATTTATGATGAAAGGGCGATTAAACAAAGCATCTTAAGTACTCCATTTACTACACGAGCAGGTTCAATAATAATTTCAAACAAACCAATAAATCTGCAAGGTTATGTTCAAAGCGGATCTACACCACAGCAGGTTAGTACAAGTTCAGGAGCCTTGCCCGGTGAGGTTCCGCAGCCTCCCCAACCTGAAACCCCACAAGCCAGTACAAAACAACCGGAAGAAGCCTTGGTAGAAGAAGAAAAAGTGCCGGGAGTTCAAACTATACAAATTCAACCTCATGGTGGAAAGTCCGCTGAAGAAGAGTTGATAGATCTTTTTTAAACCGACACCATGTCAGTTTATTTACCACATTTGGTATTATATCGTTCCAATCATACCGCCAGCCACAGTTAAAACCTGCCCAGTTACATAAGCAGAAAGATCTGATGCAAAAAATAAAGCTACTTTAGCTACATCTTCAGGCTGTCCAAGTTCTCTTGCTAAGCCGGTTTGCTTTTGTAACATTTTAATCATTTGTTTTTGTTCTTCAGGAATACCAAAATCTTCGCCTTCTTTTCTGACTTGAGTTAATCTTGTTTCAATTACTCCCGGGGCAATCGCATTACATGTAATGTTAAATCTTGCCCACTCTTTTGCAACTGTTTTTGTAAGTCCAATTATTCCTGCTTTGCTACTAGCATAATTTACCTGCCCAATATTTCCCCTAGCTGAAGTGGAAGAAATATTAATTATGGATCTTGTCTTAATTTTTCCTGATTTTGATTCTTCTTTAGCTGGGTCTCTCATGTAGGGAGCAGCTGACTGAATACAGAGAAAAGTCCCCGTTAAGTTTACATTTAAAGTAAAATTCCAGTCTTCAAGCGACATGGTATGAAGGATCTTGTCACGAGTTATTCCAGCAATATTTGTCAGAATGTCAATGGAGCCATTTCCTAAATCTGCCCCGGCTTTCATTGCTTTTTTACAATCTTCTTTTTTTGTAACATCACAAACTATGCCTTCTGCTATGCCACCAGCTGATTTAATCTTTGATACAGTTTCATCAAGTGGTTTTTTGTCAAGATCGCATAAGAAAAGTTTTGCCCCTTCTTTTGCAAATAAAAAAGCAGTAGCCTGTCCAATTCCACGGCCTGCCCCTGTAATTACTGCAACCTTATCTTTTAATAAACCTGACATATTGATTTATTATATAACGTTAAATAATTGTAGGGGCAAATCTATGTATTTGCTCCAATTTGTTTTGGGCAAACACGCGGATTTATCCCTACAGAAATATTTATTCTTAACACACTTGATTCGTTTTTATTTTAAAATAGACCGTAAAAGGAATTAAAAAATTTATGGCAAAATCAAAAGAAGAAGTTGAAAAAGAAATTAATGACAATATTGCAAAAAGAATAATTGAACCAATTGTTCCTTCAGTTGAATCTATTCAACGGACAGAAAATATGCGATATCTTATATGGAGAGCTGCAAGAATTTGTTATTCTACAAAAAGCCTGTCCGAGCTTGAGCAAGAATGGAAAGAAACTCCTGAAGAAAAAAGAACAGGCCTTGTTATTGGGTTAATTGAAAGAGGACATAGAACTACTTACAGCCATACAACTTTTAGTTATGTAATTGTTTGCTCCAGAGTTGTTAGTCATCAGATCGTAAGACATCAAGTTGGAGTAACAATAGATCAGGAATCTCAAAGGTATGTCCCTTATGAAACCGGCTTCAGATATATTCAACCGGAAGGTGTAGATAATAATATATTCAAAAAAACCATGGAAAATGCCCATGATCAGTACATGAAGTTGTATAAGGAATATAGATTGAGTGGTTTGGGTAAAAGAGAATCAGCAGAGCTTGCACGTTATGTACTCCCTTCTGCAATATCAACTAGAATGATATGTACAATCTCTCTTGCAGCACTAATTCATTTAAATAATGTTCGTGTTCAGGGAGATACAGGCAGGCCACAAGGAGAAACACAGACAGTCTGTCATGAAATGGTAAGACTGGCTCTTGAAGCTGAACCATGGCTAAAGCCGGCATTCGAAGACAAGAAAAAAGCAAAGGAAGAAGCTAAAGCAAGTTGAAATGAAAAAAATCGCTTTCTTATCTAAAGGAATCGACAGAAAGAAGGTTCAGCTTGTCTGAACCTATAAATAAAACGAAATGACTACATCCTCTTCAGTAATGAATAAAATAGCGCAGGTATCATTGTTTCAGGATTTAGGTCCTGCTGAACTAGAAGAAATTGCACTTATGTGCACAAGAAAAAAATATCTTCCTAACGCATCAATTATTCTGACAGAAGATGAAGAACACTCTTTTTATGTAATAAGCCAGGGAACCGTGGCAATAAAAGCAATTGATCCTACAATGAGAGAAAAGGTTTTAGCTTACTTAGAACCTGGAGATTTTTTCGGTGAGATTTCTGCAATTGACGCTGAGCCAAGATCTGCCGATGTTGTCGCCTGTAATGAAGAAGTTGAAGTTTTAATTTTTTCACAAAAAGATTTTCTGGGCTTATTACATAACTATCCTTCAGTCCATCTTTCTTTAAGCAGAGAGTTCTGCCGAAGGCTTAGACTTTTAAATCACAGATTAACAAGTGTTTCACTTCCTGCCAGCGCAAGAATTGCAAGAGCTTTAATCCTCATTGCAAATGAGCACGGCAAAATGACAAAAGACGGCTTACTCCTGCCAAAACTAACCCAGACAGATATTGGAAAAATGTCGGACTCTCCGCGCGAAACAGTAAATAGAGCTTTTAGCGAACTCCGTGACCTGAGTTTAATAATACCTACAGAGTCAAAGCAGGTTTTAATTCCAAGCAAAGAAAAACTTGAAGAATGGATAAAATCAAAATCCGGTTTAGCTCCCTCTAATCAAAAACTTTAACTTGACTTTTTGTTTTCTTTATTCTTTTATTAAGCTTTGATTTTATAACCCAAATTCCTTGAGCACGTACAATTTTTCTTTTGTCCTGTGCTTCAATTCCCCCCTCAACAAAGGCTAAAGTATGTCCTCTTCTAATCAGCTTTCCATATGCAAATAACATATCTTTAGGAAATGCAGGACTTAAAAAATAAATATTCAACTCGGCAGTTACACACCATTCATCTTTCCTTAATGAATTAATTAAAGAACCTGCTAAGGCAATGTCACAAAGAGCTGCCAGCACTCCACCATGCACAATTCCACCATGGTTCAAATGTTCAGGTTTTACTTTTAGTTTAAACTTGCAGTAACCTTTTTTTGAACTTACAGATATCACGCCCAGTTTTTTATCAAATGTTTTAGTCATAGCTTAATTTTACAGGAAAATAAAGATTCAAAGGTAATACATCATTGCAAGGGCTTTTAAGATTACTTCGTCACTTCTGTCCCTCAGAATGACGTGGCGTTATTCTCTCTGTTTTCAAAATATTACGTTTAGGGTATTATATGTAGAAGGATCCTGTTGTAACGCGCAAGCAGTTACTTGAAACAGGCTTATCCAGAGTAGCAGAGGGACTGGCCCAATGAAGCTACAGCAACCTTTCTAAAAGCGTAAATAAAAAAGAAAAGGTGCTAATTCCAGATAGATGAGCGGGAAAAAATTCGTTAGGATCAAATCTTTCCGATAACCGCAAAATTAATGACTGTAAGAACGTTCTAAACAACGTTTCTACAGTACATACAAAAGGAGAAAAAAAATGGCAAAACGTTTATTTACTTCAGAGTCTGTTACTGAAGGGCATCCAGATAAGTTATGTGATCAAATTTCTGATGCGGTCCTTGATGCAGCACTTACCGGAGATTCAAAAAGTCGTGTAGCCTGTGAAACATATGCTACAACCGGTTTAATTGTTATAGGTGGTGAAATAACATCAAAAGTTCAGCTTGACTATGATTCAATAGCCAGAAAAACCGTAGAAGAAATTGGTTATGCTGGTCCTGATGCAGGTGGTTTTGATGCTCATACCTGCGGTATTTTGGTATGCGTAAAAGGGCAATCACCAGACATTGCACAAGGAGTTACAACAGCTAAAGAACATAGAGATGAAGATTCAAATGATGAAATAGATAAACTGGGAGCAGGTGATCAGGGTTTAATGTTTGGATTTGCCTGTGACGAAACTCCAGAGTTAATGCCACTACCTATAAGCCTTGCTCAAAGACTTGCTTTAAAACTTTCAGAGGTTAGAAAAAATGGGACTTTACCTTATCTGAGACCAGATGGAAAGACACAGGTAACCATTGAATATGATGAGAACGGCTCTCCAAAGAGAGTTGATACACTTGTAATTTCTACTCAACATGCTGCAAAGATAAACGGGAAGACCGATAATCTTGATCTGCAGAAATTTATTGAAACTGATATGCAAAAATTTGTAGTTAGTCCTGTCCTTGAAGAAATTGGGCACTTAATTGATAAAGATACAAAATACTTCATTAATCCTTCCGGGCGCTTTGTAATTGGAGGACCTCAGGGAGATGCCGGACTAACCGGAAGAAAGATTATTGTTGACACTTATGGTGGT
Source organism: Candidatus Melainabacteria bacterium (assembly GCA_023250195.1). Taxonomy (GTDB): domain Bacteria; phylum Cyanobacteriota; class Vampirovibrionia; order 2-02-FULL-35-15; family 2-02-FULL-35-15; genus 2-02-FULL-35-15. Next base: position 162,193 of record JAHFBF010000005.1, on the reverse strand, counting down.
TATGCACGCCATGGCGGCGGCGCTTTTTCAGGAAAGGATCCTACAAAAGTAGATCGTTCAGCATGCTATGCAGCACGTTACATTGCAAAGAATGTAGTCGGAGCAGGACTTGCAAAACAATGTGAAGTTCAGGTTTCATATGCTATTGGTGTAGCAAAACCAATCTCTATAAATATCTCAACCTTTGGCACAGGAAAAATTAAAGATGCTGCTTTAGGCGACATAATAAATCAGGTTTTTGATTTAAGACCACTTGCAATTATTAAAAAGCTTAATCTGCAAAACCTGCCAAAGCTAAATAAAGGAGTCTTTTACAGGAACACTGCTTCATACGGGCATTTTGGCAGACCTGATCTAAAGCTTCCATGGGAAGAGCTGGATAAAGTTAAAGAACTTCAAAAAGCTGCCAATGGTACTTTTGCAACTGCTTAAGCTCCTTCAATCACCCTTTTTTCCTAATCTCAGTACTTGAGATATTAATTATTTTAGTATGAACATTAAACCACTTGAGGTTTTTTATTCTTGGTAGTTTTATTTTTTTAGATAATCGCGGCAAAACAAGAAATATAACCTGCTTCACAAGCTGATTTGCTCTAGTCCATATATGTAATTGTTCAAATTCATCCTGACCGATCAAGAAAAACCATTGTTGGGGCTTGCCATGGCAAGCCATTACTAGACTATTTACTGTATCAATCGTATAACATGGCTTTTTCTTTTTTATTTCAATATCTAAAACCTTAAAATATTTTTTTCCCATAATTGCTTTTTTTACCCGTTCATATCTTAATTTTGCCGGCAATAGATCTTTTGCAGATTTATGCGGGGGAACACCACATGGAATAAAATAGACCATGTCAAGTTTATATTCTTTTCTGGCTGCTTCTGCCATTTTAAGATGTCCATGATGAATTGGATTAAAGGTACCGCCGAAAAGTCCGATTTTCTTCTTCATGGTGTTATAGTATACTAAATAAAAAAGGAGAGACTATGATAACTAGGGATGTTTTAAGTGCACACAGATTGGAAACAACTCTTTTAGCTAAAGTTGGACAAACAGAAAGCGGCAATCAAATTTCTAGATCAGGACAAATACTTTCTGGATTAGTAAAAGCACTAAATAGTACCGTGCCAGGGAACTCCCTGGAAGATCGTTTAAGATATGCAACTGCTGTTTCAGACTTTTTAGAATTGAGGGAACACGTTTTACTTCAATTAGCTGGCGAATGTCAGTTTATATCACCTGGAACAATCTTAGAGCAACATCGAAATCCCGAAGACGTACATAGGTTATCAGTACTGTTTGATTTATCATCAAAAGATACTGTTGAAATACTAAAGTTCAGTAATGCTATTTAAAAATTCTACTTTATTTGTCCTTCCCCAGTTATCAAATATTTATATGTCACAAGCTGTTCAAGTGCTATTGGTCCGCGTGCATGTAATTTTTGAGTAGAAATTCCTATTTCAGCTCCAAAACCAAACTCTTCTCCATCAGTAAATCTTGTGCTGGCATTTACATAAACACATGCCGCATCTACTTCTTCCTGGAATGTTTTTGCATTATCTTTATTCTGAGTAACTATTGACTCTGAATGTTTTGTGCCATATTTGTTTATATGATCAATTGCTTCCTGCAGCGAATCTACTACTTTTACCGCTACTTTTAAATCCAGATATTCCTTATACCAGTCATCTTCTGTAGCTGATTTCACATTTGAAATGATTTTTTGAGTTTTATTACAACCAAATATCTCTACACTTTTTGATTTTAATGAGGCTTCCAGCTTTGGTAAAATATCTTCAGCAACACCCTTATGCACTAAAATTGTCTCTATTGCATTACAGACACCGGGTCTCTGGGTTTTTGCATTAACAGCAATATCAAGTGCCATCTTCTCAGAAGCAGTTTCATCAATAAATAAGTGGCAGGTTCCTCCACCGGCACCAATAACAGGAATCTTCGAATGTTTCAAAACAAAGTTTTTTAAATCTTCCCCGCCTCTTGGTATAACAAGATCAACATATTCAACAGCTTCAAGGATTTTAATTGTGTCACTTCTATCTTTATTTTCTATATACTGAACTGTATCTGACATTTCTACACCGATTTTAAATAATGCCTTGTGAATTACATCTACAATTGTCTGGTTTGAATATACAGAGTGCTGACTTCCACGCAAGACAACCGCATTGCCTGACTTTAGTGCCAGAGAAATCGCATCAATAGTAACGTTTGGTCTTGCTTCATAAATTACACACACTACTCCAAGTGGAACCGAAATCTGCTGGATATTCATACCACCTGAGTGTTTCCATGCTTTTAAGATTTTTCCAATTGGATCTGGCTGAGCAATTACTTTGCTTATGCTCTCTGCCATACTGGAAAATCTTTTTTCGTTTAATAAAAGTCTGTCAAGTAGCGCATTGGAGAAATTGTTTTTTTTGCCAGCTTCTAGATCCTTTTGGTTTGCACTTAATATCTGCTCTTTTGAGAAAAACAACTCCTTACTTATAAGTTCAAGTGCTTTATTTCTTTCTAAATTTGAAGATTTAGCTAGTTTCCTTGAAGCACTTTTTGCTGATTTTAACTGTTCTAAAGTATCCATGAAGAATATTATAATTTATAAATCCTAATCACAGGACCAGCTCTTTCTCTTTGCCATAAAGTCAACACTGGCAGATAAAGATCTTCAATTAATAAACCTTTTGTATTTTTATCAAGCTCTTTTAAATATGGGTTAAAGGCAATTACCGGTTTTAATTTAAGCATTTTTCTATAATATTTTTTCTCTAGTTTTTTTCCGGGCTGTCTTAATACCTGTTCATAATCAAGACTATTTACTACAACATAGTCAACTTTCTTTTTTAAAATTTTAAACCAGTCTTTTTTCTCTAAAAACTTCAAATTAATCAGAAATCTTTGTCTGTTTACTAATACTTCCTGATCAATTACCAAATCTTTTAATTTCTGTTTATCATAAGGATCATGCCAGTTTGGCTGAATCCCATTTTTATCCCATGCAATTTTATAATTTTCAGACGTGTTTTGTTTTATCCATTCTGTCGCCTCTGTTTTTGTATCAGGAAGACTGATTATTTTATTGTATTTTAATGTGTACTTTAAAGGTATCCAAAATGCCAGCAGCAGCAAAAATATAAAAATAAGTTTTTTATTATCAGTTTGTGCTCTTTCAAAGATTGAATTAAAAAACAAGCCGGCAGCAATACAAAAATATGGGATAATTAACATTGCATATTCAGCTTTTGTCAGGTGCAGGAATCCTATAAGCCCAATGTAGAAAATCGGAACTGAAAACACCATTTTCAACAAAGTTACATCATAATCTTTTCTGTACTTAAGAAACCATAAAGAACCAAAATAAGCTATAGGTCCAATGCCTAAAAGTAAAAATTTAAAGCTATACAGCAAATAAGAACTTGAATGATAGTTGTAATAATTAACAAGGTAGCTTTTAAATATCGTTAGGAATAGGCTTGGCAAATGAAAAAAGTAATGTATGTTCAGCAATAGAGCAATAATAAATAGAATCGTAGATTTTAAATAAAATTTTTCTCGCGACCAATTAAAAAAAAGAAGCGGGATTATACTAACAATTCCTATTGGATGAATTAAAAAGCTTAAAAGGGCAAATATCACACTTAAAGTAAGATCTCTATTCTTTGAAGTTTTTGTTTTAAATGCATATAAACCAGACAACAAACAAAAAAAAGTCATTGCACTAAATGGCATAAACATTTGAGAAAATTCAACATGCAACATTGAAACTGACAGAAGCCCGCTTGCAATAATTGCAACCAGCGGAGCAACCCTGATTCCAATAAAATAAACAACTGCAATACTTCCAACACTAAATAAACTACTTAAAAATCTAAGCGGCACAAACAAAGCTCCTGGGTTAACTTCAAGCAGATTTCCCAGATTATCTATATTTAAAGTGTGTGATGTGAGGCAGATAACAAAACTATTTAATAATAAATAAAGTGGTGAAATATTTATACATGCAGAATTTGCAAAATATTTAAAACAATTCTTACAAAAACCAAGTACTCTAATTAAATTATCTGACTCATCAGGATTAAGTACATATGGTAATCCATAGTTAATTCCCTGAAGTCTTAAGTAAAGTCCAATAACTATAAAAAATAGCAGTAACTTATTTCTTCTTTTCTTTAGTAGTTTCTCCAGCACCTTTAGATTCTTCCTGTGGCTGAGTTTCTCCACATTCTTCTTCTACAAATCTTTCTTCTTCTTCTGCATCTTCTTTTACACCCTTTGCATTTTCTTGTACAGCCGGATCTGTAATTTCTGGAATATATTTATTTAGCAAGCTTATTGCATCAGAATAACGCTTTTTAACATAAAGACAGTCAGGCTCATCAGCACCATCAAAACGGTCACTTCCCTCAGCATACTCTAAGTAAGCCTTAGCTATTTCTTGATAAGCTTTAATTTCAGGACAAGCACAGGTTTTTGAAAGAGCATCTATAGTAGCAATGGTAGCCTTTATAGTCTTAATGGCGGCAGGCCACTCATCTTCTTCAATAGTTACATATGCTTTTTGAATTGAATCAATTGCTACTTTAAGACAATCACAAAGCGGGCTTTGTGTTACCTGTTTTTTAACGCTAACCTCTTTCTTAACAGGAGCAGTTTCTGCAAAAGAAAAACTCTTAACTGAAAAGCTTATTAATAAGGCTAATAAAACAATCAACAGATTTTTAAGTGATTTCATTTTTAACTCCTAAGAATTTATACCACAATGATAAAGCGTAATTTCTGTCATACATTTTATCCAAGACAAAACAAATGCTAACACAGAATTTTCAAGGCTTTATAGCTATCTGGATAATTTCTCCTGACTCATGAAGCTGAAAAGCACTTTTTAGTTCATTTAATGGCATTCTTTTTGTAATTATTTTTTTTATTATCTTTTCAAATAAACCACTGGTTAACAAATCCAAAGCTTTTTGCACATACTCTGGGGTGTGATGAAAAACTCCTATTAATTTAAGTTCATCATAGTGAAGCTTAAAAGTATCAAGCTCTACCTTGGTCCCTTTTTTACAACCCCCAAAAAAGTTTACAAGTCCGCCACGACTGACAATTCTTGTAGCAAGCTCCCACGTCTCAGACAAGCCTACTGCTTCAATAACAACTTCAGGTCCATAATTATTCGTTAAAGATTGTATTTTTTTAATTAATTCTTCTTCATTTGGAAAATCATTTGTATCCAGAATAAAATCTGCACCAAATTCTTTTGCGATATCAAGTTTAAATGGATTTTTTCCGATTGAAATTACTTTTACCCCGTTTAATTTTGCAAATGCTGTAAATAAAAGCCCAATTGACCCTGTGCCAATAACACAAATTGTTTTATCTTTTGTTATTTCAGATCTTTCATATCCGTGAATTATGACTGCAATGCTTTCAAGAGCACTGGCAGCTTCAAAATCGACATCCTCTGGGATTTCATAAGTATTATATTTTACAATTCTCTCAGGAATTGTAATGTATTCAGCATAGGCACCATTTAAAAATTCTATATTCTCACATAAGCTAAATCTTTTTTTCTTACAAAAATCACATTCAAAACATGGTGCAGAATTTAAAGCTATAACTCTTTGACCAATTGAAAGCTTTTTTACATTGTTTCCAACTCTTACAACTGTTCCTGAAAACTGATGTCCAAATGTAGACGGGATTGATTTTATTAAAACGGGATGTCCTCGTTTAAATGTTTTTAAGTCTGTACCTCCTGTCAACACAGTATTTATTTTTACTAAAATCTCATTTTCATTTATTTTTGGAACCGGGATTTGCTCATAGCGAATATCTCCAGGGCCATAAAAAAGGCATGCCGACATGTTTTTAGGGATCTCCGCCAATGAGCCTGACAAATTATTTTCTGAATTCTTAATGTTTAATACCATTGTAAAAATATAGCAAAAAAATGACTATAATCAAAACAGGAAGAGATAATGCGGGTAACTCAAGTATTACAAGTTATTATCTCCTGCCTTTCTCGCTCATTCTTCGCTTGTAAGTCCAGGAAATATTACATAGTTTTAAACTCTTTCAGCTTTTTCTTAAACTCTACTGTATGTCCCCAGGGCTGTTTATTTACATAGAGCCAGAAGTGAACCATTTCATGGTAAAGCACTTTTGCAATATCTTTAGGTTCAGCACAAAGCTGCTTTGAAAGCCTTATGAATGGACGCTTACCAGGCAATGCTTGAAAATCTCCAAATTGTTTAAAGTATTTCCCATGCCCAAAAGTCTCACTCCACAAGATTCTTATATAAGGTAAAGTCCCCTTAAAATATTGTTTGTTTAACTTGTCATATATTTCATAAATCAGTTCGTCTTGTGTATGTTTTGACATGGGAATATTTTAACCTATCCATCTTAATCATAAGCATCAATGTCATTCTAAGCCAGAGGCGAAGAATCTCTGCTGACCGATATCAATTTTATGAGATTCTTCGTCGCTTACACTCCTCAGAATGACATTGCCCATTTTAAATATCGTACAATTATAATAAATGGACCTATTTAAAACCGAGAAAATACTAACATCCGTTCCTATTAAAAATAAGAATGCAATCCAATTGGCAACTGCATTTCCAAACACTTATACCATTGGAATGGCAAGTATTGGTTTTCAAACAGCCTGGAAGTTATTTAACCAGAATCCTGATTTGAATGTAGTTCGGTGGTTTACAGATGTTCAGGAAAAATCAAGCTTCCCTCCAAGATTTATTAGTTTTTCTTTCAGCTGGGAGCTGGACTATAAAAATATTTTCTCAATGCTGGGAAAAAACAATATCCCTTTACACTCTAAAGACAGGAAAGAAAATGATCCTATTATTTTTTGCGGTGGACAAATCCCAAATGCAAATCCTGAGCCATTTTGTGAAAACTTTGATTTCTTTTTACTTGGTGATCTGGAGATGGTTGCTGAAGACCTGATTAAAAAAATTATAGAAATAAATGATTTAAAAAGGGAGGAAAAATTAAACGAATTAGCAAAAATAGCTGGCGTATATGTCCCCACTTGTAATGGTTTGCCATGGCAAGCCCCAACAAAAAAACAAATTACGTGGGGCAACCTCACCCATTCATCAATCCTTACACCAAACAGTATTTGGCCTGATACATTTATAGTGGAAGTAGTTAGAAGCTGTCCTGAACTGTGCCGGTTTTGTCTGGCTAGTTACGGTTCTTTGCCCTTTAGAACTCCAGATGTAAAAGACAGTTTAATTCCTGTAATTGACTTTGGATTAAATCATACAGATAAGATTGGATTATTAGGGGCTTCTGTTACTCAGCATCCACAGTTTGAAGATTTGCTTGATTATTTGCTTCTAAAAAATAATGAGAACCCCATCCATGTCCAGATCGCATCTGTCAGGGCAGACTCAATTACAAAAAAAATTGCAGAAGGTCTTTTTAAGCTTGGGAGTAAATCTCTGACAATGGCTGTAGAAACAGGCTCTGAGAGACTTAGAAAAGTAATAAATAAAAAGGTCAGCAATGAGACAATAATCAAATCGATTGAAACTATTTACAATGCAGGATTTAATTCAATTAAACTTTATGGGATGGTGGGGCTGCCAAGTGAAACAGAAGAGGATTTAAAAGAAACTGTTAAGCTACTGACAGAAATTAAAACCCGCAATAAAGGAAAAAGTCTTTCCTGGGGTTGCTCTGTATTTGTACCAAAAGCACAGACTCCTTTTCAGTGGTTTGGAGTAGATCCAACAGCAGAGAAGAAATTAAACTTTCTCTCTAAAGAATTACATAAAATCGGGATTGATTTTAGACCGGAAAGTTACGAATGGTCTTTAATTCAGACATTGATTTCAAGAGGAGGCAGGAGCATAAATAAAGTTCTTGAAGATGCCTATAGATATGGAAATACAATTGGGAGTTTTAAAAAAGCTATTAAAGAAAATAAACCACAAATTGATTCTGATTTTTATATTTTTAAATCGTGGGAAAAAGATATCAAACTCCCATGGGAAAATATTCAGGGACATTTAAATAAAGAGATTGTCATGCAACATGCAAAAGCTATATAAGTAACCAAAGTTAGTCTTTTAAGCAAGGTTAGCTTTTAGAGTTTAAAAAATTATTAAAAATTCAATTTATTTGCCTACATATTGTAAGCTAATTCTTAACAATGCAATCTCAAATACTACCTGTAGCCATAGTTGACTCTTTTACAAGAGATCATTCTCTTGGAGGGTTATCATTTAGTCACGGAGAATCAGTAGAAGCCTTTGTGGGAGATGTTCCTACAGTTCCATTTAATGTTGACAAACATATAACCACAGCAGATCCATTTAAAGCATACAGCCTAGCGCTTATAGAATTACGTAACTCAATAAGTGCAGGCAGTCAATATTCTGCACTTAACTTATCAAGCGGTGTCCCCATTCGAATTGACGTCCTGGGTAAAGTTCTTGACTTAAAGCTTAACAGGCATAATTTAAATGAAAACAGGGGGACTATACTTCAAAGATTTTCTGAAGCACCACAAAGGCTTGACAAAATAACTAACCTTTTGCTTCATAATCCGGAATTAAAAAAGGAGCTTGCTATTTCCTGGGAAATACCTGAATACAAAGTAACAGGAGAATTAGAAAAGTCTCTCATACTATTTGCAACCTCTGCTTCTATTCTTGAGGTACTAGAACTCTTGAAAGAAATGACAGATAAAAAAGTTAATGTATTTATTGGTGCTGGTAATTCTGGGAAACATTTTGTTAGCTTATTTACATTTGCTCAGGGTGCTAACGTAATAAAGTCAGGATCTAAAAGTTTTACTGAGCCCTATAGCATGGATAACGATTTGATAACGGGAGCTGCTCAAGGAACTTTCTGGCTAGCTGCAAGGAATATAAACGGTAACGATGTCCTGGTAATAGATTCCCCTGGATGCCGCGACATTCCTTGTGATAGAAAACCTACTTCTTTATCTTCCAAGTTAGAAATATACCCCTTCTCTGAACTAAAGAGAGTTCTTCAAAAAGAAGTTTTAGAAACTCCCTGGATAGAACCAGAAATTGCTCAACTTTTAGGTTCAGGAAATCCAAAAGAATTACCTGATTATTTTACTGTAACAAATTCTCCATTTACTCTGAGTTTCTTCGATGCGGTAGATGGGAAATTACAAGAAAGTACAAAATTTGTATACCTTTTATATGGTACTTCTATCGCATCTCCACTGTTTGCAAGAAATTATCTTTTAAACGATCCGGCTAAAACGGTTTTACAATCTTAAGGAGAGTTACAATATAATTCATGTTCAATCAATTAAGCGACAATCTACAAAACATATTTAAAACTCTTCGTGGTCAGTCAAGAATAACTGAAGAAAATATAGATACTGCCATTCGTGAAATAAAAAGAGCACTGATTGATGCCGATGTCAGCTTAAAAGCAATTAAAACTTTTACAAATAAAGTCCGTGAAAAAGCAATCGGGCAGGAAGTTTTAAAGGGTGTTTCTCCATCTCAACAGTTCATAAAAATAATCAATGATGAGCTAACATCCCTGCTTGGCGGCTCAGAAGTAGAGACCCGGTTAACCGTATCTCTTTTAGATCTTTCGCAAAGTCCCTGCATAATCCTGATGCTTGGCTTACAGGGGGCAGGAAAAACCACTACATGTGCCAAGCTTGCAAAACTCTTAAAAAAGAAAAATAAAAATCCGCTTCTGGTTCCGCTGGATCTTAAAAGACCAGCTGCGGTTGAACAATTGAAGATCTTAGGAGAGCAGGTTGGCGTTCCGGTATATGACGTATCAAAAGATGTTGAAGTAATTCATGAATTGCCTCAACAAGCAATAGAATTCGCAAAACAAAATAACCACGATGTTGTAATCCTTGACAGTGCAGGTAGATTACAAATCGACACAGAAATGATGGCTGAGCTTTTACTTATAGATCGAATTATTCAGCCTGCTGAAAAGCTTTTAGTAATCGACTCAATGATTGGTCAGGAAGCAGCAAATACTGCAGCAGCGTTTAATACCCAGATTGGAATTACTGGAATTATTTTAACAAAATTAGACGGCGATGCTCGTGGCGGCGCTGCACTGTCAGTAGTAGAAGAAACACAAAAGCCAATTAAATTAATTGGTGTAGGCGAAAAGTTAGATGACCTTCAGGAGTTTTATCCAGATCGCATGGCATCAAGAATCCTTGGAATGGGAGATGTTTTAACTCTAGTCGAACAGGCTCAGGAAAAAATTCAAGAGTCTGAAATGAAGGAGCTGGAAAAAAAATTACTGAGTGATTTTAATTTTGAGTCATTTCTGCAGATACAGAGCATGATGGGCAAACTTGGAAACTTTTCAAGCCTTTTTAATATGATGGGTATGCAGGGATTACTTGGGCAACTTGGAGCAAACATAAACAAAGAAACTCAGGAAAAAATGCTTTCTGAAGGTGAAATTAAAATGCAAAAATTTAAAGCCTCTATTCAAAGCATGACAAAAGAAGAAAGGGTAAAACCAAAAATTCTAACCCAGAGCAGAATAAGAAGAATTGCAAAAGGTTCGGGGCAAAGAGAAAGAGATGTAGATAAACTGGTTAATGAATTTAATAAAATGAAAAAAGTAATGGATAATATTAAACCACTTATGGGAGCATTTCAAGGACAGGGTCAGCCACAAGTAGAGGCATTGCATGCAACGCCTCTACTTAAAAAGCTTATGCCAAATGTAGGCTCAAATACTCAATTAAAACCACAGAGCAACCTGTTAAAGGGGTTTAAGCCTAAGAAAAATAAATAGCGAAGAGCAAAACTTGCTCAACAAGAATTTCCTATCCCGATGAAATAGCTCCTGCAAACCTTTTTGTAATTAAATGCGGTCTTGTAATTGCAGTACCTATAACAACTGCATGTGCCCCTATTTGAAAAGCTTTTTTAAGCTCTTCAGGCTCCCAGATTCGCCCTTCCATAATAACCGGGGTCAAAATCTCTTCAGTAAGTTCAGCTAAAAGTTCAAAATCCGGTCCATTATTTACTTTATATCTTGTTTCTTTTGTATAGCCGCTAAGAGTAGTTGAAATAATGTCAGCACCAAGTTCACTGGCATTTATCCCTTCTTCAAAAGTCGATACATCTGCAATAACAATTTTTCCCTCTTCTTTTATAAGATTGATCTGTTCCTGAAGGGAGGAATCATCTTCTCTCTTTCTATTTGTACCATCAATGGCAATAAACTCAACTCCTATTTTCAAAAGTTCTTTTAGCTCTTTTAAAGTCGCTGTTATGTAAACCTTATCAAGCCAATTAATTGGAGTGGGTTCAAGTTTTGTAAGTCCAATTATTGGGACTGAAACTTTTTTTTTTATGTATCTTATATTATCAACTCCGCAAAGCCTGAGTGCACCTGCTCCACCATTTATAACGGACTGGCTCATTGCAAATAAATGTTCAGGATTATTCAACGGTTCACTTCCTTGAGCTTGAACAGAAACAATAAGTTTATTTTTCAGTTTATCTATCATTTCCATTGAGTATACTATTTCCTGTTGCGTTATGATATTGCTTAAACAAAAATGAAATTATTTATCGTTAAAAATAAAACTGCCGGTAATAAAAAAGCGTTTGAAATACTCAAAAAACAGGTTATAAAAAAGCCTGATTCCTTGATCGGACTGGCTGTAGGAAAAACTACTGACGGGGTCTATAAATTAATCTCCAGAGATGTAGCTAGAAATCCAAGAACTTGGAAGAAGGTTAAGCTATTCCAGATTGATGAAAAGCTTGGTATTGCTCCCAGCATCAGGATAAGTTTCAATTATGAAATCAGAAAAGAATTAAAGGGACTTTTTAAAATTATTTATCCAAAGAATATATTTTTGATTGATGGAACTGAAAATCCAAAAACAACTATTAAAAAAGCATATAAATTTATACACAGGAATAAAGGAGTAGATTTCCTTATTCTCGGGATTGGCCCTGAATATGATCCACACATTGCTTACAATACAACAGGAAAATCATCACTAAACTCAAAGATGAGGGTTGTGAATCTACATCCGAAGGTATTAGACGTCATTGCGAGGAGGCTTGAAAAGCCAACGAAGCAATCTCATAACGTTTTGGAGATTGCTTCGCCTTTAGCTCGCAATGACGTGAAGGGCATTACCATTGGAATTAAAGATATTCTTGAATCAAAGAAGGTTTTACTTATCGCTTATGGAAAAGCAAAAGCAAAGTCAATGAAACTGGCTTTTAAGAGAAGAGTAGATACAACAAAGGCTTCTGCAAGTGGATTGCAACTACATAAAAATTTGGCTGTGGTAGTTGATAAAGAAGCAGGAAAATATTTATAACGCTATAATTAAAACTATGCCAACCCAAACTATCCCCAAACCATCAAAAACACCAGAGCCTATTGTTTATGACCCAAGAAAAGAATTAGAAGGTTATCCAGATACTCCTGAAGATAAAAATTTTGTACTTAAGATAAAAAATGCAAGACCAAAAACGTTTAGTGAATCAAAATATGCAGGCACTATTAAAAAACCACTTACTTCTACAGAAAAAATCTGGTATGCACATCTTGAAGCAGGAAATCCTGAAAAAAAGGGTTCAATTATCTATTTAAGACCAGATCTTTTACTTATCCAAGATGCAACCGGGAAGCTTTTATTACTCCAAGCTGAGCTTTTATTTAACCTGCTGCAAAGAGATCAGACTGACATTTTAACTGTCCTTTATTATGATCACAATATAAAAGTAGACTTTGGAATTGAACAGGCTATCATCGAGGATAAAGAAGGAATTAAATTTTTAGGTACAAGTTCCAGTAAAAGAGGAATTATCTTTTCACTCCCCGGAAATGGCATTTGTCATAGAGTAAGTGATGAATACTTTGATCTGCCTGGTGGAGTTTTATTTGGCTCTGACTCACACACACCAACTGGCGGCGGTATGGGAATGTTTGCGGTAGGAAAAGGTGGCTGGAGTATTGCAAAATCCCTTGCCGCAGGACTTCCAATGCCAGTAGATAGAAATCCAATAATTGGTGTTCATTTAAAAGGTGCTTTACCTGATGGAACAGAACCAAAACAAATTGTTCAGCTTTTAAACAGAGACATAATCAGGTTATTTGGAAATGAAGGGAATGGAAGTTATATAGAGTTTTTTGGAGAAGGTGTTAAATCGGTTTCAGTAGTTGGCAGAAGCTCAATTACAAACTCTCTTGTAGATGGTGGGATGGGAACAGGATTATTTCCTCCTGATGAACAGGTAGCAAAATATCTGGAATCAAGAAACAGACCCGAACTTGCAGACTGGGTTAGAAAAAATCTAAAAGACTTAAATCCGGATCCGGAAGTCTTAAAAGACCCTCAAAAATATTATGATAAAGTACTTGAATACGATTTATCAAAAGAATTACACCCAGCACTTGCAATGCCGGGAAATCCAAAAAATGTTTTTTATCTGGACGAAATTCCAGACGTTATTAAATTTATAAATGAGGAGATCCTGAACAACTATGAGAATTTTTTAACCAACGGGAAAACTGATAAAGCAAAGATTGAAAATCTTGTAAAAGAAAAATCGAGGATTGTCTTAAGAGCTACTCCAGAACAAACATTAATAAATTTTGCTGTTCAAGAATTAGACATTAAAAAAAGTTACACAGAAAGAAAACTCAGTTTAGATATTTCAAGCGGAAGTATTGGCAGCTGTACTCATTCCGGCAAAGATGATATTGAAGCAGCTGTTTGGGCAAATATACAGCTTGCTAAAAGTAAGGCAAAAAGAGTGTCTCCGGTAAGTGTTACCTACGGCTCACGCGACGGCTGGCTCTCTGTCCAATCAAATAAAATTGTAAAAGAATTAATTGAGCAGGGGCATCTGATTTTACTCGACAGTGCTTGTGGGCCGTGTATAGGAATGGGTTTTGCACCAGAGGTTGATACTGCAAGCGTAAGATCATTTAATAGAAACTTTATGGGACGAGCCGGAAATAAAAAAAAGATTGATCAGGTTTATTTAGTAAGTCCTGCTGTTGTAGTTTATCTGGCTGCATGTGGAAGATTTGATGCTTATGATCCAAAGACAAGATCATTTATAACAAAAGATGGTATCGGGAAAGAAGTAAGGATTGCTCTTTCAAATCCTATAAGTGAAGCAAAACTAACCCCGGTAATTTCAAATGATTTTAATAGTCCAGATGGCAAAAGACCTGCATTTATTCTACCTTCACCAAAAGATAAAACAAAAGATATAAAAGTTTTATATGACGGTGAGACAATTGCAGCACTGCCGGAAGATATGTACGACATTCCAAAAGAAAAATTTGAAAATCTGCCTGTTATTGTCTCTCTTGGAGACAATGTTACAACTGACGATTTATCTGCTGCGGGATTAAAATATATTCCAAAAAGAGGGAATCTTCTTGAGCTTGAACTCGGATATTTTGAGAGCATTGCACTTAGAGAACAAAGAGAGCCTCAATACTATTACAATTTAGCTAAAGAATATAAAACAAAATTCAGCGGCTCGGTAATGATTGGTGGAAAGCTTTTTGGATCCGGCAGCTCACGTGAAGCAGCAGCATTTATTCCAAGACATTTAAGAGCAAAGATTGCAATTGCTGAAAGCTTTGCTCCAATTCACCGAGAAAATGCAATTGAACAAGGACTTTTTTATCTTACGTTTAAAGATCCAAACGATAGAACAAAACTAGATAGAGAAGACCTGATTTCAATCTATAGTCTGGATAAATTAGACGCTGATAAAAGAGATGTTGAAGTTAAAGTAAAAAAGAAAGATGGAAAAGAAATTTCAATAATCTGCCAGCATGTCTTTGATACCCCTTATAAAATAGAGGTTTTTAAAGCAGGATCTGAACCAAAGTTATTTAAAAAAATTCTAATAGATCAATTCAAAGGGAACATTCCAGAGTTTATGAAATGGTTCAGTGAGAAAAATAGATTATAATAATTCTCTATTTTTTTGATTTTGCTCTAGGTGGTGATATTGCTTCTAGAGTTTGAATTCTTATTCTTTCTCTGTCCTCTTCAGTTAGCTTAGCAGAATGGTTTGCTACTACTATTGATGCTGCCTGACCAAGTGGGTCTAGGGGAAGAATCGGGAAATTTTTCACTGCATCTAGAATTCTAACATTTGTTAATTTGCCTTGTTTCTTTGGAACAGCGTTCCCCAGTGGGGTAGGATTTAGTGGTGTTGGCATCAAAAACTCTTCTAAAGCCAATAACCTTCTTTCGTCTTCACTAAATACTGGCAATCCTAACTCATTTGAGAGTTCCTGCTTTATTCCTTTAGCACCTACACTAAACGCTCTAAGTGGACCTCCGTTACTAGTCTTCCATTCAGCAAAAGTAGGACCCCAGGAAACCACACCACACTGATTACCAGTTAACAGATTATATTGGGGACCACCAGAATTACCATAATCAAGTGGGCCATGTTCTACTTGATGTCGTAGCAGCGTTCCATTGGAAGGAATTGTTCTACCTGGGTGCACTACAGGGCCTAAATGTACAGAATGAGAGTATGGGCTTGAATTCCCAAGTGTATAAATAAAGCTTCCATGTCCTGGCATCTTTGTTATATCTTCTAATTGGACTCCAAGTCCTCTTCCCATGTCTGGTAACTGTTCCAGTGCATTTTTTGTAAGAGGAAAAATTGAAATATCCATCCCTGTTGAACCCTCAAAAAATCCAATAGAGCCATCTTCAAAAGGCACAGGTGTCATCTCAAATTTATAAGATCCATCAAAGGCTTCAAATCTTAATTTATTAGATAAGAAATGTTGTGGACTTTTAAAGGCATGAGCACAACTTAAAACATAAAGTCTATTTTCAATTCTTAATAATGAGCTTGTCCACTTTCCGCTTCCTCTAAATGTCATAAGAGTATTTGCTTTGCTGCCAGCAACAATATCAGGAATTTTATTAAAGGTAACTTGAGAATCTGCAGAATCTTTAACACGAGTGACTTCATCTTTTAATTGTCGTATAAGTGTCTGTGCCTTCCCTAAGTCATCAACACTTTGACTTTTATATGCATTAAAATCACCTCTAGCATCATCTAGGGATTGTACAAGCGCTGCTCTTTCTTGTCCCTCCTGATCTATTCTGTTATTCAGATAGACTCCTCCTGTAGTCAACACCCCTGCACCAACAACACCTGCTACCAACTTTTGAATCCCATTCATAAAAGCCCTCCAGATTAAAACTCCCTTATTAAGGAAGTTTTACGTATCCACTACGGTTTTCTTACAATGTTAAAATTATATATATTCTACAACTAGTAATTCTTTCTGTCTAGAAAAAAATGCATTGTATGAATTGTATGGAATATCTTTCATTCCTTTTTATAATATAAGAAATGAACTTTATCTAGGCTTTTCAATATATTAGTGTAAAAATAAGTTTGATGCCTTACCTAAATTTAAAAAGGCTTTGTTTTTTGCTTCTTACATTGGCATTATCATTTGTTTTTCTTTTTCAATTTTCAAACCAAACTTCAAGAAGCCAGATTCTAGCAATTAGTAAGCAGGACAGGATAAATCCTGCCTCTGCAACTGCTGAACAGTTAGTTTCTTGCACTTTTTATAGGTGGTTTGATCCAAATACAACTGACAAAGAGGGAAAGCTATTATTAAAAAATTGTTCTAGCTGTCATATGGCTTATTACAAAGAATGGATAAATGATAAGCATGCTACTTCACAAAATAATCCATTTTTTCTATCAATTTACAAACAATTTAAACAGGATCATCCTGATCAAAACGGAAATTGTGCTCTGTGTCATAATCCTGAAGCAGTGCTTCCTGATAAAGACACCTCGCTTGGGCGTCTCAATGACGTTGATTTACGTGAGATGAGATCAAAAAAAACAAATGGAATATCCTGCGACTTTTGTCATAAGATTGAAAGCGTAAATCAAAATCCTCTTTTAAAAGGTGCAGCAGGATTAAAGATAGCTAGAGCCTGCAAAGGATTTAAAGACATTCGATTCGGTCCTTTAAAAGATCCTATTCAACCAAGCAACAAAGAAGAATTAAAATACAATTCGCTTTTTAAGACCAGCCTTTCCTGTGCTAAATGCCATGATGGCTCAAATGGAAATATTCAAATTTATTCTACGTTTACTGAGTGGTTAAACAGTCCTGCTGCTAAAAAGGGAGTACAGTGCCAATCGTGTCATATGACACCTCGCAAAAATGCAAACACAATTGTCGACAACTCAGCAAAGGCAATTCATGAATTGCCTCAACATAAGCAAAGACCTTACTATGAAGTTCACAGTCATAGTTTTCTAACAGAGAATCCATCTGCCTTTAGGAAAAAATACATTGATTTGAAAACAGAGACGCGATTAATCGCGTCTCAACAAAGGAACACACTGATTGTCAAAATTATCGTCGAAAACAACAATCCTGGACACAGCTTTCCTACTGGCTCCCCAATGAGAAATGCAGTTTTGCTTATAGAGGCAAAGGATACAAACGGAAAGAATTTAAAATTAATTAAAGGTCTGAGGCTTCCAAACTATGCAGGTAATTTAAGAAATAAACCAGGGAAATTATTTGCAAAAATATTAGCAGAAACAAACAGTGAGTATGCTGTTCAACATGGACAAGCAGGAATAATTTTTAGAAAGCTTGCAACTGAGCTGGGAATCCCTGCACAGGACTGGTGGAATATTTTTGTTTTATCCGATACAAGGATCAAAGCTAACGGCAATGATATCTCTACCTATGAGTTTAATGTAGGGGCGCCGTTTCATGGCACCCAACAAACGGGCACAATTAAGATCACCGCCAAATTAATCTGGCGCAACACATGGCCAGGGCTGGCTGAACTAAAAGGAATTCCAATTAATGAGGATATTTTGATCGAAAGGGATGTTAATCTCCCACATTAACCGGGATCTCAAAATCCTTTGAGAAATCCATTCCCTGGGTGGTTTGTGTAACAGTTAAAGTAATTGAATCAGGGACATTGCCACCAAATAAATCATTTATTTCTTTTATCTTACCAAGCTTATTTAATGATGGAAGAACTATTTTTATTCTTTTACTTGAATCCTGAGCAGTTAAAAGAAATTTTTGAGGTCTAATTTTTATCGCTTTAGCCGGGAGACTACTATTTACCTCTATTTTTGAAGGTAGTAATTGATCAGTAAACAAACTTTGATCAAATCCAATGTTGAAAAATATTTTTGCCGTCATGTTTTGAGATAGCATTATCCCATCAAGTCCAGGGACTGTAATGCTTAAAGAAAATTCTACTGGCTCTGTACTCCCTGACGAAGTAGAGCTTCCTCCACTCGTGCTGCTAGATGTACTTCCACCATTTTTATTATTCTCTGCATCTATCCCTGCATTACTTGGAGTTTCAACTTGTTTTCTTGTAAGTGTTAAAGCATCGCCAATTATAGGTAATCTGAAAATTCCACCGCCATTTGTAGCAGCATAAACAGCAGATCCATCAGGTGTTACTGTAAGTCCTCCGCCATTTACCTCACGAATTAAAAGTCCATTATTAAACTGCTGCCACGATTGACCGTTATCCCCGGAAACATAAAATCCAGTGGACTTACTAGCTGCATAAACCTGCTGTGTGCTGGAAACTGGATTAAAAACTATTGAAACAAATTTATCTTCAGGTCTTCCTTCATTCAATACTGACTGCCAGCTGGTCCCTGCATTTGATGTTCTGAAGATTTGACCGTTAGCAGTCCCAGCAAGAAGCACTTGTGTATTTGCAGGGCAGATTGAAATTGAGCGAAAAGATTTTGAACTTTCTAAGCCGTTATTTATCTGTGTCCAGGTTTCGCCACCATCAATGCTCTTAACTATTCCGGAATCATTCGTCGCAGCATAAACAATTTTTTCATCTGTAGGATCTATGTCAATTGACCATGTATTTTTAAATCCTGGTATACCGTTTTGTTTATTTCCCCAGCTCATGCCGCCATCTGTTGACTTGAAAACTCCCCAGCCAATTGAATCTTCGCCATCATGAAAAAGAGATTTTTTTACACATGCAGCAATTGCAGTATTTGGATTTGACTTTGCCCACTTTATGTCAACAAAAGCAATTTCTCCATCCAAGCCTAGACTAGTCGGGTGAAGTGCAAAATTTTCAGGAAAAAGCATAAAAACTGTTTTCCATACCATGCCACCATCAACACTAAGAAATATTGAGCTCATTGAATTTTGACTGTCACCAAGAAGAACCTTATTATTATCAGTAGGGTTTGGTGCAATTGCCTGGAGTTCATCCAGTTCTACATCTCCAAGTCCTACAGGAAGCCAGTTTACTCCTTTATCATCGCTTAAAAATATTCCTGATCTTGAAGTAGCAAAAACTTTTTTACCATCAGGGCTTACAGCAACACCATTTGCTTGAGTGCCAGAATACCCAAAAGCATTTGTCACCCATGTCTTTCCGGCATCTGTAGTTTTAAACACACCTCCTATATAACTATCCACGTAAACTGTGTTTTCATCATTTGGATCAACTGCAATGTCAATTGGATGTCCAGGATTAGAACCAAGCGGACCAAACCCGGTTTCTGCCCAGGTCATGCCACCATCTTTTGATTTAAAAAATATTCCAAAAGCTCCGGCATAGATTACATTTGGATTTGTGGGGCTTATACCAAGTGCTGAATAAAGCTGTGGGTTCCCATTATTTCTTTGTCTTTTGGACTCTGTCCAGATCATGCCACCATCTTTTGTAACTATTATTGCTCCATCCACATTTTCAATATCAGTATCAAACTGTGGAATCATTCCTGTTGTTCCCCAGATTGTATTTGAATCTTTTGGATCAAATTTTATATTTGTAACGTAAAGATTTCTTATTCCATTATTTATCTGCGTCCAGGTCGTTCCACCATCTGTACTTTTATATACTCCTTCTAATTTTGTAAGCTGGTGCCTGTCAAAAAAACCACTTGCTACATAAACAGTAGTTGGATTTTTCGGATCAATTATTATGTCCTTAAATAAATTACCCCCATCTAAAACCTTAGTCCAGTTCTCGCCACCATCCGTAGTCCTATAAAGAATGCCTTGTGTCCTTTGAAAGCCGCCCATTAGAGGGGTCTGGTCTTCTAGATCACCTGCAGCAAAAACGGTGTTTGAATCACCAGGCTTTACTGCAAGTCCTCTAATTTCTACGTTAGGACCACTCGGTAAACCATTATCTTTATGCTGCCAGGTCATACCACCATCCACAGAGAGAAAAACACCCTTTGCATTTTGTACACCGCACCAGACTCTCTGAGGATTGTTTGGATCTATTGTGGTAACAAATACAGGAATTGCATCGCCTGATTCACCTGTACGCGCATCAATTCCTTCATCACTTTCATCCCATATTAAGCCACGATCACTTGAAAGATGAATGCCAGCAAATGAATCAGTGACAACTATTTTGTTTGAATCATTAGGAAAAAATCTTATTGTATACCCCTGTCCGCCAAAAGGTCCATTTAATTTTTGCCAAGGCATGGATAAAATTTGATATTTATCAATTAATTCATCCGGTGTTGCAAAATCCGAGTATTCTTTTGAAATGTTTTTAAGTGGACTAAAGAACAGAATCAAAATCACAAATAATCCAAGGAGAAAAATTAAATTTATCAAGCGGCTCTTCATATGGACTTATTCTAACAATCTGATTACAAAATTTAAATTTTAGATACGCCGTGACCTACATCACTTGTATTAACTCTGAAAAATCTCTGTAATTGAAGCAAAATTCAAGCTTCTGTGATCAAATTAACACTTCTTAAAAGTAAATGTAGAAATAATGTAGTTGAGGGCATAAAAATGAAGGACATGAAAACCGCTATCCTAAATAAAGAACTACAAAAGATATTACCTGACTCTGAAAAGTTTGAGCCTGAGCTTTTTAGAAACTTTATAACTTACTGGTTAATGAGGAAATCAAATTCCCTTGACTCTATTAATACTTTAAAAGAAATCAGAGACTCAAATCCAAATGAGTGGCTTAGCCTGATTAAAGCAAATCATGAATTTAAAAGTTTATACGGCGAAGAAGTTGCCAGCACTTTAATTCAAATGATTAAAGAATCAGACAAACCTCAATAACTGAGATTTGTTTGCTATATGCATTTTCTGTTCCGCTTCCTCCAGGATTTTAACAACCTGGTATCCGCTTGCTCCGTCAGAACGCGGGACTTCACCTGAAGCTATACATTGTATAAAATGTTCACATTC
This sequence comes from Candidatus Melainabacteria bacterium, assembly GCA_023250195.1. GTDB lineage: Bacteria > Cyanobacteriota > Vampirovibrionia > 2-02-FULL-35-15 > 2-02-FULL-35-15 > 2-02-FULL-35-15. The sequence continues at coordinate 140,907 of JAHFBF010000005.1, read as the reverse complement.
TAATCTCAAAGGTTCCTCATTACTGAAACTCGGGGTTTCTTTCTGTACAGTGTCATCATCATTAATAAAATAAAGCTCAAGTTTATTTTCTACTCTGCTGTCATTTAACACTGCTGTTTTTTTACTTCCGTTTACTGTAAGCAAAACTTGTTTTTGTGGATCAATCCAGCTATTGTGAATATGTGCCGGAATATCTCCAGGGAAATTTAAATCCAGATGTGCTACATCAATTATGCTGTCATTGTTTGTAGACCACCCGCTTGCACTTTCAATTTCAATTGGTTCAAGTCCTAAGATATAGCTCATCATGGAAATATCGTGAGGAGCAAGATCCCAGATTACATTGTTATCTCTTCTTTGCTGCTGATTAAAATTTCTTCTGTCGCTGTTTAAAAATCTAATGTCACCAAGTTCTCCTTTAAATATAAGTTCTCTCAGGCAATTTACAGCAGGATGATACATGAGTAAATGCCCGACCATTAGAGTAAGCCCTTTTACCCCCGCCATATGACTTAATTCCTGAGCCTGCAGGTAGCCTCTAGCTAAAGGCTTTTCAACATAAACATGTTTCCCGGCAAGAAGTGCAAGTCTTGCAAGAGCATAGTGTGTATGTGTAGGAGTAGCTATTACAATCCCCTTAACATCAGAATTTGAAATTAGGTCAGCATAGCTCGTAGTAACTTTTACATCGTAAGTTTTTCTGACCCAATCCAATATTTTTGGATCAGCATCACAAACCATAGACAGTACTCCAATGGTATGTAAATTCCGTGCAAGGTTTCTCCCCCAGCTACCACAACCTATGAGTGCAATGTTTGTTTTCATAAGATATCGTAGGGTGTGGTCGCGACCACACCCTACGGAAAATTATTTCTTATTAACTGCTTGTTTGAAATGTTTGCCAGCACTAAATGCAGGAACTTTCTTCGCTGGAATATCTATTTCAGTACCGGATCTTGGATCGCGGCCCTTTCTTGCTCTTCTGTCTCTTCTTTCAAAAGTGCCAAAACCAACTAAGGTTACTTTTTCCCCTTTTGCAACTGACTTGGTAATTGCAGTAATTACTAAATCAACACATTCTTCTGACTGTCTTTTGCTTGTACCTGTTTTGTTTGCTATGAGTTCAACTAATTCTGCTTTATTCATTCTTCTCCCCTCGCTTCGTCACATCTTCGTTCTTTTATATTTTTTAAAGGAACTACGATGATTCCTCAGCTGCTTTATGTTTCACACTTTTAACGCTCGGATTTTCGTTTCAGAAAATCTTCGCTCTCTTTTATAAAGAGTTCTAAGTGGCACACCTCTATTTCCCTAGATTTCCAACTCTTAATCTCTTAAAGAGCCCGAAAATACTAGCTAATACTCTAACACTAAATCTTAAACCCATGCCACCACCTAATTAACTAAAATATTCATTTTTAATAATTAACGCGTGATAACATAAATCCATGGCAATAATTTCAACATCTAAGACCGATAACAACGATAAGCCAAAAAAAGATAAATCTAAAGCTATCACCTTACAATCAGAATCCACTCCATTAGATCAACAATTTGAACCAAGTTTAAGACCTAAAAGCATTAACGAATACATAGGACAACCAAGGTTAAAAGAGTTATTACGCGTTTGTATAGGTGCTGCAAAAAAAAGAGAGGATATAACAAGCATAGGGCATTTTTTATTATATGGTTCTCCCGGTCTTGGGAAAACCAGCTGTGCAATTATTCTTGCGCGTGAGCTTGGAGGTGAAGCAAAAGTTTTTAGTGCTCCTGCTCTTTCCCAGCCAAAAGATATTGTAGGGGTTTTACTTTCACTCAATGTCGGTGATGTTTTATTTATTGATGAGATTCACAGACTAAATAAAGTTACAGAGGAGCTTTTATATTCTGCAATGGAAGATTTTGTTCTTGATTTAACTGCAGGGAAAGCACATGCAGCAAGGGTAATGAGGTTACCTGTAAACAGGTTTATTTTAGTTGGTGCGACGACAAGACTTGGTGTCCTTTCAAGCCCGCTTAGAGACCGTTTCACACACATTTACAAGATGGAGTTTTACAATCATGATGAGCTTGTTCAAATTATAAAGAACACAGGTAGAGTTTTAAAATTTGAACTTACCGAAGATGGAGCATTTGAAATTGCAAAAAGAGCAAGGGGAACTCCAAGAATCGCAAACAGATTAACAAGACTTGTCAGAGATTATTCACAGCATGAGAATATTTCTTCTACAAAAAAAGAAGATGCAATTGCTGCACTGGAGTTATTTAAAGTAGATCCAAATGGACTTGAAGAAAGCGATAAGCTTCTTTTAAGAACAATTATTGAAAGATATGATGGTGGTCCTGTAGGCGTTGAAACACTGGCTGCAACACTTGGCGAAGAAAGACAGACGATAGAAGACTGCTATGAACCATTTTTACTTCAAGCAGGGTTTTTAACCAGAACAAGCAGAGGAAGAGTAGTCACTGGAGAAGCTTATAAATATTTGGGTTATGAGAAAAAAGCTCCTGGTCAACTGAAAATTATTTAATCTTATTCAAATACACCAGTAATGCATATTTCCAATAGGCTAAATTATAAAGATCTTATTTCTTTCTAAGACTGAGGCTCTTTCTGCTCCAAGATGAATTATAAATGTTTTTGGATCTACAATTCCAAGATTATTACTACTCCTTAGTTTTTCTGCCAGCTCCATTCTTCCATTTGGCTCTTCAAGAAGAATTCTTTCTAGAGAACTAAGATCAAATTGCTGAGTAAGTTTATACTCAGCCGGGTTTGGTATCTCTTCAATTCTCTTATAAAAAATTCCTTCATCAAAAAATCCTTTTTTCATACTCAAATCATTCACTCTTTGCCTTACCCAGCGGCCTTTGGTCAATCCCTGAAGAACTGAAAGAATCCTTTCACTGCTGTCTCTTACTATGTGAGCAATTATTTCTTCTTTTTCCTTTGCCAGGCTATCTATGTTATTAAACCTCATTGGATTAAGCTTTGCTAAATCAAGATAAAGAATACCAAAATCACTTCTATCACCGAATCTTACTATCTCCTGAACAGGTTCCTTTTTCTCTTTCATGTATTCTGCCTGCAAGGAATCTCCCGGCTCAACTTCCAAATCTTTTATCACTCTCTTCCCCTGTTCTGATGTAAGTCTTGTCTGATAGTACTGATAAATTAAATGGGCTCGATCAAACGTTCCTGGAATTTCTGGCTTCGTTCTTTGTGGGCTTCCAATAGCTTCTTTTTCTCTTCCTTCAACCAGAATAGTTCCCTGCGGGGTTACTCTAACCCATATTTGAAACTTTCCTCTTTTTTCAACAAAGTTAGCCAGAGAAATATAGGTATTTTCCGGTTCTATTTGATTTAATTTCCTGGCTGCTACATCTGCAAACATTAAAGCAAACTTACTTCTTACCTGCATGCTTTGAACGGCGTCTGGTCTCAATGACATAATTTAAAAGTAATCTAAATTCTATTCAGTAACTAAAATACTTTTACACAAACAAGTCTTTTAATCAAGTTAAGATGCTATGATTTTTATAAATGAGTAAAGATAAAAACAAGGTAAAAATAGGTCTTCTTGGAGCAGGTACAGTTGGCTCTGGAGTCATAAAAGCACTACAAAACCATGCTTTTGTCGAAATTAAAAAAATTGGAGTCAAGGATTTAAATAAAAAAAGAGAGTTTGTATCAGCTTTAAATGGAAATAAACCAGGGGCGGGGCATTCCCCGCCCCTGCTAACATCAAACCTTAACGAGATCGTAAGTGATCCTGAAATTGAAATTGTTGTTGAGGTTCTGGGTGGACTTATCCCTACCAAAGAGCTTGTAACACTTGCTATTAAAAACAAAAAACATATTGTTACTGCAAACAAAGATTTAATAGCTACCTATGGTCCGGAATTATTTGATCTTGCAAAAGAAAATAATGTCCAGATCCAATTTGAAGCCAGCGTCTGCGGTGGTATTCCTATAATCAACACCTTAAAACAAACCTTAAGTGCAAATAGCTTTAAAAAAATAATTGGGATACTAAATGGGACTACGAATTATATTCTGACCGAGATGTTAAATAAAAACCTGAGTTTTGATGTCTGTTTAAAAGAAGCTCAGAAACTCGGTTATGCAGAACCTGATCCTATAAATGACATTTCAGGAAAAGACTCTGCCTATAAAATTGCAATTTTGGCAAGCATTGCTTTTCATGAAAGAATAAAAATTGATGAGGTTTATACAGAAGGGATTCAGAAAATAACACTTGAAGATATTTTACTGGCTGAAGAACTGGGTTATAGATTAAAGCTAATTGGAGTTGCAGGAAAAGAGTCTGACGGCAAAATAGATATTCGTGTACATCCAGCATTCATAAAAAAGACAAATACTCTCTCTTCTGTCTTGGGGGCAAACAATGGCGTGCTAGTAGAAGGCGATCTGGTAGGTGAGCTGACGCTGATTGGAAAAGGTGCCGGCTCAATGCCTACAGCCAGTTCTGTAGCCGGAGACATAAATCTTCTTGTGGCTCAGATTTCATCATCCCAAAAGCCAAATCCACAGTTTGTCTGTCAGCATACAAGCTTTGCAAAAATAAAATCAATTTCTGAAACAACAAATTGTTATTTTTTAAGAATCAAAACTGAAGACAAGGCTGGTGTTGTAGGACAGCTGGGAACAATTTTTGGAAACCATGATGTCAGCATAAATACTCTTACTCAAAGATGTACAAACTTAGACAACACTGCATCAATAACTATGCTTACACACTTAGTTAAGGAAGAAAAAATACAAGAGGCCATAACAGAAATTAAAAATGCTAATGTTGTAAAACAAGTTGAAAATGTAATAAGAGTGCTGGAGTGAAGTTGATGGCTAAATACGTCCTTGCCACATATGAGCTTAACTGATTTTTTCAACATAAGGTCAATTGTCATTCCCATTTTCATGGGAATCCAGATAAGTACGCTATTGTGTAACCGTCTGGATTCCGGGTCAAGCCCGGAATGACATTTTGTTTTTCAATCAATATTTATGTGACAAAATGCAGACTTACCCTATAAGAGTTTTGAGATAGCCTCCAATGACACCAATAAGGTAAAATATAAATCTATGTCCAGCGAAACAATTGCAAAATCACAAAAGTTAAAACGTTCTCACTACTGCGGTGAGTTAAAAGATTCTGACCTTGGAAAAACGGTTACAGTAGCCGGGTGGGTAGATACAGCACGTGACCTTGGCGGAATTATATTTATCGAGTTAAGGGATCATACCGGGCGTTTTCAGATTGTGGCTGATCCTGCAAAAAACAAAGATGTTCATAAAATATTTGAACAACTTCGTCATGAATTTGTAATAGTTATTAAGGGTCCTATAACAAAAAGACCTCAGGGGACAGAAAATCCAAATTCCCTCACCGGCACAGTTGAAATGTACCCGACTGAAATTGAACTTTTAAATAGATCGAAACCTTTGCCATTTATGCTTGATCAGGCAGAAGATGTAGATGAAAATTTACGATTAAAATATCGTTTTCTGGACCTCCGTCGTGAAAAAATGCAAAAGACCTTTTTTATTCGACATAAAATCACTCAGGCAATTCGATCAAAACTAAACGGTCTTGGATTTTTTGAACTTGAAACCCCGATACTTACAAAAGCTACTCCAGAAGGCGCACGTGATTATCTTGTCCCGAGCAGAGTACAGCCAGGAAAGTTTTTTGCACTGCCACAATCACCACAATTATTTAAGCAGCTTTTTATGATGAGTGGTTTTCCGCGTTACTATCAAATCGCCAGGTGCTTTCGTGATGAGGATTTAAGAGCAGACAGACAACCTGAGTTTACACAGGTAGATCTAGAGATGTCATTTATTGATATGGAAGATGTAATTGGTGCTGTTGAAGAAGTGTTAATCTGTGCCTTTGAAGCAGCAGGAGCAAAAGTTGCAAGGCCCTTTCCACGAATGGATTATGACAAAGCAATGGCCCTGTATGGTTCTGACAAGCCTGATCTTAGATTTGGACTTGAGTTTGTGGATCTTACTGACATAATGGCAAAAAGTGAGTTTAAATCTTTTGCCGATATTGCAAAATCCAGCGGTGAAGTAAAGTGCCTTTGTGTCTCAGGAATCTCAGAATATTCAAGAAAAGAAATGGATGATTTAAAAGCTCTTACGATGTCTAAAGAATTTGGTGCTAAAGGGCTTGCCTGGATTACATTTAAAACCGACGGTTCAATGAGCTCTCCTATAGTAAAATTCTTTAAAGAAGATGAAATTAATGCAATGAAAGAAAGAGCCGACGTAAAGCCTGGAGATACAATGCTTTTTATAGCAGACAAACCGCAGATTGTTGCTCAGGCACTTGGAAAGCTTAGATTACACCTTGGAGAAAAGCTATCTCTAATAGATGAAGGTAAACATGCACTTACCTGGCTTGTAAACTTCCCACTCTTTGAATATGATCCAATTGAAAAAAGACTAAGCTCGGCACATCACCCATTTACCTCTCCAAAATCTGAAGACATTCATTTGCTTGACAGCGATCCACAAAAAGCAAAGGCTGCAGCATATGACATTGTTTATAACGGTACTGAAATTGGCGGCGGGTCAATAAGAATCCATAATATGGAATTACAAAGCAAAGTTTTTAAAGTTATCGGTATAGATGAAAATACGGCAAAAGAAAAATTTGGATTTTTACTTGATGCACTAAGCCTCGGTGCGCCCCCGCATGGCGGCTTAGCACTTGGCTTAGACAGATTAGTTATGCTGCTTACAGGAAATAAATCTATCCGCGATGTAATTGCATTTCCTAAGACCCAGACTGCTGCATGTCCGTTAACAGATGCCCCGAGCGAAGCTGGTGAAAAACAGCTAAAAGAGCTACACATAAGGATAGTAGAACCCAAATAGCTTGTTTCTCTAAACAGTGAGAATTGTTAATTAAATCTAAAGTTGTAAGAGTATTTTATTTTTAGCTTTACAATAATAAAGATCTTTTTATTTAAGCAAAATACAATGGCTATAAGAATTCAAACAACAGATTCTACTGGCTCTTTTAAAAGTGATGGTAAAAGAATCCATCGGCCATCACCACAGTCCCCCAATGGGAAGCCAGTTGCTGATTCTAGCTCGATACCCAAATTAAATTGGACTATTAACATTCCTCCAGATGTCAAAAATGTTTTGTACCTTTCCGACCTGACTTTATTGGCTTTACTACAACAAGGAGATTCTAAGGGACTTACAAAAGAAGATATTATAAATAAAATGTTTTATGACGTGTATCAAAACAAAGATGTACCTAGAAGATCTCGCCGCCCTAGTTTTGACTTCATCTCTTTTTTAGAAAAAAGACTCGACTGTCTTGCTAAAAATGGCTTTATTGAACCAAGAGATAACCATTATTATGCAAGCGACTTGGCAAAGACAAGGGATGATTTAACGCCAGCACAAGATGCTATTTTTACAGTGCTTCGTGAAGCAGGAGCAGATGGAGCTGACATTCCAGAACTAATCAAACTATTTAATCCTAATTATTCTTTTAGACCCTCTCAAGATTCTTCTCTATACTACGAAGTTGTTTTAAATAATCTATGGGTTCTAAGGGCAAGGGGACTTGTAACTTCTGAAACACTTGTAGGAAGTGGTGGGGTTTACAAAATAAAAAACAGTTAAACAGAATCTTAAAATTTCTTTCTTGCAATTACTACATTTACCCTGTCCCTCTGTTCTTCATTAAGGGTTTTTGACATCAAAGCAATTGCGGGATTTCTCCTAAGAAGAGCTTCGTGGACAAAAGCTGTTTTTCCATTTATAACGTTTGATGCTATCAGTGACCATGCTTCTTCCGGACTTACCTCAACTATTTTACTAAACTCAGGCAGATCAAAATCGATTTCATTTTTTGATTTTGCCAGATCCATTGCAAAGTTAAAAGCATGTCCATTTACCGTAATAAAAACCACTTTACTCTGTCTATGAAACCTCGCCAGCATTTCAAGTGCTTTCTTTATATCTCTGACAATCTCAGCTTTATCCGGCATTTCCGGATCATAAGCAACAACATAAAGTTTTTCAATTATCTCATCAGTGATTTTCCAGCATCCTTTGTATTGATTAATGATTGCCAAGCCCTTCTCTAAAGAATCTGCATCTACAATTACAGCTCTTTGTGCCTCATGAAGTGCTCTCATTATCTGTCTGGCTTCCAGATCAAAACTTTTTGCTTCTTCTGCTTCTGTTCTGGCAGGAAAATCTCGTAAGAATTTAATCTGATCATAGTTTATATAACCCGGCTGAAGTTTTTTTCTCTGCTCACAGCTCTTCAAAGCAGTAATAAAACTACTTCTTAGTGATTGTTTTCCTAAGACAATCGGGTTTGCCTGCATAAATTTATTTGAAAGATGTTATCAAGATACTGACTATAATACAATATCTACTGCTGATCAAACTTAAATTATTGGGATTAACCTCTCAATTAATACTTCTTAATTCCTTCTTAAAACGGGTTTTATACTATCAAAAGAAATGAGCGATAATTCAAGAATACCAGGCGGAAGTTTTTTCCCAAAACCAAGTTTGCCTCCAGTCAAAGCTTTAAACAAGGCCAGTGCTTATGGCCTTGAAGTAGGTTCTGTAAAGTTAAAAACTCATTCTGGCAAAACAAAGAGATGCACAGTTCATTTTTCAAGTTCATATGGAAAAGAGTTATATACAATGGCCGATCCGGAAGGAAACAGAGTCGGCTTTTTACAACTTGAGGTATTTAAAAGAGGAAAGGATAATAAACTCATTTGTCCTGCATATGTTACTCCAATGGAAGATTGGGTTCCTCAAAGCCAGTATGGAAATGGATCTGAGAGAGAATTAAATACACCAAAAGTGTTAATAACTCATCTTGAGATTTTAGATGCCCAGACATATGCTTCTCCAGAAAAAGAGCTCTTAAAAATTGCTGGTCAAAGAAGCCTTGGATCTGGTGGGGAAGGGAGAATTCTTGCTGAACCAGGTGGAGGTGTTAATCCAGTAATGTTTAAAGGGTTTGGGTTTAACACGCTAACAACTGGGGAAATGACTGAACATGAAGCTTGCAACACAGATATTTTGTTGGGTCTTTTAGCCAAAAAACATGCGGATGATTCTTTAGTATATAAAAATCCTGACTACCCTAGATTTGATGGGAATTGTTCTTATATGTACCTGCCTTATGACAAAATTCCTTCTTTAATTAGAGAAGTTACTGAGTCTCCGGTACTTTCACAACAAGCATTGAACTAATTTTAATTTTCTATATTACAACGGGTTACAATTATTCTCATGTTAGCCAAACGTATAATCCCCTGCTTAGATATAAAAGATGGCCGTGTAGTTAAGGGCACTAAATTTTTAGATTTAAAGGATGCCGGCGATCCAGTAGAGCTTGCAAAATACTATAACAATGAAAGTGCTGATGAACTCTGCTTCCTGGATATAACAGCAAGTCATGAAGAAAGAAAAACAATAATTGAAGTTGTAGAAGCTGTTGCCAGAGAAATTTTTATACCATTTACCGTGGGCGGCGGTATCAGTACCACGGATCAAATGAAAGATATTTTAAGAGCAGGTGCCGATAAAATAACGATCAATACCTCTGCAGTTAAAAATCCTGACCTCATCAAACAAGGAGCAGTCAAATTTGGATCGCAGTGTATAGTCTTGGCTATTGATGCAAAAAAACAGAGATCAGAAAAATGGAATGTTTATATTAGAGGCGGCCGCGAGGATACAGGATTTGATGCAATTGAGTGGGCAAAAAAAGCAGTAGAACTTGGGGCTGGAGAAATATTACTTACCAGCATGGATGCTGATGGTACAAAAGCAGGCTATGATATAGAGCTTACAAAAAAAATGGTTGCATCTGTAAATGTCCCGGTGATTGCTTCTGGCGGGGCCGGTAGAATAGAAGATGTCGTTGATGTATTTAAGAAAACTGACTGCAGTGCCGCTCTGCTTGCTTCAATTTTGCATTATAAAGACGTTTCAATAAAAGAGATTAAAGAAGAAATGAAAAAAGAATTGGTTGCTGTAAGGATATAAAGGCTTTCGAATATTACGACTGCATTAACGCTTCTTTTGTATACCTCTTTGCAAGCTCAACTCCAGGCTGATCAAATGGATTTACTCCAAGCAAATTCCCTTTTATTGCAGTGGCAACTTCCAGAATATACATAAATTGTGAAATATAAAATTCATTTAACTCGGGAAGAGTAACCGTAATATTTGGTCTTTTGTTTTCAGTAAGTGCACGTCTTGTAGCATCCAGTTCTATATTTAATATCTGCCCTACTTTATGTCCTGCATATGCTCTGAAATTTGGATTGTCATTTGAATAATCAGGGATTGTTAAGTCTCTTTTGTGTTTGCTTACTTTTACAAAACAAATTAATTTATCATTTGGCCCTTCATTAAATAGCTGAAGTTGTGAGTGCTGGTCTGTAGCACCAATGGCACAAATAGGTGTAGAACCTTTCTGATTTTTCCCGATTGATTCTGCCCAGAGTTGTATAAACCAGTCTACAAAACGCTTCATACATGTAGAGTACGGCATTAAAACAAAAATATTTTTATTTGCCAGATAAGAAAAATATGAACAAAGGGCGATACTTGCTGCAATATTTACTCTTATATCCTGCATCTGGCATAAGCTGTCTGCTTCAAGCAATCCTGATTTTACTTCATTTAGATCAACCCCGCAAAGCGCAGCCGGTAAAAGCCCTACAGAAGAAAATACTGAGTATCTTCCTCCCACATTTTCAGGAATAGGGAAAACAGGGACATTATGTTTTTGGGATAATTCATACAGTAGAGATATCCCGCGGGATGTCTCTACGCCGGTAATGAACACACACTGTTTATAAAAATTTTCTCCCACCCACTCTTTTGCAATAAGCATTGGAACAATGGTTTCAACTGTACCGCCTGCTTTTGAAATAACTACAAACAATGTTTTATCCAGCTTAAGTCTGCTTAAAATGGTTCTGATAATTACAGGATCAAGGTTATCTATAAAATCAACTGTTAAGTAACCTTTTCTTTTTGTTGCAGAAAGTCTGTTCCAGAGATTTGTTTTTAAACTCTCAATTAGTGCCTGGGCTCCAAGACTTGAGCCGCCTATTCCAAGAACAAGAAGATGCTGGTATTGATCAGCACTTTTAATCTTTTCTACATAATCACTTATCTGTTGAAACATTCCCAAATCATTGGGAAGATTCAGCCAGCCTGTCATTGCCGGTGGGTTTGACTTTGATGAGTAAAGATTTGAAATTATACTAAAGACTTTATCCTGATGACCCCTAAAGTCTATGTTTTTTTCAATTCCCAGATAGTTTGTTAGATCAATTTTTATTTTTGACAAGATTTTCTATTACCTTTTCTAATCCAGCCACACGTGACCCTTTTATAAGGACTACGGAATTTGGTGTAAGCAACTTCTTTAAGATAGCACGACACTCATCTGTATTGCTTACGTTTTTAACGTTTAGTGCACTAAAAAATGGTTTCAACTTCTTCCCAACAGTAATTACAGTACTTAGCTCCTGAGTCTTTAACCACTTTGACAAGCCATACAATAATTTATCCTCATGTTTACCAAGCTCTGCAAGCTCTCCTAAAACAAGGAGCTTTTTATATCCATTTCCCCAACATCCTACTAAATTATCTACCGCTGCTTTTACTGAGTCCGGATTTGCATTATATGACTCATCAATTAAATAAATATCTCTGGAGATCTGGATAAGACCACCTCTGCCAAAAGGAATCGTAAATGCTGAAAGTCCTCTTTGAATCTCGTGGTTTACAAGTCCAAGGTATTTTGCAATTAAAATCGCAATTAGAGAATTCAAAACATGAATATTCCCCAAAGCACGAACAGAATATTTTTCATAACAAAGTTTCCTTATATTCAGAGTGAAATAAGTTTTTCCATCCTTAAAGGTTATATCAGATGCTTGATCTAAATCAAATGTTGCTGTCTTCCCACTCCACATTTTACTTGCTGTTTTAAGCAATTTTTGATCATTCCATAAAATAGCAAGTCCACTTTTTTTCAAATGTTTGAGGATTTCACATTTAGCACTTACTATAGATTGGGCACTTCCAAGCCTTCCAATATGTGCAGTTCCTACATTTGTAATTACAGCTATATCAGGCTCTGCTATTTTGGATAGAAGTTCAATTTCACCTTTTCCTCTCATAGCAAGCTCAATTATTAACACCTCAGTATCTACAGGCATTTCAAGAATGGTTTTTGGTACACCGATTTCATTGTTAAAGTTTGCCTGTGTTTTATGAACCTTAAATCCTGATGATAAAACACCTGCTACTAAATCTTTTGCTGTTGTTTTTCCGGAGCTTCCGGTAATCGCAACAACTTCTGGATTTATTTTTTTTCTATAGTGGTTTGCAAGCTTATGATAGGCATCCAATGTGTTATTAACAATAATTAATCTGTCTCTGTACTGTTTTTTTACTTTGTTGATTTTTTTCTTTTCACAAAATGAAAGTGGATGCCTATTTTTCCTGTTAAGGAATTTTTCAAATATACTGTTTATATAATCATGACCATCAAATGATCCTCCTTTTAAAGGTAAAAAAATCTGATCGGATTTTACAACTCTAGAATCAGTACAAACTGACACTTCAAAGTTTGTCCCTAGCTTTGATCCAAAAAGCTGATTTAATTCTTCTGGATGGAATTTTGCTTCAAACTTAATTAATCTCATGTGAATTAACTGGATTATCCGGGCTTATGTTAGTGACTATCTTAGCTGAACTGGCATGATAAGGTAAGTATAGCTATAATCTGCTTTTTCACTTAACTTTAGAAGTATTGGAGATAAAGGGGTTTCAATTTCAATTAAAACCTTATCTGCCTGTAAGTTCCTTAACGCTTCTGTTAAGTACCTATAGTTAAAAGCAATTTCCATACTGTTGCCTGTATATTCAACCTCTATTTCATCAGTAGCATTTCCATAGTCAGGAGAGTTTGAGTTTAACTGGGAAACTTTTTTGCCCTTTTCGAAAGTAAGTTTAATAACATTTGTTCTTTCATTTGCAAGTATTGCAACTCTTTCAAGTGCAGATAAAAGTTCTCCTCTTGAAAATATCGCTTTATTTGATTGCTCTTTTGGAATTAATTTATCATACTCAGGAAATGTTCCGTTTATAAGTCTGGTGCTGAGTGAAAAATCATTATTTTGAAATATTACCTGTCCATTTAAAAAGTAAATTAGCACGAATTCATTTCCCTCTTTAAACGTATCAATTAACCTTTCAAGTTCATTAAGAGCTCTTCCAGGAATAACTGCTGATCTAGTTTGATTTTTTTCTTCTTTATTTTCAATAACATTTCCTATATATCTTGCTAATCTACTTCCATCAGTTGCCCCTATTTCAAATTTATTTCCCTTTATTTCAAAGTTTACCCCGGATAGAATACTGGTACTTTCAAACTTTGAAGTAGCAAATGAAGTTAGTGATATTCCCTGTAAAAGTTCTTTTTGTTCTATTTTAAAGGGATTTTCTCCTTCTTTTTTTGAAATTACTTCGGGAAACTCATCTGGACTTACTCCGTTTATTTGAAACCTGGCTTTATCACTTAATATTTTTGCAAGTTGATTTTTATCTATTGAAATATTTACACTATTTCCAGATGCCTTATTAACTATTTCATCCAATTTTTTTGCCGGTAATGTTATCCTTCCAGGTTTTAAAATTTCAGCCGGTAATTTACACTCTATAGCAAGATCTAAGTCTGTAGCTGAAACCATTAGAAAACCTTTTTCGCTGGAGAGTAATATATTATTTAAAATCGGCTGTATTGCTTTATTTGATGTTGCTCTACTGGCACATGAAACTACTTTTTTAAATTGTTCTGTTTTTACTTCAATGTCCATATATTTCCTTTTTATTAAATTTTATACTCTACTATAATAAAGTTCTTTAGTTAATAATTTTATACTGAAACACATAGATTAATATATTTTTTCTTTCTATTATTTTTTATATAATATAGGAGTAATAGTAAACAACTATTTATGTAAGAAACCTTATAAACATAGATAAGGCAAGCAAATAGCCTGTTAAGAAGTTGTTTATTAGTCTAAAAATAGCTTACATGTATTTCCTTTTAAGACAAATTTTTAACCTATTAGCAAATCTAAGTTATCTTTTCTGACAGGTTACTTATAGAAACGTTTCGTGAAATGCCTCTGCTCTGCCATAATAATTACGATATGTATATTTGAATAGAAAGGCGAAGACTTTTTGAAAGCGAAAGTCTTCACGCTGAGAGATAAAGCATTTAAATAGCGAGGAGTCTTCATAGTGCCCAAAGAAAAAAATAAAATAAACGAAGAAGCGACAAAGCGTTATAAAAAAAAAGTAGTAATAATTGGAGCAGGACCAGGTGGATACTATACAGCAGTTAAACTTGCAAAAGCAGGCTTAGATGTAACGTTAATTGATAAGAAGTATCCTGGTGGCACGTGCCTTAATGTAGGCTGTATTCCTACTAAAGCTCTTTTAGATCATATTAGTCTTTTTGAGCATTTTAGGGATTCTTCTTTAAAAAGGAAAATATTTTCTGGCGAAGCAAAAATAAGCGTAGATTTTTTGAGATCTTACCAGTCAGAGGTAATTAAACAGCTTACAGTTGGGTTGGAAAAACTTTTTCAAAAAAATGAAATCAAATTTGTGAATGGCGAAGCGAAAATAGCGCACAAAAAAGTATTGATATCAGGAAAAGATGGAAATGCTGAGATTGATACAGATGAAATAATAATTGCTACAGGATCAAGACCAAGATCTATTCCAACATTTGACTTTGATAAAAATTTAATAGTCTCAAGTGATGATATCTGGAATATTCCAAAAGTGCCGGAAAAGCTTTTAGTTATAGGCTCAGGACCTATTGGAATTGAGTTTGCAAGAATATTTAATGTACTTGGTTCTAAAGTTACAATTGCAGAGATAAAAGAGTTTATCTGTCCGATCTTAGATCTGGAAATCTCGGAGAATTTAGTCAGGAGCTTAAAGCGCAGAGGAATAAACCTAAAGCCGAACACAGCCTCAAAATTTTTAAGCAAGATGCAGGACAAGGTTCAGGCAGAGTTTATTAGTACGGTTGATAGCCGGAGAGAAATAGAAGAATTTGATCAGATCTTAATTGCTGTTGGCAGGAAACCAAATGTCGAAAATCTTGGACTTGAAAGCGTAGGGGTTGAACTCGATCCACAGGGTTTTATAAAAACAGACAGCGGTATGCAAACAAGTAAAAAAAATATCTGGGCAGTTGGAGACGTTACAAATTTCCCACAGTTGGCTCATACAGCAAGTACTCAGGCAAAAGTAGTAGCTGAAAACATTTTAGGTAAGAAAAAAGAATTTGATGGAAATCTGATACCATCCTGCATCTTTGGTTATCCGGAAATAGCCTTTATTGGCGAGACCGAAGAGGCTCTGAAAGAGAAGAAAGCAGAATATAAAACAGGGAAGTTTTTGTTTTTAGCAAGCGGAAAAGCAAAAGCATCAGGTTTAACGGAAGGTCTTGTGAAAATACTAATGGATAAAAATACAAAGAAGATTCTTGGAGCTCATATTATAGGACCAGAAGCTTCAAATTTAATTCATGAGCTTGTTGTAGCTATGCAAAATGATTTAACGGTTGATAAAATTGTAAACTCTATTCATGCACATCCCACTTATTCTGAAGTTGTGTTTGAAGCTCTGGAAGACTGTCTCGGTGAAGCAGTGCATGTATAACAGGACTTTCACTTTTTATGCTCACCATACAGCCCTTTGCTCCATGTCCGCTTTGCTTCCAAATTACGCTTCGGGCAATAGGTTCGCTTTTGTGAAAGTCCTTTATGATAGATAAAAATAAAATTAAAAAGATTTTAATCTTAAGATATAGATTTATTGGGGACACGGTTCTAACAATCCCCTTTATAAAAAATGTCAGAGAAAATTTTCCGAATGCACAAATCGATGTTCTGGTTTCACCAAACAGCGGGGAGCTTATTGAAAGAAATCCTGATGTGAATAATGTGATTTATTTTGACAACACGGATTTTCATAAATATGAGAAACAGAGATCAGAGATCAGCCGCTCGCAAAGCGAGCGAGTCTCGCCCACAAAGTGGGCGGGAGATCAGAGATTGGAGATTTATTATTCACTTTTTGATTGTGCAAAAGCTCTTCGAAAACAGGAATACGATCTTGCATTTGTTTTAAAGAGATCTTTTTCAAGTGCATTACTTGCAGCACTTGCTGGAATTAAGTGTAGAATTGGTTTCGATACAGAGTTTAGGTTTTTTTTGCTTACGCATTCTGTTAAATATGATCAAAAACTTCATGAGCTGGATAATTTCTTGAATTGTCTGGAGCCGCTTGATATAAAGACTAAAAAATATATTCCTGAAATTCATTTGGATAAAAAAGAAGAAACAAGAGCTAATGGATTTGTAGTAAGACTCGATCGTTTTAAGCCAAAAATTTTAATTCATGCCAGTAGTGCACACCCTTATAAAATATGGTCAAAGAGATATTTTGCAAAGCTTATGGATAGTCTGTTTGAACAGTTTGAAGCTCAGTTTGTTTTTACTGGAGCAAAGATTGATAAAGAAATTTATGAAAAGATATTAAGCTGGTGTAAAAACAAAAACAAGTTTAAAACTCTTGATCTCTGTGGATTAACTTCGATTAGAGAATGTTACTCAATTTATAAAGAACTTGATTTAGCTATTTGTGTAGATTCTGGAAATGCACATATTGCTGCAGCAAGTGGGATTCCTACTTATGTTTTATATGGACCCACAAGGCCTGAACGCTGGCTTCCAGTAGGTAAAATGGTTTTCCCAATAAGGTTAAATCAATTATTACCCTGTCAACCATGTGATGTAAAAGTAAAGTGTTCACATTTAAGCTGTATGAAATTATTGACACCGGAGTTTGTTTTTAGCACTCTAAATAAATTCACTAAAACAGCAGAAAAACAGTGTTAAATTAATAAAGCCTCTTAAGAGATTAAAAAAATTTAATCTCTTTGGTCTTGGCTCTAAGTTGAATTAGTTCTAATTAATTTGCTAGTATCCCTTTAAAGGACTTATAAAAATTAAGAGGTAAATATTATGCTTAGAGGAATTGTAAATGGTGCATTACGGTTAGTAGGCTACGGATCCCCTGCAGTTGTGAAAGGCCCGGAACAAACTATTGGAGATCTATTTGGACAAGTAATAAATCCATCAAGCCAGCCAGACGGAGATAGCATGCAAGCCCTCTTAAGCAATCAGTTTCTTACATCAGCATTATCAGGTTCAAAACTTAGTAGTGCTTGGTTCCGTGATGATAGTGGAATTGAACTTAGGATTTCAAGGGTTGTCGGCGGCATAGAAACCCGCAGTAGACTTCCTATAAAAGATAAGGTAGCAGCTGACACTGCAAGAGCTTCATTAAGTAAACCCCAAGTAGAGTCTATTGAAAACAGACCTGTAACTGATAGCTTTGGAGTGACAATTTTAAAATATTCTACTGATGGACATAGATATAATAAACTTCTTACTTCTGAAGAAGCTGGAGAGGTAGGACGATATACAGTAAGAGCTACTTATGTAAGTGGTGATGGATATAAAAGACAACTGGATTTAATTCCAGAAGGAACACCGGTGCAGGGCCAATGGGGGAATCCATATGGTAACTCACAGGGACAACTTAGCTGTGAGGGTCAAATACCGATTGAATGCCAAAGAGGATTTCCTATTAAACCCACAAATGGAGTTCATAGAGATCTTGCATTTGAAATTTATAAAGATGGTCAGCTAGTAGGAACAATAAGTGGAAACTAACTTTAATTATATTTACGATATTTCATAAGAAATAGCGGTAAAGAGATTTTTTAATTTAGTGAAAAGTGATATATTCAAAGTCCGAAGTACAAAGCTTTAGGTAATAAGCAAAGGCATGTATTTTAATTATCTATTTTGCCGCGGTAGCTCAGTCGGTAGAGCAGAGGACTGAAAATCCTTGTGTCGGCGGTTCAAATCCGCCCCACGGCAAATTTTTGGATCTACAGGATAAGTAATCAGAGATTTTATTGTTGGCGTAATTTCTTGGTAAGAATTTGGCGACAATTTATATAACTACTTCAATTCCAAGCGGACAGTGATCAGATCCCATAACCTCAGGCATTATAAAAGCACTTTTTAAATTTTTTAGTAAGTCAGCAGTAATGAAAAAGTAATCAATTCTCCAGCCTACATTTCTTTCCCTCGCTCTTGTAATTTGATCCCAGTAGGTATAATTTCCACCTTCATCATGAAAATGTCTAAAAGTATCTATATAGCCATGCTCTGTAAACTTATCCATCCATTTCCTCTCAATGGGTAAAAACCCGCTTGAGTTTTCGTTCTCTTTTGGTCTGGCTAAATCTATCTCTTTATGAGCAGTGTTTACATCTCCGCAGATAATAACTTTTCTTCCCTTTGCTTTTAACTTTTCGACATACTTTAAAAACTCATCATAAAATCCAAGTTTGTATTTAAGTCTTTCTTCATCTCTCTGCCCATTAGGGAAGTAAATGTTAAACAAAACAAAATCTTTATAGTCAGAAATTAAAATCCTTCCTTCACAGTCAAATTTTTTAACACCGAAGCCTGTTTCAATGTTTACAGGCTCTGTTTTTGTAAAGATAGCTACACCGCTATAACCTTTTTTCTCTCCACTTGACCAGTAGGTTTTATAACCATTTGGATTAATAAGTTCTTTGTTTAATTGTTCTATGTGAGCTTTTGTCTCCTGAACACATAAAATACCCGGACTCTCTTTAAGAAGCCATTCAAGAAGTCCTTTTTTCTGAGCTGCGCGAATTCCGTTTACATTCCATGAGAGAAGTTTAAGTTTTGGCATGTTTTTCACGATCAGAACTTATACTTTTGAGCAAGGGGTAGACTCAGAAGGGGCATCTTCAAAAGTACTAAGAGATCTGTTCGGTCCACCAAAGCCTCTAATAAACATGGTTTGAGCGCCTAGTGCTCCTGACATTACAGCTTCTCTGTGACCGGAAGGAATTAAATTTGGTGTTATTGATTGTGAACGAGGAATCTCTACTCTAGGTGTAGATGTAGATTCAGTTAGTGTCGGTCTTATTGCCCTGGACAGCTGTGGAATAAATCTTGGTGCTGCTAGGCTTATTGCTGAACTCATTTTTTCCCCTCGTAAGATGATTCTCCTATAATACTTTTGTTTCGTCAAGGGGGTTGTTTCACATAACCTGAATAAAATGAACCTTTAACTGAAGCTTAACCCTGGAACATTCTCCAACGATACAATGGTGAAATATGAGAAAGAAAGTTTTAATTTCTACGTTTGTTGTTCTTGTTATTTTGACATTTACAAAAATTATAGGATCATGCAGTAGTAGAACTTTTCAGGTTAATACCCCGCTTAAAGCCCTTGTCCTTTATTTCCCTTCACCGGCGGTAATGCGGTGTTTAAACCACAGCGATATTCCAGGAAAATTCCACAAAGCATCTATATATAGAAAAGTAAAATTCCCAAATAAAGAAGCGGTTGAAGAAAGTATATTGGTTGGAGTTAAAACGGACAAAAAATCAAATAAAAGATTTTCATTTGTTGGAACGGTTAAAACCAAATCAGAAATCATTCCAATTAAAATCAATGGCGAAATTGCCTTTGGAATTCAAAATCAAAAATTTCAACTTGGTCTCTTTGGATTAGAAAATATACTTGGTTTACAAGGGAAAGTGCAGATTAAAGATAAAATTGGGAATCAAAAAGTTGACTATGAAACATTTTTAAAATCAACAAAAGGGAAAATCGGAGACCAAAGCTATAAGCTTGAGCTGACAGGAGAAGATCGTGCAATTGATGATAGAGTAGCGTATATTCTAAATGGCAGCGGAATGCTTGGTAATTATGATATTTCAGTAAATGGCAAAGATACCAGAAAAGATAATTATGAGGTTTTTGAAAGATATGGACCGGTAGAGATTTTTACGATGGTTAGGGTTTATGATTAACTCTTGTAGGTGCAGGTCGCGACCTGCACCTACAAGTGGGAACTTTTGTACATTTGTACAAGTCATGTAGTTTGTGGCATTAGAACTTACAGAAAATCAAAATCAGTTTCTTGAGATGCTAAAAAAGCATTATAAAAGAAGTCCTTTGCCTTCATTCAGGCAGATAGCAGAAGACTTGAAGTTTAAATACCACAATTCAGTTCAACACTATCTGGAGGCCCTTATGTTTAGTGGAATAGTAAAAAAAATAGATAGTTTCTTATATCTGGACAAAAAACTCTTTGGTTTGAAAATTTTTGATTCAAGAGTTCCAGCCGGCATGCCTGCAACTGCTGAAGATAGCTATGAGGTCTTTGATTTTGAAGATTATCTAAGAGCAGATGATGAAAGATCATTTATGCTTCGTGTTTCAGGAGACTCAATGATAGAAGCAGGGATTTATGATGGAGATTTAATAGTAGTGGATAAGAAAATCCCGCCTACGCATGGAGTAATTGTAGTGGCAATTATAGATGGGGGGTACACTGTAAAATACCTGCGTAAAAAAGGAACTAAAAATTACTTAAAGGCAGCAAATCCAAAATACAAGGATATATATCCGGAATCGGAATTTAAGATTGTTGGAGTTGTTACAGGATCGGTTAGGAAATTCTAACTTAAAAGTCAAAAGTTAAAAGTTTCAACCTTTAAGTTTTAACTTTAGTATAGTATTGTCCCTTAACCCTCATAATATATACTTAACCCACATATAGTAAAAACTCTATAAAGGCTCAAAGATGAGCACAATATTTTACAGGAATTAGATTATGAATTTTAAAAACACAACAAAATCTTTCCTAGCAGTTGCTCTCTTATTAACAGGATTTTCATTTAACATTCTTGGGGTTAAGGCAGAAGATCTACGAAATGACAAACCCTTATTTGTAATAATTTCAACAGACTGGTGCTTTGCGTGTAAACTATTGCATCCGGTTATTAATGAGTTAGTGGCTCAGTACAGCGGGCAAGTAAACTTTCTTTCTTTGGATGCAAGCTCAGATGAAACGATAGTTGCTTCAAGACAAATTGCTGCACAGTATGGACTGGCAGCGTATTTTGATTCAAATAGAAATATTTTTCCCAGGGTTGGAATCTTATGTCCCGGTGCAACAGTTCCAGATAAAGCAATTATAGGTGCTGATGCTAAACAAGTATATGTAGATGCAATAAATTCTTTTATACTTAATCCAAATAAAATTTGCAATTTAAACGGCAGACCTGCAGAGGTTGCTAATGGTCCGGACAGACCTAATGAACCTGAGATGCCGGAAATTATAGGGAGCAGACCAGATACCCCAAATTTTCTTGATAGACCGAATGAACTAATTAGCTCGGGAAGGCCCAATGAGCTTAGCTTCTGGAGTGCCGGACAACCGATTCCCTGGTATGCATACTACCAGTATCTACTTATATCAAAGTGCTCTAGTGATAACAATGTAATCTGTGCTAATAATTTTACAGTCAACACTCAAGATGCAAAAAATAATAATGGACCGGCTTTTAAACCATATAATCCGAATGCTACAAGAAATGAGAAAGGATTGCATTTTTAAGATGAAAAAATCACTCCTAATACTTTTAATAACCTTATTATCTTCTGGTTTCCAGATAGCTAAAGCTTCTGATGATTCAAACCCCTTGTTTGTAACTGTGACAATGAAATCGTGTTATTCATGTCAGAAATTAAAACCAGTAATTGAAGAATTAAAAAACGAATATAGTGATAGAGTAACATTTATTACTCTAGACCTTTCTTCAAAGGCTTCTTTAGAAGAAGCAAAAGAAACAGCAGCTAATCTTGGAATAGAAAGCTTCTTTAATCAATACAAAAGCGACCTTCCTGCAGTTGGCATAGTATGCCCCGGTGGAACAAAGGTAGAGAACGTGTTTTCAGGTGAAGCCAATAAAGAAGTTTATAAGGAAGCTTTAGATAAATTATTACTTGATACCTCAAAACTTTGTAGCTTATAAATAAAAATAAAAAACAGAAGCCAAATTTCTCTGACTTCTGTTTTTTATTTTTCTGCCTTATGAATTAGCTTACGTGTCCTGCAACTAACTTTGTCATTTCAAACATACTGACTTGCTTTTTGCCATTGAAAACTGGTCTTAAAGCATCATCTGCATTGATGTTTCTTCTGTTCTTACTGTCTTGAAGCTTTTCCTTTTTAATATATACCCAGAGTCTCTTTGTGATTTCAGTTCTAGGAATTGGCTTTGAACCTACGACTTTTGCCAATGCCTCATCTGGTTGAAGTGGTTTCATAAATGCTGCATTTGGTTTTCTTGTTTTCTTTGCTGTCTTTGCTGTTTTCTTTGTTGCCATGTTTATAATTCTCCTTTTGTAATTAGGATTGAAGGTATTCTAAATACTCAAACGCTCAATCCCCCTATGTTGTTTCCGCTATGAGATTATAGCTCGTGTCATCGGTATTTGGAATACCTCAAGGGAAAATGTCTGTATTGCTAAAATAATTGAAGGTGTTGGAATTTGCAATAGCAGTATTGAATATCTACCTGCTTAAGGGGTTAATATAAGGAACAGGCCCATTCACAAACTGGCAGGATCGTGCTTTTCCTGCATGGGACCACGTATATGCCATAAATGAGATAGTAAATAAGATAAAAATTAGCCTTGGTATCATTTGGTTTAAATATACCCAGTTTTTTTGTTATACACTCATTTGTAATAGGGAATTTGGGATTTTGTTTCTCAATAGTGGGAAGTCTAGCTAAAAGGTTTTTAGGACCAAAACAAAGGAAAACATACAGTTTTAGATATAAAAATCCTAGAATTTACACTTCCCTCTGGGAAACTTAACTTTCTTATAACGATCCTTCTGTACATTGCTAATGAACCAAGTGTTGGTTTGTAAGTGGCTAGCTAGAGCAAATTTGGAAGAGTAATATGTCAAATTCAACATCAGAGATTATAAACAACCTTTCGAATGATATCTCACATTTTTGGGAGCCTGCTAAGAATAAGATTATAGAAAGGCAAGCAGATATTGTTTTGCTTACGACATTTTTTAAGAATTGGGAAAATGCACTGGAAGAAGGGGAAACAAATCAGCAGGGATATCAAAAGGCAATTTTAATGTTACCGAAAGAACAGGTAAATGTTAGGAATTCAGGGATTACAGAGAATCAATTACTGGATAAGGTCAAAGAAACTCTTGGCAAACCGCTTAGTTCAGTAACTGAGGATGATGTTAATAGCCTTGTACAAAAAGTTAGATCTTATGTAGCATACGGAAATTATTTTGATGATCAGATAAGAGGAGCACAACAGCGAATTAATGATTTAAACAATCAAATAAACTCAGAAGGACCTATGTACGGCGATTCCCCGGATGACAATAAGAGGAAGGGTGAGGATTAATTACCTTAACAAATCTATCATTGTATTGAAAGCAGCCTTTGCCTTTTCTTTTATACCAGAATTAAATACTACTTCAATTAAGTCATGAAAAGATCTTGCCTTGCCTTTATAAGGATACCACCAGAAACTTTTTGGATGTAAGGAAGGAATAAACCCCTGATCAATGCTTATATGTTTTGTTTTGACAAAATCATAGATTGAACTGCCGCCATAACCACTTTCTTTGTATCCCTGCCAGGGACATTTAGGATGAGCCTGCAGGAATAAAGAATCATTTACCCAAACAGTTCCACAATTTAACCGTTCGGCAAGGGTTTTTAAATTTCCTGTTTCACCTGTCCATATGCTTGCAGCAAGTCCGTAATTGGTATTATTTGCAAGGTAAATGGCTTCTTCGGTAGAATCAAATTTCATTACTGGAATTATTGGTCCAAAGGTTTCCTCAGCCATTACTTTCATAGAATGTGTGACATTGCTTAAAACAGCAGGCTCAAAGAAGAAACCGTTTCCAGGAAGTCTTTTTCCGCCGCAGTGTAATTTTGCTCCTTTACTTAATGCATCTGAAATATGATCTTCAATTTTGTTTACTTGTTCTTCGTTAATTAGAGGGCCTATATCAACCTCATCGTCAAAGGGATCTCCAACTTTTAATTGTTTTGTCAAGTTTGTGATTTTTCCCAGGAACTCGTTGTAAATTTCTGACTGAACATAAACTCTTTCAATTGATGCACAGGCTTGACCGCAGTTTGATAGGGCACCCCACAGAATTCCACTGCAGGCATAATCAAGATTAGAGGATTTAAATACAATTGCAGGATCTTTCCCTCCAAGTTCAAGCGACACAGGGAGAAGCTTTTTTGCACATGTTTCTGCAATTTGTTTCCCGACTTCTACTGAACCTGTAAAAACTACTTTATCGATTTTACTACCAATTAAATTTTCTGCAGCAGATCCACCTCCATAAATAAAATTTGCTACACCGTCCGGCAATTCTGATTTTAAACAAATCTCTTCAATTAGTCTCCCGACTAAAGAAACTGCACTTGCAGGCTTGAATACAAAAGTGTTTCCACCCAACAATGCTTTTGTAATTGCAGAAAGCGGGAGATAAAAAGGATAATTCCAGGGCTCAATAATTGCAATAACTCCGTATGGCTCATAAGTCATTGAGCTTTTTTTTGTAGGATATAAAAGACCAAGCGAAATATTTTTTTCATTTAAAAGTTCTGTCCCGTTTTTGATATGGTATTCCATAATCTGAAGTGTAGATGCAATTTCGGTTAAATATGATTCAGCAAGTGGTTTACCGTTGTTTTTGGAAATGGTGGTTGCTATGTTCTGACGATCTTTAATTATGAGGGCATAAATTTTTTGCAGATAGACAATTCTTTTCTCGACAGATAAACTTCTCCATAATGGAGATGCCGTTTTTGCCTTTTGAATTTTTTCTTTTATTTCAAGATTTGTAGAAGGCTTAATTTCAGAAATAACCTTACTATTTGAAGGGTTAATAATGCTTATTAAGTTTTCTTTTGTGGCAGTTGACATAACTTAATTTTACATGAGTGATGTATTAAGTAAAACTCGGCATGTCATTGCGAGGAGTCCGCCTTTGGTGGACGACGAAGCAATCTCCAAAACGTTATAAGATTGCCATGTTGGTGCTAAAGCACCTCCTCGCAATGACGTGTTACGTTGTAAAATATAGTTTTGTGCTTTGTCTGTAAGACACAATAATTAAAGGAGATTAATTTGATTAAGCGTTATACAAGACCAGAATTAGCAAAGATATGGTCTGAAGAAAATAAATATAATATCTGGCTTTCTGTAGAAATTGCAGCACTGGAAGCAATGTGTGAACTTGGTCAGGTGCCAAAAGAATCTCTTTCAGTGATTAAAGAAAGAGCAAGCTTTGACATAAAAAGGATTGAAGAGATTGATAAGGAAGTTCATCATGATGTTATTGCTTTTTTAACTTGTGTTACTGAGTCAATTGGTCCTGAGGGAAGATTCTTACATTTAGGAATGACCAGTTCTGATTTAATTGATACATCTTTTGCAATACTTCTGAAACAAGCCGGAGAAAAAATATTAAATGGATTAAACAAGTTTTTATCTACACTGGAAAAAAGAGCAATTGAACATAAAAACACGATTTGTATAGGGAGAACACATGGAGTTCATGCTGAGCCAACTGTGTTTGGATTAAAATTACTTGGCTTTTGGGAAGAACTTACAAGAGCAAAAATGAGATTTAATTATGTTATAGAAGATGAAATAGGAGTTGGAATATTTTCTGGAGCAGTTGGAACATATTCAAATATAGATCCTAAGGTAGAAGAAATTGCCACAAAAAAACTAGGGTTAAAACCAGCACCGATTTCTACTCAAGTTATAAGCCGTGACAGACATGCACTTTATTTAAGTGAACTTGCATTCATAGCTACGATAATTGAGAAAATTGCTACTGAAATCAGACACCTTCAAAGAACAGAGGTGCTTGAAGTAGAAGAACCATTTTATGCAAATCAAAAAGGAAGCTCTGCAATGCCGCATAAAAGGAATCCGTGGAGATCTGAAAACTTATGTGGGCTTGCAAGGTTGGTTAGATCTTATTCATTAGCAGCCATGGAAAACATCCCGCTGTGGCATGAAAGAGATATAAGTCATAGTTCAGTAGAAAGAGTTATTCTGCCTGATGCTACAACACTGGTTGATTTTATGCTTGACAGGATAAATCAAGTAATTTCTGACTTAAATATTTATCCTGAAAACATGAGAGAAAATATGTTTAAGTTTGGCGGGGTTGTATTTTCTCAAACAGTTTTATTAAAGCTTGTAGAAAAAGGGTTAGAAAGAGAAGTAGCATATAAATTTGTCCAGAAAAATGCACACAATGCATGGAATAAAAAAGATGGGGACTTTAAGAAAAATCTTTTAAGTGATAAGGAAATTTTAAAATATTTGTCGGAAAGAGAAATTGAAGAATGTTTTGATCCAAAGAAACATCTTAAACATGTAGACACAGTGTTTAATAGGGTTTTGAAACAAAAAGAAGCGGTAAGTTGTAAGTCATAAGCAAAGGCGGATTGTAATACGCCTCTGCTTAACTCTTTTAATTTGTATTTTAGGATAATATTTACCAATGCCAAGAATTATAAAACCTTCTCCTGTAACGAGAACTCCTACTAGTACTAAGCAGGTATTTAATCTTGCAAGTATTGTTACAAAATTAGAAAACATCGCTCTGAGTAAAACGCCCTTTATGCCAAAAATCTCTAGAAAAGAAATAGATTTTTGTAGAACGCTTGAAATTCCTGATAGAGCTACAAGACAAAAGTTAATAGAGCTTATTTTTAGTAAAAAGTTAGAGAATGAACCGATTTCAGAAGCGTTTGCATCAAATGCAAGCATCATATCTGATAGTGATGAAGCAATGGGACTTTTTATTAGACTAACTACCCCTTCCCCTTCTATGGAAAAACGAATTGGTCGCAGGGTTTATATTGAAGATGAAGGTGATAATGGTCTTTATCTTGGAGAAGGCAGTTCACAGTCCCTTAATACAACTGCTGTTCAGAAGGGACTTTGTGTAAATAAAAACATAATTCCTTTAGGGGATTGTGCAGGAGACAGACACCGTAGAGAAAAGATAACAGAATATATTATGCGAAATTCTGATGGCCCACTTGCCAGTTTTTTAGCAAATAATGAAAATCTTTCTAGATGTGAAGGGATAGCAGGACTTCGTAGCTGGGCAGAACAATTTTCTAATAGTACTGTGTGTTCTACCAGCAGGACTGCAGTAAACATTATAGAAAATCTAAGAATACACCGCCCCCCTTCACCTCCTTTAGCATCAAAAGCTTCTACGACAGATACAATCCCTAAAGTAGTAATAGAAATTATTACTAAAGTGAAGGGTAATCCTAGAGGTGCTGATCTGGAGCGCAAAGACAGACTATGTTTAATGTCGCATGCAGAGTCTTTAATTGGAATGAAAGGGAAAGAAGAAAAATTTGTCTTTGAGCTAATGCAAAATCCAAGTATTCTTACCAGCACAACCTGGCAGACAACGATTAGTAAAACTAATTTCTGTTTTTTAGAAGGGAAATCTGATCATGGTTTTGTCCTTGGCTTAGCTTTAAACGAACAAAAAAATAAAATTGATGATTTTAGGGAAGCACTTTTAGAACTTGCAGTTAGGTATCCTCACAGTGAGTTTGCAAAAAATCTGATTAGTGGACTAACTGAATTTAATAAAGCAGATCTGCAGTTAATTTCTGCATTGTTAAAACATAAACCTCAACTTCAAACCATATTAAGGGGAAACAATAATTATCAGATTGCAGTTGAAAACCTTAGAAGAGAGACGAAATAAGTAATGATTTGCTATTATTAGTTCTTTATGCAAGCTAATTTACCAAAAGTTCTTGTTGTTTCATTTGATGGGGGTGTCTGGTCAAATCTTTTACCGCTTGCAAATAGTGGGATTATGCCAAATTTGAAGGGACTCATTGAAAGCGGCTCTTATTCAAATTTGGAATCTACAATTCCTCCTGTAACGCCTCCTGCATGGACTGCATTTATGACAGGTTGTAATCCCGGGAAATCAGGAGTCTTTGATTTTTATGAATATCAGGAAGGTACATATAAACCAGCACTTACTACAAGCAAATCAATTCAGACTAAAACTTTATGGAGAATTCTTTCTGACAATGGAATTAAGGTTGGTATTATAGATGTGCCGATCAACTACCCACCGCCTGAAGTAAACGGATTCATTGTTTCAGGATGGGAGAGACCAAACAATAAAAAAGTTTTTACTTACCCGCCGGAACTTGGGAATAAATTAATTGAAAAGCTCGGTGATTACCCGATTTGTCTAAGAACCTTTGATAGACAGGGGACTAAAGATATTGATTTTTTAAACAGTCTCATTGATATTACAAAGAAAGTCGGAGATGCAGCTTTATGGCTTCTGGAAACTGAACCTACCGATTTTTTTATGGTTCATTTTCAGACCACAGATATCATTCAGCATAGTTTCTGGCATCAGATTGCAACATTTGATTTTAATTCTACAAACCTCAGCCTAAAAAAAATCTGGGAGTTTTATAGTGTCCTGGATAAATATCTTGGAGAGCTAATTAAAAAAGTAAGTTCAGAAGGTACATTTCTGCTTGTAAGTGATCATGGATTTGGTCCAGTAAAAAGACGCTTGGCTATGAATGTCTGGCTTATGGAAAACGGATATTTAAAATTAAAACAGGATATAGAAACTCAAATTAGAACGACTGTAAAAACCACAGCTATAAAAATGGTAAATAAGGTAGACGTTCTTGCCAGATTAAAAACAAGAATTAAGCAAAAAAGTGAAGAAGGATTAGAGCAAAGAGTTATTGTTCCAAGAGCTGCTTACGATCCAATAGCCTATAAAGAGACAAGGGCTTTTAGTGGTATTGGTACTGTGTATGGAACAATTCAGTTAAATCTGATTGGGCGTGAGGCAGAAGGAGTTGTTCCTGCTCAGGAAGCAGAAAATTTAAAGAATGAAATTATTCAAAAGCTGATTAATGTAAAAGATCCAATTTCAGGCGAGCAGTTTATAAAAGCTGTATATAGAAAAGAAGAAATATTTAATGGACCAGCCATAAATAAAATCCCTGATTTAATTGTTATTCCTCATTCCGGATTTTATCTTTTTTCTGGTACCGGCGAGAAAGAGCTTTTTCATGAAGCACATCCGCTTTCATCTGGAAATCATGTAAGCGAAGGAATTGTTGCAGTTAAAGGAACACAGACTAGTAAAATTGACCTATCCTCCCCCAGAATAATTGATATGGTCCCAACCATCATGAATATCTTTAACTTAAAATCACTTGATTATATGGATGGAAAGAGCCTTCTATCTACGAGACAGAATAAGCCTGTGCTTACTTCGGTTAACGCTTCTTTGACTAGCCTTACTGAATGATAGGTACAAAAGTCTTAAACGTTAAGAAACAGGCAAAAAGGGTTTATAAAAATTTTATTTTAAATTAAGATTAAGCATTGACAAAGGAATGGTTAAAAGAATATAGTTGAAGTATAAGGTGCAGTAACAGATTAAGGAACTTCCCCATAGAGAAACGTCAGAGGTAATTAGCAGATGAATCCATTTATAAACCAAGTAGCATCTAAGGATACTATAGAATTAATGGCTAGATTCTTTGATTCAGCGACGAATTCGTTAAAAAAAGCTAATTATGACCCGGAAGTCCTTGAAGCATTTGACCTGATTCAGGCTATCTCCTGTTATAGGTACTTTCCTACAGTTGAGCAATGTATTGAAGCCTTCCCAACGCTTTGTCCAGATCGTCATAAAGTTGAATATATTTGGGAACAATTTAGCAAATTAACATTTAAGCAGCTAAGTGATGTTTATATATCGTCATTAAGAAAATTAGATTTTGGTGATGAATTAATCCGTTAAATACGTCTGAAACACTGACAAAATAATTATCGTCTTACCTTTAATTATAATGGCAGACCTTAAACAACCCAATTTATCCCCTGAAGCAAAGAGAAAAATTGAGCAGAAGCTTATAGAGATCTTTCGGGATATTTGTTTTAATAACGAAAATGTTTTAAAAGCAAAAAGTGAATCTGATCGCATTACAGAAGAAATCAGAAACTTTATACTCTCTTATGCAGAAAGAGAAAGCCAGATTAGTGAAGTTGAATTGTTAATTAAATCAAAGGAAAAAGGACTTGAGTTGGTTGAAAGCCATGAGCTGGTATTTTTTGATGAAAAAATTGACAAAGGAATGATCATGAGAGCATTTTTAATTCCTGGCATGAAGGTTGAGTTTACAGAAGAAAATGCTTCAGAAAAAGTTACTGAAGATGATTTACAGGCAGTTGATCATGAGCTCTGTGTTAGCTTTAAAGCAAACGACAGAAATGAGTTTATAAAACTTGGAAACCTGCTTGATATAAGGGTTGTGCTTGCCAAGGTTCTTAGCGGTAAAACAAAAGATAACAAAGAAGTCAGTACAATAATAAAACAAAATCAGACATTTAAAATAGCACTTAAAAATGTACTTGATTCCGCCAGCAGCGTTTTAAGCGGAAGGTAAACTATCCCTTTCTCTTGTGATGTCCATCAACAATCATTAACTCTTCATTAGAAGTCCTAAGATATTTTTCAATTTCTTCCACATGGGTTTGTTCATCAATGATTATCTGCTCAAGCATGAGTTTCATAGGCAGGTTGGTTTCGCCAAACTCCTTTAGCTGTTTTGTGTAGAGTTCAAGCTGTATTTTTTCAGCTCTTAGATCTTCTGTAAGCATGTCTTCAATAGACTGGTAGCCGGGTTCAAACACCTGATCTACCTTTACAGTAGGATGACCGCCAAGGGCTGTGATTTTTTCTCCAAGCTGGATGGCATGTGCCATGGATTCATTTGCCTGAGTACGAAATATCTGAACAATCGGGCCGCGGTTAGGTCCAAAAACAATAAATGAATGATGTAAATATCTGACAATGCCGGCCATTTCTTTTTCAAGATCCTCATTTAGAGCGTTAATTAATTTTTCTTTTGATTTTTCCATTTTTATTTTCCTCTCACCATCTATGAATCATTTTCCCAGAGAACTAATAGAAAGGGGGAGCTCCTGAGATTTTTTTGCATTAATAGCAACTTCATAACAATTTATATAGTTTTTTGCAGTATTTAATTTGCTTGTATCAAAACTCATTGCTGATTTTACAAGCTTTGTCCATTTTTCCTTGTTTTTGTAATATTTTATTGCTCTTATTATTGATTCAAGCAAGTCTTCTTTTGTGTGATTGTTGAAAACAATCCCGTTAGGCTCGTTTGAGGAAGAATCTACATCGGTAATTATTTCTTTTATTGCTCCGGAATTAAAAGCAACTGGAATGCTCCCGTATTTCATTGCAGTAAGTATAGAATTGCCACATGGCTGTATTTCTTCCGGGCGAATGTAAAAATCCAGGGCAGCATGGATCTTCTTTGCAAAATTGTGATCATATCCTATACAAACCTTTATGTTTTTATAAGGTCTCGATATTCTTATTAGCTTTTCTTCGGTTTCTTCTTCACCCTTTTTCCAAAGAATAAATTGCAAATTTAAATCAGCAATTTCAGGAAATATATTAATTAAAATATCAAGCTCTTTATTTTCAGTTAATCCTGTAATCATTCCAAATAAAGGGATCTGAAGATCTTTTTCAAGACCTAATAAATTATATAAATCCTCTTTGCACTTTCTTTTTCCAACAGAAAAGTAGTTTTTTGAGTATGCTTGTATAAGTTCATTGTCTGTCTCAGGATTATAAATCTCATCATCCGGGCTGCTTAAAAAACCTCTAAAAACCTCTCCCTTTTTTATTAAGGCATCAGCAATTCCTGTATTATAGGTGTCTGATAAAAGCTCGTTCTCAAATGTTTTTGAGACTGTTGTTATAAAGTCAGAATAGTTTATAGCCTCTTTCGTAAGCAGAATATTGTCATTATTCCCTGATAATTCTTCCAGACTTTGAATCGTAAAAATTAATTTACTTTTTTTCAAATGAGAATACTCAAAGTCTTTTGAGCGTAAAAGCTTTGTAATTTGTGCACAGACAGGATTAAAAACATGAATAATATCAGCATTTAACTTTAATCTTGAAATTGTTTCAAGTGTCGCAAGACAGAAAAAAGAATTTCTATTTTGAGTCTCGTTCTGGTGCACGGTACTTAAATAAATTTCTTTTGAATTGCTGAAGTGGTTCTGACTTTCAATAAAAAATATGCTGGTTAGAGAATTTGGCATGATGCCTTTAAAAACAGAAGATGATATGCTTGCTCCGTTTAAATTAACTTTTAATTCAAGTGGCACTCTTTCAATCTGGAAACCTGCAGGATCTATGCATCCGTACCGTGGCATAAAAATTCTTACATTGTGGTTATCTTTTTCAATGCCTTTTGCAAGAAGACTTACCAGATCCCCAAGACTTGTTGCTTTGGCAAAAGGAAAACATTCGGTCGCGATTAAAATTATGTTCATAAGTCTGACAGGTATTATTATAGAGACTTCTCTGGAGCTATATAAAAACAAAAAAGGGAAGCAATTCTGCTTCCCTTTTTCAGTCTATTTTCTAAGCCAAGACCTAGAAAATATTGGCGTTATTGGACTTAATGGACTCATGTGTCCTCCTAACGAAAGACACCATTGTCTTAAATCGACGCCATTGTCTACAGCTTTTAAAGCTTTAAAAATATTATAACAGGCTTGAAGGAGTAATTTTTAAGCCTTTTGGCAGATTTTGACGATTTATTCGTTAAAATCTTATTAGATTAATAGTTTACTCTTAAAAATGTTACATAAGCTAGGCAGTAGCCCTTTTTACTTAATATAACCATTACCTTTGTTATTTAAACTGTAAGCTCGCATTTCTGATAACAAAGTTTTTAGAAATTCTTTAAAAAGTAAGGCACAAAATGGTCGGAAGAGTAATATCAATTAACATAAATCAGCTGCCACCTGCTCCAAGAACAGATGGAAATAATAGAGCAATCTCTTTTGCAGAGGCAATCAGACAGGTTTCAGAACCACCGAGCACAAATAATCTACAGGTAAAGGGACCCCTAACGCAGGATACATTTACTAGTAGTGGGACTTAGGAATCTCAGTTTTCATTATTAAGTTCTGCAAGATACTGACCCATCATTTTGTTCAGGTCACATTTTATAATTTTTGAATAATCACTTAAGCAGGATCTCATACAGCCTTCTTCTAATAACAAGTCTTTGTCAGGAGTACTTAATGTTTTTTCCTTGCTTGGAGAGACAGCAATGGCCGACAGAGATGTATAAAATATACAAATCAACATTACAAACAGTATAGCTGTAAATCTGGTTTTCACTGGCTTCTCTCTTCTCTAGCTATCAAACAAGATCTTATAAACTAAGCTTGGATTAATTTACTATATTTGATTATTTCCATTAAATATTAAATGGGGTTACCTGCCAATAATTGGGCTATCCATATACTTTTATTGCTAGATTGGAAATATAAATAATATAAACCGTCAGGGGCCTTATGAATCTTGATAAAAATACAAAAAGATTTCTTATCTCTATTTTTGTTTTGTTAAATATTCTTACTGTAATTTATATAAATAGACCAGTTCCAATAAAAGAAGTACAGAACAATAAATTAAAAGAGATTTTACATCCATCTTCATTGGACAGCATGAGATCAGCCGCGGGATTATTTTTTACAAACTATGGTGAGCTTGTAGGACTTGGAACAAGATGGCTTATGTTTGTTTTACAGGATAAATATAACTGGTTCTATTTAATTAAAGCGAAGTATGCGGATTCGTCTGAGGTCATTTTGCCGGTTCCAAGACAAGGGGACAGATCGGTTTTGCAGAGAATCTTGTTTGATTTTAAAGATGCAAAGTTTCAATATAACTTTAACTATAGACCATATGCAAGAGAACATTATGCAAGTTATCTTTGCAGGAAATATCCAGTTCATAACGGAGTGAAAATAAGATCAATCATTTTTGAATTTTATAAGCAAAATGTCCTAGAACCAAAAGAAGCATTAAAAAGAAATACCTACCTTGATCCGACTGTAAGAAAAGAAATAGCAGGAGTATTTAACTGTCATACAGAGAATGTAAAATGAAATCATTTTTAAAGTATTGGAATAATTTTTGGTTTAGTAAGGCAGAGCTTATTCCAATAAGCATTTTTAGAATATGCTTTGGACTTTTACTCTGTTTGATTTTTATTGCTTACCTGCCGAACTGGGAGAGGTTTTATGATGCAAATGGAATTATTTCACTACATGATAAAAATATCTTGCACTATCAGAACCTATTATCTATTTTTTATTTAACTGAAGGAAAAATTCCTGTAATTTTATACTGGTTTATTGGTTTT
The DNA here is from genome assembly GCA_023250195.1 of Candidatus Melainabacteria bacterium. Classification (GTDB taxonomy): domain Bacteria; phylum Cyanobacteriota; class Vampirovibrionia; order 2-02-FULL-35-15; family 2-02-FULL-35-15; genus 2-02-FULL-35-15. The sequence goes on along the minus strand of JAHFBF010000005.1, from coordinate 106,473 downwards.
ATTTCTGCAGTTGCTTTTACCGTGGGATATAAAACACGCATTTTTACAATAATACTCTATGTAGTTTACAGCTCAATGATGAATAGAAATTATTTTATGGTTTATGGCGAGGATAATATAACTAGAATGTTGCTGTTTTATAGTTGTTTTGCAGGATTAAATCATCGTTTTTCAGTGGACTTATACTTAAATAAAAAATTAAAAAGCAAAGTATCGGAAATATGGCCTATTCGTCTAATGCAGATAAATATTGTACTTATTTATCTATTCAGCACTCCTTATAAGCTTCTCTATGATCCATCCTGGGTTCATGGTGAAGCAATTTATTGGACAGTAACAAGCAATAACTGGAGTAGATTTCCCTACCCGGATTTGTTTTATAAGTGGGATGGGATTTTAACTAAACTTTTTAGTTATGGGGCCTTATTTATTGAGTTTTCATTTCCAGTACTGGTCTGGTTTAGAAAAACGAAACTTATCGCTCTTGCACTTATTACTGCACTGCATATAGGGATTGGAATATTAATTCCAAATGTTACTTTTTTTACTTTTTGTATGGTTTGTTCGTTCTGGGTGTTTGTCCCGGAGAGGTTTATAGAAAAATTCACCCGAGCAAAAAACAAATAATGATACCGTAGAATTTAGACCGATTACTCTACTAAAAAAGTCTTAGTCTTATCATACAAACTTTTTAGCCAGGTTAAAGGGGGTTTCCCTGTTCCATGTACCTCACCAAATACTTTTATATAATCCTCCACGAGACTCATATGTTCTGCTCTCCAATCCAGAACTGACTGTACAAGCATGTTATATCTTCTTACTAAGATTCTGTTTCTATTATGGTTTACTGTGTACTCTCTGAGTTTTGAATCTTTAAATCTTAAAATAAAGTTTCTAAACTGGTGAGTCATATGCTTCTGCATGTAAGGAAAATATGAATCTTCTTCATGTTTTATGGCAAGTGTTGCTAATAAACAATGCATGTAAGGAGTCTGCCCACCGGTTTCCCCATAGATTTCCTGCCCCTCGCCTTTTAATTCATCTACACCTTCAAAGACGATGTTTCTTGGGATTGAATAAAATATTCTGACTTTATCAAAGTAGTCCTTATAACTGCAGTTTTCACGCATTCTTTCCAGAACAGTTACCACATCTCTCATTACAAGCGATGCCTTATCAAGGCATTTTATTATTTCTTCTGTAACTTTTGGGTCATCATTTTCTGGAGGAACTGAAAGAAGTGATGCTTTTGCAAGTTCTGGAATAGCCTGTGCAAAAGTAATTTCAACAATCTGATGAATCCATACGAACCACTTTTCATCGAGGCTTCCTGTAAAAGACTGAATCAATTCAACATTTTCAAGACTTAGTGGTTTATTTGAATCTTTTTTATAGTAATTCCAGAGAGAATAAAGGCCATATGACATTGATGGAGCAATGCCTGTAATTTTTGAAAGTTTCCAGAGAGGAACTGCAATTTGTGCAGGCAAAGATTTTTTGCTGGTATCTTTCATAAGTTCATTTACATTTTTGTAAGGCAGGGTTTCCCTGAAATAAGCATGCATTAGCATTGCATAAATTAACATGAGACGGTGCGTGACTTCACGGGAGAGATTTTCAAGCGACCATGTAGGAACTTTTAAATTTTTTACTGTTTCAGCTGCTTTTTTATCTCGGATAATTTGATCGATTGAATGTCCGATTTTATCAAGGAGTTTAAAATCTTCAGATTGCTGCTTGTCATTTGTAGGTGGTAAATTACGCAGTGGTTCTTCAGAAAGAAATCCTGTTTTAAAAGAGACATAATTTTCCTGCATAAGAGATTTAATCTGATTTTCGATTTCTTCAATACCAGTTTTGTTTATAGTTTGAGTGTTCATATATAACCCCTTTTTATTGTTTGTAAGATAAATTATAGTACGTTTATACTCTTACGTTACAGTTCCTTCATATAGTGGGGTAGATGTTTTCAGGAAGATTTCTGCTGGGTAAATTAATATTAAGTTTACCAATAAATATGAAGGAGCAATTTATGGACAATGATTTTTTAAGTAAAGAAACAGACAAAACATTAGATTTAATCTTTGGAGAAGATTCAGGCAAACTTCTTATGAATGTTAGAACTCACATTGAAAAAGAACATATACATCCGGTCTCCTTGAAAATAATTAAAGAACACAATAACTTCTGTGCAGTGATTGTTGGAGAAGTGAATAAGTAGAAACCATTATTTATAAGTCATTCAGGTTTTATCCTAGTATAACCACGGAAAAAATCATTAAATAATTATAAAAATTAAGCTCTATATGCAGGATATCACAGCTCTTTTAACGCTGATAATTTACTATTACATAGGCTAGTAGTTATTAAAGTATTTTCATTTAACCTCTTAATATATGTCATCTGCGATTTCAATACAAAGACCGTCGATTAAAACCAATCCTCAATTTACAGGAGTTGTGGGTCCAGTTATTGCCGGCAGCGGGTTAATAGTGGGAATATGGGCACTTATTCAAGACAATGCTATATGCAAACTTTTAGGTGGAGGATTATTGGTCGGCGGTACTTTAACAGCCATAACTTATAACTTTAAGGGAAAAGAAGCAAACAGTGACAGTCAACCACTACCAGAGCAACAGAGATTAGAAACAAGTGCCCCAGCTCCAGTTATCACAACTAAATTAAATCTTCCTCCTCAAGTTTCAGGCAAAGATGTAGACCTCTCTGACTTGCCTCAACAACGAGTTGCTGAAGAAGAGGCTCTACCGCCACCGAGAAAGAAAAAAGATACAGACCATATGCTTAAGCTTAAACCTTCACCTACCCAGCGAGAGGTAGTTATTAAGCCTCCATCAAGGGAAGCATTACATCTAGAGACTATGCATGATCAAGGAGATCCAACGGAAGATGACTTTAGACCAAGTAAACCACGAAGAAGCAGACCAGTAGAAAAAAATTATCCACGAGTTGCTCCGGTCATTTCTCCGGAAGTGAGAGAACTAAACTCATTGTATACAGATATAAAATTTCTTCGTAGGGATGGATGTAGAGGCTATATTTCAGAAAGAGCCCCGCAAACTCTTGATCGTGTTTATCTGCTTGAAGAAGGTAAGACTATTACTGTTGTTGAGCCCGAATTAAGCGAAGAGGAACTAGAAGATAAGTTACAAATGAAAATTGAAGAATTAAGAAAAATGAATATAGATATAGAAGAAACAATTCCTGGTGCAACAAATGTATTAGTTAGTAAAAGTGAACTGAAATTTAAAATTATATGTGATAAGTCTGGTGAATTACAAAGATTAAAAGAGCTTGTAGAAGCTAGAATAAAAGGGACTTCCCTAAAACCGGAAGCTCAAACACAGTTAATTCTAAAAACAATATTTGCTGTTGTTAGAGAAGAGTTTCCTCCAAAAAATGATTGTGCACACTCAAAATTGATAAAAATGTATGGAAATAGAAACGATTTAACATTAGATGAGCTTCTTAAGAAGAAATTAACAGATTATAGAATTAGAGCTATAACCTGTGCAGCAGTCTTTGATAAGTTTATTGAAGAAGCTCTTCGCTGGAATGAAGACCCGTCTCAATTACCTTATGAGATATTAAATATAAGAGTTTGTACAAACTATGTACCAAGGGATGGTTATAATACCTATTGTGTAGTTAATGATCCGGCAAACAAAAAAGAATCTTTAGTTCTTGATCCAACGCATGATTATTTTGGTCCTATCAGGTCACCAGATGCTCCGTGGAGGTACTCAGCTCCTGATGAAACAAATTGTGGTGTTACTGCAATAAGAAAACATCAGATTAATATACTAAGAGAAAAAGTAGAAAGTATAAACGGCAGTGATCCTGATGTTGTTAGAGCCTGGCTCAGGTGTTTGCTGGCTTGCCTTAATGGGACTAATGAAATCGAAGAAGAGGCAATAAGTACAATTAAGGAATATTGTTCAAATCCAGGCTTTGTAGATCTTTTACCAGAGTTTATAAAAGATAAAGATGTTGTTCCGAATGACAATGCAAGAGAAGTATTGGAGAAAGCTGTCACAGAAATGGTTCTAGATGACTAGTATAAGTATTAATAATAGCTCCAGAAGATATTAAGGGTGGGGGGCATTTAAGAAAAACATATTAGATCCATTAACAAGTTGAAACTCTCTCCAACTCTTAAACCAAAGTCGATGAAAATATTCTGATGTAGAAACAGGATATCCGTTAATAAATGGGTAGAAATAAAAAAATATAAATATAATTAGAACTAATAACAAGCTTAGTGCAGGTCTTAAGAAGACTTTTTCTTTGTATAAATTCGCAAATGTATATTCAAGTATAAGCATTTGAAAAAATAATGAAATTAAATAATGATAAAGAAACATGGGTCTTTGAATAAAAGCATAAGGTAAAAATGAAATAAAATAAGCTCCTAATAAGAAAACCATTGTTTTATCTCTCTTAAATAAAAGTAAAAATAATTGAAATAATATTGCTAAATCGCCAAGCCACCAAACTATGGGATTTCCAAGCCCAATGATACTGGTTATTTGTTTACCTGCTTTATCTATGTCCTGATATAGCACCACCGGCTTATACATAAATGGCCATGTATACCATTTAGAAGAATAAGGATGAGATACTCCTTCCCTAGTGTGTGAACCAATAGCAAGTTTATGCCAGGAAATGACTGATTCAAGAAAACTACTATTATGCATGCCATATGCCTGGTGGTAATATTCAAAGTTTCTTTTCTCACCTGCAAAAGTCAATAAATAAGCAGAAAAAACAATTATTAAAAATAATATTTTGAAAGGTAGTCTTTCAGGGAAAGTGCTTTTTATGTTAGTCTTTGTTTTAATCCAGAGCCAATAGATTGGGAGCAAACATAAAGCTGTCCATTTAGTAGCTATTGTAAACCCGGTTAAAACAGCACTTAAACAAAAAAGCAATTTACCGTTTTTTGTATCATCTTTTATTGAAAGAATAAACAATAAAAATGAAATAGCTACTAAAAAAACTTCCAGCATTACAACAACGCCAATCCTGCTATATGCTAAAAATGAGAGATTAAATGTAACAAAAAATGCCATTAATAAACCAGCATGCTTATGTTTAAAGATACTTTTGCCAATAAAATATGAGATTGGTACAAGTAAGGCTCTACTAATAATTTGAGAAATTCTCCACCCAATTGGATTATTCCCAAAAAGTAGAATGCCGAGAATCATTGGATATCTCCCAAACGGAGGTTGGTCTACAACAAAAACTTGCTTATGAAGAAAAAGTTCAGCCCTAGTTACCCGATATAGTTCATCAAATATACGGGTGGAAGGAAAATTCAGGTGAATCATAGAAATGATAAAAGAAAAAATAGTTAATGCAAATACAAAAGCTATTTCCAGATTTATTTTAAGATTTGATTTTTTTGTTGCAGTGAACTCATCAGATTTCATAAATAATTCTGAAAATAATAATCTTTGTACATTTACATTTATGTTAACTCTTTTAGGTGGAATCATTTACAGAACTGTTATAGATGTTTCGTGTGAAAGTATTTTTCTAATTGCTTCTTGAGCATCATCATATACCCAGTCATCTTCTTGTATACTTTCTAAAACCGGGAGATCTTCTTTTCTGCCTAGCTCACCAAGTCCTATCGCACATATTTTTCTAAGAGTAAAGTCTGTATCAGTAACAATACACCATGTAAATGTAAGACCTGCAGTTTTATCTCCTCTGTTTACTAGTTCAGCTGCTCCAATACAGCGAATATTCGGATCATATTCTGGAGAACTTACAAATTCGTGTAATTCCCGGTCTGTCATTCCGTCGATCTTTTCTCTCATACGACGTAAGAAAGCTTCTTCTCTTGATTCAAGTGGTCTACTAGCAGTAAAACTAATTCTCCATAGCTCTTCTTGTCGAAGCCGGTTTAATTTTGGAAGATAACGCTCTTCTGTAAAACTTGTTGGATCAAATGCTGGTAACGCATTTTCTTCCTGTGGTTGAGCTGGTTGTACGTCAGCTTTACCATTAGCTTTTGGGCCACTAAGGAAGCCTATGACCAAATAGTAAAGTGAACTTATGCCTAGCATTTTCAATGACTCCAAAGATTAATTGGAATAATTATAAAGCTTATAAACTAAAAAAGCAAAGAATAATTAAAAATTAAAAGAATACTCCAGACCTATTCCTACACCTTGTTTTTTAGATTTTCTGTATTCATTAAATCTATGCTCAGCTACTATGTATAGCTGTTTAATAATCCTAACTCCAATTTGGTTTTCAGCTACTAATTTGAAGTGATCATTTCTATTGTCTGAGCCAAATCGAAAATCATGATCAAAAAAACCTGATATATAAACCCTGTCACCAAACAGTTTTGGATAGACCTGAACTCTGTAAAAATGCTCTATTTGTGCATCATACCCAGCTGATCGATCAATCTGAAGTGGGAAAAAGGTAGGTTCATAAAGAAGATGTAATTTTTCAAATATTTTTTTAAAACATTTTGTATCTCTAACTCTCCATCTAGGACCAAATCTCCATAAGTCTTTAAAGGTAGTAGCTGTAACATACTGTGCCTCCAAGTCAACAGGAGTTTTTTGGGATATATAACGAAAATCTTGTTCTGTGTAGTATTTATTTAAGGTTACTTTATTTGCTGAACCAGGATTGCCAAATAAGTTTATAAATGAGAAGTATTGAAATCTAAAAGGAGTATCAATTAGAGTATTTAAAGTAAAAACATCAAAGCTTCTAGTATCATAGTATCCATTAACATCGAAGTAGCCATGTATATCATGAATGAAATTATTTTTTTTTAGATTTTGTGACTGTTGCGTTTGTTCTACATTAGAATCCAGGGCAAGTTCTTCTCTAGTCCAACTATGGGCAGGTAAACCAAATATCAAAAAGCAACAGAGAAGTAAAAAAGCACTGACTTTTAGATTGTTTCTTATTTTCAATATTTATTTAAGACAGATTGTATGTAATCACTGTTCCAGTTTTTCAATGTAATAATCCTTAACAAGTTATAATAAACTTTGTTCTTCTGATTTTCTGAATTGGGCCCTTACCTCAGTCTGGATAGAGGACTCGGCTACGAACCGAGGCGTCGTAGGTTCAAATCCTATAGGGCCCGCGAGTTTTCCAAGCAGTGCTTTCTATATTTTTGCCAATTAGATTTTTTCTTGGACCCTTATGGTAAATGATCAAATGCAAACCTTTATCCAAAAGATCCCAAAAGCAGAATTGCATGTGCATATTGAAGGAACCCTTGAGCCTGAGCATATGTTTCAGCTTGCAGAAAAAAATGCAGTTAGGCTGAAGTATCCTTCTGTAAATAAATTGCGTAATGCATACAGATTTCAAGACCTTCAGTCTTTTCTTGAGATTTATTATGAAGGTACAAATGTTTTAATAACCGAGCAGGATTTTTATGATTTAACATGGCAATATTTAGAGAAAAGATATCTTGAGAATGTAATTCATGCAGAAATATTTTTTGATCCTCAAAGTCATCTATGCCGTAAAGTTCCGTTTGAGGTAGTTATAAATGGCATCAGTAAAGCACTTGAAGATGGTGAAAAAAAGTTAAATCTTTCTTCAAAGCTTATAATGTGTTTTTTAAGACATCTAAGTGAAAAATCTGCGATGGAAACACTTGAAGAGTCCATTCCATATAAAGATAAAATAATTGGTGTAGGGCTTGATTCTACAGAACTGAATAATCCCCCATCAAAGTTTACTGAGGTTTTTCAAAAAGCGATTTCGTTTGGATATTTGCCTGTAGCTCATGCAGGGGAAGAAGGCTCTCCTGAATATATTTGGGAGGCAATTGATAAATTAAAAGTTTTAAGAGTTGATCATGGAGTGAGATGCCTGGAAGATGAATCTCTTGTAGCGCAACTTATTAAGAAAAAGATTCCACTTACTGTCTGTCCTTTATCAAATGTGCAACTTGGGATCTTTAAATCTTTAGGGGAGCATAATTTAAAAGAACTAATAAATGCCGGGCTTTTTATAACCATTAATTCAGATGATCCTGCCTATTTTGGAGGATATTTAAGTGAAAATTATTTGGGAGTATACAAGGCATTAAAATTAACCAGAGAAGATATTTGTACACTGGTTAGAAATTCGTTTGAGGCATCGTTTTTGAATGATGCAGATAAAAAATCAATGCTTGTAAAAGTTCAAAGCTTTATCAATCAGGGATTGCAATAAATGATCCACCATAGGTTTGTGGTTGTCCATTACTATCTGGAGTTATAGTGGAGCAATATCCTTTTATTATAGAAGTATTATCAATTGCTCCAGTGCAGTTATATGACAAGAGCTGTGTTCCTGCATATACCGGCAGGGTGAAATTTACAATGTCATAAAAAATAAAACCAAATCCGTCATTGTTGATTAACTTATAGTTTTGACCTCTGGTTTCATATGAAAATGTATTTGGCGAGTCCTGACTTTGTGCAGCGTTTATTCTAAAGACCAGATCCCCTCCGTCTCCCAAAAGCTTTGTAGTAAGTGTATACTTTGATTTAAGTAATGCTTCAAAAGAATCAAGCCGTATGCAAGCAAGAGATGCTGTTGGACAGTTTACTTTTTCACAGACTGGACAGGATGCATCGGGATGAAGTTTACTTTGTGCTTTTTCTTCACAGATGTCGCAAACTTGTTTTAGTGTTCTTTTGGAACAATTAGCGTCGGCAACCTGCGGGACCAACAAATTTAGTAAAATAAATACTAATGTTGTAATGATATTAAGTAATATTGTTTTTTTATACATAGATTCTTAAATAAGATTTTCTTTATAGAATGAGGATTATATATCTAGCTGCTTATCATTTTTGATCAATTAATAATTTCTTTAGTTTATTTGATTACTGGATTAAGAAGGCTTAACTTTGTAGGCTATAATTAATCTTGTTTTTCTGATTTTCTGACTACTGATATCTGATCTTCTGAAAGGGCCTTTAGCTCAACGGATAGAGTACCTGGCTTCGAACCAGATGGTTGGGGGTTCGAATCCCTCAAGGCCCGAGATTATTATTCATTTAAACCTAAAACAAAACCTAAGGATTCATTTATCTGAGTCATAGTATTCTCATTAAGCTTTCCAACTTTTCTTTTAAATCTAGCAATATCACAAGCTTTAATTTGATTAAGCATAACTTGTGATTCTTTGGAAAGCTCGCTTTCCCCCTTTCTTAGAATTATTCCAATAGGAAACCATTCAGGTCTTACTTTTGATGTTATTGGAGCAATGATATAAGTAGGAAGTTTTTTATTTAAGACATCTGATTGAATAACCAAACAATATCTCGTCTTTTGCATTTCATGACCACGGGTTGGATCTAATTCAATAATCCAAATTTCGCCTCTTCTGGGTCTGTGCAATAAAACAGGTTTAGCCATCTTTTTCTAAACCATCTTTTATTAAAGAATCCCATTCTTTAAATTCTTTTAAATAATCCGGATCAGATGCCATGCTAGTTGCGGCATTTTCAAACATAGCCTGTTTGATCAAGTTATCTACAAACTCAGATTCATTGTTAACTGTTTTAAGGTATTTGGCTGATTGTTTTGATATTGAAATATTTTTTCTTACTTTGCCCATGCGTTTATCTCCACACAACCTTAATACACATACATTATACACACATTAAGACGTATACAATAGGGGCAATACCAGTCAAATAAATCGGACAAATCCTATAGTTACTAAAATGTTTTCCACAATACCCAGATCTTTCAATTCCCAGGTGAATGCTAAGATGATTGTTTGTAGTATTAATGAATAATTTCTATGAATATCTTAGGCATTTCAGCTTTTTATCACGACAGTGCAGCATGTCTTGTGCAGGATGGCAGAATAGTTTCAGCAGCACAGGAAGAAAGATTTACCCGTAAAAAACATGATGCTTCATTTCCATCAAACGCAATAAATTTTTGTTTGCAGAATAGTAACTTAACATCCGGAGATTTGGACTTTGTTGTTTTTTATGATAAACCGTTTCTTAAGTTTGAAAGAATATTGGATACTTATTTAGCATATGCTCCGCTTGGAATTAAATCATTTTTAAAAGCAGTTCCTCTCTGGATAAAACAGAAACTTTGGATGAAAGAACTTATAAGAGAAAAACTTAATTATGATGGCAAAATTATTTTTCCGGAGCATCATGAATCCCATGCTGCCTCTGCATTTTTTCCATCACCGTATCAGGAAGCAGCAATCCTTACCATGGATGGGGTTGGAGAGTGGACTACGACAAGTATTGGACTGGGAAGCGGGAATAAAATCGAAATTTTAGAAGAGCTTAAATTTCCGCACTCTTTAGGACTTCTTTACTCAGCATTTACTTACTATACCGGTTTTAAAGTTAATTCAGGTGAATATAAAGTTATGGGACTTGCTCCTTATGGTGAGCCAAAGTATAAAGATTTAATTTTATCTGAGCTGATAAATCTAAAAGATGACGGCTCTTTTAAGCTGAACATGGATTATTTTGATTATTGTGCAGGTCTGACAATGACAAATAAAAAGTTTGACAGGCTGTTTGGTGGACCACCAAGAAAACCAGAATCAAAGATTACCCAGAGAGAGATGGACTTAGCCAGATCTGTTCAGGAAGTTACTGAACAGGTAATGTTGAAAACGGCAGGACATGCATATGAAATAACAGGTAAAAAAAATCTGTGTTTATCAGGTGGTGTAGCACTAAACTGTGTTGGTAATGGAAGGATTCTTAGAGAAGGACCGTTTGAAAGTATATGGATACAACCAGCCAGTGGTGATGCAGGAAGCGCTCTGGGAGCAGCTTTATTTGCATGGTATCAATATCTGGATAATGATAGAAAAGCCGATAACAAAACTGATTTTCAACATGGTTCATACCTTGGACCAAAGTATGAAGACAGTGAGATTTTGACTTTCTTGAAAGAAAGAGGTATTCCCTTCAGAGAACTAAAGAAAACAGAAATTGCAGAAAAAGTTGCTGACCTTATTGCTTCTGAGAAAATTATTGGATGGTTTCAGGGAAAAATGGAATTTGGTCCAAGAGCACTTGGCGCCAGATCGATTATTGGAGATGCAAGATCTCCAAAGATGCAGGAACAGATGAATCTGAAAATTAAATTCAGAGAGAGTTTTAGACCATTTGCACCATCAGTAATAAAAGAAAAGTGCAGCGATTATTTTGAACTTAACGGAGAAAGTCCTTATATGCTTCTGGTGGCCCCGGTTAAAAAGGAAATTAGAAAAAATATGTCTCAAAGTGAAGAGAAATTGTTTGGAATTGAAAAATTAAATGTTTCTAGATCCACTATCCCTGCAATAACCCATGTAGACTACTCTGCGCGTGTTCAGACTGTGGATAAAATAGATAATCCTTTATATTATGAATTAATTTCAAAATTCAATGAAAAATATAAATGTGGCGTAATTGTGAATACTTCATTTAATGTTAGAGGTGAACCAATTGTCTGTACTCCTCAGGAGGCTTATCTTTGCTTTATGAGGACTGATATGGATTATTTGATAATGGAGAATATCCTCTTATGTAAAGAAGAGCAGAAATCATTAGAGAAAGATATTAACTGGCAAAAAGAGTTTGAACTGGATTGAAAGATTTTTTCAATTTCTAGTTAACACTAGGTTCTGGAATTGATGTAAGCCCACCAGCTAATTCCCCCGGGGCTAGTCTTTCTATTCTATTTGGTGTTAATGCAATAGGACGAATATCATAAATTATTGCATCGACATCTCTCGGTACAATTAAATCTCCTTTATATAAACTGCCACTGGCTTTTCCTCCAGTACCTGTTTCAAGATATGTCCCTGAAACACTACCTGAAGATCTATTTGCTGTTGGATCAAAATAAGACTTCCGGGCATATGAATCAGGACTGCGAGATGACAGGTAATCAAGAGTGGATATTGACGGTCTTGGTTTTCTAATAGGAACTACAATTAATTTAATCTGACCAGAAGAACTTGGAATTATCGGAGCTAATTCATCCGGGATTTGATCTTTAGGCATAGGATTCCAGTTAAGATCTTTTTTTGCTTGATCACTTATTATTCCTACTTCAATAGGAGTATTTCTATCACCGTGCAAACGGATTCTGTATACTAACCTGTCCTGGCTGACTATGTACACTGCATAAGAGGGGTGTGGTAAATCTCTCACATCAAGCTTTATAGAAAATTCTGGTTTGTATTTTTGATCTGCACTAAATGGAATAACCGGAACTACATCTACAACAGGTACATTTTTTCCAGTTAAAGCCTGTAATAAAAGTCCGCCTTCATCTACAACAGGTACATTTTTTCCAGTTAAAGCCTGTAATAAAAGTCCGCCTTCATCTTCTCTTGGGTGACTGGCAACGACCTCTTCTAAAGTCATTGACTCTGCTTTGTCAAACCCAATCTCTTTTACATTACTTGGTTGACCTACATATCCAGTAATTTTGTGATTTCTAATATCAGGTCTTGTTTTCCATGTACCGCCTCTTCTGACTAAAAGTGGAGCATAGTATTGGCGTTCACCAGTTACAGGAGCATTATTTTCATCTATAGGATGTAGAGGGACTGATAATCTAGGGCAGTTTGGATGTTCTGGTAATAAAGCAGGGATGTTGACTTGTATAGATCCTGCGGGATCGGTAACCCTTATGCTATCTGGATTGACCCCTGACCATTCCCACCTGTCTACAGTAGTATTGTTTAAGGAAGATGCAGCGGTATGTGCTCTAGCAAAAGCTTCTAAAGCAGGAGGATCTGGTGGAGAATCCATCCCTGCTGTAAGGATTCCAGGGGAACCTTCCTTGAGCATTCTTATTGACGCTAACATTCTTTCTAAAGCTAACGGGTCGATTTTTATTTCTCCAGCCATATCTGTATCCTTCTTTGAAAACTTTAATTGTTATTGAGTCCTGTTTATAATACTTTAACTGGGATATGAAAAAAGATCAACTTAAAATCTAAAGAAAAAATAAAATTTAAGATTAAATAGTGAATAATCAACTGTTACAATACATAAATTACTTATTTTTCATGAAAGAAAAAACAAAAAACTTAATTGAGCTTCATGTATCAATTTTTTTGTTCGGATTCTCTGCGTTGTTTGGAAAAGCTATTTCTCTTTCACCTATTGTAATTGTCTTTGGACGGACCTTTGTAGCAGCAATTACTTCATATCTGATTTTGAAATATTTGAAGCAAAGTTATAAATTAAATACAAAAAACGATTATTTGTTTTTATGTTCCATCGGGATTTTGTTTGCAGTACACTGGTTTACTTTCTTTAAATCAATTCAGGTATCTAGTGTAGCAATAGCAGTTCTTACTTTTTCTACCTATCCTGCTTTTGTGACTTTTCTAGAGCCATATTTTTATAAAGAGAAGATAAGACTTTTTGATATTTTTGTTTCGTTTATAACTTTATTCGGAGTGTTTTTAATTGTTCCGAGGTTTGAATTAACAGACAATATTGCTCAGGGAGCTTTATGGGGACTTGCTGCTGGACTTACATGTGCCTTTTTGTCAATTGCCTGTAAAAAAGGAACTGAAAAATATTCTACTTTAGTAATCCCTTTTTACCAAAACCTTACATCGGCGATTGTTTCAGCCCCCTTTTTAATTTATACAAAATCTTCATTTCACTTAAAAGATATTCTCCTTCTGATTTTACTCGGAAGCTTGTTTACGGCTGTTTCCGGGACTTTATATATTAAAAGCCTGACTACTATTAAAGTCCAGTTTGCAAGTGTGGTTACTTGTCTTGAACCAGTTTATGCAATTGTATTTGCTGCAATTCTGCTTGGGGAAATTCCAGGGATTAGAACAATTATTGGCGGGTTAGTAATTTTAGGTGCCATCTTAATTGCAACGGTTAAATCCAGGCATCAGGAAGTCCCGGTAGTTATTAATTGAGGTTTTCCAGAATATCTTATTGCTGTATCTATACATACTGAACCTCTTACTGCCCTACTCGCTCATTCTTCGCTTGTCAGGCTTTGCAATAAGATAAAATTAAACTTGATTAAATTAATTAATTTCAAATGAATACTACAATATCTAATTTTGCCAGCGACAACACGGTTGGTGTACATCCAGAAATTTTAAACGCAATTATTTCTGTTAACAATGGGAGTGCAGTTGCTTATGGTGAAGATGAATATACAAAAAAAGCAGACAAAAAGTTCCAGGAACACTTTGGGAAAAACGCAGAGGCATTTTTTGTTTTTAATGGTACAGCTGCAAATGTAATTGGTCTAATGGGTTTGACAGAATCTTTTCATTCAGTAATATGTGCTGATATTGCCCACATTAACAGCAGTGAGTGTAATGCAGTTGAGAGGTTTACAGGCTGTAAGCTGCTTACAGTTCCATCCGCAGATGGGAAAATTACAGTTGATCAGGTTAAAGAAAATATGCACGTTCTAGGAGAGCAGCATCATGCACAGCCAAAAGTCATTTCGATTACCCAGCCTACTGAATTAGGAATTGTGTACACACCAAAAGAAATAAAAACTTTAGCTGATTTTGCGCATAAACATAATATGTTTCTTCATATGGATGGAGCAAGACTTGCAAATGCAGCAGTTAAGCTTGGCGTAAAACTTAGAGAAACTACTGTGGATGCGGGAGTTGATGTGCTTTCATTTGGCGGGACAAAAAACGGAATTATGTATGGAGAAGCAGTAGTTTTCTTTGACAAGAAATTATCCAGAAATTTTAAATATGTCCGGAAACAGGGGATGCAATTAGCATCCAAGATGCGCTATATCTCAACACAATTTATTGCATTGCTTTCAAATGATTTGTGGCATAAGAATGCAGAACATGCAAACAAAATGGCTAAGTATCTGGAAAAAAGGTTAAAAGAAATTCCAAAAATAAAGCTTACACAGAGGGTAGAAACAAACGGAGTGTTTGCAACGGTTCCGCCCAGGTGCATTTCTTTGATAAACAAAAAATATTTTATTTATACGTGGAATGAAAAGATTTCTGAAGTCCGTTTAATGACATCGTTTGATACAAAAAAAGAAGACATTGATAATTTCGCGGATTATTTAAAAAAGGTAGTAAACTAAGAACTGAATATGAGTATAGATAAAAAAACTACAAAAATAAATATAAATAATATCCCCTGCTATTGTTCTATTGGAATTGCTCCTGAAGAAAAAAAAATGGGACAGCAGCTTTTTGTGGATGTAACCATTGAAATAGATTCAACAAAAATATCAAAGACCGACAACATAATTGATACCGTAAGCTATGTAGATGTCTATCAAATTGTACAGAAAGTAGGACAATCTAAATCATTTTCAGTAATAGAATTTCTTGCTGAGGAGCTTTCTTCTCATATTTTACAATTGCCGCTTATACTTTCTGTTAAAGTAAAAGTTCATAAGCCGCACATCCCGTATAAAGGGTTTCAGGGAAATGTTTCAGTTGAAATTGAAAGAACAAAATAGATCAGAGATCAGAAATGAGAGATCAGAGATCAGATTTTTGGATTCTTTGAGAGATTGTGTTGTTTCGTTTTGGATAGATAGTTCTGGTGGACCAAAAGAACTCTGTAAAAATTCTTTTTATGGAGTAAATCCAAAATATTATATTTATGGATCTTTAAATGAAGTTAATCTAGTAGAGATCAGAGATCAAAAATCAGAAATCAGAAATCAGAGATCAGAGGTCAGAAAAGAATCTCACCTCTCACCTCTCACCTCTCATCTCTTTAATGTAAATTGCTTTGACTTTATAGAACAAAAGCTGGAAGAAGAAAAAAATAATCCAGATGGAATATTTGTAGGCTATTTCTCATATGATTTATTTCGCTGTAGAAGTGTGGTTAATCGTACTTCTACATATCCTGATTTTTTCTTTGCATATTTTGATAAGGTCGAACCTCAGTCTAATAATCCAGAGCTAAGTTCAAGCTCAATACTCAATACGCGCGATGCAATACTCACCTCTAACATGACCGACTCTGAGTATCTGGAAAAAGTAAAACAAATAAAAGAAGAAATAAAAGCTGGAAATGTTTATCAGGTAAATCTTACACGTGAATATTCTATTGAGCTTGAGGGTGTTGATGATTTAGAGCTTTATCTAAAATTAAGGTCTGCTTCTCCAAATCCCTATGGATGCTATTTCAAAACCCCATTTGTAAGTATTCTTTCCAGCTCGCCGGAAGAGTTTATATATGTTGAACCCAGACAGAATGAAAGATACATTAGAACCCGCCCTATTAAAGGCACTTTGCCTGAAAATATTTTTGAAATTGACTCTAAGAATCAAGCTGAAAATATAATGATAGTTGATCTGGAAAGAAACGATCTTGGCAGAATTTGTGAATATGGATCAGTGCAGGCTAAAAAACTTTTGGAGATTGAATCTTACAAACATTTAAATCATGTAGTTTCTACTGTAGAGGGAAGGTTAAACCCCGGCATTAAATTAAAAAAAATATTTGAAGCTATGTTTCCAAGCGGTTCTATTACTGGAGCACCAAAAATTGCGGCAATGAAAATAATAGAAAAAATAGAACCTACAAAGCGAGGTGCTTACACTGGTTCTTTTGGTTATATAAGAACTGATGGAACGATGAATTTTAATATTTTAATTAGAACTATTTTTGTTCAGAGCGGAAAGATCGTTTTTAATGCAGGTGGTGGTATTGTGGCTGATTCAGAGCCTGAGAGTGAGTTAGAAGAGATCAAGCTAAAAGTAAAAGGGATAATTAGTGCTTTAGCTGAAGCCAGGCAATAATAAAAAATTTGTTAAATTGCCTTTAAACAACTTTTAAGAGTTGCCTTTTACTAATAATTTTTGATATATTCGTCTTAAATAACCTTCTTAAGCAAGGGATTTTAGCTATTTAAGGAAATTTAAAATGCGTGTATCTTCTTATTATGACGGAGGTCTGAGTAACTTGCCATTAGGCCTGCAGACCTATGGGAAGTTTCTCAATGAATTTGAAGATGCTAGAGATGCTGTAATAGTGATGCGGGGAAGAGCAGACAAAGATACAGCAAGATATGAATCCAAGTCAGTATTTAAATTTGAGGAAAGAGATGGAAATATTTGCGACTTACCATGCAGTGTAAAATATTATGTTGATAGGAAAACAGGAAGACCTTATAAAGCATTTATAATCACGCCTCTTGGAAAAGCAATTATAGATCTGGGATTAACAGAGGAAGGCAGAATAATTCCCCGTAAAATAAGTCTTAGTGCACACGATGATATATCAGCAGAGATAAATTATAAACATCCTCTTAGCGTCAGGGCAAATATCAAATCTGTAGGAACAGGAGTTGTTTATCCAATTCAAACCAGGGAAGAGGCGCTACGAGAAAATATAGATTATGATCCGGAAAGTGGGTTTGCACAAAGTGAAAGTGAACCTTACGATCCTGAAAGAGCATTTTTAGAAGGAGGTGGGTATGATCCTGAAGAAGGTTTAATGGGTGATCCTTCTAATAATGAAGGATCAGTTCAAGATCAGGGCAATAAAGATCCCATAAACCTTGATATGAGTCCTAAAGAGTTTACTGAGCTTCAGCGTTTTTATATTGTTAGTAAGAGAGAGAAGGAAACTTTTCTAGTAGAACATAATGAGGGGACTCCTGAAAAACCTAAAATTGTCTATGGTCCTGAAAGTTATCAAGCTCACACTAATGAATGCCTTTATCTTACAGAGGCGCAAAAGGGTGTTTGGATAGGAGTAACACCTCAAAACAGTGAAGCTGAGCCTAGAGCCAATGAAGAGTTATGGCTTTTAAAATTCCATCATTACATTTTTATCAATGTATCAATAGATGCTCTTCCAATAATAAAAAAAATGAATACTGAAGGTGAAAGCTATGGTTGGAATTAACATAGTAAAATAATCTTTGCACAATAGTTACAAAATATGGGTCAACTTAGAAAAATAGAAACTGTACTGGCTAATTATCCTTTTAGAACTTCTTCATCAGAAGGAGGATTTGTTATAGCTGAAGAAGGCAATAATAGATATTTTAAAAAAGCAGTTTGTTTAACCACTACACCTAATTCTAGAGTACAAATACTTGGAGCTGACAGACTCATTCCTAATACAAGATACACAAAAAGAGAAGACTATGAAGTAACTTATACTTTTGATAAAGGAGCAAGAAGATTTCTTCCTTTAGTACGTATAGCCTCAGCTTCTGGGGAAGCAGTAATAACAGTCAGTCCAAATGGTATACCAACTGAAATAGAATTTACACTAGGTCAAAATGCAAATCCAAACCCAGGCTCAGAGAGAACTCCATTAATAAAAGCAACTATAAACAGAGTCGGATTTTTCACATTTGCAACTCCTAATGGAACTGTTGAGCCATATAATCAGCCTAACTCTGAAAGTACAATTGCTCCCTATTTGGAAATAGCTTACAGATTCCACCGCTTACACATGAAAGAATTGAAAGGTATATCTTAAATAGGGAGTCAATTTACAAAAAGAGTATTTCTAGAAGCCACAAGCTATAAATTTTATTTTTAATCAGGCTTTATAATATTAAGCATAATAAGAACCAGTTCTTGATTTTTCAAAATGATATTTAAGGAGAATTTGTGAGTGTAGAAAATATAGGCCCAAAAAATGGTCCACCTGTTGGCCAACTAGGCTCTGTGACAAGTTTAGGTGAAATTACTCCTGAAGATGCTAATCAACCAGGTGATGTTGTTACTGGTGCTGGTAGCCAAGAGGTGGTTGGTGTTTCTGCTCCTGGACTTGGAGCTTCTGTTGGGATTGCGCTGGTAGAGCGAGATCAAGATGCACTTTTAAAACTCCAAACATACCGCAGAGTACTTAGGGGACTGAATCATGATATTAGGGCACCATTAATATCGATTCGTTATTCAATTCATCTGGCAGCGCTTTCTTCAGGTCAGATTGGATCAAGCCAGACTTTTTTAAAATTTCAGGAATTATATCAAGGGTTAATTGCAGGGAAAAAAGACGAAGGTGCTATTTTGCCTGAAGAGCCTTTGTCGGAACACGTTTTAGGAAGGCTTGAGTATTGGAAGAGTCTTACAGAACGAGATGGCAACCCTGCAGATATTTTAAGAGACTCGCAAGACTATAGATGCTCTGTAGAAAAAACATTTCGAGAAGAGCTAATTCCATGTGTAAAAGAACTTGTAGAAGAAATAAAAAGAATTCAACCCCCACCAGTAGACAGTAATATTATTTTAGAAAATGCGACTTTTGTTCTTACTTTTTTTGATAATTTTGATAAGAGAATTGTTAGTTCTAGCTACATTGGGTCCCCGGAAAATTTAAATCCAAGAGAACTGACTCAGAAAGCAATTGATTCTTTAAGAGGAACTTTTGTGGATAAGCAGATGAAGTTTGAAGTGTGTTCTGAAGGAAGTATCAAGCAAATCTCAATGGATCCTGCGATATTTAGAAATTTACTTATAAATTTGTTTACTAATGCTGCAAAAGCTTCGCAGGCTAAGCACACTGCAGGTGATGGAAAGTGTGTAATTACTTTTGAAGAAGAAGGGAATTTTGTAGTAATTAGAGTTAGTGATAATGGTCCTGGTGTATCAGAAGAAAAGAGGGAAGAAATATTTAAGGAAGGAGTATCAGGAAGTTTAGGTGAAGTTAAGTCGACTTCTGCTGCTGATGGTGCAGGAAAAAACGAAGGACTTGGACTTGCAAGTGTAAGAAGAGATCTTGAAGCAGTAGGTGGCTCTATTCATGTTGAAGAAGTCCCTAGCTCCATTCGTGAGCAAGTTAAACAGCCTGATTTGAATGGTGCAAATTTTGTCATAAGGCTTCCTTCCCTCTCTTCACAAGAGAAACAATTAGTTGCAGCAGGCAGTGTAAATGATGTGGTAACAAGTACAGTTGCTGTGACTCCTGCTGTGGAAGAACGAAGGCCTTCTAATGTTCCACCGTTTCGGATTCTTATGATTGATGATGATATAAGTAGTGAACTTACAAAGATGGTAATTGAACTTTCTTTAGCAAAAAAATATAATGTTGAAATCATACTAGTATCAAGTGTTGAAGAAGCTCTTACGAGAATTCAGAGTGGTTATATTCCCCATCTCATACTGGCAGATGTAGGTTTACCTGGTGAGGTTGGTCCTTCAATTAAACCTAAACTTGAATCTTCAGAAATTAATATTAAAGGAGTCCAAGTTATTGCTGTAACTGGTAATCGTCCGCCAGAGGTAATGAAAGAGTTTCCGTTTTTAGATGGTGCTTTGCAAAAACCAGTTGATCCAGAAGATTTAGGAGAGAAAATTATTTCTGCTCTAATTGATAAAATATTACCTTCAGCCTTAAAGAATGTTGATTAATATTTACTTTGTAGTTATGAACTAGACTTAGTCTTTGATAAAGATCTTTCTACAAGTTTGTCAGGATCTAGATTGAGAGCCCTAAGTTCTCTTTCACACTGGTTGCTTGCACCCTTAATAAGTCCATCATCAAAAGGGACCTTCTTTTCAAGGTGTTTAAACCATACGTAAGTTCTTACTAAGTCATTATGCACCTGAACCATAGCTTTTTTTAATTTCCTCTTGGCTATAAATCCTAACATATGATTTTAATCATATTTCTATAGTTTAATGATTGTCACCTTAACCTTCTCTAAACCAAGAATCGAATCTACAACCAATTTGTCAAATTTGCTAGTTAAAAACCTTTTTATAATAAAGCCCCTTGTAACAAAACTTAAATAAATGACGGATATAACTCAAGTACAAGCTGTTAAGACTATTGTTGTCAAAATTGATGGCCCTCCTGGCCAAGTAGCTGAAAGTGCCACTTTAACTAGTGGTCCTACTCATCCAGAACCTGTTTCACATTTAGAGTCTGCTGGACTAACTCTTTTTACAGCTACTAGAGAAAGCCAGGAACTTGATGCCTTAAGAATACTATTACCCAGATATCTGCATGATTTAAAAAATGTTGTTGCAAGACTTGTAATCCAAACTGATCACATAGTAGGTGATTTTGAAGGGACTAATCTACCACCCGCTCTAAAAGAATTTTCTGAATATTCCTCTTTATTAGTAGATAATCGCAGTGATAATAGCTTCAGCCGGTGGGAAGAATTTGTGGCTCAGGATGTTCAAGATAGTATTCCTGGAGAGATACTGGAGGAAGCTAAAAGAAAAGGAAAGGTTTTAGAAGAAGAATTAAAATCAAAAATTGGCCCTTTGATTGAATTTACCGACACTTATAAAACAAGTGATCAAGATACCTTAGCTTTATTAGCAAAAATCAAATCTAGCGGTGTTGAAATTCTCGAGTCAATAAATAATTTAAATACAGCAGAATCTTATTTAGATTATAGAGGCAAGGCTAAAACTTTTAATCCTTTTGATTTTCTATGTAATTTCTTTCATTGTCCGGAGTTGACACCTGCAGGTAAGGTTTTGAAAATAAATAAACCTACACTGCAAGGAGATCCCTGTCTTATCTCTATAGATCCAACCCTTTTTATTTGTAGTGCTGAGAACCTAACTAGAAATGCTGCAAAAGCAGCTCTTAAAGCAGGAATTCCTTTACAAGGAGTGGAATTTAGGATTACCGTTGTTAATGAAGGTGGTAAAGTCCAAATAATTCTTGAAGATACTGGTCCGGGGATGCCTGAAGAATATTTAAGAAAAATAAGAACAGGAGAAGAATTTTCTGGTTCTCTTGGAGAGTCAAAAGGAAAAGGAGGAGGAGCCAATCAAGGCTTTGGAGTTCAGAACGTAATAAGAAATATCGATTTAGCAGGAGGCACTGTCACAGTAGATTCATCCCAAGATGGTGATAATCACTTCACAAGATTTGTTCTTCAGTTCCCTGCAGTGACTGTTCCTAATCCAGTTGAATCATCTGGTGGATTGCAACCTCATGGTGATGAAACCTTAGCAGTTCGTCACGCATGTAATGTGGATGAAGTTGCTCCTGTTCAAGATGCAAGTGAAACTTCTCCTACTGAAACAATTTTGATTGTTCGAAAATATGGACCAGAAGCTATTGCTGGGATTTTGAGACAGGGAAGAGAGAGTGAATATAGGATTATTACAGCTAAAACTTTTGAAGAAGCTCTAATGCTAGCTGAACAACACAAACCTAAGCTGATAATTTCTGAATTTAAACCTCCCGGCTCTGAGCAGACTGCCTGTGCAATGTTAGATCAAATAGCAATAAGTCAAGGGAAGCTGCCAAAAGTTATTCTTGTAAGAACAGGCTCTGATTTGCAATTGGAAGGAGTTAGAGTATTTAAAGATGATCCTGATGTTATTGATCTTGATGAAGCAGTTAAAGATATTTTAAGCAATAATACAGAAAAGTAAAAATCTAAAGTTAGAGTAGTAATAGTTTGGATGTACAGAAAGCACAATTTCATTTAGAATTGATTTTAAACCATGCTCGTATTCCTAAATGGTCAAATCATAAAAGAAGAAGATGCAAAGATTTCTATAAGCGATCTTTCATACCAGTTTGGATATGGATTATTTGAAACTATAAAATGTGAACAGGGCAGTCCAATTTTTTTTGAATCTCATTATAAAAGACTTACTCACAGTGCAAAAGAACTTAATATGCCATTTCCTGTAGAGCAGGAGGAAGTAAAAAAATGGATAAAAGATTTATTAAGTGCAAACAAATTAACTTCAGCAAGGATAAAAATAATTATTTCAAAACGTATTGAAGAGAAATTTAATGTTCTTATTATGGCGTCACCACTTGAAAATTTGCCGGCTTTCTATTCTTTGCTTGAGTATGTTTTAAGCAGGGATTCCAACTCTGTTTCTTTCAGGCATAAGACTACAAGCAGAGCAGATAGTTATGTAGCTTATAAAAAAGCCCTGGAACAGGGCTTTAATGATGCACTGTATGTCAATGAAAAAAATGAACTGATTGAATGTACAAGAGCAAATGTTTTTTTAGTGATGGAAGATAAAATAATTACTCCACTTTTAGAAAGCGGAATTTTGTCCGGGGTAACAAGATCAAAAATACTAGATATAACAAAAGCAAATAATATACAAACAGAGGAAAAAAATGTTCACAGTCTTTATTTAAACAAAGCAAAGAGTGTTTTTATAACCAATGCAATTATCGGACTGATGCCGGTTTCAAGGATTAAGCTTCAGGATAGGGAATATAATTTTTCAGTTGACTCAAGGATAACATCTTTAAAAAATACATATGATGGTGAAATTCAGGAATATCTAAGAAGCGGTAAAAGTCTTGTTTTGCCTTAGTTTTATATAACGCGAAATAACTGTTACACAGATTATTTCTATGCAAATCTTCACTTGTATGAAAGTGAGAACGTTATGCCCCATCTGGTTAAGGCAACCTGTATTATTAAAAAAAATTTAGAAAACTTTTTATCTTTTTTTTATAAAGTTTATTGTAATTTAATGAAATGAGCACTAGAATTGAAAGGTAAAGTTTAATCAAAAAAATTTAAAGGAGAAATCATGAACGTAGTATCACCATTGCAGGAAAGAGTGGGAAGTTCCAGGATTTCATTACCGGTGATTTCACTTGGGGCTGAGCAAGAACCGGTTAAGGATGAAAAAGAACCTCGTGCTCTTGAGAGAAGAATTAATCTAATAATAATGAGTGCAGGTGGATATGGCTCAGATGTAACAAAGGCTTATAAAAAAGCATTACCATTAGTACTTGAGCTGTATTTGGGTGATCCATCAGAAGATAATAGACAAAGAGCACAGGGGATTGCTCTTCTTGCAGGTGGTAAAGAAAACCATGATCTCTATTTAGCCTTTGTAGGTAAAAAAGCTACTCCTGCGATAGTTGAAAGAGCTTTACTAAGAGCTCGGACAGAAGCAGAAGCTGTTGTTGAAGAAGAGTCAAGGATAACAAAAACTTTTGTTGTGCGAGCTGCTAAAGAAGAACCAAAAAGCTTTAAGTATACTTTAGCTCTTGCAGGACTTGTTTCTTCTGGACAACCAGTACCAAGACTCAATCTTATTCATGCTATTTCTGAACTCAATCTTGCAGGTCCACAATACAATCAAGTTACTAATAGTCTTACTGACTTTATTACAAGAGATAGTAATGTAAATCTTGCAACAAGTGATATGCAGCCAGTATTAGAAGCCATTGAAAAATTCGGTTAAGCAGTCTTAATTAAATATTTTTTTGTTCTTTTCTGGATTTTTAATCTTTTGGGGATTGTAATTCTGCTCTTTATTTTTGTATAATAAACCTAAAGCAACTTTAGTATTTAAGTATTTCTCAAAAGGAGAAACCCAATGATAGACACAACCCCGCTTCTTGGCTATGGTAGACACATAAGTCCAGTAGTAAAAGAAAGAATTGGAGTCCTTGAAGCTACTGAAGACGGCCCAGTACATAAAATTAACCAAACAAGCCGCTTATTTACTCTTGGGCAACCAGCACAGGATGTAGCTTATATAAGACTTTATAGAGCTTTGCTTCTAGCACGAAATCCTGGAATTACATTAAGTGATGACGGTGGACGTGGAGAAGAAGCTGCAGAAAGAACAATAGGCAGAAAACCAGTGACAACAGAACTCCTTCAGGCATCTTATATAAACCTAGCTACGCCTCCAGGCAGCCATGCTGTTTATAGCTTATTAATGCACCTTGCTTTTAACGATCCAACGCCAGAGAGAATAAAAGAAGTGTTTGATGCTTTAAATTCTTCCGAACAAGCCTAAACTATTTTTTGCTTTGGACTAATTTATTTAGACACCCTTTTTACTTTTAAACTCATCAGCTTGAGGTGCTACTTTTGTACCTGCATTTAATGAGTCAATTAATTTGTTAAGAGCGTTTAAGTAAGCCTTTGCACAGGCTAAAGTAATATCGGTATTTGCAGCATGACCACTGTAAATAGCCCCGTCTTTTTCTTTTATACGAATAGTTACTTCGCCAAGGGCATCTATTCCTTCTGTTACTGACTGAACTGAAAACTCTATTAACTCATTTTGTACATTTACAAGTTTGTTTATGGCTTTGTAGATAGCGTCTACAGGGCCTGTTCCAAGTGCTGAGTCTTTTAAGAAAACATTGTCACTGGTCCTTCTTAGACAAACAGATGCTGTCGGTAAGCCCGTTCCACAGGCAATCTGAAGGTTTGCAAGTTCATAGTAAGAAACAGTTTCCTGTATTCTCTGCTCATCTCTGACTATTGACTCTAAATCCCTGTCAGCGACCTGTTTTTTCTTATCTGCAATTTCTTTAAATCTTATAAATGCTTTATCTAGCTGTTCTTCGCTGAGATGATATCCCAGTTCTGTTAATTTTTCTTTTAATGCATGGCGTCCTGAGCGTGGACCGAGTGGAAGTTTTGATGTAAGAAGTCCTACATCTTCCGGGTTCATAATTTCATAAGTTCTTTTGTATTTTAAGAAACCATCCTGATGTATTCCTGCTTCATGTGCAAATGCATTTGCACCGACAATTGCTTTGTTTGGCTGGACAAGCATATTTGTAAGGGTACTTACAAGACGGCTTGTTCTATAGATTTGAGTAGAGTCAATATTTGTGTATAACCCAAGGATTGGTCTTGTCTTTAAAATCATTACTATTTCTTCAAGTGAACAATTCCCAGCACGTTCGCCGATTCCGTTTATAGTGCACTCTACCTGACGTGCGCCATTAATTACAGCACTTAAAGAATTTGCAACAGCAAGTCCTAAATCGTTATGGCAGTGAACTGAAATAACAGCTTTATTTATATTTGGCACGTTTTCTTTAATGGATTTAATTAATCCGCCAAATTCACTTGGAACCGTATAACCAACTGTGTCAGGAATATTTACTGTAGTAGCACCAGCTTCAATTACAGCCTGTAATATTTCAAATAAAAACTTTGGGTCTGATCTGCCTGCATCTTCCGGTGAAAACTCTATATCATCTGTAAATTGTTTTGCATAAGAGACACATTCAACAGCGGTTTTTAAAACCTTTTCACGAGGCATTTTTAATTTATGCTCCATGTGAATATCACTTGTAGCTATGAATGTATGAATTCTTTTTTTCTTTGCAGGTTCTAAAGCTCCTACTGCTTTGTCAATATCTTCTTTTCTTGCTCTTGCAAGTCCGCAAATTACAGGTCCCTGTACTTCTTTTGAAATGAGTTTAACTGCTTCAAAATCTCCCGGACTTGAAAATGGAAAACCCGCTTCAATAATATCTACCCCAAGTTTTGCAAGCTGTCTTGCAATCTCTAATTTTTCCTGAATATTTAATGTAGCACCGGGAGATTGTTCGCCATCTCGAAGAGTAGTGTCAAAAATAAAAACTTTGTCGTTATCCATTTAACAGTATTTTAGCAAAGTATTGCTCTAACCAGCAATCTCTAATTGTCCTGCTTCAGCATTGTTACTGATACCTAAGTTAATTGATCTTCCCAGTCTCAAACTTTCTTCAATGAGTGTTGCATCGTGAGTAACACAGATTATTGTTGTTTTAGGATATTCTTTATGTATTTTTCTTAGAATCTTCCTAACTTCTAACGAAGCTTCAGAATCTAGACTGGCTGTAGGTTCGTCAAGCAATATTATTTTTGCACCTTTAATTAATGTTCTTGCTACTCCAAGCCTTACCTTCTCACCGCCAGAGAAATGGTTAATCTTTTCATCAAGCCTGTCAGTAAATTTATCCAGATATAAATTTTCTAACATCTGATTTAAGTAGGCATCATCAGTCGGTTTATTTGACCAGAGCATTAAATTCTCTCTTAAGGTCATCTCCTGAAAAATTTGTGGTTCCTGGTTACAGTAAGACATAACTGAGTAAATCGATTCATCCCCGTATTTTTTAATGTCAGTTATATTAACTCCGCCGATTTCTATACTTCCACTGTCAGGTTTATATAGCCCTGCTATATTTCTTAAAAGAGTAGACTTGCCTACTCCTGAAGGACCAACAATAGTTATAAACTCCCCTTCATTAATATCTAAATTGACACCATTTAATATATTCTTGAATTTTAAGCCCTTTAGAGATAGATGATGATTATCTAGTTTAGAAACAGGAATCCTTTCTTTTTCTCTTTCTCCATCCGGCAAATCCAGCTTATCGGCTTCTCCTAATATTTCTTCCATTCTTTCAATATCCTGAATGTATCTTGGGAATTTAGTAAAACACTTTTTAACCAGGTCTTTAAATGGATCGCTGAGAGCTTCCGAATAGAATACGTTTGAGAGAACAGCACCTTCAGGAATTTTACCCAGCATATAAAGCAATAAACCTGCTCCTGAAGATACTCCTACAGTTGTATTGAATGTAAAATAAGCTGCATATCTCATTTTTATTTCATTAAGAATTTTCTGAAATGATAGGTTGTCCTTTTTATCCATTTTGTTTTTAACAGAATTGGCTATTTCCGGAACATTAGGAGAAGTTAATATTTCCTGCATTCCATTTTTTACATCAGCTAATTGTGTTGCCACCTCTTCACCTTCTTTAAGTTCAGATTTATGTATTGGTCTGATTTTGCGGTTATAGATAGTCCCGATTACAAAAGTTAGAGGAATACTAACCAGGTTAATCAAGCCAAGGATAGGATTTATTAACATCAATCCAGTAAAAGCGGTCCCAATTCCTACTGATTGGGGGAAAATTTGTGAAATAGCTTCTGTAAGTAAATGAATAGTTGATTCTTTTCCGGTTTCTATAGTTTTGAAAATCTCACCAAGTGATCTGGTCTGTGTAAACTCATAAGTTTTAAAAAACATTGAATCAGAAATCCTTTTATTAATCTTGGCTCTAATGTCATTCATAAGTTCTGCTTCTTTTAGTTCTCCCAACAATTCACAATAAGCAGAGATCCCGTTTCCTGCAACATGTCCGAGTGTTGGATAAGCAATCCCGTACTGAAAGAAAAAAGGAGTAATTCCTTGTATAAGATGTGAAAATAAATAGCTTGAGACAATCTTGGCTATAGTTCCTTTTCTTTCCCCGAGATTATATTGCTTCCATAACCTGAGCATTGTTTCGAGTAAGCCCTTTCCATTGTTTCTGGAGGTCATAAGTGCAATCAGGATTTCAATCTCATCTTTCTTTAGAGGATATTTTTTCATTAAACCGTTTAGTAACTCACTGCTTTTTTCTACCTGCTCGACTGGATCTAAATTGTAAAAATTTGAGGATTGATAAAATTCAACTATATCCAGTTCAAGAGATCTTGCATTAGAGAGATTAGCAAGTGAATCAAAATGAAACCAAATTAAAGCTTCAAGTTCATAAATCTCATCCTGGCTTAAGTTCATGCCATCTCTTTGAATCTTTATATTTCCAATAAGCTTTTCTGTCCATTGTTCTATTGGATCAGCGATTTCTTTACTTTCAAGATCTATAAATTCACGATTTGGATGTTCGTCTGATATTTTTGTTTTTACTTCTATGCTTTCTATAAGTTTTTGATATCCCGGCATTAACGTTGGATCGATTAATTGTTTAAAAGATAAGATGTTTTCTACTTCTTGTATTTTTGGTTGTCCTAGCTGTTTCAATTCCTGAATAGTAAGCCTTAAAGACAGTTCATATTCAGCTGGTGTTATAAAGTTTTCAGGTTCGTTAATATCAGGAATTAAATTCAGTTTAGGTCTTGTTCTCTCAACAGTGTTTCTTAGCGGTCTAAATGAATCGCTTTCATTGCACGTAAATAATTTTCTTACAGCTAAACTCATTTTTATCCAATAAAAAATTCCAAAATATTAACTTAATATTTTTTTTTGTACATAAATAAGTGCTTGATTAAACTAAAGCTAAGTTTTCGTTTGAGCTCCATGCAATACTCTCAACTATGTCCCATAACCTTTTCTGAATAGCACTTTGTGGCATTCTTTGAGACTGTTCTCCCGTAGTAACAAGAATCTTTCCAAATCCATGCCTGTTTGGATCAAAGTTTCTATCAGTTTCAAATCCTCTTCTTTCTAAATTTCTATCTGCGTATGCTCCTTTACATTGGTAGTTATATAGAAACTCTGGAGTTAAAAACTCTATTACAGGGGGTCTGTTTCCTCCCAAATGAACTATGGTAGTCCCAATAACTGGATTATATCCTCTCCACCACTCATAGCCTGAAAGCCCGGCTAAAGAGCCATTGATAACTCCAATTTTATTGCTTGTCATCATATAGGAAGGATGATGATAGTGTCCAGCACCCATTAAGTTAAGTTCTTTCATGAGAGGTCCGGTAGAAGAACTAGTCATTGCAAAAAACTGGTTTATCGGTAATTCTCCACTTCCTTTACCTCCTTTCTCCATCATTATGTGTTGAGCTAAAATTTTATGTGCAGCTAACTCAGCAATGGCAGTATAAGATTTAAAATGACTTGTTCCAGCTCTTACTGTATCGTAAGAATGAAGAGTAGTTTTGAAGGTCCCTTCAGAAGCCTCATTAAACAATATTTTTAAAAACATTGAGTGGGTTGATCCATGGCGTTCATGTCCGGAATTCCATTCATGATTTCCAGGAGTGATATGTACTCCTTGTAAATTTTCTTTTGCTTCCTTAGGCATTTTCTCTAAGAGATCTCTCAGCATGGTATATACAAACTCTTGCTGAGAATCTATAGTAACCAGCCCCATATTTGTATTTTCATTTGGCATCTCAGGATAGTTTCTTCCTTGAATGATGTCACCATTTACAAACATCATCCCCTTTTCCTTTTTTAAAACCGAATGCAAAACATAATCCATTGCCTTAACAGCTAGATCTGGTCTAGCTGTTACTGATCCTGTCTGCCAATCAGAAAAGAATACTGCAGCATGTGGTTCTTCAGTTTTTGCTGCAAGGTTCATTAAATGATCATTCATAAGATGAACAAATATGCGGCCATCATCATGAAATTCTATCTGTTGTATACCAGCGATATTTAACTCTCCTCTTCCTTTGGCAAGACGCTCTGCCTTATCACTCTGTATCCTGGCAAAAGAGCTGGAATCAGGGTTATATGTAGTCATGCCGGGAGTTGATGTGATAAGTGTATTTCCATGCATCATACCAACAGAATGTTGCTGGTTTTCAATAACAAAAGCGTTTGGGGTTTCTTCTCCTACGGCCTCCATTTGAGACAGTATTAGTCTTGCAGCTTTTGTAGGATCTTTTACCATGCTGGTTGCAGTTTGCCTAAACTCATGTCGCCCGTTTAAATGAGTTGTTTTTCCTGCAGTTTCAAGTTCTAAGTTATAGTCGTCAGTTACGATTAGTCGATCCTGAGGCCTTCTGCTGTAAGGAATATTATTGACTTCAAGAACTTCATTTTGCAGGTCAGTTAATGCTTCCCCTCTTTCAAGTCTACCGTGTGCATCTAGAAGTAAGAGATATTCTTCAATCTCTTCTCCTGCAGCTTCTTGAACTTCCTGCCTTGTAGAAAGTCTGCGACCAGAACGCAGCATATATTCAAATACGATATCCCACTGAAATTCATAGTTACTTTGCCAAAGATGGGATTGCTGTACTGTATCAAATCCAGCAAAGCTTGTAGGCCAGTCTTCACCACTTTCTCTTGCTTCACCTTCTAGAATTCTTACTGCATCGTAGGTATAATCCTCAATAATTTTTTGGTCATTATCAGATTTGTTATAAACAACAGTCATTCCCATTTTTTGTAATCTTTCTATAAACTCTTTAGCTTTGGCAAGCTGGCTGTTAACACTCATGGTCTTTACTCTGCGGTTACTCTTTTCTCTGTGATGGTAACCTCCAAATAGAAGTCCTGAAACCACTACTACGTCAGGTCTTTTGCTTGGAGGAAGCTCTTCCAGATATGTAAGTGCTCTCTCCGCAAAAGCTACATCTGCATCCTTATGTCCATATAGCAGTTCTGTTAAATGCATAACCCTTGCATCTTTTCCACGTATGCCTACATGTAATTTATCAACTGTACGTAGTTTATTAAATTTCTCATGTGCATCATCATCTTCTGACAGTCCTTCAATATATCTTTGTGTAATAGTTGAGCGAAGAGTTGGTTTTTTTTCTTCTGGCGGAGGATCTTGCTTTGTCTTTGTTCCTCTGGTTGCTGTTTCAGTTGCTGTGTGTACTCTCATGTTCTTCTCCTCCAACAGTTATCTTTGGTTGATTTAGTACCTGTAATGTGAAAACCGTACCTTGATTAAATCAGATAAGAATCTAAAAAAAACGATTGTGACGAAATGAAAGAGTTTTCTTACTTGTTAAAAATTAATTGACCCAAATATTACAATTCTGAGTTTAACCTTTTGCAATCTTATTACAATGTAAAAAATATTTACAAGCATATTAATTTT
Source organism: Candidatus Melainabacteria bacterium (assembly GCA_023250195.1). Classification (GTDB taxonomy): domain Bacteria; phylum Cyanobacteriota; class Vampirovibrionia; order 2-02-FULL-35-15; family 2-02-FULL-35-15; genus 2-02-FULL-35-15. Next base: position 75,187 of record JAHFBF010000005.1, on the reverse strand, counting down.
GGTAAGAGATTTTTTACTAATTAGAACTCCAAAATATAATGAAGCTATTACATTTCAGCTAGAGGAATAAATCCTAAATTTTCTTTTCCAACTTTTTCAGGGATGATTCCAATATCCATGCATCTAAGATTGGTAAAAGAGCCAGCAGTTAAGTTTTGTCCTGGCATTCTAGCAAGAGCTTCTCCCTCAAACATGGATCTGGTTTGCATACTTCGATGTGTAAGTTTATTTTTCTGTAAATCTACATCTCTTTGAAGACCTACAAAGAAAACGATAGAATATCTGTCCTCACCTATAGGAGAAACTACTCTATGCGGGGTAGACTTTAAATATCCACCGGTAAGGATCTCAGCCATATCTGCTAAATTCACAACATAGGCTCCAGGTGGAGCATCTAACTGTACCCATCCAGAGTCTTCAGGACGATCTTCATTTTCGTACCAAATCTGTAGACCTTCTTTAGTAGCTGCCGGTAAAACTGTAAAAAAGTTTAAGTCAGTATGTGCCTGTGAACAACCATCAAAGTTAGTTGAATCTGTAGCTTGTGCATTGCAATGAGTTTGTCTAAGCAAATTTAGATCACTGCGGTTTTCGTTTCCACGTTCTATAAGTTTTGTGAAATAGTCATTTGGTAATCCTCCACCATCAGGGGTTAAAAACCCTTTCTCGTGAAGACCAACAGCAATGTCATGTGCCAGCTCTAATCCTTTTTCATAAAGTAAATCAACTAACCCATTTGAACTTGAATTAAATTCCTTTCCAAGCTCATCAGGAAGAATAATATTGTCTTTAGCATTTGCAGACCTATGTACCATTTCATAGACATTTTTTTGTACAGTTCCATCTCCACGTCCTGAAACAGAGATTTCTTCTCCTGGTGGAATATAGCCAGAACAGTTTGTGGCACTTGGATGTCCAAGTCGTTCTTTGTATTCAACAGGCTGACTGAAGAATCTTCTATTCACACCATAAGCACTTGGAAAAATATCTCTAGGAATACTGGAATCTTTCACTACAGCAAAGCCATATTTTTGCCATGCATCTATAAGTTTGGTTGGAAAGTCAGCAGCACTTTTATCCAATAGAATTTCTTCACCTACTATTTTTCTTAGCTTATTGGCAATGGGACTCATTGGTCTAGTTGCAAGATGTTTAAGCCATAGATGGCTTGGTGGTGCACCACTAGATGTTTCTATTTTCTTTAGCAGCATTGGAACCTCCTTGATTCTTTTCAATATCCATAATTCCTGAAACAATTAAAGCACCCATTACTCTGTCAAGTCCAAGAGATAAATTAGTTAGATTTGGAATTTTTTCTGAAATAAATTCAGATCGTTTTAAAAAATCAATTGCTGATCCTCCAATTCCAAATAACCCTCCCAGCGCAATTGATGATTTTAAAGTTATTTTTCCCTGGTTTTCAATTGAAGTTTTTTTATTACTGTCGTTGTGAAGCAAAAAGGATGTTTGTGTTGCAATTGTTCCGCTTGACCTGATAAATGAACCAAGTTTTTCAAATCCTAAGTAGCCTAGTACAGGACCAAACATTTCAAATACAGAAGAGGTAAATAATGCATGTGATATTTTTTTTATTCTCTGAGGTTTTTCTGCAAGTTCTTTTATTATTTTTATAGATTCTTTACATGTAGTAGAAAGGCTATTCATCCAGCCTCTTTTACTAAAATCCCCATTTACTAACTGAACATTCCCACCTTTATCCAGGATCGGTTTACCATCTTTATCTACCACTTCTCTTTGATCAGTGATAATTACAAAATTACCTAATCCATAAGGGATGCCATATGCCAGGTATAAATTATAATTTGAACTCATTATTGTAAGTGGGACACCACTTGCAAAGCCTAAAAATGGAATAAGGTTTTTCTTCCCCCATAAATCAATAGTGCCAAGAATACTTGTGACATTGTAGGTAATTTTTGTAAAGATCTCACTGGATTTTTCCAGGACATCCTGGAATTGATCGAAAAAATGAAAATTAGCATTTGCAAAGGTAAGGACATTTAATCCTGCTGTTCCCCAATTAGCTCCATTATTAATTGCTTGTTTCACTTCTTTGTTTTGTATAACTTCAAGAAATGGATTTTTACCTTCCTCAGAAAGAGGCTTTATTACTGACGTTAAGCCAGCTGATTCGTGTTGTTTTGCAGCTGAAATAGACTGGGATATTTCTCTATCTGGATTTATTTTCAAATTAAATCTTCTTCTTAAGTAACTATTTTATGATTTAAAAACTTCTAACTGTGTATTAATTGTGTGAATTATTTGTATTTTATTTGTAAGGATTTGCTTTAGAAACTGTCCTTTGAAAGGATTTTTTTACTTGTTAAGGCTAACTAACTTTAAATCTTTTTGTTTTCTAAATGAAGCGATTACAAAGTCTTTTCATTGTATGAGATCTTAAATATTGTAAAGATGAGAAGAATTTAATCTGTTAAGTGAAATAAAGACATATTAACCTTTAAAAGATTTATTACCTTAGTAAGTAAGTGATAACTACTTCAAGAATAAATAAACGTCCTCTAACAATAGAAATATTATGGATCTAAAAATATTAGTTGTTGATAGTGATACTGAGGTAACATCGAGTTTAGAAAAGGCTCTTTTAACTAAGGGCTACAAAGTGCGTATAGCTTGTAATGGAGAGGAAGCATTAAAAATTACTGAAAGTGAGCTTGTTCATCTTGTTATTACTGAGGTTAATCTTCCAGAGTTAGATGGTTTTTCACTTTGCAAAACTCTGAGAGCCCAGGGGTTTTCAAGTCCAATAATATTTTTAACAGATAAAGAATCTGAGATATATGCAGTTATAGGACTTGAAATTGGAGCACAGGACTATATAAGGAAAACACCATTAAAGATTAATGAAGTACTTGCCAGGGCTGAATTACAGCTTAAAGTTTACCTGTCAAAAGGAACTAACCGGACAATAAAAATTAAAAATTTAGAAATTGACCTTGAAAGAAGAACAGTTGTATATGCTGGAAAAACCAAAGAATTAACACCGAAGGAATTTCAAATATTATGTAAGCTTGCTCAATTCCCCAAAAAAGTATTTTCAAGGGAAGAATTGTTAACAGAAATCTGGGGTTTTCCTCACGCTATAAAAAATACAAGAACGCTGGACATTCATATTGGTTATCTTAGAAAAAAAATTGAAGAAGAACCAAAAAGACCAAAACTATTTAGAACCGTTAGAGGAGTAGGATATTATTTAGAAATAGAAAAAAACTGATTAGTGGTTTTAACTGTGTTCTTTGAAATTTTTCTCAAACATTTCCTGAAGCTCCATTGCCTTTTTGTCATAAGCAATAGGATCCTTCCAGGTGTTTTTAGGCTGGAGAATTTCTTTTGGTACTTCTGGACATGAAACAGGAATTTGAACACCAAAAATAGGATCTTTTTTAGTCTCAATATTTTTTAAGCTGCTGTTTAGAACTGCTTTTACCATAGCTCTTGTAAGAGGCAATTTCATTCTGTTCCCAATGCCATATGGTCCACCACTCCAGCCAGTATTTATTAACCAGACATCTACATTGTGTTTTTTAATTTTCTCGCCGAGAAGTTTTGCATAAACACTTGGAGGAAGTGCCATAAAAGGTCCTCCAAAACAGGGACTAAATGTTGCCTGAGGTTCTGTTATCCCTCTCTCTGTTCCTGCCACCTTTGCAGTATAACCACAAATAAAATGGTACATTGCCTGATCAAATGTAAGCTTTGATATTGGAGGCAATACGCCAAACGCATCGCAGGTAAGCATAATTATATTTTTTGGATGTCCGGCTGTTCCTTCTAATGTCATATTTGGAACAAATGATACCGGGTACGATGCACGAGTATTTTCAGTAATTGAATCACTGTCCAGATCCAGTTCTCTGCTCTCTTGATCAATTACTACATTTTCAAGCATTGTGCCAAAGCGCTGAGTTGCTTCAAAGATTTCAGGTTCTGTTTCTTTTTTAAGTTTAATTGCTTTTGCATAGCAACCTCCTTCAAAATTAAAAATGCCGTTGTCACTCCAGCCGTGCTCGTCATCACCAATTAAACTTCTTTCAGGATCGGCTGACAGAGTGGTTTTTCCGGTACCTGAAAGTCCAAAAAATATTGCAACATCGTTTTTATCTTTTCCATAATTTGCAGATGCGTGCATGGACATTACTCCTTTTTGCGGGAGTAGATAGTTCATTACAGAGAACATTGATTTTTTAATTTCACCGGCATATGATGTTCCGCCAATCAATATAATTTTTTCTTTGAAATTAAGAACAATAAATGTGTCGGAGTTTGTCCCGTGTATCTTAGGATCTGCATTTAGTGACGGGGCATGTAAAAGAGTAAACTCAGGAGCAAATTTTTTCAACTTGTTAGGATTATTTTCCGGAATAAACATTGTTCCTGCAAAAAGTGCTCCAACAGCACGTTCTGATACTACTCTAAGATTAATTCTGTAGTGCTCATCAGCACCGACATAACAATCCTTTACAAACAAATCTTTTTTCTGCAGATGTTCAATAACAAGCTTTTTAAGCAAGCTAAATTTTCCTTCATCAAGCGGTTGATTAATTTTTCCCCACCAGACCTTGTCATCACATGAAGACTCTTTAACGATAAACTTATCTTTTGGTGATCTGCCTGTAAAGGGAGCAGTGTTTACTACAATTGATCCATATTTGCTAGTTAAGCCTTCATTTCTACGAATGGCTTCTTCATATAGAGCTGGCGCTAAGAGATTCCAATAAATTTTTCCTGACGATTTAATTCCTAAATTTTCTAAGCTTTTATTTTTTTCCATTAATATTGTTTTCATATGTTCCTCCTTGAACATAGTTACTATTATACAAAAATTAAATATTACTTAATTTTTAAGAACTTAGCATTTCTACTGTTATCATTTCACATATGTCAATAACAGTTCAGAAATTTAACCCAAATACACTAAGCACACCTGAAAGAATGCTTGCAGCAGCAAGAAAAGTTGCATCCACAAGGAGAGCTGGATATAAACCAGTTGTAGTAGTGCCTGAACGAAGTGATGCTGAAAGCAGAGATTTACTTGAGGCAGTTCAAGAAATAGTTGGTGAAAAAGCAAGACGACCAAAAGGAAAGCCATCTAAAAGAGAGTTAGATGTTCTCCTTTCTGTTGGTGAAATGCAGGCTGCAGCATTATTTGCAATAGCGTTAAGTACATTAGGTGAAAAAGCAAATGCTTTATCTTCGAGGCAAGCAGGAATTTATACAAATCAAGATGGAGGAATAACAAGAATTGATACTAGCTGGATAAACAAATTATTAGAAAGTCATGTCATCCCTATTATTCCAGGGGCGCAGGGAATTGAAGCAGCCACTTCTGATTTTGTACGTTTTGGTGATTCATCATCAGATGGAGCAGAAATCACAGCATTAGAATTAGCAAGAGCTCTTAGAGGAAGATATGAAGTAGTTACTTTTTTCCAAGAAGATTATAAGCCAAGGATAAGAGCAAAAGAAAGGATTGGTCCTGAAATAGTAAGTTTAGTTTAATTGATTTTCCAGTCAAGAAAGTACTAACTTTTCTTTTATTTTTTCTCTACCTTGTTTTTTTTCTCTCTATAAAGATCATAGACCATTATTGCTATCATGCTAATTAAACTTAGTAAGATAAAAGCAAGACCTGATTTAAGATCCCATTGGAAGTTCATTTATTTATTTCTCCTTAAGAGCAACAAAACCACCAATCATAAAAACCCAACCAAGTAAAAATACTATCACAGCTTCTTTAAAGTAATTAAATAAGGCTTTTTGAAACACCATTTGTTGAAATACAATTGATCCTGCTGGTGCAAGTAATGCAAATCCGAGATTTCGTAATATTCCAGAAATATATTTTTGCTGTTCAGAAATCATAGGGACATTAGTGTATTTATTGACTTGATTTATATCAAGATACGTTTGGTTACATCGTTATAAGAATGATACCTACGGTTACATGAAAAGATTAAACTTCTTTAATATTCAGGAGTCTTTAAATGCTATTATTTTAACTATGCCAATACTTGTTCAAAAATTTGGTGGTACTTCAGTTCAGGATGCTGTTTGTATAAAGCGTGTAGCAAAGATTGCAACTGATGCACAAAAAGCCGGTTATCAGGTAGTCGTAGTTGTATCAGCGATGGGTGATACAACTGATAATTTAATTGATCTTGCTAGAGATGTTACAAGTAAACCAGATCCCAGAGAATATGATCTTTTACTTTCTACTGGAGAACAAATCAGCATTCCTCTTGTTGCTATGGCTATTCATTTTTTGGGAGCTAGAGCTATCTCACAGACAGGGTTACAAGTGGGGATCATGACAGAAGATAGACATGGTAAAGCCAGAATTACAGAAATAAAAACCTCAAAATTAAAAAAATATTTATCAGAAGAAAACATTGTAGTAGTTGCTGGTTTTCAAGGAATAAGTGAATCTACAGGAGAAATAACTACTCTTGGTCGCGGTGGATCGGATACTACTGCTGTAGCTCTTGCTGTAGCACTTGGAGCAGAACGCTGTGACATTTATACAGATGTAGAAGGGGTTTTTACGACTGACCCTGTAATAGTAAAGGATGCTTCAAGATTAAAAACAATCTCTTATGAAGAAATGCTTGAACTTGCAAGCCTTGGAGCAGGGGTTTTACACCCGAGATCGGTTGAAATTGCTAAAAATTATAATATGCCTATGCGGGTTAGGAGTAGCTTTAAACCCCAGGATGACGGTACACTAGTAAAAGGAGTAAAAGAAATGGAGTTAAATAATCCCGTGAGTGGTGTAGCACTAGATGAATCACAGGCAAGAATAGCAATAGTCGGTGTGCCGGATAAGCCGGGGATTGCAGCAAAAGTTTTTGAATCGCTCGCAAAGAAAAATATAAGCGTAGATATGATCGTTCAGTCCACCAGTAAGGATGGAATAAATGAAATTGCATTTACTGTAGATAAAGAGACAATTGACGATGCTACAAAAGTTACAAAAGAAATAGCAAAAGATATTGGAGCGACTGGTGTAACTGCTGAGACAAACATTGCAAAGGTTTCAATAGTCGGTGCTGGAATGATTGGTCGTCCTGGTATTGCAGCAGCCATGTTTAAAGCACTTGCAGACTCAAGTGTAAACATTCAGATGATTTCCACAAGTGAAATAAAAGTAAGCTGTGTTATTGAAGCAAAAGATGGTGATAAGGCAGTTAAAGCCATTCATAAAGTTTTTGAACTGGATAAATTAAATAAAGAAAAACAGAAAATATAAGTTTATATTTTTCCAACCTGTTTTTTGTTGAAAGGATGCTTATGTCTCCATTGTGCTGGTGTTTCTGGAATGTAATTGTGCTCTTGCCAAACACCAAGCATATTTTGACGTGCATACACTTGTGCTTTTTTAAGACGCGATAAATACTTTATGTTTGGCGGAAAATCATATAAAAGAGATAGACCGTTTTTAACGAGTTCTTCGTTTACAAAAACATCATTAAGAAAAATGTATCCCAGTGTTCTTCCGTAAATATCATTTTTTTGCACATCAGTTTCAATACAAATATTTTTATTTAAAATAAGCATTGCTAGAAAGTCTTTTCCCTTTATGCCGTAAATATTTTGATCATGCTCAAAAGCATCAATACCCAAAAGACGGATTTTATAGAGATGAGAGGTGGGAGATGAGAGATAAGAATTTTGGATTGTTCTTTTCTCAGGTCTCATCTCTGAGATCTCATCTCTTACTAGAATTGTATCTCCGTCGAAAACCTTTTTAACAACAGATTGTTTATTTTCTATTGAGCAGTTGTTTGAGAATGTTGGTTTTGATTTATAATCAACAGAATAGGTAGAAGTGCGATTAATCGCACCCTGAGTAATAAGTGATGAGAAAAAAAATAAAATTAATAGAATGAAAAATACTTTTTTAATAATATTCCTAGTTTTAAGCATTTCCTTTTTTGCTAATCAGGCTATTTCTATTATTATTGCAGACAAAGATAAAATAGTAGAGGTGCCCCGGCGGGACGATTCTACGGTTGATCCTAAAGTTAAGCTTGGAAAGAAGCTGTTTTTTGATCCAATTTTATCTAAAACAGGCACAGTAAGTTGCGCAAGCTGCCATAAACCGGAGCATGGTTTTGCTGATGATAAGCCGGTTTCAGATGGTATAAATGGTCAAAAGGGAGATAGAAACACACCTACGGTCTTTAATACAACTAACCTCAAGTTTCTTTTCTGGGACGGCAGAGCACAAAGCCTGGAAGAGCAGGCGCTTGGACCAATTAAAAATCCAAAAGAAATGGGAGAATCAGTAAAAGGAGTTTTAACAAAGCTAAATAATGACCCGCAGTATGTGAAAGAGTTTGCAAATGCATTTGGTCAAACACCAATTGCCACTTCACATCTTATTCATGCAATTGCAGCATTTGAAAGAACGCTTATTTCAAAAGATTCTAACTATGACAAATTTGTAGTCGGGGATAAAGCGGCTCTCTCAATCAGTGCAAAACGTGGAATGGATCTTTTTTTTGGAAAAGCAATGTGTGCAGCATGTCATAAAGGAACTGATTTTACCGATGGTGATTTTCATAATATTGGTTTGCCAATAACTAATGATGTGGGCAGATCTGCTATTTCAATTACAGGAAAAGATACCAGGAAATTTAAAACGCCTACACTGCGTGAAGTAGCAAATACTGCGCCATACTTTCATCAGGGTCAGTTTGAAACCCTTGAGCAGGTAATTGTTTATTACAATGCAGGTGGTGGACAAGATGGATACAAAGATCCACTTAAAAAACCTTTAAATCTTAATGAGCAGGAACAGAAAGATTTAGTTGAATTTCTCAAATCTCTTTCTGGAAGACAGAAATAAAGGCGACATCGAACGTCATTTTTACGAAGGTGCGTTATAATTTACTTGTATGTCACAAAACAATAAACTAGCGGTAGTAGCTGGCAATGGAGAATTAACCACGCTTCTTGTCAAATCAGCTCATGAACAGGGCTTTACAACCTGTGCTATTGCTGTTACGGAAGAAGCAAAAGAAAGACTTGAAGAACTCTGTGACAAGACATACAAATTTTCACCGGGTCAGCTTTCAAAAATACTTGAACTTATGAGGTCTGAAATGATTCATCAGGCAGTTTTTATAGGGAAGGTACCAAAACTTGATTTGCTAAGAAACATTTACAAGCTTGACTGGGTAGCAATTAAAACTTTAAGTAGACTTTCAAACTTAAATGATGACTCTATTCATAATGGAATAGCTGATTTATTGAAGAAATATAATGTTGAAATTCTTCCACAAACTAAGTTTTTAAAGCATTTATTTTTAGAAAAAGAAGTTTTAAGTAAAAGAAAACCAACCTTGGAAGAAAGGGTTGATATTGAATATGGTTTTAGTGTTGCAAAAAAAATCGGAAGCCTTGATATAGGACAAACAGTAATTGTTAAAAATAGAATGATCTTAGCTGTTGAAGCAATAGAAGGAACAGATGAAGCCATAAAAAGAGGATATGAGTTTGCAAAAGGCGAAGCGGTGGTGGTTAAAGTCTCAAAACCTAATCAGGATGAGCGTTTTGATATTCCAACGATTGGAGAAAAAACAATTCAGACTTTAGCAAACAATGGAGGCGGGATCTTAGCCTTTGAAGCAAATAAGACAATTGTTGCAAACAAAGAACAGTTGATCAAAATTGCGGATAGATTAAATATTTGTCTTGTTGCGGTTTAGTTTGATCTTGGTTTTATAATAAAATGTTTTGAAACAATTCCTTTCGGAGTAACTACTACGATTACTGCTTCAGTCCTCTTTGTTACTTGTTCAGGGAATTCCAGGAAAACTTTCATAAGTTTTCCTCTTTGTTTTACAACTCTTTTCATTACTTTTGCATTTAAATTGCTTGGGAGAATAGTTATAAATGTATGAGGATCCGGGATGTTAGGATTTGCCAGGAATGACTCTGTGTTTTCCGGCATTTCGCCTGAAGAGTCTGTGGTATAAAATATTTGTCTGCTTACAAAGTTTTTACCTTTTAAAAATAAGGTTAGCTTTGTACTTGAAGAAGCTTTACTGATAAGTTCTTCTATAACAGGCTTATCAAGTTCAGTTCGTTTAATAGGATTCTTTATAGTTATAATCTCAACATTCTTAAAAGAGTCAATAATTTCAATTATTCCTGTTAGCTGTTCTCCGCTTATAAAGTTTAATGTAAAGTTTGCACTTCCTTTACTAGCTCCTTCAGGAATTTCCAAGCCTAAGATAAACTGATTTTCGAAGCCATCGATTTTAGTAATTTCAAATGGAATATTTTCAAAAATCATTCCAGAACTATCAATGAAACTAACTGAACCTACTTCTATATTTTGCTCATTTGTAAGCACTTTAATTTCATAAGATGGATTAGAGCCAGGATAGGCAAAACCAATCTTTCCAACAAATTCATCAGGAATGAGTGGAAGGTTAATGACATCAGGGAATGACACTACAGAAAGAATTTCAATGCCAATAATTGGCTCTGGATCATTTGATTCTTCTGATTCTGTACAGAATCCAGGTAGAAAATCATTATCGTTCTTACAAAGTGGTAAGCCTAATAAATCACAGGAAGGAATCCCGCTGCTGGAAGGACAGGCGAAAGTTAATCCGCTTGTACATTCAGGATTCCCCGTTAAACCACAAAATGGAGTTGCTGGGTTTGATGAATCTGTGCCTAAATTCCCTGATGATGAGCTGCTTATAGAGTCTATTATAAGATTTCCAGATGAGCTTCCTAATGATGAAGTGTTTTGTATATTGCTGCCTGAAGAAGAGCTGATTGAAATACAGCTTTCACTGCCTAAACAGGAAAACGGACTTGTAGGACAACAACCAGCTACACAGCAGCTGCCTCCGCAAATTGCAAATGTGCATGTAGGACCGCCGCCACCGCCAGTAGTAGAAGTACTGCTTGTTGAGCTTGTAGATGTAGAACTTATTCCAGAACTTGAAGAGGATGAACTGCTGCTGGAAGTCCCTTCACTAAATCCACTGGAGGATGAAGATTCACTACTACCGGAAGAAGAGCTTGAAGAAGATGCTTCTTCGCCACCAGAAGAAGAGCTTGAAGAAGACGCTTCTTCGCCACCAGAAGAAGAACTTGAAGAGGATGAAGAACTCCCGGAAGAAGTGCTGGAAGAAGTAGTTGTAGTGCAGGAATTATTTGGGAATAAACCAACTTCATTTAAATAAATTTGTGATATTTCTGAAGAAGAGAGTGTTTTGTTATAAACTTTGACTTTTGCGATTTGACCTTTAAAGTTTGAAGTGGCTTTACCAAGTAAGAAGTTATTCCAGCTTGTTATAGCCGATTGACTGGAGGTTCCCTGTGTACTTAATGAACCATCTAAATATAGTTTAATTCCGTTTGGATCTGTAGTACCATCCCAAGTACCAACGACATAGTGCCATGTACTTGGACTTACAGAAGTGTTTACATTGTTTCCACCGTTATTAATATAGAACCAGACCATACCATCGCTATGATAGGTTAATTGATAACTATTAATTCCAGTACCAGCAATGCCAGTGTCAGTACCTGTAGGAATACCATCAAAAAGTACCCAGGTTTCAAGAGTTAAAGCACCAGGGATTTGAAGCGAGGAATTATTACCGGTATCTACGAAGTCATCAACACCATCAAATTTTAAGTTTGAAGGATCACAAATAGTATTTTGACCATTCCAACCGCTGGCACCATTTGTGGGTAGGGAGAAAATATTCATATCTACGATTCCAGTATTTCCGTTATTGCTCAGATCAAACCAGGTAGTAGAAGTAGTTGAATTGTTTGCAAAGGTATTGGCACCGTCAATATTTGTTGCATCGAATTGTAGGAGTAATCCGCTAGAGCTTCCACCAGAAGAGCTTGAAGAAGAACTAGAAGAGTTATTGAAAGATCCGCTTGATGAAGAACCGCTTCCACCAGAGGATGAACTACTACTTGAAGAAGAACTAGAAGAGTTACTGAAAGATCCGCTTGATGAAGAATTGCTTCCACCAGAAGATGAACTTATTATGCCAGAGCTTGAACTCGAAGAAGAGCTAGATGAAGAAGAACTAGAAGAGTTGCTGGAAGATCCGCTTGATGAAGACGAGGAGGTAGTAGATGTAGAGCTAATACCAGAACTTGAAGAAGAGCTGGATGAAGAAGAACTAGAACTGGAAGAAGATGAACTACTGCTGGATGAAGTAGAGGAAATGATTACTGTTGGGATGCAACCTGCAATTCTTGATTCACCAGTTGCATGGACATGGCAAATTGGCTGATTAGTATTTTGTAAACAATGAAACTCTTCATTAGGAGTACAATCCGGAATAAATCCTGGACAACAGAATGTTCCATTTGTACATGTTGGTGCTATGCAGCTTGGAGTTCTTTGTTGACCAGTTGTATGGTTATGGCAAATTGGCTGATTAGTACTTGGTACACAGTGAAACTCTTCGGTACAGGTACAATCCGGTATTAGTCCAGATGTACAGAATGAACCGCTTGTACAAACTGAACCGCTTCCACCAGAGGATGAACTACTACTTGAAGAAGAACTAGAAGAGTTACTGAAAGATCCGCTTGATGAAGAATTGCTTCCACCAGAAGATGAACTTATTATGCCAGAGCTTGAACTCGAAGAAGAGCTAGATGAAGAAGAACTAGAAGAGTTGCTGGAAGATCCGCTTGATGAAGACGAGGAGGTAGTAGATGTAGAGCTAATACCAGAACTTGAAGAAGAGCTGGATGAAGAAGAACTAGAACTGGAAGAAGATGAACTACTGCTGGATGAAGTAGAGGAAATGATTACTGTTGGGATGCAACCTGCAATTCTTGATTCACCAGTTGCATGGACATGGCAAATTGGCTGATTAGTATTTTGTAAACAATGAAACTCTTCATTAGGAGTACAATCCGGAATAAATCCTGGACAACAGAATGTTCCATTTGTACATGTTGGTGCTATGCAGCTTGGAGTTCTTTGTTGACCAGTTGTATGGTTATGGCAAATTGGCTGATTAGTACTTGGTACACAGTGAAACTCTTCGGTACAGGTACAATCCGGTATTAGTCCAGATGTACAGAATGAACCGCTTGTACAAACTGAACCGCTTCCACCAGAGGATGAACTACTACTTGAAGAAGAACTAGAAGAAGATGAACTAGAACTTGAAGAGGAACTGCTAGAGGAACAACAAGCAGTTACTATTCCAATCTTATTACTGGCAAATTCAGTAAACCATAAATTACCATCAGGACCTATGATGACTCCAACAGAATTACTTTGAGAAGTAGGAATATTGTATTCAGTAACAGAGCCGTTTGTAGTAATTTTCCCAATCTTATTACCATTATATTCAGCAAACCATAAATTACCATTAGAACATGCAGTAATTAAGAAAGGACCACTGTTGGAATTGGGAAGAGTGTATTCAGTAACAGAGCCGTTTGTAGTAATTTTCCCAATCTTATTACCAGCAAATTCAGTAAACCATAAATTACCGTCAGGACCTGCAGTAATCCCAACAGAACAACTTAAGGAAGTAGGAATGTTGTATTCAGTAAAGGAACCATTTGTAGTAATTTTCCCAATCTTATTACTGGCAAATTCAGTAAACCATAAATTACCGTCAGGACCTGTGGTAATCCCAACAGGACAACTTGAGGAAGTAGGAACATTATATTCAGTAATAGAGCCATTTGTAGTAATCTTTCCAATTCTATTACCAATATATTCAGTAAACCATAAATTACCGTCAGGACCTGCAGTAATCAAGAAAGGACCACTGTTGGAATTGGGAAGAGTGTATTCAGTAATAGAGCCATTTGTAGTAATTTTCCCAATCTTATTCTTGCCATATTCAGTAAACCATAGATTACCATCAGGACCTGTAGTAATCCCAATAGGATAACTTGAAGAAGTAGGAATATTGTATTCAGTAATAGAGCCATTTGTAGTAATTTCCCCAATCTTATTACCGTTATATTCAACAAACCATAAATTACCATCAGGACCTGTGGTGATTGCATATGGATAACTTGAGGAAGTAGGAATATTGTATTCAGTAATAATTCCTTCAGTACATGAAGATCCGCTTGAAGAAGATGAAGAACTACCTGAGGATGAAGAGCTTGTAGATGTGGAACTTACTCCTGAACTTGAGGAAGAAGAAGCATTGCCAGAACTGTTGGAACTTGAAGAGGATGAACTGCTGCTGGAAGAGCTACTTGAAGAAGATGAAGATCCCCCTGAGGATGAAGAGCTTGTAGATGTGGAACTTACTCCTGAACTTGAGGAAGAAGAAACATTGCCAGAACTGCTGCTGGAAGATCCGCTTGAAGAAGTACTGGAAGTAGTAGTTGGTGCCGGGATACAACCTGCAATTCTTGATTCACCAGTTGCATGGACATGGCAAATTGGCTGATTGGTACTTGGTACACAATGAAACTCTTCATTAGGAGTACAATTCGGAATAAATCCTGGACAACAGAATGTTCCATTTGTACATGTTGGTGCTATGCAGTTTGGAGTCCTTTGTTCACCAGTTGCATGGACATGGCAAATTGGCTGATTAGTACTTGGTACACAATGAAACTCTTCGGTACAGGTACAATCCGGGATTAGTCCAGATGTACAGAATGAACCGCTTGTACAAACTGAACTGCTTCCACCAGAAGAGCTTGAAGAAGAACTACCGCTGGAAGATCCACCTGAGGATGAAGAGCTTGTAGATGTGGAACTTACTCCTGAACTTGAGGAAGAAGAACTGGAAGAGCTGCTTGATGAAGTAGTAGATGTAGAACTAATACCGCCAGAAGAAGAACTTGAGGAAGAAGAAGAACTGGAAGAGCTGCTTGATGAAGAAGAGGTTGATGTAGAGCTAATACCAGAACTTGAAGATGTGCAACTTTGCGGTGGGCATACGATATCTTGTCCTGATGCTAATGCTTGTACTTCACAAGAGTTTAACTCTCTTCTAAATATTTTCACTTCATCTATTTTTCCTGCAAAATAACTTGAGGCAGAAGTTATGAATTCTGCTGCTGATGAGAGAAGATTGTTATTTGGTGCAACTATGCTGTTTCCATTACCTAATGTCCATGAACCAGAAGCTAAAACACCATTTAGATAGATTTTAGTTGAATTGCCAACACCAAATGTATAAGTTACTGTTATGTGCTGCCATACATTTATAACTAGTGATGTATTTGCAGTGTAGGTATCTGTAAAAGTGCTTGTATTACTTCCATATGAGAATTTAATGTCATCTCCGACTACACTTAGCTGATAGTTTTTGCCTTTTCCAAGAAGAACTTTATTTACAGTTCCAGAGACTGTAGAAGGTTTAACCCATAAAGAGATAGAAATCATTCCGCTATTAGAGAAGTCAAAGAATGATTCATTAGGGAAGGTAACGTACTGAGATGATCCGTTAAATTGACGACTGCAAGGATTTGGATAAGAAACTGGTGCTACATCACTTACTGGAGGAGGCATTCCTATATAGGTACCGTTGTTAATATTTGTTGATGAATCAAATGCTGTAGTTCCATTCTCATCGTATTTCCAGAAACCCAGTTGATCACAATTTGAACAGCTGTTGTTTGAGCAGGATTGACCGCTTGAACATTGTATATTAGAGCAACAAGTTCCTGTGTAACAAATGCCGCTGCAAAGTACTTGACCGCTTCCGCAGACACAATTGTCTTTAACTGATACATCATCAATCAGATTTCCTGCACCAGCTAAACCTGCAGTACTGCCGAATCCCAAGACACTACTGTTTGAAACTGCTTGAACATTAAGTGTGTAATAAGTCCAGCTTAGAGATGATGAAGGATTGTTATTTGTGCCACTTACTTGTCCAACCAACTGTCCATTCCAGTAAACACCAAGTGCCTGGTAACCTGCACCGGGGCGAAGTGAATATGCAAATCTTATTACATAAGTCTTACCGGATATAGTTGGAATTGTCTGAATTAGATCAACTGAACCAGGGTCATCAATTTCAGCCCATTGAAGACCTTCTATTGGAGAGCCTGGAAAAAGGCCCAGCCTTTGTAATTCAACCAGATAATTAGAATTTGGTCCTGGGCCCCAGCCAGGAACTTGACCATTTCCATAAACCTTCCATAGATTATTTGTAGAAGGGTTATTAATTATTGGGCTTTCAAAGCCACCATTTTGGATTAAGTTTGGTCCTTGTTGACATGCTTGTCCGCCGTTATTATCACTTACTTGCTTCAAATCTATTTTTGTAAGCTCTTTGTACGGGCTGAAATAAGCACCATCAAGGAAAGTAACGTATGGTTTCTTTTTAAATGAACTGGTTGTAGATGTAGGAAGTATTGAAAAATCAGTCAGTCCTTCAGAAGTGTTTAAAGGTTTACTTTCATTAATAGCTTCAGAATTTGTTTCGGATTTTGTTTTGGAGTTTTCATTTTTAAGTGTAATGGCTTCTGCCTTTTGTGAATTTACTTCAAATTTGAAATCCAAAGAAAATTCAGGGATAAGAAAAAGATTTTTTACATTGAAGTTTAAAGCTGTAAAAATCGGGAAATTTAAAAGTAAAATTAAACAGAGACTCAATCCCCCTTTAAACAAACTTTTTTTGTTTATTTTTTTCATTAACTTTTTTAATTCAACTTCTTAAATTATTTTTTTGAATAATAAAGTACTTATTTCACTGTTTAATTAATTTCATTGAACGGATAAATCTTACCCGGTATCAAGATAATATTCCAGCTTTTTTAATAAAGATTTTGTGATGATTTCTTAAAATACAGATAGTGTCTGTACGTTCATATGCATTGAGCAATGAAATTATTAAATCTCTATAAAATTTATTTTTGTCTTTATTTACAGTAATCAGATATTTTTTAGGGAAAACCGCCAAGTTTTTTCAGATGTAATCAGAATTAATATAAAATACTTTACCCGGAGTTTGTATTATCCGATTGACTAGCTTTCTTGAACATGTGTCTCTTTTGAGACTTATTGGATAAATTAAATGAATATGAGGGGTATTTGCTGGAATCTTTAGCTTCCCTCTATCAAGATCTATTGGTTTTTTGCTTTGTATTAGATAAGGAAGCTATGGAAGAAGTAGAAACGAATTCAAATATTGAAGCAATCAATGCAGCAATTGCAAAAATCAAATATTACTCATGCCTACCAGCACATATAAAAGGGGGAATTGCAGCGCTTGATGATTTAAACTCCAAGGAATCTGTTGATAATGGACTTAACAGCCCAGCTCATGTTGTAGGTGGTTCTGTTACTGCGATTGGGGGAAGAATCAACATTCCTGATATTCATGAAATAACCAGACTTTATAAAATAGACGAGTTGCCACCATTGCTATTTAATTAACCCTTAAACAATTTTGACAATTTAAACTGATTTTTTTCAGGTACCCCTGATTTTATTTTATTTCTTAACTTAATCATAAATAACTTCATATATATATCCTTCAACTCTTTAAAAAAGAGCACAGAGATTAATGTTTGTTTCAAAGAGAAGGATAAATTAAAAATGACAAATCAAGCAAACTCATATAGCCAAACAGTAAATGGAATGTTGAATAAGCTGAAGATGCTTAAAGCTGTTACAGGCAATATTGCAAATGCTACTACAGCTGGTTACAAAAGAGAGATCCCAGAATCTGTAGATTTTAAATCGGTACTGAATGATGTAACTCTTCGGGATCAATCACAGGGACCTCTTAGGAAAACAGGTAATCAACTTGATATTGCAATAGAAGGAAATGCATATATTCTTGTTGAATCAGCAGATGGGCCAATGCCAACAAGAAACGGAAAGCTTAGTTTTAATGATAAAGGTTTACTGGTTACACACGATGGACGAGAAATAATTATTGTGGAAAAAACAGATAAGCCAATCAGTTTATCAAAACAATATGATCTCCGAATTAATGAAAACGGAGAAATTTTTGCTGGTGGTGAAAGATACGGAAGAATAGCCATGAAGATCATGGACAACAAACCAGTGAAACTGCATCAAGGATTTATTGAAGGATCAAATATAAATCTTATGAGTGAAATGGTTGCTTTGTCACTTACATTCCGTTCTTTTGAAGCAAGCGAGAAATCTCTTGGAATGGAAATGTCAGTTGATAAAGATTTGATTGAAAAATATGGAAGAAATGTCTAAGGAGAAAAACTATGTTCAATAAGCTGGGTTATCAAACAGTCAGAGCAACAGAAGGAAGTTCTGAAGCTTTAGCAAAAACTATTGAAAATATTTCAAACATTAAATCAGTTGGTTATAAAAAGAAGCAGACAACTTTTATTGAGACTCTAAATGGTGAAATTATAAGACATGAAGCAAAAGATTTTTCTCAGGGACCTTTAAGAAAAACTACAGAAGTTTTTGATCTGGCTTTAGACGGACCTGGCTTTTTTGAAGTGGAGTTGCCAAATGGACAAAGAGCATACTCAAGAGCAGGGTGTTTTAGATTAAGCAGTGAAGGAGAATTGGTAACTGCTGATGAAGGATATCGTGTAATTCCTCTTATAGAAGGAGTTGGCAAACCGATTATAGAGATTAATAAAGGCAGGAAAAATGCACTTGGTTTAAACATAGAAGTAACCACACCAAAACTTATAATCCCGGCTGATCTTGTTCCTGAAATTTCAGAAGATGGAACAGTAAACGGAATTAATTCTGAGACAGGTGAGAAAAGAAAAATAGGAAGAATTAATGTTGTTGCATTTAATAATCCTCAAGGACTTGAATCAGTTGGAAAAGGATTTTATCTTCCTACAAAACTATCAGGCCAGGTACAGGAAGTGGATTATGGACCAAATGATTCTACCAAAGTAAAGCAGGGTTATTTAGAGTATGGCAATGTTGATATTACACAGGAAATGATGAATGTAACTCAGATGAAAAACCTTATTTCAGCGCAGTTTAAAGTTTTAAAGGTTATTGACAAGCTCTATGAACAGGTCAATTACACAATAAGTAAGTCCGTATAGTTATTTAGGAAGGAAGTAGAAAAAATGTTACAAGAATTTCTAAGTACCATAAACAGCTCAGTCTCAAATACTGCTTTTACTAATCCTTATGGAAATGGAGTTAATATTCCTCCACAGGCAGTATTGGGAAAAATGTTTAAAAGCTTGCTTGGAGCATTTACAGGTAACCCAGGTAGCCCAACTAATACAGCTAATTTTGCACAGAGTTATAATGGACAAAATCAAGGTGCAGCACAGGCATATGCAAATAGTTTAGCTGGTGGACAAGGTTTCTTTGGAGCAGTTCAACCCTCTAAAAGAGAAGCTTTCAGCCCTGGCTCTATTATAAACAGTTTACAGTCACCACCAGTGCCACAGGGATTTGCTAATCCTTATGGTCAACTAAATACAGGAATTAATCCACTTCAAGGATTTGCAGGTCAGGGTGGTATTACTGCAGGAGGAATTCCCGGAACAATAGGAGGAATTCCTGGAGGAGCAGGAGGAATTCCCGGAGGAGTAGGAGCATTTGGCGCAGGTAATTTAGGTGGTTTTGCACAGCCAGGAACGATTCCAGGATTAAATGGCATTACATCTGGTGCTTTTGGAAAATGGTCAGCGTTTCTTATGCCTTTGGTTGGTTTACTAGGTGCTGTGAAATCGTTTTTTGGTTTGAGAAGAACGGTAGGTTTTATGAATCCAGTTCAGATAGACAAAGAGGCACTTGATTACAAAATCTCATTAGACAATTTCTCTAAAGAACAAAATACTGATGGTAGTTTTGATGAAACTTATTGGGATGAGGGTGAAGGTAGCCGTGCAAGCGGCAATGAAAACAGTTTTGACGAATCAAAACTAGAGATGTAAATCTATGCAAAACATTAATCCACGAGTCAGTTTGAATTTAGAAAACCAATTGCCAAAGGATACAGCAATAACAGAAATTTCTACTCTGGTTTTTAAGGACATATTTAATTCTTTGGTAACTGATACTGAAGATAATGGATTTAAAACTGATGAAGATAAAGAAGTCAGCTCTGGGGCTAGCTCTATACTTTCTGCAAATTCAGAGCAATTTGTAGATTATTTTTTAAAAAGTGCACAGGGAAAACAGACTCTTAATGATTTCTATAAGAAATATCGAGATTTAGCCGATACCAAAAATATTAGAACTGGTAGTAGGGGCTGATCAATGTATCCGCCCGAAGAAGAGGAAAAAGAAAATGTTTAATACAGAAGGATTTAGAACAACAAAAGTACTAACAGATGCACTGATACAGCGTCAGGAGCTCCTTTCTAATAATCTGACAAATATTGAAACGAAAAATTATATCAGACAAGACCTTGATTTCGGACAGGTTTTAAGTGGATTAAAAAGTAACCTGGCACAGTCTGAAGAAGGAAATAGTTCTTTACTAGCCACTTCAAGATACAGAGATTATTCAGGCAAAATGACACTTGAATCTGAGATGTCGAAACTTTATGACAATCATTTGCGATATACGCTAATGATTAAGTCTATTTCACATCATTTTGAACATATGAAGAAAGCATTAGAAGTTAGAGCAAGTTAAAAGGAGTAGTGGCAGATCGATGTATCTGCCAAAAAGGAACAAATGACATTCTTTGATTTATTAAATACAGCATCAAATGGTCTTGAAGCCCAGAGAGAGAGAATGGAAATTGTCTCTAAGAATATAGCTAATTCAACTACACCAGGCTATAAAAGACAAATTGCGGTATTTAGTCAAAGAACAGCAGATCCATTCTCAATTATTATGGCTAAGCAGCTTGGAATTAAAGAAGAAAATTTAATGAACTTTCTTTCTGGTAATCAGCCTGGGAGGGGCGTTTCAGTAAGTCAAGTTGTAGAAGATCAGACACCGGGACCTAAAATCCATATTCCGGGACATCCAAAGGCAGATGCCAAAGGCGATGTAGAAATGTCAAATGTTGATACATTAACTGAAATGGTTGAAATGATGTATGCAGTAAGAAACTACAAAGCAAATCTATCCATTGTTGAAATGGCAAAATCTGCAGCTAGAGAAACTCTAAATATTGGCAAACCGGGTGGTTAATAAGAGAGCTTAAACATACGTGAGGGTAAAATAGGTGGATAATTTTAATAATTTAGCTGCTTCAGCAGGATTAAATTCTGCATTGGAGAGAGTTGCAGAAATATCTAAACAGGTTTCTGAACTTGAAAAATCAACTACGCAAAATGCAAAAAATTCTTTTTCAGGTATAGTAAAAGATCTTTCGGCCAGTTTATACAGGCAAAAATTAGAACTACACATCGAACAAATTTCAAGAGAGAATAATGTAGATCCAAAATTGATAAAAGCAGTTATAGAGCAGGAATCAGGGTTTAACCCAAATGTTGTTTCCAAGGCAGGTGCATTAGGATTAATGCAACTTATGCCAGGGACAGCTCAGTCTCTGGGAGTTAAAGACCCATTAAATCCTATTGAGAACATAAGGGCAGGTACTAAATATTTATCTTCTTTACTAAACCGTTACCAAGGCAATGTAGCTTTAGCTCTGTCAGCATACAATGCAGGACCAGGGAATGTAGAAAAATTTAAAGGCATTCCACCATTTGCAGAAACAAGAAAATATGTAAATGGAATTATGAGCAGACTAACATAGGCCCAACAAGGAGAAAAAAATGAATAACTTTACACCACAAACTTTTAAAAATATGATTCCAGCACTTCCTGAGATTCCTCAAATACCTACATTAAAAGGTGGAGTCGATTTTGGTAGTTCTCAGTTCAAGGATATTTTAGGGAGCATGTTAGATAAAGTAAATAACATGATGAATAAATCGGAACAATTAACTGAAGCTGCTGTAACCACAGGTAAAGTTAACCTTCATGAAGTAATGATTGCAATGGCAGAAGAAGAAATAGCCCTTGGTTTAACTACCCAGGTAGCAGGGAAGTTTATAAGTACAGTAGAAAAACTGACACAAATGCAAGTGTAATAAAAACTTAAAGGTTAAAAGTAAGGAAACATGGCAACAGAACAAACACAATTAAACCCACAAAATGTCCAAAATGCAATGGCAAATCTTGGGCAAAATAGAAAAATGGTTTTATTGGGTGCTGGTGTTATAACAGTTGTACTAACCATTATCATTATAATTTTTGCATGGACACACAGTGCAGATAAAGGTGCACAAGTTGAACTTGTAAAGAAAATTGACCAAGGTAGAGCATTTGAAATCATTTCAAAATTAAAGTTAAGTGATATTGACGGGAAAATATCCAGCAGTGATTTACCTGGTAAAGTAAATGTTCAAGTTTTCCAGAAGGATTTTGACAAAGCTGCTCTTGCACTTTCAAGAAGTGATTTGCTGCAGGAAGATGGTTTTAATCTTTTTGACAAGACTGACTGGGCTGCATCAGACTATGATAAAAGAATAAAGATGATGAGAGCAGTTAATGGGGATCTTTCACGAATTATCAGCAGAATGACCGGGATTAAATGGGCTACAGTCCGTATAAACATCCCTGAACCACAGTTATTTAGCCAGTATCAGGCGCCAACTACTGCAACTGTACAAATAGAATTGCCTGATGACAATTCAAAACTTACAAGAGCACAGGTAAGAAGCGTTTTGAATTTGTTAGTCGGATATGTTCCTAATTTACAAAAAAATAATGTTTCTGTCATTGATACAAATGGGGAAACATATTCTTCGGTAGAAACAGAAGAAATTGCAGCAAGCGAACTTATAGAAGAATCTGAAAGAGTAAACAAAATAATTCAAAAAAGAATTGAAGAATATCTTCAGCCATTACTTGGTTATAACGGATATATAGTAAGAGTAAGCTCTGAAATAAGCAGGAAGAAAATTGAAGAATCCGCTACTACATTTGCAAATGGAGTAGTTGGTCAGGAACAAATTGGCGATGAAAGATTAGGTGCCGGTTCAGATGGACAAGCGGTAGGACCCGCAGTGCCTGGTTTAGACGGCAGTAAAAATTATGCCAGAACAAACAGAGTAACACAAAGATATCCAAGTTTCAAACAAAAAACAGTGAGTACACCGCCAGGAAGAATTTCAAAGATTACAGTTGCAGTTGCACTGAACAGCGATCTCCTTCCAAAGATATCAGTTAAACAATTACGTGAAGGCATAGCTGCAATTACAAGCCCTGCTACAACAGTGGATGATATAAAAGTTACCGTGGCAGAATTTGTTACAGGAAAAACTCTTTCAGCTAAGCCAAGAAAATCTTTTGCTGCGCCAAGTATAACTGCTTATGTAGACCAAGCTACTAACTTCTTTAAAGGTATGCCACGCTGGGCAGGAGTTGTAGTTTCTATTATTGGTTTTCTTATTGTTCTTAATTCATTTAGAGGAAGACCACCTGAGCCAGCTCAAAGCACAGTGTCACAGATTAATCAATCAAGGCAAAAACAGTTTCAAAAACCAGAAGCACAAATATCCCAAACTACACAAACCCCTGTTGCAGAGCTAGCGGCACAGCAACCAGATTTATCAGGCATTATAACCGGCCTTAAAGAGGCAGCAGTTGAAAAACCGGAATTTTTAGCAAGCAAACTTCAAATTTGGCTTGAAGAAGGTACAACTACCGGACGGGTTTAATTTCTTATAATACTTAAACCAAATAAACGAGAAGATAATATTCCAAGTACAATTTATCCAGGGGGTAAGCCTATTTTAAGAACAATATTCTTCTGATTCTCTGATTCCCTGATTCTCTGATCCTCTGAAAATGGGCATATGGAGTATACAGGCTAAAGGCTTTATCTGCTTTGTAGGATTGGAATTTGATATGGCAACTCTATCCAAAGACATTAAATTATTAACACTGTCACTTATATTGCGTACTATGCCAAAGATGCAGCAATCTTTGCTTTTGGCACATTTTTCTCCTGAGGTTGTTAAAAGGCTGTCTCAGATTGAACAAGAGACAGGAGTAGATGCTGAAAAGCTTGACTGGACTCCTTTTTATCAGGCATGGCCTGAACTTAAGAAAATATTGGATGATTGTAAGCAGGAAATTAAAATGCAACAATTCCAGTCTTTAGCAAATGAGCAAAGACCAAAAATTAAAGAATATTTACAGCTTAAACTAGGAAAACAAAGAAAAGGAGCCCCTATTTTTTTAACTCAGGAAGTTATGAAAGTTGTTGATCAATATCTAGCAGAATTAAAACAGGATTAAAGATAAAAAGGAGATATAGTAGAGAAGATAAAACTAAATTAACCTAAAAGCATTTGAGGGATTGGCAGATGGAAGCTCCAGCTTGTCTGGAGCGTTATAAAAAAATGTTAATAAAAAAAAGAAAACTTGTAAGTATTAGCGGTAGTACCGATATTGTTGGAGTACTTCAGCCACAACATGGAGAGATTAACAGAGCATTACAGGGAGAAATCCAAAAAATAAAACAGGAAGCAAAGCAGATTAAGAATGAAGCCCAGTTAATTCTTTCTAAATCGGAGAAAACATTAAAAGAGGCTGAAACTAAAGCAAAGCAAATTGTTTCAGATGCAAATCTTGAAGCTAAAAATATCAAAGAAAGAGTTTATAAGGAAACAATGCAGGCAGCTGCTGAGGAAGCTGAATTAATAAAAGAACAGGCAAAAGCAGTTCTAAAGGAATTATTTGAAGTAAAAAGAGAAGCTCTGACTAAGGCAAATAAAGAAATTATAAAAGTAGCACTTGATCTTGCTGAAAAGATTATTAGATATAAAGTAACCGTAGATCCAAATATTTTACAAACCCAGGTTATTGAAGCTATTAAAAAAGCTACGTCAGAAGCAGACAGAGTCCAGGTTTTTGTAAATCCAGATGACTTAAAAACCCTTGAAGAAAGTATTCCTCAAATGGAAAAACTTTTTCCTTCTGGGGTTGATATTGTTCCTTTGGCAAGTGATTCAGTGGATTCCGGAAGCTGCATTGTTGAAACAAAATCAGGACAGCTGGATGCAAGATTTTCTACCCAATTACAGGCACTTACTGATTTAATGAATCATATCGAAGTAATTGAACCGCAGATAGAAGTAGATGAAGAAATACCTGATATTAAATCTGAACAGAATATCTCTATTCAGGAAGTCTCTGGAGAAGTTAAACAAGAAGAAATAATTCATGTAATAGAAGATGAAGAAAAATTAACAGAAATTGAAAAAGAAGTTCTAGAGAAAGAACTGTTAGCAGAAAATCCATTTCCATTCATCTCAAATGAACAATTAATATCACCAACTTCATCACTTGAACTTGAAGAAGATTTACAACAAGAACAAGAAATAATAAACATTCCGGATGAAGTAGTACAAAATATTGAACAGCACGTAGTAGAAGATGAAGAACCTTCCATTAAACCTGAGGGGACTTTTCAGCAAAAGAAAAAGCTTAGTGTAACTCCGATAGAAGGGAGAACAAAAGAGGAAGCAGAAGAACTGGATGAAGGCCTGGTCTTT
Source organism: Candidatus Melainabacteria bacterium (assembly GCA_023250195.1). Lineage (GTDB taxonomy): Bacteria > Cyanobacteriota > Vampirovibrionia > 2-02-FULL-35-15 > 2-02-FULL-35-15 > 2-02-FULL-35-15. The sequence continues at coordinate 49,701 of JAHFBF010000005.1, read as the reverse complement.
GAATATGAGGATGAAGAATTAGAAGAAAAAAAAGAAGAAGAAATTAAACCAGTAAACATATTAAAACCAAAGAAATCCAAGTCATCTGAAGTGTCAAATATTGCATCAGAACTGGAAGCAAACCCTGAATGGAAAAATTTAGTTGAAGAAGGCGAAGAATAATCTCACAAAATTGATATCGGTCAGCAGAGATTCTTCGCTGACGCTCAGAATGACACTTATGCTCCCCTGTTTTGCTATACTAAACCCAATGAAAAAAGTAAAAGTTTTAAATATTACTGGTTGGGGAAGAAGTGGAAGTACAGTTCTAGGGAGTATTTTAGGAAATCACCAGGATTTTTTCTTTGGCGGGGAATTAAGAAATATATGGAAGCAATCATTATTAAATAATAGACTCTGTGGCTGTGGAGTTCCTTTTAAAGAATGTAGTTTTTGGAAGAAAATTTTTGATAATGGTTTTGGCGGCATTGATAATGTTGATCCCGACCAAATTGTAAAGAAGCTAAAATTTTCCTATTATTCAAGATTTGCTCCTATGAAACTTCTGCCATTTGGAGAAAAATATTTTAGAGCTTGTGCTGTTTCTCTTCCTGAAATAGAAAAGTTATTTCTTTCTATTCGGGAAATCACTAATTGTAAAGTAATAGTTGATACTACAAAATCTCCTTTGTATGGTTATTTGCTTTCTCTTATGGATAATCTTGATGTTTATGTTATTCATTTAATAAGGGATCCAAGGGGGATTGCATATTCGCGAAAGAAAAAAATACTCCAGCCTGATAAAGAAAAAGTAATATATCTTGAGCGATTTAATTCTTTTGACAGCTCTTTTAAGTGGAATATGAGAAATTTACTGTCTGAGTGTTTATGGAAAAAAAATAAAGATAAATATCTAATGATTAAATATGAAGATTTTGCTTCTGAACCAAAAGCAGTTGTAAATAAAATTCTTGACTTTATTTCTGAATCGAGGGCTTTAACACCATTTATTTCCAGCAATGAAATTGAACTTGGTATAAATCACTCAGCGTGGGGAAATCCCAGCAGATTTAAAATCGGAAAAGTGGAACTTAAAATTGATAATGAATGGAAAAATAAATTAAATACCTTTGATAAGTTTATTTCAACTGTTTGTACATTTCCTTTGCTCTTGAAGTATGGTTATAAGGTTAATTATTGATCTGTCTTTTCATGTCATTGCGAGCCGAATAAAATGAGGCGTGGCAATCTCAAAGTGTGAAAAAGTTAGGGAGATTGCTTCGGGCTAAAGCCCTCGCAATGACGTAAATTAGGTTTTATACTATTTCAAAATGCTTTCCAGAGCATTTGCCCAGATATCTTTTAATTCGACAGTTTCAACTTTTAAATCCAGTGACTTTATTTCAATTTTACCTTGAGTAACTTCTCCAATAATCTCATAAGCACAATTTGTTTCCTTTAAATAGTTTTCTACTTTCTGTAGATTGTTTTTATCAGTGCTAATTACTATTCTGCTTTGAGTTTCACCGAATAGTGAAGCATCTAACCTGAATTGAGAATTGACAATGGAGAATTGAGAATTAAACTGGAAACCGAGATCGTTTGGAAATGCGCTTTCACAAAGGGTTACAAGCAATCCCCCTATAGAACAATCATTTGCAGATTTAATAAGGCTTCTTTTAATAAGTTCTCTTGTGGATGATTGAACAGTTTTCTCTAAATTAAAATCCAGTTCAGGGACTTTCCCTTTTATTTCTTTTGTATGTAAGAAAAGATATTCAGAAGCCCCAATTTCATTTTTTTGCTTTCCTAAAAGCAGAATTACATCTCCAGGATTTTTAAATGAATGATCTATTGCCAGTTCAATATCTTCAATATATCCCACCATGCCGATTACAGGTGTAGGCCATATATCTACACCATTTGATTCATTATATAAACTTACATTTCCACCGGTAACAGGAGTGTCAAATTCTAGGCATGCTTCTTTTATTCCTTTTATAGATTCAGACAATTGCCAGTATATTTCAGGTTTTTCAGGATTGCCAAAGTTTAAATTATCAGTAATTGCAATTGGAAGGGTTCCTGTACAGGAAATATTTCTTGCTGCTTCAGCTACTGCAATCTTTGAGCCAAGATAAGGATTAAGATAAACATAAGCCGAATTCCCATCGCAGGTAACAGCCAATCCTTTTTTATGCTTTAGTCTTATTAAACCTGCACTGCTACCGGGTTTGATAACAGTGTTAACCTGTACCTGATGATCGTATTTTGAATAAATCCATTTTTTTGAACAAATATTCGGCGAGGCAAGCAATTTTTTTAAAACCGGGAGAGCCTCTTCTTTTTTTATATCAGGAATTGAGTCTTGATTAAACTTTTGATTTTCTTTGTAATAAGCGGGTTCTCTTTTTTCTCTTTTATAGACAGGGGTATCATTTACAAGAGCCTGTGCATTCATATTAACAACAATGTTGGCTTTATATTTGACAACTATTTTTTGAGTATTAGTAATTTCTCCTATTTGGATACAATCCAACCCCCACTTTGAAAAAATAGCGGTTATGTTTTTTTCAAAACCTTTTTTTACCACAAAAAGCATTCTTTCCTGTGATTCTGAAAGCATGTATTCAATAGGGGTTAAAGTTTCAGTTCTTACAGGGACTTTATCCAGATCAATCTCGATTCCTACATTTCCTTTTGCAGCCATTTCTGAAGTAGAACAGGTAAGTCCAGCAGCACCCATATCCTGAGCTGCTGCTATATGTCCTGATTTAAATGCTTCTAAACAGGCTTCTATTAAAATCTTTTCAGTGAAAGGATCTCCCACCTGAACTGCAGGTCTGTCTTTGTGACTGTCTTCTGTTAGCCCGCTGCTTGCAAAACTTGCTCCGCCAAGACCATCTCTGCCTGTTTTTGAACCTACGTAAAACACAGGATTTCCAATACCGCTTGCACCTGATTTAACTATTTCATCTGTTTCAATTAATCCAATAGCCATAGCATTTATAAGAGGATTTTCATTATAAGTAGGATAAAAATATGCTTCACCACCGATATTTGGAATGCCTGTACAATTCCCATAATGTCCGATTCCGCTTACTGCTCCTGAAAATAAAAACCTGGAACGAGGTAGTTCTAAGTCTCCAAATCTAATACTGTCAAGAATTGCAATTGGTCTTGCTCCCATTGTAAAAATATCCCTTAAGATTCCACCTACTCCAGTTGTAGCTCCTTGAAAGGGTTCTACAGCAGTAGGACGATTATGGGATTCAATCTTAAATGCTACTCTTATTCCATCTCCAAGATCTACCACTCCGGCATTTTCTCCTGGTCCTACTACTACATATTTATTTTTTGTAGGCAATTCTTTTAATAATGCTTTTGAGTTTTTATAGCAGCAATGTTCAGACCACATTACGGAGAACATATGAAGCTCTACTTCATTTGGCTCCTTTCCTATAAGCTCAACTATTTTTAAATATTCATCTGAAGTGAGTTTTAGTTTGGTGAGCAGAGCTTTGTTTGGTTTTATAGTACAAATTGTCATGTAGAAATTATAGCTTAGTAGGATAATTGCAACGTGTCATTGCGAGGAGTAACTTGGTTGTGACGAAGCAATCTCCAAAATGTTAGGAGATTGCCGCAAGAGGCTATCTCAAAACTACCACTATGGAAATGCAACATTTTTCAGCATAAAGTCAACAATGTCATTCCCTGGCTCGACCAGGGAATCCAGACAAGATTGGTACCAATACTGGATTCCCGCTTTCGCGGGAATGACAAGCTACTTTCACTCTTTCTATTTTGTCAGAAAAATAGCTAATCCCATAGACAGAGTTTTGAGATGAGCTCCAATGACGTTTAACCTCTCTTTATAAGATTTACATAATCTTCCAGGTGTTCTTTTAATTGAAATTCTTCTTTGTTATGGTAAATGTTAATCAGATTTTGCAGCATACGAACTATGATTTGTTTATTTGTCGGAGAAGATAAATAATCTTCCTGCCAGGTTAATTTAAGCGTTTTAATTCTTTCCTGACAAACAGATTTTGTTATTATTTCTCCCTGATTAAAGGGATCTATAAAAATCGGTTCAAAAACATCCTTATACTGAATAAGAAAATGAGCAGGCATATTTACCCCAGTGAAAGATAAACCAATTCTTTTTGTAACAAAAAGATAAATCATAGAAAGTAAAATTGGATTCCCCAATTTTTTTTCTATTACCTTGTCTATAAAACTATTCTCAGAGTCATAAAAATCATCTTTATTGCCTTTAAAACCAAGTTCCATAAATAAAAAATGATTAATTTCATTTATTATTGAAGTAGGATCCGTGCTTAATTTAATTTTCTTAAGGTTGTTTGAAATTGAATTAGCCCAGGTGGTTAATAACTTGGAATAATAATCTATATCCAAGAGTGGGTTTGCAAACATTGCTATGAGAAAAACACCATCTTCCAGATCACTTAAAGGATTTTTACTCCATTTGCTGAAATCATTTTTAAGCCGTCCCCTTTTTATCCTGAATATAAGTTCCAGGAAATTTCTTTGTAGCTCAATATCATCGGGAGAAATCTCAGTGTTTATTTCTTTTAAAGTTTTTATGTCAAAGGTCTTAAATTGTTCTTCAAGTAATCTGAGTGTTGCTTCATCCTGAACTTTTAAAAGTTTTGTGATGGCTTTTATTTCAGACTTTGGTAGTGTCTCCATATAAATAAGAGTATCAATAAGTTATAAAAACTGCAGAAGCGCGATTAATCGCGCTTCTGCTTTCTAAATATTTTTGGTTTTTACTGGGCTGGCTTTTCTTCAGATGGAGCTGGTGCACTTTCCCCTGCTGGCTTTTGCTCTTGCATTTTCTTTGCACAAGGACAGCAGCAACCGGTTAAAAAAACCATTAACTGAACTGCTAGGATTGCAACTAATAACTTTTTCATTTTTTATTTCCTTTCAAACTTAAAAGGGTTTGATTAATCAAACCCTTTTAAACTTTTTATTATTGACCTGCTGGTTCAGCAGCTGGCATTACTTCAGGAGCTTTTGTTTCTTCTTTTGGAGCTGCTTCTTTTTTATCGACTTCCTCGGTTTTTTCACCAGCTTCTTCGGTTTTTTCACCGGTTTCTTCAGCTTCTTCACCGGCTTCTTCAACTTCTTCAGCAGGTTCCTGTGTTTCTTCTGGTTCTTCAGTTTCTTCCTGTGGTTTTGGTGCAGCACATGCAGTCATATAGACCATTAACATAACTGCATAAAACAATAGTGTAAATTTCTTTAACATTTTTCTTTATCTCCCCTTCTTACCTTTAATTTACTCACTAAAAAATTTATTTAGTATGTTTATTGTAACTTATAATTTTTATTGGAAAATTGAAATTAAATTTACATAACAAGATATTACTGTTTAGTTTCACAATTGTTCTACTTAACAATGAAAGGTTTTGTCCTATTTATTAGGCAAAACCTATAAAATGCCAAAATTAAGATATAACAGGAATCTTTGCAAAGCAACACAATTTTATTAGAAAATTGTGTTGCGGTAAGTAATAACAACAAGATGTAATACATAGTATTTAAGTGTAGAGATAATAGATTTCTCAATCGATGATTGTTTTAGTCCATAACAGAGGCTCAACTGTCTTTCCTAGTACATATACTCCCCAGTGTAAATGTGGTCCACTGGCAATCCCGGTACTTCCAACTTTACCAATTAGCTGTCCTTTTTTTACAAAGTCTCCGTCTTTTACTAAAACAGAGCTTAGATGCAAATATCCACTTACTACACCATGTCCATGGTCTATAAAAATACAATTTCCGTTTACAACAAATCCTTTTGATGCTAGACCTACAAGTACTACTCTCCCATTTTCCGGGGCTTTTATGCTGCTGCCGCTGGCGGCGGCAAAATCCAACCCTTTATGAAAATAATCAGGATTAATAACTCCATTCACTCTTCTTTTTACCCCATAGGCAGTAGATAATGGCCCACTTGACGGCAAAATAAATTTTTCACGCCAGAATTTTTCATTACTGTAAGTATTTAGTGCTTTAGCAACCAGTGCTTTTTCAACTTTGCTTGCTTTTAATTCTGAAACCGTTTTAGGCAGAGTTAGATCCTGAAGTGGGTATTTTGTGTCTTTAACAGTCAGGTCGATTTTTTTAGTATGTCCCTTATAAAAAATTTCAATTGGATAAGTACCGGCTTTAACACCTGCACTTATTGGTAAAAGAGTCCTGTACCAGGTTTCAGACAGGCTGAAAACCGGGACTTTTGTTTTTTCAAAGAAAATCCTGGGAGGATTCTTTTCAGTTGGCAGCTTTCTGATCTTTACTGAAACAGTATCTCCAAGGCTTGCAACCTCAGGTTTAACAACTATTTCAAAAGGAGTAATATTGTCCTGTGCAAAACAGCAAAGGAATAGATTAGAGGTTAAGAAAATAAAGAAAATTAAAGATTTTACGATACTCAAATGAGATTTTTTTAAGCTTGGTTTAAGAACTTTTATATTTTTCATACCATTGTTATTTTATCTAAAGGTTAACCCGTTGTCTGTATCTGTTCTACTCTAAGTGAAAAGTACAAATTTTCCATTGTTATAAGTTATATCTAATAGTTACTATTAATATAAATGTTACATAGTTGCTAACGTAAATTATGTCGCTATTTTGTGGGAGATCCTGAATCTGCAGAAGTGGTAATATATAAGAAAATCATTATTTGTGTTAGTAATTAAAATATATTTTTAGGCCAGAAATAAATAAAAGATAAGATATGTTGGACCAAGAAAAATTACCTCGTGAAGAAGTCTTGAAAAAGCTTAATCTTGCTGAAGATACTCTGTCTTTATATGAACGTGAACTTGAAATAGAACCAGATTCAAATTTGGGAGGTTTAGAAAGCTTTACTGGGGAAGATTTTGAATCAATCCAGATGTTTCATAAATTACGTGAGTCAGGACTTACATACAATGAAATAAAACTTTTATCATCTTTTACAGAAGTTCTGAAAAATGTAAGTTTTGAAGGACAGGAAAAAATAAAAGGGCTTTTATCTTTATCGCCTATTTACAGATTAAAACAATCTCTAAACATTGCCCGCCAGGAACTTGAAGCTATAAAAGCAAAAGCATGTGAACTGGAAGAAACCTTAAATAGGGAAATTGAATCAAGGTCCCTGCCGGCTTCTGAAACTATTACAGCACTTCATGCAGAACTTGATGCAAAACAAAAAACCATTAATAATCTGGACAGAAAACTGTCAGAACTTACTTTATCTAATAATGGACAGACTCAGATAAAAGGGAAAAAAGCCAAGGAGCTCTATCAGGTAATTGTTCAAAAGGATTTAGAAATTGCTGAAATTAAAAAGAAAAATGAAGACTTAACCACTGAAGTAAGCCAAAGTAAAGAACAGGCACTTGAGTTGTCAGAGAGAATGGAACTGATGCAGGATGAAATTGCTGAAATGGAGCTGGAAGTTGAAGAAAAGTACCATGAGCAGATATCGAATTTGAGAGAACAAATTGAAGGACTTATTGAAAAAAAACAAATTGAATGGGAAGCTTTTTATTCAAAATCAAGTGAGCAGCATAGAAAAGAGTTATTAACATTACAGAGAAAACATGAACAGGAAATATTAAGACTAAAACAAGTAATAAAAGAACAAATTGAAGAACTTGAAGAATTGAAAACGTGCAGAAACCCCCTTGCAGGACTGCTTAGAATGGGTTCAAGAAGATAATCAACAATCAGATACATCTATGATTGGTCCATCAAAGTTAAAACATAAAGTTATAGGAATATTATTTCTATTTTTATTAAACCATACATTTTTTCTAACTGAGTGTAAATGTTTACAGCCAAATATTCCGAGCCGTTTAAATTCCCTTATTAAAACAAAATTAAAGCAATATCCAAATCTAATCTGTGGGGTTTGTGTTAAACCTTCATGGCTTAAAGATTCTATAAATATAAATGGAGACTATGCTTTTCCTGCAGCAAGTTTGATAAAAATTCCTGTAGCAGTAATTCTGCTTATGAAAATTGATAAGAAAGAAATATCCTGGGATGAAAAACTAACTTTAAAAAGATACCATTATGCTCAGGGAGCAGGCATTCTGCAGTTTACAAAAGCCGGCACAAAATTTAGGCTCAGAAAAATTTTCAAACTAATGCTTGCAATAAGTGACAATACAGCTACAAATATGCTCATTGGTAGGCTTGGTGGAATTAATTCAACAAATGCTCTAATTTCAAAACTAGGAGTAAAAAACACAAAGCTTGTAAATTTTCTTGGAGACTTTAAAGGAACAAATAAAACATCTCCAAAAGATTTGGTGATGCTTCTTGAAGGTGCACTTGAAGGGGATTTACTCAGCAAAAGCTCAAAAAGAATTTTGAAGAGTGCATTGCTTGATGTTAAGAATAAATCCTTGGTTAAAAAAGGACTTGGAAAATACACAAGATTTGCACATAAGACAGGCACGATTGGTATTTGTGTTGGTGATGCAGGAATAATTTATTTTCCTTTTGGGAAAAGGATAGGGATTTCAATAATAGTAAAAAGACCATTTAATAATTTAAATGGGCAGAAAATAATCAGAGAAATAAGCAGATTGGTTTATGAAAATTTTAAATAGTTCAGCAGGTTAAGTTACTTGTGGTTATAGAATGGTATTATTATGTTTTATAAATTTTTTACTGATTATGAAGCCAAATTTACAAGTTCAATCGAAGGTTCAACCCCTGCTCTGGGATTGTAGAGATGGAGGAACCCCATCTCTACATGTTTTAGATCAAAGACTTTTGCCGCATGAAAAGAAATATCTTGAACTTACAAGTTACAAACAAGTTATAGAAGCGATTAAAAACATGACTTTGCGTGGGGCACCATTGATTGGCATTACTGCAGCTTATGGAATGGCGCTTGCTGTCAATGAAGTAAAGGCAATTCATGAATTGCCTTTACAAATCAAACGGTTAAAATCTATTGCTGAAGAAATCAAACAATCCCGCCCAACAGCAGTAAATCTAAAATGGGCTATTGATCTGGTTTTAAATGATATTGCAGGGGACTGCCATGGCATGCCCTTACAGGAAATCATTACCAAGCGTGCTGTCTGGATTCATGAAGATGATGCAATGCGCTGTCAAAAGATTGGTGAACATGGTGCAAAAATCGTAGAGACTTGCCGCAGCAAGTCTCTACTAACCATCTGTAACACCGGTGCTCTTGCTACAGGTGGTATAGGGACTGCATTTGGTGTGATATTAACTGTGCATAAAAAAAATCAAAACATTAAAGTTTTTGCAGCTGAAACCAGACCTCGCCAGCAGGGGGCTAGACTGACTACATTTGAATGTGATGAAAATGAAATTGACTGCATATTAATATCGGATACTGCCTGTGGACATTTAATGCAAAAAGGAGAAATAGATCTGGTTATTGCTGGTGCAGATAGAATTGCAGCAAATGGGGATACTGCAAATAAAATAGGTACTTATCAGCTTGCAGTTTTAGCAAAAGAAAACAATATTCCTTTTTATATAGCAGCACCGCTTTCTACTTTTGATCTTTCATGTAAAAGCGACTCTGATATTCCAATTGAAGAAAGGCATGCTGAGGAAGTTACAAATATAAATGGAAAATCAATTTGTGTCAGTGGAGTTAAAGTTAGAAATCCTGCTTTTGATGTAACACCGGCAAAGTATATCTCTGGCATTATTACTGAAAAAGGAATTTTATGTGGTGATTATATCGATGAGATTAAGAATGTTTTTAATGAAGTAACCTTTGCATAAAAAGTAGAGGCAGGGTTCAAACCTGCCTCTACGATACCCTTGATTTCCTGAAAATTGTTTGCCCGGAAAAATCCAGGTGGGTGTTCTTGTTTAATAGTATCCGTTTTCAATTGCCGTATGGCACATCGATATACTTAACTACTAAAAATACCGAACTCCCATAACTTTAATGTTTGTAGGACAAAAAATTATAAACAGAAAACTGAGGGCAATTTGATCATAGCTAATAAATAATAGGAAAGCAAGTGAAGGTTTTTTTGGAAACAAAAAACCGAAATGTCGGGAGATAATAAAGACCATTAAATTTGTGCAAAGCCGATTTTAGTCTCTGCTAAAATCGGCGGAATAGAAAAAAGACAAAAAATTATAAACAGAAAACTGAGGGCAATTTGATCATAGCGTAGAAAAGAAGTAAATATCAAGGTGAGTAATAATGTTAGTTAAATCGTTCTAATGACTATAGGATTTGTCCCATTTATTGGGCAAATCTGATCCTGTGAGAAGTATTATCGACGGAAGCCGCAGCTTGTCTGCGGCAATATAAACAACCGGAACGTCGTGAAATAAAACCGCTAAAAGCGAAGTGACTTAAGTAGGCATTAGCCGTAATAAGTCACGGAGCGTTTATAAAAATGGGTAAATCCTATTCTGTGAAAGGAACCGACAGATACAAGCTTCAGCTTGTCTGAAGCTTTAAGAACAGATTAAAATCAGCTAAATACCCTAGATAAACTAGATGATTATGTCCTGAAATATGATTTTTGTTACCGCTCCTGTAATTTTATCGGGTATAAGATATGTACACAAGATGGAAAAAGTGCCCTTAGAATTAGAAAGAGCTATGTCTACTTTTATTTACAAACAGTCAATTATTTTTATTACTGCTGCTGCATTGGCGATTTTCCCATTATGCGGGGCATTTGCTGAGTGCCAGAAATTAGATGAATATTGTGGTGATCCTCCAACAGAGGAATTCCCTGCATGTTGTCCAGTTTATACAAATGCAAAGGGCGAAGAAGTGTCACTGAAATGTAAAAAAGATGCAGATAGCGATCTTGGAACCTGCGAAGCTGAAAATACTGATTAAAAATTAATAACAAATTTAAGTTTCTATTGAGGCCCCTTGACTGATAAGCCATTGTTGAAATTCTTCTAGATTCTTGACGATAAGGTGACCTGATGGAAGATTGCTTAAAAATCCTTTTCCGCGTAATCTTTCAAAAACTTTGCTGACTACTTTATTTGGTACTTCTGCCTGCTGCGAGAGCTTATAAATATTTAATTCAGGAACAACAACTCCCTGTGGTGTAACTTTTCCCTCAGAATAAACTTTTAAGTAAAGGGCTAAAGCTACCCTTGCTTCGTCGCTGAGATCAGCGTCTGGTTCTTGTGGAATATCCTGCTCAACTACTTTTCTTTCTGTCATTTCTTTTTATTTGAAAACATTTAGGCTTAAATGTTTTCTCTCCGTTTCGGCGCTCAGGATATTCTGATGAAGAATATCCTTCGCTTATATTTAGGGGTTTAATTAGGATGCTATATAAAACTATCAAATAATACAGCTTTGATATAGGTAATTAACTTTTAATTTATGAAACCTTTATAATTTGGTTTAGAAATGTAAAAAATTGTAATACTGTTATATAAACCCAAACGAATTGGGGCTTCCTTTGAATGCGTAAGAATTATTAAGGATAGTAAGAAATTTAGGATAAGATTTTCCTATGCCTACCTATAACGACTGTGGAATAGTTTTAAATAGTTATGATCTTGGTGAGTCTGACAAGATATTAAATATATACACAAAAGAAAATGGACTTGTAAGAGCAGTAGTTAAAGGTGTCAGAAAACCATTAAGTAAATTCAGCGGAAAGGTGGATCAGCTTTCGTGCTGTTATTTTCACCTTGCAAATGGAAAGAATCTGGACACGGTTTGTGACTGTGAGCAGGTAAATAGTTTTTCTTTACTCAGAGCAAATTTAGCTCTTTTGACAAGTGCTGTTTTATTCCTTGAGATAGTAGGTAATTTTGCACATGAGGATGAAACTGATAGTTTGCATATTTATGATTTGCTTTATGAAAGTTTAGATCGTTTACAGAGATCATCTAATCCTGATTTGGATTCGATAAGTTTTATTTCTAAATTTTTATCTATTAATGGCTATAAACCACAATTTGAAACATGTGTATCATGCGCTGTAGAGGTAGGTCTTGCCCCTGCTCTATTAGATAATTTCCCATATTCAAGTATTTTAGGAGGCATCCTTTGTAGTAATTGTTCTCCATTAATAGATAATAAATCTATAGATTTAGATGTGCTTAAAGTTTTATTTGAATTTGAAAGTGATGATTTTCCAAGCCGGAATATTCAGGAAGAACTCAAAAGTAAGAATATAAGATCTGCTCTTGAGTTACTAAGAGAACATCTGGATATAAGAGCAAAAAAGAAAATCAAAAGCTTCGATTTAGTGTTTTCATTATAGACAATTGGCAATTAATCCCAAAACCCCACATACCAGAAGTGATATCGTCAGATAAATAAACGCGTTTTTAACCCCAAGCCATTTTTGATAAACCAAAAAACTTGTCAAATTCACTCCTGGAGAGGCTGTCATAAATGCCAGCACACTACCAAGACCTGCCCCCTTTTCAAGCAGTATCTTTGAAATAGGAATATCTGAACCGCCACAAAAATAAAATGGAAAACCGGCTATAGAAAGCAGAAATGGACTAAGAATATTTTTATTTCCTGCAAAAGCTATAACGTAATCTGGTTTTAGAAGTAGTGAGATTGATGTAGCGATAATTATTGAAATTAAAACCCATGGACCAAAGGAAACAAGAAGAGAAGTGAATTCAAAAAATATTTTTCGCGGCAGGAGTTCTGCATGCAAAACCTCTACGTGATTATTGTCGTTGGTTGATTGTAATTTGTTTGTTGGCTTGAAAAATAAAGCAAATATATAAGCAACTATAATTCCAAATACTACGGCAAATAAAAATCTATATAAAGTGATTTTTACTCCCAAAACAAATGTCAGAATAAGTGCAGTAAGGCTGCTTGCATTCCCGGCAGTTAAAAATGAAATTACTATAAGCCATGAAGTCCCTTTTTTTTGAAACTTATTTGCCAATGGGATCATTCCACAGGTGCATAATGGGATTAAAGCACCAACAATACTGAAAAGCAAAATTGATATAAAATTATTTGAGCCAAGTATCTTTTCAAAGAAATTTTCGGGGAGAATTTCAGCAAGAATGGCTGAGATAAGTAAAGCGAGTAAGAAAGCAGGCACTAAATCAAATGTATAATCTAAAATAAGTTTTAAAAAATCATGTAACACTATAAAATAGATTCTAACAGTAGAGGCGAGGTTACCTCGCCTCTACTAGTTTGTAAACACTAATTGCCGTTGCGAGCCCGCCTTAGGCGGGCTCGCAACGAAGATTTAATGATAAAATTATTTTTCTCTGGTTTGTAAACCAGTGCAATAAGGTGATAAGAAATATGAGCGAAGAATGTTCCGATGAGGAATATTCTTCGCGTCGTAAAGGAAAAGGAAATAAGACGCTCTAATAATTAAAGGATTTGACCGGTTTATCCGGCAAATCCGATCGAGGGAAAGGGATCAACAGAAGGAAGCTCCAGCTTGTCTGGAGCTATAAGAAGGAAAACGAAATGCCACGTCAGATACCGCTATCAGAATACAGAAATATGGGAATTGCTGCACATATTGATGCAGGAAAAACGACTACTACTGAGAGAGTCCTTTTTTATTCAGGATTGATTCATAAAATGGGTGAAGTTCATGATGGAACTACAATTACTGACTTTATGGAACAGGAAAAAGAACGCGGAATTACCATTACTGCAGCAGCCATTTCTACAAAGTGGAAAGATAAATATATTAATTTGATTGATACACCAGGTCACGTTGATTTTACTGTTGAAGTAGAACGTTCAATGAGAGTACTGGATGGTGTAGTTATTGTTTTATGTGGTGTTGGAGGAGTTCAACCTCAGACGAAAACTGTCTGGAGACAGGCAAACAGATATAAGGTCCCAAGAATTATTTTTGTAAATAAGATGGATAGAGTTGGTGCAGACTTTTACAAAGTTCTAAGCCAGGTAAAAGATGATATGAGGGTAAACGCACACCCTATTCAGTTACCTATCGGTGCAGAAGATCAGCTTAAAGGTTTGGTTGATTTGATTGAAATGAAAGCACATTATTATGCAGATGACGATCCAATGGGCAAGAATATTAAGATAACTGATGTTCCTGAAGATATGCTTGATATAGCAAAAAAATATAGAGAAAAACTTGTTGAAGCAATTGTAGAAACGAATGACGATCTAATGAGCAGGTATCTTGAAGGCAAGGAAGTAACTATTCCAGAACTTAAGAAAGCTCTTCATGATGCAACCTGTTCATTAAAGATAGTTCCATTTACAAGTGGATCGGCATTTAAAAACAAAGGAGTTCAATTACTTCTTGATGCAGTGGTAGATTACCTGCCGGCACCGGATGAAGTAGAAGCTATAAAAGGCTTCTTGAAAAACGGTGAAGCTACAGAGCGTAAAGCTGATGACAATGAACCCTTCAGCGCGCTTGCATTTAAAATTATGACTGACCCATTTGTCGGTCGTCTAACATTTTTACGTGTTTATAGTGGACACTTAAAAGCAGGCAGCTATGTTTACAATGCTACAAAAGATAGAAAAGAAAGAATCAGCCGTCTTGTAAAACTTCAGGCAGATGAAAGAAAAGAAATTGATGAAGTTTATGCAGGTGATATCTGTGCAGTGGTTGGTTTGAAAGATACAGGGACAGGAGATACTCTCTGTGATGAAGACCATCCGATTATCTTAGAATCAATGCACTTCCCTGATCCTGTTATTTCTGTAGCTATTGAACCTAAGACAAAAGCAGATCAGGACAAAATCGGAATCTCACTTCAAAAACTTGCTGAAGAAGATCCTACATTTAAGATTCATGTGGATCCAGAAACAAGTCAGACTATTATTTCAGGGATGGGAGAACTTCATCTGGAAATACTTGTAGACAGGCTTTTAAGAGAATTTAAAGTAGAGGCAAATGTAGGTAGGCCGCAGGTTGCTTACCGTGAAACTGTAAAAGGTAAAGTAACTCAGGAAGGAAAGTACATAAGGCAATCCGGTGGTCGTGGTCAGTATGGTCACTGTGTAATTGATCTTGAACCGCTTCCGCCTGCAAGTGGTTTTGAGTTTGTAAATAAGATTGTTGGTGGTATTATTCCAAAAGAATATATTGGTCCAATTGAAAAAGGTATTAAAGAGGCAATGGCTGGAGGGGTTTTAGCCGGCTATCCGATAATTGACATGAAGATTACACTTCATGATGGCAGTTTCCATGATGTAGATTCATCTGATATGGCATTTCAAATAGCAGGATCAATGGCATTAAAAGAAGGCTTTATGAAAGCAAAACCCGTACTTCTTGAACCTATAATGGGGATTGAGGTTGAAGTACCAGAACTATATATGGGAGATGTAATCGGAGATATGTCGAGTAGGCGCGGACGTATTGAAGGTATGGTTACAGAACAAGGGGTTTCAAAGGTACGTGGTAAAGTCCCTCTTTCAGAAATGTTTGGTTATGCTACAGATGTAAGAAATAAAACTAAAGGACAAGGTACTTTCACCATGGAATTCGCATGTTATGAAGAAGTCCCTGCAGCAGTAGCAGAACCGATAATTACTGGGAGAAAAAAGTAAAATCGCTTAATCAAAGAAAGCCTTTGTTCCACCTTAGGTGGACAAAGGCGATCCTGTGGAATGAATCTACAAGAAGCTTAAGCTTCTCTTGAGCGTTAGAAAAAACCTTTGTTAAAAATATACATTAAGGCTAAATAATATAAGTTTTTGCTTGAATAACAGATTTAATAGTGTAAGATTAATTTAATTTAATTTAATTGGATAGGAATTTTAAAAGTAATGAGAGTAGATCCTCAAATCCTTATTGGTAGAAGAGTATTTTTACAAGCTGCTTTTGCAGGTGCAGCTGCTGTTGCTAATGAAGTGCTTCCAGGAGGAGTAAGTCTTGGAGCACCTTCAAGACCCGATGTAGTTGCAAGACAGAATTATAGAATAGTTCAAACTTCAAAAAGAACATTACCTCTAATAGTCTTTTGGCTTGGTGGAGGAGCAAGTCATATTGATATTGAATTACCTGAAGGAGCTGCTAGTCCTTTCAGACCCACAAGGACAAGTGTTCCTGGGGTAGTAATTTCAGATCAGCTTCCAAGAACTGCAAGGATTTTAAATAAGGTTGCTTTCTTCCGTAATATTACTCATAATCAAAGTGATCATGGTCCAGCAACTGCTCTTTTTTTTACTGGGAGTGACAGGCTTACAAACGATAGAGGTGACTCACGGTTTAACACACCACTTAATGCAAATGCTATGGCTCAGGCAGCTAGATATGCAAATAGTAGATATATTGCGCTTAATGCTAGTGAACCAAGAGCACCCTATAGTGGAGTAGAAGGAAGAGATCCAAATTCTTTTAGTATTAGATGTAATTTTACGGGTGATAATTCTTATCCTTCTCCATTAAATGGTGGAGTAAGCGGGGAAAGACTTACAGCGAGGCTGGATTTATTACGACAGATGCAAGGACTTGGGGATTTGGACTCAAGCGATCCAAGAGTAGCGCAATTTGTTGAGACTCAGCAAGTTGGCATTGATACTTTGACCAGTCGTTTAGGCCCGTCATTTAATTTGAATAGAACAGATCCAAGATTAAGAGATAGGCTAGGCAGAAATCCGCTGGGGAATGCAGCGCTTACCGCAGGAAATTTAATTAATGCTGGTGCCAGGTTTGTAACTATAAATGATGGCTTTTGGGATGATCACTGGGATTTAGAACCAAATATGAGAGTTTTGCTGCCAAGACTGGATAATGCTTTTTCAGGTTTATTAGAAATGATAGAAATGGGAATTATTCCGGAAGATACTATGGTTGTTATTGCTACTGAGTTTGGCAGGGCTCCTGTGTTAACTCCACCACCTGAAGAGATTAGTGGTACTGTAGGCCGTGATCATTGGCCCCTTTCAAGCTTTGCTGTAGTTTATGGTCCAGAAGGTGTGGTACAACCGGAAGTTGTTGGAAGTATTAATAGGCATGCTAGATTCACGGATAA
Source organism: Candidatus Melainabacteria bacterium (assembly GCA_023250195.1). Classification (GTDB taxonomy): domain Bacteria; phylum Cyanobacteriota; class Vampirovibrionia; order 2-02-FULL-35-15; family 2-02-FULL-35-15; genus 2-02-FULL-35-15. The sequence continues at coordinate 32,736 of JAHFBF010000005.1, read as the reverse complement.
AGTTATTCCATATAAAGCGCATGAGTTTTGGGAAGCGGTTTTAAATGGCTGCGGTTATGCCCGTGAAGAATTAGATAGAAGCGGGAGACCTACCGGCAGGATGTTTCCTTCATTACGTTTATTTCACAACAAAGCAGCTTAAATATATTTATTACTGATGGCAGCAAACTGTCCCATCACCACACCCTCCCAGGTCCCCATTAGAACAATTACAAGTATCACCATAGTTCTTGCAAGAAGAGTCAGTACCACAATTAGATTGTCCTACTGGGCAAACTCTAAGAGCAGTTGCACCGACAATTGGATTTATAGCTGGGGCTGCTTGTTTTACAGCATTTAACACTGCTTGTTGAGAAGGCTCTGTTTGAGCTAATGAACTATTTGAAACACTTAACAAAATCAATATAAACATGAAACTTATAACTCTTTTCATAATACCTTTTTCCTTCAACCCCAGATAAACTTTTTATGCCCTTGAAAAAAAATATTTATACTAAGTACCGCTGATTCTAGGGCTATCCCTATCTCTACCTTGCTTTAATTAATTTTGGTCTAATCTTGTTTGTTATTGTAGTTAAAATATTTCCTATAGTCTCTTTAGCCATAATACCTTCGTAACTCAGTGTGATTCTATGTCTTAGAACATCAAAAATTAATTTTTCTACATCTTCTTCTTTTACATAATCTCTTCCATGAATTAATGCAAGTGCTTTTGATGCCTGAGTAAGATTTAATGATGCTCTTGGACTTGCACCAAAGCTTATATAGTGTGAAATACTTTCAAGCTTATAATCCATGGGATTTCTGGTGGCAGAAACTAAATCAGCAATAAAACTTATAATGCTTGGATCTACATAAACTTTACTCACCAAATTATGAATTTCCAGGAGTTCCTTTTTAGAAACTGTTTTTTTAATATGCGGTAGCTCCTCTGTGCAAAATCTGGTTATAATTGCAATTTCTTCTTTTGAATTTGGATATGAAATTATAAGCTTAAACATAAATCTGTCGATCTGTGCTTCAGGAAGCTGATAAGTACCTTCTGATTCAATAGGGTTTTGTGTAGCAAGAACTATGAAAGGTTTATCAAGCCCGTGTGATTTTTTTGCAATTGTTACCTGCTTTTCCTGCATTGCTTCAAGCAGTGCACTTTGAACCTTTGCAGGAGCACGGTTAATTTCATCTGCTAAAACAAGATTTGCAAAAACTGGTCCCAGGATTGTTTCAAAGTCACCTGTTTTTTGATTATAAATTTGAGTACCAATCAAATCAGAGGGAAGTAAGTCAGGAGTAAACTGTACCCTTTGAAATTTTAAATCAAGGATTTCTGCAAATGTTTTTAGGATAAGGGTCTTGGCTAAACCGGGTGGTCCTTCAAGAAGAATGTGTCCTTCAGCTAAAAGCCCAACAAGGATTCTCTCTAAAATATGATCCTGTCCAACAATTATTTTTTTTACTTCGTAAAGAGTAGATTCAATTTTTTTTGCAGCTTCTATATACTCTGCTTTTGTTTCAGGCATAGTAGATATTATAATGTAGAAAGTGCCTCAAGAGCCCATAACATCACTACGATATCTTTCTTGTGAAATAAATCTTTCTTCTATTGTTTGTACAGGGAAATGAATAAGGGAATCTCTTGGAACAGATTTGCCAGATTGGTAATTATCATTAAGACCAGTACTTGTAACTCTTACTTCATAATGTGGTGACCCGAGCTTATCATGTTCAAATACTGCACTTGCTGGATTGTTGGAGTTGTTAAGCTTATATTGCCCATAACTTATTCTTTCTATGAGAAGTGGTACTCCGCTACATTCTGTAGAATATAAACTGTCACCAGAAAACCGTGGTGTGTCATTATGTCCAATGAATTTGGAACAGACAGTGGTACCTGCTGTAAATGATGGCTTATAGTACGATGTTGGTACTACTGCATTATATGCTGTTCTGAAAAGGTTACCAATTGTACTTAAAGATACGTTCATAATCAGTTGCTCTCCCTATTTGATAATTAATGTAGCAAATGAAATTTGACAAATAGCTCTTTGTTTAGAATTTCTTTAGGTTTTCAGAGATTAATTTTTTTTAATGATTCAATAATTGGAAATTTCTATGTATTACTTCTATAGGTATATATAGAGAGGTTTTAACATTACGATGAGAAACAGTGTTGTAAAATTCTCCATCAACTAAATAGTGGTTTGTAAGAGGGGCATTAATAATTTGAAATCTTTTGTCATTGTCATAGTATCCATAGATAGGATTTCTAATTGTTAGAACCTCCTTGGTCTGCACAAGATACTTGGTATCGCCTTCAAATAATGGTAAATCTAGATAGTTATTAAACCTAATTGGTGTGATTTTATCTCCATGCTTAAATGGTAGTCCAGTAACTCTCCTTAGAACTTCCCCACAGTAGGGGATGTTTCTTGTTCCTGCATTACATGCAGAAAGAAATATTGGTAGTGTTGTTATTGAGGAAATCATTTTAATTTAAAAGAACCCGTGTTTCTTGCCTCCTTTTTCTTCCTGTATTTTAGCTAACTGTTCAAAGATCTTTTTTTCTTCAGCGGAGAGTTTATTTGGAGTTTCAATTGTAATTTGAATAAGCTGGTCACCTTTTCTAGCTGCATTATTTAACTTTGGTACTCCTAAGCCCGGTATTTGAAGTACTGTCCCAGATTGAACTCCGGCTGGAATATTTAATGTTTTTTCTCCCTCAATGGATGGTACTTTTATATGCCCACCAAGAGCTGCCTGTGCAAATGAGATTTTTTGTTCAATGATTATATTTTCTCCATCTCTTGTAAAAATCTCATGTTCTTTAATTTGAATAATTACATATAAATCACCAGGAGGTCCACCTTTTCTTCCGGCTTCACCCTTCCCACCCCAGCGCAGCCTTGCTCCGTCATCTATACCACAGGGGACTTTTACATCAATTGTTTTTTTAGTTAGTTCCTGTCCTTTGCCATTACATTCTGTACATGCCTGCTCTACAATTTTTCCGTTTCCATGACAGGTTGGACATGTAGTTATCTGGGTAACATGTCCAAAGAAAGATTCAGTAACCCTTCTTACTTCACCAAGTCCATTACAGCTTCTGCAGCTTTTTAGTTTTGAACCTGGCTTTGCTCCTGAACCTTTGCAGGTTTTACAATCTTCATGAGTCTGGATTGATACTTGTTTTGTACAGCCGTTTATTGCTTCTAAGAAATCTATTGTAAGTTCGTATCTTAAGTCTGAACCACGCTCAGGACCTGTTGTTGATCTGTGAGTCCTCGTCTCTCCAAAAAATTGTGAAAAAATGTCACTCAGATCTCCAAAACCAAAATTAAACATTTCGGAATCGCCGTAAGTATTTTTCAGACCATTTAATCCGTATTGGTCATAAATGGTTCTTTTTTGAGGATCGCTTAAAATCTCATATGCCTGATTTATTTCCTTAAAATGTTCTTCATTACCGGTTTCCCTATTGTCAGGATGATATTTTCTAGCCTGTAGCCGGAATGCCTTTTTAATCTCATCTTCTGCAGCATCGCGGCTTATGCCTAATATTTCGTATAAGTCTTTTGCTTGTGCCATAAGAGTTTGTTTTTTCTACCGCCTTCCTTGCTCATTCTTCGCTTGTCAGGCTTTGCAAAATGTTCCTAGTATGCTAACTCTAAACGCAGTTCAGATTTTACCGAATAAATCGGATAAAATCTTACCTTGTTAAATATCTTGATCGAAAAATATTATATTGCCTAGAATGGTCATGTTTTTTACTTATTATACCCGTATTGCATCTTCTATTTCTTCTAAAATCTTATTTACTGCATCTACAGGATCCTTTGAATCTGTAATAGGCCTTCCGACTACAAGATGAGTTGCTCCGTTTTTTATAGCTTCTTCAGGTGTAGCAATTCTTTTTTGATCATTTTTTTGAGCCCATGCAGGACGGATTCCTGGTGTAACGATTAAAAAATCATCTTTTGTCTGGAATTCTATTCTATCTCGAATTAATCTTGCTTCATTTGCAGAACAAATAATTCCATCAAGTCCATTTTTTATGCCAAGCATTGCAAGGTGTAAAACATAGTCATTTAGCTGAGTCTGAATCTTTAAATCATTCTCCAGAACATCACTTGTCATGCTTGTTAGAACAGTTACACCAAGAAGCTTTGGCTGTGGCAGATTGTTTGTTTTTGCAGCTTCGATAACAGATTTTTTTGCTTCCTGTAACATGTTTGCTCCGCCGGACATGTAAACATTTAACATATCAGCTTTATGTTTAACTATATTTGCTACTGCTTTGCTCACTGTATTTGGGATGTCCAAGAACTTACCGTCAAAAAAAACTTTACCTCCATCATCTTTAATAATGTCAATAATTTTTGGACCTATGCAGGAGAAAAGCTCCAACCCCACTTTAAAATACCCAATTTTATTGGAAAGTTTTTTTATTAGCTTTAGTGCTTCTTCTTCACTTGATGTGTCAAGTGCTACTATTAAATGATCTTTTGCTTGTATTTTAGTGGTCATTTTATATCTCTATGTGTCATTGCGAGGAAGCACAAAGTGCTGGCCCGCTCCGCCTCGTCTCCGACAAGGCGGAGCGAAGCAATCCCCATAACTTATTCATATTTGTGAGATTGCCACGTCGCTGCGCTCCTCGCAATGGTGTGTTTGGTCTGATTATTTTTACTATATACATTTATTTACCAGCCACCATTAAATTCTCAATTAAAAATGCTGGAAATAACATAGAGCCGTATATCCATTCCTGCTCTTTTGATATCTCTGAAATATTTTTTAAAACCTGAAATATGTTTCCGGCAATCATACAATTTTTTACTCGACCCTGAATTCTTCCATCTTTAATTTTAAACCCAATATCAATGCCTACATTAAATTCTCCTGCTAAAGTATTTGATTGTCCTGCACCAAGAAGCTGGTCTACCAGAATTCCTTCTTTGGTATTGTTTATCATATCATTGTATTTTATTTTTCCACCTTCAATTACAAGTGATGTAAGGTTTGGAGACGGTGGTTGTGAAAGAGAACCTTTAAAACCGTTTCCTGTTGAGCCATGCCGCGGCATGGCTTTACTGGCAGAGGAAAGGTCGAAATAAAATGAATTGATGATACCTTTATCAACCAGTATTTTTTTTGTGGTTTTTATTCCTTCATCATCAAATGATGCAGCTTTAATCCCAATCCCCGGATCTTCAATGAAAGAAAATCTTTTATCAAACAATTCTTTCCCAAGCTTATCAGCAAGGGGTGAAATTTTTTGTTGAATGACCTTTCCATTTAGAACAACAGCCAGGATTTCTCCAAATATACTTGCAACTGCTCGTGGGGTAAAAATTATATTGTACTTTTTTGTTTCCAGGATAAGATTTTCTTTTGAATAGTTTAACTTTTCAAGTATTTTATTGCTGATTTCTTTTTCATCGGGGAAATTTTCTAAGTTACTATTCCCTTCATAGATCCCAAGAAAATCTTCATCTTTTACAAGAAGGGTGCTAAAACTTGTAGAATAAATGGATTTCACCTTTTTACCGTAAACACTGTTTGAGTTTAAATAAATAGTTTCTCCGAATCCAAGATCAAACCCGCCGCTGACCAGGAGATCTTTGTGAAATGTTTTTAATGATTCAATTACGTTTGTACCTTTCTCTACAAGATTTTCAAGGGGTAGTGATGTCGTTTCTGTAGAGACGCGGTTAACTGCGTCTCTACCATTTAAAGCTTCCTTTGCAAATTCAAAAGTAGCTTCTGGACCAAATTCGCTTGATTCAATAGCTGAGATAACAAGTGATTCAAGAGCATCAGGGTCTGTACTGCTTGAAGAACCGATTCTATTGTTTTTAATTAGCCTTATTGAAATGCCTGTGCTTTGATTACTTTCAAGGGTTTTTAATTTGTTATTTTCAAAACTAACAGGGTTTTCTGCCCATGATTTTTGAATTACTTCAGTTGAATCTGCACCATTTTTCTTAGCAAGATCTAATATTTGTTCTAATTTTGAAGTTCTTATGTTGGCTGTCATTTTTTCTGTCTACAGTCTTCCTTACGCATTCTTCGCTTGTTAACCAAAAGCAATTCTAGAATAATTTACAGGAAACTACTTGGTTTATAATAGGAAATTAGGAAACCTGCATAAATATTAAGTTATAGATAAAATAGTTTTTTGTATAAATTAACGTCTTAACCATTTTTATAGTGATTAAAACTCTTAAACATTAATTCTTTCTAAGGATTCTTTTTTTTAAGATTTTCTTTGCTAGGATAAAAATATACTGAATTTGTATAAAGGATAAAGTTAACATTTAAGGAGAAAATCATGAGCCAAGTTACTACACCAGCAGTTTCTTTAGGAATAACAGGAAAAGCGCCTGTGGTTGGAAGAGAAGTATTACAGAGCAGATTATCAGCGCAACAATTAAGAGATATTCTTACTCCAGGACTTAATCGAATAGTTAACGTAACATATGATGGTTCTAATGGACAAGCTTCTTCTGGACCCAGAACATTGACACAGTTTACAGTTGAGCCTAGTGAGAGTGGTCTAAACATAGTTCAGCTTTATTTCTCTAACAAGCCAGCAGGACAAACCGATCAGTTATTTCTTCACCAAAGAAATGACAATGTTGTTCCTAAACAAGAAGCGAATTCTAGAGTTGCTGGAAGAATTTCTAATTTTGAAGTCCTATAACGCTAAACCAGCCCTATAAAGAAATAAAACCAGATAGAAATATTTAAGCAGAAGATTCCTATTAAAATACCGCCTAAGACATCGGTAAAGTAGTGATGGTTTAAGTATATTCTGGACATGATTACAAAGAAAGATACTACAAAAGCAATTAAATACCAGGGTAAAAATGGGATAAAACTTTGCAGCAGTACTGCGCTGAAAAAATATATTGAAACACTTGCCATAACGTGTCCGCTTGGGAAACAGTAGCTTAGCCTTTTTCTTACGTTACTGTTTAAATGCTCCGGTCTTGTTCTTTTATAAACTAATTTTATAAGCCTGTTTAATGCCCATGAAAAAATAAGGGTAAATAAGATTGCAAAAACTATAGGAATCGAGGGCTTTGTAATAAATAAGAGAACTGAAAGTATTATTGAAAATAAAATATGGAACACTGCATTCCCAAAAAGTGCAAAATTTGCTGATATGTTTTTTACCAGGCTTTCTCTTGGCTCAATTGCCCAGCTTGATACAGAGTTATCAATGCTTTGCCAGAATGGTTTTTTATAATTTAAAGCAATTATTATAAATAATATAATTGAAACAATAAATATAATTTGATCAGTTATAAGCCTTGCGATCAAGTGATTTAAAGATGAGATTGGATGAAATAAGAAATACATTTACAATCCGTATTCCTTCCATTGTTTTTTTACTAACTCTTTAGTAGCGCTATCCATGACCATTTCCTGCGGCCATTCACGGGTATATCCTTCTGATTTCCATTTCTTGGTAGCATCTAAACCCATTTTCCCTGTAATAGCCATTACGTCTGATGCGTGATCCAGAATATCTGTCGGTCCTTCGGTAAAAAGAGAATCTCTTTTTGGATCTGTATTTGCAAAAACATGAAAGGCTAAGTTTGACAGGTTGTGAATGTCTATATCATCATCTACAACAATAATATATTTTGTAAACATCATCTGTCCCATTCCCCAGATGGCATTCATGACTTTTTTTGCATGTGCAGGATATTTCTTTTTTATACTGACAATTGCACAGTTGTGGAAAACCCCTTCCAGTGGAAGATTTAAATCTACAACTTCAGGAAGAAAGACTCTGATTAAAGGTAAGAATATTTGTTCAGTAGCTTTGCCCATATAGCAGTCTTCCATTGGTGGTTTTCCTACAATGATCGTAGTGTAAATCGGATCTTTTCTGTGTGTCATTGCAGTAATATGAAACTTTGGAAATAAGCCTGCCGGGCTATAAAATCCAGTATGGTCTCCAAATGGACCTTCAACAGTAAGCTCATCTAAATCTACATAGCCTTCTAAAACTATTTCACTTGTTGCCGGGACTTCAAGATCTACAGTCTTGCACTTAACAAGTTCAACGGGTGAACCTCTTAGAAATCCAGCAAAGATAAACTCATCAATTCCCGGAGGGAGTGGTGCAGAAGCTGCATACATAACAGCCGGATCGCAACCAATAGCTACAGCTATGTCCATCTTGCGAGACACGTCATTGCGAGCCAAAGGCAAAGCAATCTCCATAACGTTTGTGAGATTGCTTCGTCGTCCGCTAAAGGCGGACTCCTCGCAATGACGTGATCCAAACTCTTCTCCATTGCTTTCAATCTCTTGCCCAAGTTTGTCAGTCATCTCAGCTCTGATCTCTGATCTCTCACCTCTTTGTTCTATATAATTCTGTGCTCCATCATGATGTTTATGCCAGTGCATACAGGTAGTATTGTTATCTAACTTTTGCAGTCGGTACATTCCTACATTTCTGGTGCCTGTCTTTGGATCTTTAGTAATCACTGCTGTCATGGTTATAAATGGAGCTGTATCGCTAGGCCATGCTGTGATAATAGGCAGCTTATCTAGCATTGGTTCATCTGGATTTGTAATCACTACTTCCTGACAATTTGCACTGCTTATTAATTTAGGAGGAAAAGATGCTGCTTCAAGCAGTTTTGGAATCATGCCAAGCTTCCCGAGCAAATTATCAGGGACCTTTTTGTCTAGGAACTTTTCAATCCTTTCTGCAATCTCTTTAAAAGAATTAACACCCAGGGCAAGATTCATTCTTTTATAAGAACCCAAAGTATTAATTAAAACTGGAATCTGATATCCTTTAATATTTTCAAATAATAAAGCTTTATTTTTGTCTATAGGGCCTTTTGAGACAGAGTTTGTAATTTCAGAAATTTCAAGATAGGGATTAACCTGGGTGCTAATTTTAGCCAGCTCTCCCAACCCATCAAGTTTCTTTAGAAATTCTCTTAGATCTTTATATGACATAGCTTTTATGAAACTATTATAAGATAAGGGTATAAGGATCTCATAAATAAATGCTACAATGCCTATTTGTATTTTAAACTAACCATAACCAGAGGATAATTAAGAAATAAACAATGCAGGAAAAATTAGTCATAACTGGTGATAACAAGCTCTCTGGAGAAATAGAAATAGCCGGAGCAAAGAATGCCGTATTAAAACAAATGGCAGCAGCATTGTTATTTGCAGGTTCAGTTTGTATAAAAAATGTTCCAAACCTTGCTGATGTTTACAGCATGCTTGAAGTCCTGGAATTTTTAGGTGCAAAAGTAAAATTCAAATCAAAAGTTTTAGAAATTGATAGTTCTGATATTTCCGGATCATTTGCCCCCCAGGAACTGGTAAATAGATTAAGAGCATCTTTTAATGTTTTAGGACCTTTGCTTGGAAGATTTAAAGAAGCAAAAGTTGCAATGCCGGGTGGTTGTCAGATTGGTTCACGAAGGCTTGACCTGCATGAAAAAGGATTAAAAGCATTAGGTGCTGAAGTGAAACTTGATCAGGGTTATATGCTTGCAACAGCATCAAGGTTAATAGGGACAAGAATATACCTTGATTTGCCCAGCAATGGTGCCACTGAAAATATAATGATGGCAAGTGTTTTATCTGAAGGGGAAACAATAATTGAAAATGCTGCCTGCGATCCTGAAATAATGGATCTGGCAAACTTTTTAAATTCTATGGGGGCAAAAATTCAAGGAGCTGGTACGCATCAAATTTCAATTACCGGGATCAGACAAAAAGACCTGCATTCTACAGAATTCACTGCAATTAGCGATAGGCTGGAAGCTTGTACATATTTAATTGCAGCAATTTCAACAGGCGGAAATATAACTTTGAAAAATGTAGAGCCTGAGCATATGCAGGCAACCTTAAGTAAACTTCAGGAAGCAGGGGTAATAATTCAGACACCAGGTTCGAAAATTTTAAAAGCCAGTGTAAAAAGTAAAAAACTCAAGGCAGTTGATGTTAACACTGGTTGGTATCCGGGATTTCCTACAGATATTCAGGCATTAATTACTGTACCTCTTGCTGTGGCAAACGGTACAAGTACAATGAAAGAAACTATTTATGAAGAACGCTTTGCTCATGTAGACGAACTTGTCAGAATGGGAGCTGAGATTAAGGTAAATAATAATATTGCAGTTGTAAAAGGGGTTGAGAAATTAAGTGGTACAAAAATAGTTGCTCCTGATATTCGTGGTGGAGCAGCTTTGGTAATAGCAGGATTGATTGCAGAAGGAAAAACAGAAGTTACAGGATTAAAACATATTGATAGAGGTTATGAAAACTTTGAAGATAAGCTTGCTTCATTAGGAGCAGAGATTTCTCGTACAAAGAATATTGCAGGAGAAACTTCTACTGAAGAAAATATAGAAGAAAAGATAAGTATTCAAAAAGTTAAGTAAAGGTTTACCATGGTAAACCCTTGGTTTAAAGAAAACAAAAACAAATTAACATTAAATGTTTACGTAGTTCCACGTTCTTCGAAATCAGGAATAGTTGGTATTTATAATGGTTGTTTAAAAATTAAATTGAAATCTCCACCAGTTGATAATGCAGCAAATGAAGAGTTAGTAAGGTTTTTAGCTGAAAAACTTGATGTTCCTAAGAAGAATGTTGAGATCATTAAAGGACATACTCAAAAGAAAAAAATTGTTTCACTGGTTGGATGTGGCTTAAATGATCTAGAATGTTTACATGCAGACATTTAACTTAATCTTATCCGGTGGCGGGGTACGTTCATATGCCCATCTTGGAGTCTATAAGTATTGCCAAGAACAAAAAATAAATTTTGATGAAATAGTCTGTGTGTCAGGGGGCTCGCTGATTGCACCTTTTATGTTCTTAAGAAGAGATCCTGAAGAAGTAATTAAACTATTTAAAAAAGAAAAAATAAACAGAAAGCTCTTCCCTCTCTGGTTTATCCCGAATAAATTTGAATGTTTATTGATTCAGCCTGATACGTTTAAATTGGGGAAATGGCTTGAACAAGAATTTACAAAGGAAGAGCTTAGTAAAATACAATCCTCGGATAAATTACATATTATGGCTACACAAAATCCTATCTGTGGTACAAAAGCAATGTATACGGATATGCTGAAAATTACTGACTTAAAAAACTCAGTTGCATCTTCCTGTGCCATAAGCGGTATTTTTAAAGAACACAGAGTTGGAAACTGTACTTATATTGATGGTGGTCACTGGAATAACTGTCCGCAGGATTATTGTCAATAGGTTTATAACAAAGCAATACTGGTTAATTCCTTATTCTTTTAGAAAACTTTGTTTCCGGCAATAATCTGGCTTGCTTAATAGTTCTAAAAATAACATTAACTAATTTCCTTTTATGTTTTCTTCTTGTGTCTTTCTTTGTTTTTTTGTTCTTACTTAAGCCTCCTTTCTTAGCAAAGTATTTTTGAGCTGGTGCATAACCAGATTTCCCGTCTCTAGTTTGAGTTACAGAAACGTGATAAACATAATGATCAAAATAACCATTTCCTCTAAGATCCAATCTATGCGTTGGGGCTTTATCTTTGTCATCTTTATCTGTAGCAGAAGAATCTTCTAATGGTGCAATTCCTCCCCATCTTGCTAATTTGTCAGGTGTTTCAAACCTATCTATGTTACCAATTTCACCTACAATACCTGACGCTAAAACCAGATTAATACCTTTAATTTTGCATAATGCTTTTATTTCTTTATTTGCTATTTTTTTTAGTAAGATATCCAAATCATCTGCATCTTGTTCATAAACTTTAAGTTTTTTTAATTTGCGAATAATAAGAAAAGAGTGCATGTCGTCAAATGGAGCAAAATATTCAAGGGCTTCTTTAATCCACGCATCACCAAACATTGATTTATTCTTAAAAAAGGTTTTGTATTTAGGACTTAATGATTTAAATAAAGCGTGGTGAAGTTCACTTTTAACCCTCATTATGTCGTAGGAGAGCTTTAGTCTTTCCCTAGTTAAAGATCTAAGTTCTTTATAATAATCATCTTCAAACTCTAAAGTTAATTGCCTTACTTTTTTAGATTCAAATCTAACTGCTGAGACAATTGCTTCACAATCGATGTAATCCGATTTTTCTACATTTATCCCTTGTCGCCATTTTTTAACTAACTTAGTATCAACATTTAAAATATCATGTCCTTTTTTAAAAAGGAAATTATCAATCCATGTACTATAAACACTAGCCTCTCTTCCCCAGAATATTGTTTTATTTTCACTGATTAAAGTAACAGATTGGTAAAAGTCTTCAAAATCTTTTCTATCTTGTTTAACTATACGGTCATATACGGTATTAAATTGTTCATCCTTGGCGATCGCTCTAATTAGTTGAGAGTGAACATCTAATCCAATAATTATATGAGGTTGTGAAAAATTGACCGCTATCATAGTTATTGATTACTTTTTGAAAAGTAAATCGATTGTTTGAGGTAGGCAGACTGTCCTTGAGCCACGAAGGCAATTATCTTGCAAGCCATACCCAAACTAACTAAATAGCGGAAAGTAAACTATAACAAGCATTTAGCTATTTGGCCACCGATTGACGTAATCAAGTTAACAAATCAACATTAAAAACCATGTAACCGTAAGTTACATACTAAACTATCTGTAACAATTAAAAACATAAAGTGGGTATAACCCTCACTGGAAGCAGTTTTTAGAGTAGTCAATTCATGTATTTGCTGTATTGTACTAAATGATAATTAGTGTTAGAAAATACTTGTAGTAAAGAAATTGAAAAGATAAACAAGTAATTAAAGTTTCATTTGTGCTTCAAAACAACAAATAGTAACTTCTTAGTTTCAGTCTAATTATTCCTTCTAATCAACAATGGCAGGGTTGTGGAATTATTTTTCTAAATCCCCGTCCATTTAAAATATGAGGGATAAAGTCTTCTAAAAAAATAGATTAAAAGCTTCTTGCTCCTAGTATCGCTGAAACCCAAAAGGTGGAGTGTGAAAATTGAGCAGGTAGAGGACTATTGTCACAAATCAGCAAAATCTCAGGCCTGAGAACTTTAAAAAGTCTCAGGCTTTTTATTTATATGCCTCATAAACACAAATCCATATACAAAAATTACAAGGGAATTACTAACCTTTATTCAAACTCAGATGGCTTGATGAATAATTCAAGGGCTGAAAATGTAGTGCAAATGTCAATGGCTAAAAAAGCAGGAATGGCTGCTAAGTGGATATATGGAAGATCAAGATCAAATAACTTTTATTCAGATAGTGCTATTGACTTTGATAGTGATCTAACAGTTTGCATTTATAGTAAAGATGGAAGTTCAATAACTAAAGGGGATGCCAAAAGACAAGGGTTAGAGTTAGGAACACTCATAGCACAAGGTAGAGGGATAAAAAAGCAATTAGCACAATGAATACTGGTTTAATAGATTATAACAACTTACTTGGCACAGTATTTGATATAGGCAATAAAGTCTGTGTAATTGTAGGCTTCAATTATTTAGGTGCAATTGTTCAAGTAGTAGAAGAAGTAGACCCGATTCATAGTCAACAATGTAAATATTGCAAGGCAATTGATTATTTAAAATCATGTTATAAGAAGCCAGAAGGTCAACAAGTGGAAACAAAAATAACCAAAGAATCAATGAAGCTAATAATGTATTCCACTGTAGATGGTAAATCAGTTATAGAAATAGTAAATCCTTCTCTTGAAGCCGAAGAAGCCAGAAAGCTTGGAATATATTTAAAAGAATTAAATAGAGAGCTTACAGTCCCTTCTAACCATCAAACCACTACATAGTTATTCCTAAAAGTCTAAACAAAGATTGAAATATAAAAGGGGAAATTGCTCCTGGCTACACTCCTTGTCCTGAATATGGTCACTGGCTTAAACCATAGAGGAGAAGTTGTAGATGAGATGTCAAACAAAAAATCACTTGAAAGACAATTCATTGGAAGTTAAAGTTAATGATTTTCTAAAATTACACAATATTGAAAATTATAAAAGTGAAGAAGTCCCTTATACACATAATGAATATGACAAGAAGCTAGGAGAAGCAGAAATACCAGTAGAGTGGAAACGCTTTTCTTCACTAAGACATAGCAATATTGTCAATCGGTACATAAGCAGTAGAACCAATTTATTTAGACAAAAATTGAGAAAGGAATGGTCAGTTCCTATAGAACTTGGTGATGAAGAAATGGTAGTTGAGGAGATGGCTGAGATCTGGGCTAATCACATGAAGGATAAGTTTTTAACCGTATAGCCATTATTTATTAATTATGAGAGAGAACATTCAAGAATATGAATTTAAAATAACTGTTCCTTCTAAATATGAAGGGGGACATTATATCCCCACACCTGAAGAAATTATTGCTGGTGATCCAAACATAGTAATTCCTGAAGAGGAAGATATTTCCAAAGAGAAATTAGAACAAAATCAAAATTAAGTTATGAAATTAAAACTAGAGTGGATTAATCCTCAAGAATTATTACCAGACTTAGAAAATCCTCGAAGAATCTCAGAGGAAACACTCGATAATTTGAAAGAGAGCTTAGTCCAATATGGTTTTATTCAACCAGTAATATATAACAAACGAACAAATCAAATTGTAGGTGGTCACCAAAGAGTAAAAGCAGCAGTTAAACAAAGTCTAACTGAAATCCCAGTTATTTATGTCAACTGGTCAAAGAAAAAACAAAAGTCAGCTAATCTAGCCTTAAATCGAATATCTGGTGAATGGGATTATTTAAAATTAGAAGATTATATTAAATCAATAGATTTAGAAGAAAAAGACATTGACGATTTAGATGATTATACAACTGGATTTACTGAAGAAGATCTAAAAGAAATATCAGAATTAAACTTGGAAGAGATTGAAGAAGATAATTTTGATGCTGAATCAGAAGCAGCAAGAATAAAGAAGCCAAAAACTAAACCAGGTGACCTATATATCCTAGACGGTAAGCATAGGTTATTATGTGGTGATAGTACAAAAAAAGAAAATGTTGATTGTCTGTTAAATAAAATAATCCCAGTATTAATGGTTACTGATCCTCCCTATGGTGTTAATTATGATCCTATGTGGAGAGAAGAATTTGATGGAAACCTTGGAACAAGAGCAACAGGAAAAGTAAATAATGATGAATTAATTGATTGGAGTAGGGCATATAAACTATTCCCTGGCGATATTGCATATATTTGGCATGCAGGTGTACATAGTAAAACAGTAAATCAAAATCTTGAAGATTGTAATTTTATAATCATAAGCCAAATCATATGGGTAAAACAACATTTTGTATTTTCAAGAGGAGATTACCACTGGCAGCATGAACCATGTTGGTATGCAGTTAGGAAAGGGAAAAACCACAATTGGCAAGGAGCAAGAGATCAATCTACTACATGGCAAATATCAAATAATAGTGCATTTTCAAAAGAAAAAGAAGAAAGAACAGGGCATTCAACTCAAAAGCCATTAGAATGCATGGCAAAGCCTATAAAAAACAATACTAAGATTGATGATATTATTTACGATCCTTTTCTTGGCTCAGGTACTACATTAATAGCAGCAGAAAAGTTTAATCGTACTTGCTATGGACTAGAAATAGATCCGATTTACTGTGATGTGATTATAGAAAGGTATAAGAAATTAAAACCAAATGTCAAGGTTGAAAAAATATCCACAAGAAGTTAAAGCCCGTTCTCTTCTTAAGTTTATAAACAACATCTCTTTAGCTCAAATAGCCAAAGAAGAAAACATCAACTTTGATACTTTACGCACTTGGCACAATAAATATAACTGGGCAGATGAGAAACGCAATTTTAAAGCAAAAACAAATGAAAAAATCATTGAACAATCTTCTACTGAACAAGCAAAGAAATCTCTAGATGAGGTAGCTGTAATAGATTTTGCAGTTGCTAAGTTAATTACTAAACTAAAAGACACTGGTCTTAAAGCTAAAAGTGTAGAAGAAGTAGCAAAAGCAATCTTTGATGGACTAAAAGTTAAAGGCACATACACAGGAAAAACAGTTCAAAAACAAGAACTAGAACATAAAGGATTAGATTTTGGTGAAGCAGTCAAACAGATTCTCTCACATAGACACAAAAGGACTAATAAGAAGCCTTCAAATCCTTGATTATTACCGTGATAAAAAGCATGATTTCATTTTTGACAAATGTTATTCACCAAACAAAGAAACCAAAAGATGGGAATTAACTCCTAGATTACCTTACATTGAAGATATTGTTAGCTTGTATATTGAGGCTCCTTTAGGCTCTGAGACAGTTTCATATAAAGAAAGGCAAATCCACTGGACTTGGACAATAACTAAATGTATTAACCATGATATGTTGAGCGAAGTCAGCTTCTTAGCATTCTGGCATTCAATAACTGAAGAACATGCATTTGATGTTGTTAATAGAGCAAAAGGAATAACTGATCATTTTGATTTTCAATTGCCAAATGAGTTTAAAGATTTTACAACAGGTTCTTGGAAAATACAGCATTTGGATAATAACTTTACTGCATTTAGTAAGAACCCTTTAAACATTACTGGTAAAACACCTGATGTTTATGTAGCTGATGAAGTTACTAAGTTTGACCCACCGCATTTATATGAAAGATTAAAACGTGAAGCCACAGCAGCAATGCACTCTGGTAAGTTCTTTAAAAACTCAACCACATTGCATAGTAATAGTTTTGAAGAGGAAGTCAAAGAAACACCAGTAATTGGGATTTCATACGATCAGCATTTAGGCACATTTGATATTCCAACAATGGAACAGTGGATAAAAGCCAGGAACGAATATGTGGCAAAGCATTCCAAAGAACCTGAAAGTCTTAAAACCAAGGATAAATAAAAGTGGGCAATTAGTTTATGGTGTTAGTCCAAAAGATGCTGGTAAATCGTTTGAAGATTTACTTAAAATATCAGTTAAGTATCAGGATTATAGGAACTTTCTAACTGAACATTGTCTAAGATTTGAAACTTTTCTTGGTAAGCCAGTTGTTGAGTGTTTTAATGCACTAACACATACAGCTAATTACCCTGGTGTTCTAAAAGATAGTCCATTAGTTTTAGCCTTTGATTTTGGTGGAACTAATCCAGCTTATGGTATTGGACAAGCACCTGGTGGCAGATTATTAATTCATAAGTCAGTTAAACCACAAAGACAATCTGGTTTTGAAATTGACATTGACAGTATCTGTAAAAGGTTACTTGCAGAGTTTAAAGACAAAGATAGTCCTTTTTACAACAGTGGCAAATGGGATTTCATTGTAATTGGCGATCATGCTGGCACTTATGAAAACAATCAAGGTGTTCCAGGTAAAGCTGCTGAAATAGTTGAAAAGCATTTTGGAACTAACATGATTAGTTACCATATGACTAGTGATGTTTATAGACAGTCATTAGCCTTAGTAACTGATGTTTTTAGTAAAGCTGGCTTAATTACAGTAAATCCAAACTGTCAAATGTCACTAGATACCTTTAAAGGTGGTTGGCATTATCCAGAGCATGTAGATAAACAAAGTAAACCGAAGCCTGAAGTTGACGGAGTATATATCCACATTGGGGATTTATGGCGTTATGCCATTTGGCATTTCTTTAGATATGAAGAACCACTAGAACATGAAATAAGCCAACTAGAAAAACCAGGCAGTGAGTTTCTTGAGTTAGAAAAAGGATTAAGAAAAGGATTTCACTTTGGCAGGTAAATGAAGATAAGATATGGCATTAATTCCAAGAAACCAAGTAAAGTTAGATGAAAAATATGAAAGTGAATTAATATCACTTGTCTTAGGTTTATGGCAATGTGGGGCACATCCACAAAGATTAAATAAAAATGCCAATTGTTTTGATGCTTATAAACAAAACTTCACCACAACTTTAAGTGAAGAAGAAAGCTGGGTTCAGGATTACAGGGTATTTTTACCACTGACACCAACAATTGTAGATAGTACAACTACAACAGTTACAAACCTAATATTTCCAGGTGATAGATTTTTAAGAGTAGATACTGAACTTACTGGTGAATTTTGGGCAAAGGTTGCAACTAAAAATCTTACTAAAACTGCATACAAAGAAGAAACTGAAGAAGCTGTTTTAGAAGGTTCAATTACTGGTGATGTATTTTTTAGAACCTTATTTGAAGGGCCTTTTACTAAAGCTGAACCAATTGCTGGTGCTGATATTAGAATCTATCCACAAGCAAAAGATATTTCAACTGTAAATAGAGTAATTCTTTTAAGAAAAACAGGCTTTGAACTTGAAGAAAGCCAATTACCATATATTAAAGAAGCTGTTGATAAGTTAGATGCCCCAGTACATAAAGTTGGGGATGAAACAAATACTAAAAATCAAGTACCAAAAGTAAACCCTTATCGCAATGATGAAGGTGGAAATATTAGATATGGGGCAGGACACATTTTATATGAAGCACACATACCTAGCTGGAAAGCCTCAGATGGTACAAAGTTTAGAAATATAATTATAACTATTTCTAAAACACCAAGTTTACTTTTAAGATTTACCCAGCTTTCAAATAACAGAAAAGCTAATTCTATCTTTCACTTACCATTTGAAAGAGTTACTAAAGGTGAGGTATTTGGTGAAGGCATTGTAAAGCCAATTCTCGGTATTCAAAGTTCTATAAACACCATGGCTGCTATTGAATTAATTGGCGGTCTTTTAGATAACATGGGCGGTGTTTCATATAACTGGGCAGACCGTACCACAAGACAACTTGCAAAATATTGGAAAATGAGGCCATTTGCAAAGTGGCCAAAAACTGGACAAAGCCAGCTTGAACCAATACCAAGAGCTAATAGAAGGCAATTTGCAAGGGAAGTATTTGATTGGTTTTCTAGTCAGGCTTATGTTCTAACAAATGCACAAACGGTACATTCTGGCGTTGATACACAACCAGGTTTTGCAACTGTTGCAAATCAACAAATGCAAGCTGCACAAGGAAGAGCAGGTGCTTTAGCAAGACATTGGGACAATAGATACATTCAAGTTATTGCATTTGAAGTAATTGAAAATGTCTTTGATCAAATGTTTCCAATTGTTGGTTTTGATCCACAATCTGGTGAACCACAAAGGACAAAAGACGATTCTGCGATTTTATTCTGGTTTAAACAAGCTGGTTATTCTACAGAAGAAATCTATATGAAGTTCAATGATATGCGTTTCATGTCTGTACTAGCAACACCACCAGAATTAACAGATATTATTCCAATTGGTACAAGATCAGTAATTGAAAGATTGCAAAGTCAACAAGCATTCAGGGATTCAAGTATTACAGTTAGTAAGACACCAAGTGTTCAATACACCAAATGGAATGAGGTTTGTGCTCAAGAATGGGAAAACTCAGGTGTTAGTAATCCTGAAAAGTTTTATTATACTGAGCAGGAAATTGCACAAATCAGTGCTGAACAACAAGGGCAAAAAGGACAACAACAACCTGGGCAAAATCAAGGACAACTACAAGGACAACTACAAGGACAACTACAAGGACAACAACCTGCAGGGCAAAACCCAGTAATGGCAGGAGCACAATAAATGTATAACAATCCATATAGAAGGGCAATGCAATTAGATGGTCTTCTTCCGCTTGAAGTTGAAGAAGAAAAAGAAATTGTTAGGGAATCCCAAGCTGAACGTTTTGAAGGTGATTTACTCCCACAAGTAAGTAGGCAAAGAAGAAGGAATCAAGTTGAAAATAAAAAGTATAGTGTTAAAGAACTTATCTACAGATGGAATAAATACAAAGATCATTATTTAGCTTTTCAATCATTAGATACTGTGACCTTTAAAAATACAGAAGGACAAGAAGTCTTTGCAATCCAATATTTATTTAATTTATTTGATCGTGTTTCAGTCAGTGGTGTTTTAGATAAGCATGATTTTATTGGTCAAATAATTGCAGATCATAATAGATGTGAATTACAAAGAGCAATTGCAGATGTTAAAACCTTATTCAGTGAGATCCTCAATATGCAGCCAATTAAAGATTCTAAAGAGGCACAAGAATTGATTGAATCTACAAGTTAACCACAAGCTAAGTTAGTTAGATCACTGCAACCTTCAACAGATAAAAGAAGATAAAAAACACAGGTTAAAAGCCTGTTTTTTTTGTTTTGAGGGCAATATCTTGCAAGCAATATTTTGCGAGCAATTTTAACTTAGGGGGTAAAAATTATGTCAATAAATTCAACAGAAACACAAAACAATCAAGAAACTAAAACAGCAGAGCAGGCAAATAATACTGGTGCTGCTAATGGTGGAGCTCTTGCACAGCCTCAACCAACAGGTGAACAAAGGCTAACTGAAACTGAATATATTGCAAAACTGAAAGTAGCAGAAGATAAAAATAAGCAATGGGAAGCTGCCCATAATTCACAAGCACAAAAAATACAGCATTATCAAACTAAATTACAACAATATGAAGCTGGTGGTGCACAAGCAAGCAGTGCCGGTGGAAACAATAGCAATAACAATACAAACAACAATACGAATGTTGATCCTGCCAGTGGTGCTGCATTTTCAACTGATGATTCAACAAGAAAAATTGTCAGGGAAGAATTATATGGTTTGCAAACAGAACAAACAGTTGGCAATGTCAAAATTAATTTGCAAAATCATATTAAACAAGGTTTTAAACCTGCTGCATCAAATGTGCAATTGGAGCAATTATTACCAGTTATTGATGCAGAGGCAGACAGACTAAGACGTGATCCAGCCTTTGAAGCAGAATTTGGACATTTACCAATCGCCAATCAAATTGTTGCAGCCTATGATTTGGCAAGTGCTGGAAGATTAATAACTTTAGTAAAAACTGGTGATGGAAATCCACCTGCACCAAAGCCTAATGAACAAAAGTTTTCAAGTCAGTCTGACTACGGTGGTCAAACTGCAAGTTCCCTAAGTACAGGGGATGTTATTGCTCAGAAAGAGCAAGACCTTGCACAGTTAAAAGCTGATGCAAAAGCTGGGAAGCCTGTTGATCAAAATCAGATCATGAAATTGGATTTTGAGTTGCAAAAACTCAGAACCAAAGCAGCAGGTTAATCCTAAAGATAGGAGTAACTAATTATGTTTATATTAGCTGCCCTTGTATCCTATACACCGGATACATTAAGGGAAAATCTACTTACCACACTTGAAGTTAGAAGTGCAGGTAAAAGACGTGCTTTAGACCTTTATATGAAAAGGGGCAAAGCATGGGAAACACCAGTAATTGAAAATCCACATGGAACAAACTACTTTGACATGGGTTTGGTCAATGCTGATTATCTAGCTGGGGATACTACAATCGTACTTAAAAAAGATCTGGCAACACCAATGCTAGTAAGAATAAATCAAAAGATTCATTTTCCAGCAACAGGTGAAACCATATTCACAAGTGCCGTAGCAAGTGATATTACTGAAACAAATACTCTAATTACATTAGACAATGTAATTAGAGGCATTGACGGTACTGCTGCTAGTGATGGTACAGCAAATAATAAGGTGATTGTAGGTTCAGAAACTTTATCAGAAAACAGTCAACACAACGGCTCCGATCATTTTACATCAATCAGGCAAACGTATTTTACCCAAATCTTCAAGAGAAATCTTGAAATCTCAGGTACAACACAAGCCATTGAAAAAATGATTGCAAACGGTGATGCTAGATTTAATGACCTTGTAAGAAGGGCATTAGATCATCTTGAAAACGTAAAGTTATACCAAGCACTATTCCGTGGTGTTCATGGTGCAAGTACTACAAAGAAAAACACAATCACCGGTGCTGCTGAAGATCGTAATATGTGCGGAATTATAGACGCCATTAAGCGTTTCAACGGTATTACCTTAGATGTAGCTGGTGCTTTATCAACTCCTGTTATGGATGCACAACTTGCAAAAGTTGTTAATTTAGATGGTCCAATTGAAAAAGAACTATCTGAAGGGGGTAATCCAAATAGCTTTGGTCCTAGCCCATATATTGGCTTTGTGAATGCAACCTGCAAAAACAGAGTCAATGTACTTGAACCAAATAGAGTCAGAAGGGAACAGAAAGATATTTATTTATCCAACTATATAGGCACTTATGCTGGGCCTCTCCCAGTTGATTTTGTAGTAGTTCCACCTTTCTGTTTATTTGATGATGAAATGGTAATTGTCCGAAAGGAGCAATATGACCTTGCACCATTAAACGGGAGGGATTTTGCTGTAGAACAACTCGGTAAAACTGGGGATGGTGGTAAATGGCATGTAATTGGTGAGATGGGTGGTGTGCTGCATTATCCTGAAACTGCAATTTACTTACACGGCATAACCTAGGAATAGCTTAAACAATCCAACTAAACTACGTTCAAAGGCAGGAGGTAAAAGTCCTGCCTTTTCTTTTGGTTCAAAAAAATCAAAAGGAGGGTTTATGGCAAGAATTTATTACTCAAGGATAGCCAATTTAAATACGCAAGTGAAATATGAAGGTGTGCAAGTCACTGAATTAGGTCGTGAAGTACTACAGGCAAAGTATCAATTACTAAATGTTGTTCATCCTAATAATTACACACCGGAAGAATGGGAAGAATTTGTAAAAATCACTATTGCAAATATTGATGGTATTGATAGAGCAAAAGATGTTTGCTTACCTATTAAAGCTGAAATGCTGGCTTATGAAGGTGGAAGTGAAATTTGCAAGTATACACCAACACCATTAGAAGGTTTCTTGATGAATGCAAGGACTAGATTGAGCTCACAAGGGAAAGCAATCACAGGTAACATCAAGAAATTTAAAAAGGATAAGATTTTTCTTACCCACATGAAAGATGTTGTTTATGAAGAAGTCCCACAAGGTACTAAATACAGCATTGACGTTGACAAAATTATCAAAGAAAAACAAAAGAAATCAAGAGATGAAGATGTAATTGAAGAAATTACTAGTGAAGGAAAAGTAGTAAAAATCCTTGGTAAAAAGATCCCTAAAAAAAGAAAGGTAGCAGTTGCAGTTTAAGCACAAGATAAAAGGTAAAAAATAAAAGATGGGATTAAAAATACCTACAGGATTAGATGTTATAAACAAGGCACTTAGTGTCTGTAAGGAAGACAACACGACTGATACTTTAATGGATCCTGGTTCTTTTGATGCTTCTACCCTTGTAGCTTTAAATGAAGGCTTACGCTTCTTTTATGGCTTTGAGGGTAGGACTTATTTAAAGAAGCATGTCAATTTGCAGTTAGTTGCAGATACACAAGATTATGAAGTAAATGCAACTAATTTTGCTAAAGACTTTTTAATTGAAAGAATCTTAGAAGATGAAGTACAAAATGCTTTTGGTAATCCAGTTACAAGGGTTACAAGAGAACAAGTAATTAAATATATTATTCCATGGGCACCAAATAATATTCCTTATACTTTATTTCAAACTTTAGTTCCTAAAGAAGAAGCACCTAGATTTTGGTATCCAAATCCATTAACTGTTAGTGATAAAACTGTAATTTATTTTTCAATCTTTCCAAAGGTTATTTCAAATCAATTGTTATTTATTCCTTATAAAGTTGCAATGACTGAAGAAATAGATAAAACAACAGTCAAAGACAACCTAATAATTCCTATAAATGATATTGATCCACTTGTTTATTACATAGCCGACTGGATAGCAACTGTTGACAATAGAAATAATGCCGGTATTATACGGGGCAAATTAGAAGAAAAACTTTTAGAAAGTTCAATTGCTCATACTTTAATTGATGAAACAGGTGAAGTTGATACCTCCCGTTATATTGCCAGGCTTGCACATTCAGGATTGTAAATAGGACAAACGGTATAAATGGGACAAAAGTTCAAAATACATCTTAAAAACAATATTGGTGGCTTAAATAGAAGGGCGCTAGAAGGCAATCAAGATATACGTTCTGCCTATGATTTAGGTGGAATTGCATTTTCACAAGATGGTGCAATCTCTAATTTCCCAGGCAGTAAAACTACAATTCCAATTAGTCAAATTATTGGGGTTCCATTATTTAAAACTGAATATTTAGATAAAGACGGCAATGTAATCCCAGTTGTTTATACAGATGAAGATTCAACAACTGGCAGATGGTACACAGCAAATCATAGAAACGGTACAGCAACATTAATTGATACGGTGACTGGTGGTGGTCAAGTAGATGCAACACAATTCCAGGCAAAAAGTGTCAGCCAACCAATTCTAATATTAACCAGTGAAACTAATAAAACCAAAATGTGGAAATTGGGTGATGCTAATCTTAGTGATCTAACAGGCTGGAAACCAACATATGGTGATATGCCTGCTACTACTGTAAACCAACAATTTACAGCAGCAGCACCAGAGTTTACGATTGGGGATTTTGTCAGTTTATGTGCCACCTTTGCAAATCGTCCTTGGTTAAGTGGCGATCCTAATAATCCAAGCAAAGCATATTATGGTGCTTTGTTTAATTGTTTCATTTGGAACAATTCAGCGACAGATGTCCAACGTGGTGGTTGGGTAGATATTGAACCAAATGATGGTAATGGCCCTATTACTAAAATGATTGGGGAAAAAGCAACACCAGAACACGTTGCAAGGTTATTAGTATTTAAACAAAGAGCAGTTTATGCAATTGTTGGTGATACACCACCAGATATTTGGCAAACCACAGGTGTTGGTGTTCCTTTTAAAATTGTTTTATTAATTAAAAAACATGGTACTAAATCAAGGCATTCAGTTACAACGCAATCAAATGATACAGCTTTTTTAGATCAAAGCAATTATTTAAAGTCAGTTCAAATTGCAATTAAAAATGCTGAAGCTGAAGAATCAAATGTTAGCTTTAGAGTACAGCCTGAGTTTGATAAGATTCCAAAAAAGGCACTCCCTTATGCATATATTGAAGATTATGAAAGAAGAAATCATCTTTGGATTTCACACTTTAAGGATTATGCAGAATGGGATGAAAAAGAAATTGCAGATGATACAAGAGCATTATTTCATTTTAACGATATAAAAGATTCCACCAAAAATGCATATAACCTAATAAACAACAATAATGCAACCTTTGTTACTGGCTTCAATCAATACTTAAAAGATGCCATTAAATTAAATGGCACAAATCAATATTTGAGTTTGACAGGTGGAATTGGGGGAGCTCTAAGTGCTTTTACTTTCAACATTTGGATTAGACCACAAGCGTTACCAGGCAATAATAACAAAGCCTATTTCTTTCACTTAAACCATACTGCCGGACATGCAGATCTTTATTTATTCAATGATGGTGGTACACAGAAGCTAGTTGGTTCAATTTGGGATAGCAACGGTCAAGAACAGAAAGTTACTGAGGTTATAACTTTAACTCTTGGCACTTGGTACAACACTGCAATTACTTGGGATGGCAAAAAATTCAGATTATGGCGTGATGGTGTAGAAAGAGGAGCAGCAGTTAGTGTTTCTACTATACAAACAAGTGGCAATAATGGTTTAGCAATTGGCAGCTCAAGTGCAATAGCACCTTCAGATTTATTTAATGGTGCTGTAGATGAACTTATTATAAAGACAGTTGAATATACCACCAAAGAAATCGGTGGTTTCTATAGTGGTGTAAGTCGTGGTAACAACAAAATCCAGATTTTTGATTATAGGCAAAACAATTGGACATTTATTGAAGATGTAATTTATGCAGCAAGTCTTTTATATGATGATTTCAACTTGTTTTCAGCAAGTTATACAGGGGAAATCAGAAAACAAGATACTGGTTTTACTCATAATCTAACTAGGAGAAATGCCAAATATGTTTGGCCCTGGATTGATAGAGGCGGTAAATACTTTATCTTTACGAAAGGTTGGACAACATTTACCAACCATACAACTGGAACTGTTCATATTGAAATTGTGAATGCAAATAAATCAGGCAGGATTTATAAGATTTTCTTAGATAAGCCATCTACTGGTGTTTGGGGTGAAAAGTTTAATTCTGAGTTGATATGGTCAAGTCAAGAAGGTAGACCATTAACTGAAAAAAGATTTAAGCCTATAGGTAGTTCAAAGAGAAAACAAATCAAAATATTTTCTTTTGAGGAGAATTTTGCTTGGACACTTATAGAAATAATTTTAGAAGGAGAAGATTTCGATTAGTAAACAAAAAGAAAAAAAAAGGGGGAGAGTGAAAATATGCAACAAGTAAATGATGGGCACATGAAACTAATCATAAATGACTTATGGCCAATTGTAGGGAGCTCGTTAAGTGCAATGAGGGGGTATTCAACAGCAGTTGATTGGCTTGAAGATTTAAAAAAAGAAAAAGCCTTTGTTGTTAGAGGTGAAATCACTGTAAACGGGAAACCGCTTGAAGATGATTTGGGAATCATTGAAGTTTTTGATATTCAAAAAGGGAAAGAAAAAACTGCACATATTTTCTGGGTAGCTAAATATCAAGAAAAAAGCAATGAACTCTATGAAGCATTAATTAAATATTGCTTTGATGAATTAAAAATTGACAATGTGCAATATGACTACACTTACGCTCTAACAATTAGAAAGAATATTTCCAAATTAGAATATTCTTTTGCCCTTGAGCAAAAGAAAAGATTTGACGATGCTATGAATGCTTTAGAAAACAATGTAAAGGAGGAAAAGGACAGTGGTAACGACCCAACAAATGATGGGGTTTTGGAACCCGACACTAAGAAACGTGGACGCAAACCTAAGCTACAGAAAAACAGCAACCCCGAAAGCGTCTAACCCAGCACCTATTGCCACCGATTATTCCCAACCACCACCAGGTGCAAGTTGGAATCCTACACGTGGTAGTTGGGATAATTCTACAGGGGTTCCATATAGTTCTAACTATCAACCACCAAAACCAGGCACTATTAATCCAGTTGGTTATTTAAATGCTGCAAATGCAACTGGTATTGGTTTAGGGCCTAATTATGTTGGCAGCAATATTCGTCCGAATATTAATTTAGCAACACCAACTGGATTTAAAATGTCTTTGTCAGACATCATAATGGAGCCTGATGCTAATAAACGAAATCAACTTTTAGAAAATTACTATGACAATTCTTTAAAAGCAAGTGGAATCAATAATGTTTTAACTCCTGGTCTAAATCCTTATAGACCCCTGCCATCTTTAGGACAAGTAGTTAGTGGTGGTTTTGCTAGTTATATTGATCCAGCAAGTGGACAACAAACATTCATGCCAAATAGACCACCAAAAATGCCTTCAATGTTTATAAATCCAGCAGGTGGAACTCCATTTGAAACATCACTAATGTCAGCATCAGGAATAAATGATCAAGGTCAATATGTCGGTGGTGGATTGCCAGGATTTAATCCACAGTTCATGAATAATCAGATGACAGGTCTGAATTTCCCAACATCTTTAAATCCTTTATTTGGTGCTGGTATTAGTCCAATGTTTAATTTAGGAGTCGGTGGTAATTATAATTTCAATCCAACAGGTACAGCACTTAATTGGTTAGGTGGGTCGAACTTTGGAGGTGGATCAAATATGTTAGGTGGGATGGATCCACAAGCATTAAAACTTTTAATGTCTTTGGGGCTTATGTAGGAGTAAAAAGATGGCTGGTTTAGCAGATGCATTAGGATTAGGTTTATTAGGTGGTGCATTAAGTTCATTTGGTGGTTTTGGTTCAAGTCCAAATCTTAGTGATGTTTTTGGTGCAATTAATCAACAACCACAATTAAATCCTAATATTCCTAAATATCCAGGTGGTGGATTTCAAGCACCTGGTGGTGGTGGATTTAATCAAGGAACAAAGACTTTTTATGATTTTAGTGGAATAAGCCCAAAAGATTTAAACGCCCTAATTAAAGGCAAAAACCTTGGTCAGTGGATGCCACAAGGTTTTAGGGATGCTTTAAGTAGTGGTAAAAGAAAATTTGCTTCAGATGAATTAATGAATACTCATAATTTGTTGCCAGGGTTTTTAACTGGTGCACAGAAAGTGAAGAATATAAAAAAATCACAAGAGCCGTTTAGTAACCCTGTTGCTTCACCTGGTAGTGAAAACCTATTTAATTTAGGTTCTGGATTTGAACTTAGTAATGCTTTAAATAATATTGCCAACATCTCTAAAATCAACAGTAGTCTATTACCTTCATTACAAGGTCTAAATTTAAATGCTTTTAATTCAGCAAATGACATAATCAAAGGTGGTCTAACTTCATTACAACCTGAAGTTGAGCAAAGGATTCAAGCTGCCAAAGACGCCTATATTAAAGGTGCAAATATTGATGTTAATAGGCAATTCCAAGATTCTACAGGTGGCATTGCACAAAGTTTAGCAAATAGTGGTTTTGGTAGTTCAAGTGCTGGTGGAAATATTTTTGATAGAACAGGACGAAATCTAGCAGATGAACAAACTAGAATTGCAACAAGTGGGCAACAATACGGAGAACAATTAAGGCAAGATGAAATACAAAGAAGATTGCAAGCATTTGGAACATTAGGTACAGTACCTTCATTTGGATCTGGTTTAAATACTTTAATGTCACCAGGATTACCAATTCAATCGCAGTATATGAATCCAACTGGTCAATTTGACTTTAGCACTTTATTAAATCAATTAAATAATCAAAATCAATTTTCACTAGGTAGTACACAACTTAAGATGAGTCCATATATGGCAGCATTAGGCCCTGGTTTGCAAATTGCTTCACAGCCTGGAATTGCAGGTGCAGTTGGCAGTACATTAGGAAGTCTTGCCCCATTTGCAGCCCTCCAAGGGAGTTTAGGTTCTGGCGGTTCTAGTGGTGGTGGTGCAGGTGGTTGGTTAGGTGGTGTCATTGGAAATCTTTTAAAGAAATTCCAAGGTGGCAGTGGCAGTAGTAATTTTTCAAATAGTGGTTTTGCAAATGCAGCTCAATATTATTAAAGAGGTGAACAGAGGTAAAGGGTAAAGAGGTAAAAAGGAAAAAGGTAGAAAATGGGTAAAGGGATTAGTATAAGACCAGGTGCAGGAGTACAATTACTTCAGCATTTTGGCCCTGCATTTACTTCAGGTTTATCAACTTATGCCAATTTAATGTCTGTACTAGCACAAAGGGAATTCACCCAGCAGTTACAAACATCTACAAGACTAACTGAATTAGCAACAACTGAATCAAAATTACAAACAGATGTTGATAAGTTACAAGACAAAGTAAACACTACTTATGATCCTGCTAGTGAAACAGCATTAAATCAAATGCGATCAAACTTGGAAATTGTCAGGGCACAAAAGGATGCTTTATTACATAGTTCTATTACTAATACTGGATTAAACTCTGGCTTAGGTGGTTCTTTCATGAAAAAGAATCCTGGTTTCTTTGCTAATTTCAAACAATCATTTAATCAGGCAAAAGGTACAACACCTACCATTCCTTCACCACAAGCACCAAATGTACAAACAACTTCACCAACATCAGAAACACAAGATTTAACAAGTCCAACAAGTGCTGATGAAACAGCAGGAGTTTCAACATCAGCACCTAGTGAACCACAATCACCTGCTAGTCAACAAGTTCAAGAGGGTATATTTGCACAACTGGGTGTTACACCATTTCCAGTTAATTCATTCCAACAAGGATTACTTAGAAAACATTTTGATACTATTAAAACTTTTGGTAATCAAACCATTAGGGATAGTGTTGCAAAAAGTGCAGTTCAATCTTTAAGTGAAAAAGACTTTACAACTGAAGTACAAAAATATCAACCAGCACCAAGTGATCAGTTTTTACAAAAGTTCCCATTAATTCAACAAGCAAAATCTGCTATTGATGATATTACAAAAATCTATGAAAAAGCACCTAATGCAGTTGGACCATTACAAAGTTTAGGCCCTGCTTTAGTTGGTGTAAGTAATGTCAAAGAATTTGAAGCAAGAGCAAAAATTGATAATATTAGAAATCGTTATTTAAGTGCAGCTCGTAATTTAATTAGCAATGCAGGTGCAAATCTAACTGAAAATGAAAAGCAAGCCTTATATGCAGACTTTCCAAACCCAACAAATGATTCACAAACATTTTCTAGGCAAATCGCAGATTTCAAAAATCTAGTTGGTGATCCCCAAAAAGGAATCTTTAATATTAATCTTGCTGCTGCAAGAGCAACTGGCAAAGACTATGGACAATTTGAAAAGTTAGATATCAATTCTGATTTAGGTACAATTACACCTGAATCTTTGCAATGGATTGATAATTTACCTTCTGTATTTAGAGGCAGTGCAAAAAAGAATGTTCAACCAACTACTCAAACGACTAAAGAACCAGCAGTTAAAGTAAAAGGCCAAGTTGAATTTGATGGTCGTATCTTTGACACCAAAGAAGGTGTGTTTAAGAATAAAGATTTTCAAGCAACATCTGATAATCCGGCTGAAGCACCACCAGGCAGTTATGCACCGTTGCCAAAAGAAGCAAATACTTCATCTGGAGCCCCTAAACCAAAACGCTATAGGGCAATTGATAGTTTTAAACAAATGATTTTACAGGATCCACAAACTTTTTTAAATACAGTGAAAAACAAGAATTTAAGTTCTGCTGCTAAAAGTGAAATCTTAAAAGCTATTCAAGAATTAAGAAAAGAAGGACATAAGGTGGAAATAAAATAATGGCAGATGCTTTAGCTTTAATTGAAAATGAAATTGGTGTGCCACAGCCAGATGCACAACCACCTGCACAAATGGCTGCACCAGCACAAGCTGGAAATCAAAATGTTGGTTTACCTGTCCCTGATCAAGTACAACAACCAACTTCACAAGGCATGGCTCAAAGCATAGGATTAACTGATTATATTAATTTAGCTAAAAATATTGCACCCACTATTGGTCAAGGGATTCAAAATGTAATACCTGGACTTAATAACTATAGGGATATTCTTAGAAGTGTGCTTTTTAGGGGCGGTGGTGCTGGTTTAGGTGCTTCACTTGGAACAGCTATTAATCCAGGGATTGGCACTGTACTTGGAACAGGTGCAGGTATTATTGGTGGTAATTTACTTGATAGTTATGCAAAATCAACTGAAGGAAATCCACAAACACCTTTAGAAGTTGGTGGAAATATTGCTTTAGATACTGCATTTAGTGGTGCTCCTGCTGCAATTGGTGCAGTAAGAGGTTTAAAGCCAGTCTTTCAATTGTCAAAATCAACGATTCAAAATATTCAACCATTTAAAAGATTAAACATTCCTGTTCATCCACTACAATTAGCAGGTCGTTTTGCTGACAAGTTTAGAAAAGGTCCAGTTGATGAAGCTCTTCTTGAAACATTTAAAGCTACTCAAGATCAAGCAATTGAACAAGCTAGTGAAAAAGCAGTTACTAAATTAGGTGCAAAACCTTTAGACCAAGAAACTTTTGTTAATCTTGCTGATAAAGTTAGTGAGAATATAAATACGAGTTTAAAAGCAATTGGTTCCAAGTTTGATGAAGCATTAGGTATGTTTGGAAATGCAAGAATAGGTGGTAAAGTTTTAGTTCAAGATTTACAGGGATTAAAAGCAACTTTACTTAAAAAAGATCCTGTAGCAGCAAATATTGTTGGTAAAGCAATTAACAATGTTGAAACAATACTTGCACAAAGTAGAAATAAAACACTTAGTGGTGAACAAATAAAAGAAGTTAGAACGTTCCTTAGAAATAATTTAAAAGAAGAGTTCACAAGTCCAAATACTGGGCAATTAAGTCCTAGTTATAGTCTTGTAAGTAAAACAGTTGATGCTTCTTTAAATAAACTTGAAAACACACTTGCTCAAAGTGTGGCAAAAACTAAACCCAGTGCTATAAATGCCCCTTTAAAATTAGGTGAAGCAAGAGCAGCAAATGCACAAAAAGAAAAATCAATTGAAAAATTAGCAAAAACAGGTGGTTCGGATTTAGAACGTGCATTTAGAGAAACAGGTAGAAATCCTGATGCATTTGGAAAAGCCCTAAAAGATAATCCTGATTTACTTTTAAATACTTTCTTAAAAAGCAAAAATCCAACAGCTACTTTAGCTGAAATTGAAAAATATGCTGGCAAACAAGGAACACAATTAGTAAGAAGTCAATTTGCAAGTAAGGTTTTAAATACTTCAAATGATGTTATTAGTAATTCTACTAATATAAAGGCTGCAACTAAAGATATCTTAAAATACAAAAGTCATTCAAATATTTTATTTGGTGAAAAAGCTACTAATAGCTTTATCAGAAATGCCCAAGATTTAACAAGAGTAAAAGCTATTACAAGAGGCACTCCAGAACAATTTGCAACGAGTACAAATAAAACTCTAAATCCTGATTATGCAAGAGATAATCCTGAAGAAATTATTTCAAATATTGGAAGGGGTACATTGGGTGGAAATATCGGAAGGGTAATTGGTGCTGGTGTTGGTGGCTATTCGGGTTACAAGCAAGGTGGCCCTGCTGGAGGTGTTGCTGGTGCTGCAGCCGGTACTTTATTTGGTAATCAAATACTTAGAGGTATTCTGAACTTTATAAACCCAAATGCAATTAAACCATTAGGAATTACAAGTGTTCCACAATTAATGCAATACACCAAAGGTCAAAATGTTTTTGATTTATTAAAAGGTGGTTTATTGGGTGGTTTTGGTGGTGGTGCTGTTGGACAAGGGGCACAACAACTATTATAGGACTTACGCTGATCCAGATGTCATGTTTACAAAACTAAATTTTTAAAGATATGGGTCTGGCCTTTTTTAAAGAAGTTTGCATTAATTAAATCAGATGCAAACAGTAGAAGAAA